>URCR01000076.1 GCA_900546325.1 uncultured Lachnospiraceae bacterium | reverse complement strand
GATCATAATCCTTCGCACTTGCCAACGCAGCAGTCGACTCAGCGACTGTATCGTCCGCAGTCTTTTCCGCTGCCTTTTGTGCTTCCTTGTCCTGCATCATTCCACGTCCGGAAAATGCCACTGCTCCGACTACAATACAACAGCATGCCGCTGCTGCCACAATTCCATAAACCGGTGTCCGTTTTTTCTTTTTCTGTGCCAGTTTCTTTTCAATATTCTCAGGCTTTAAAGAATCCGGCACTTCAATATCTTCTGCTGACCGCATAATCTTATCTTTGATTTCTTCTTCTGTAAACTGTCTGTCTCTTTTATTTTCCATCACGATACCTCCACTTCCTGAAGAACTGTCCGCATTTTCTCTAACGCCCTCTTTTTTCTGGAACGAACGGTTGCCGGATTCATCTTAAGCATCTGTCCAATCTCATCACTTTGATAGCCTCCAAATACCGAAAATGAAACAATCAGACGTTCTTCCTCATCCAGATTCCAGAATGCACGTTTTACATCCTGCGAAACAGAATAATCGGATTCCTCCGCCGGATAATCCTCATCCAGCTCATCGGCTTGTCTTCGCTTTTGAAACTGGCTCTTACAATGATTACTTAAAATGGTAAAGATCCAGCTTCTAAAAGACTCCTCTTTTTTCAAACCGGATATCTTTTCATAGGCTGCCATCACTGTATCACTGACTGCATCTTCCGCTTCCTGCGGATGCTTCAGCGTATACAAAGCAAATCTATAAAGCTCTACATAGATTCTGGAATACAACTCTGAAAATGCCTTGATATCCCCACGCTTTGCACGCTGTATCAGAACTGCTTCCGCACTTTTTTGATAATTGTACATCCGCATCCCCTCTCTTTCTTTTTCATTTATTTTGCTGTTCACACCATTGCTTGTCTGTCATATATAAGAGTCTCTCAAATGATGTTTTGTTGCATGGAAAATAAAAAAATCAGGAAGATTTTTATTTCTCCCTGATTTTTCATTTGTCTGGCTCTTATCCTCTATAGTAATTGATCAGACATCCTTTTAAAATGATCTCTCTCTCTGCGTCTGTCAGATCACCCAGATAAAACTCTACTTCTTTCAACTCGTCTCCTACGACATAAGCCTTGATCACATCTGCTTTTTCTGCCACAGCATCTCTTACATCTGGAATAAAGATGTAATCATCATTCTTAAAGGAAAGTGCTTTGTCATCTTCCTTTGTCAAAAGCGGCAGCATTCCCCAGTTGATCAGGTTCGAACGGTAACGTTTTGTTGCATACTCATTGGCAATATTCGCCCATCCACCCAATACTTTCTGGCAGGATGCAGCCTGTTCACGAGCGGAACCATCTCCTGGTTTTACTGCAAAAATCGTACTTCCAACTCCCAGATTTCCTTCTCCGACCTGAGGGAACTGCTTCTGGATTTTTTCCATTACAGGTTTTAACTCTTCCAATACTTCCAGAGGGCACTTACCTGCTTCAATCGCTTTCTGTGCAGCCTGTACTTCTTTTGCACGTCCCACATAAGCAGGATCTTTTCTGGAAAGTGCAAACTCTGCCAATCCCAGCGGGTTTGAACGATAAGAGGATGTCTCACCGGATGGGATCAATTCATCCGTTGTGGTAACCGGATCATGGATCTCAGACACTACTTTGAGCACCAGATTCTGTGGAAGCGCTGACATTTCCGGCCAGTCCTTGATATTTGGTCCAAACTTGATCTCTACGCCCGGATCTGCCACACCTTTGCTGTCGAAGACGCGGTTTGCGTAAATATTCTGATCAAAGTGATATTTCTGTCCCTTGTACTCGACATCCATTGCTGTCGCCGGTGTCAGGAATCCTTTGTTTGCCGCCGTTGCCGCGATTGAACGGGCATCCATCAGTGCAACAGAAGAAATCTGACCGTTCTGGAGCTTGGAACCTTCTCTGTTCGGGAAGTTTCTTGTTGTATGACGGATAGAGAATGCATTATTTGCAGGAGTATCTCCGGCGCCAAAACATGGTCCGCAGAATGCAGTCTTTACAACTGTTCCTGCTTCCATCAGATCTGCGATTGCTCCATTTTTCACAAGTTCCATATAAATCGGTGTACTTGCCGGATATACACTGAATGTAAACTCATCCGCACCGATGTTTCTTCCTTTTATAATATCCGCTGCTGCACAGATATTTTCAAATCCACCACCTGCACATCCCGCGATGATTCCCTGATCAACATAGAGTTTTCCGTTCACAATCTTGCTCTGAAGAGAATAATCCACTGCTCCGTCCAGACTGATCAGAGCCTTTTTCTCCACTTCATGGAGGATATCCGCCAGATTTGCATTCACTTCATCAATCGTATATACATTGCTTGGGTGGAACGGCATCGCGATCATTGGCTTGATCTCGCTCATATTGACATAAACCATTCCATCATAGTAAGTCACTGCTCCCGGATTCAGCTCCTTATATCCCTCGCTTCTTCCATGGATCTCATAGAATTCCTGGATCTTTTCATCTGTTTTCCAGATAGAAGACAGACAGGTTGTCTCTGTTGTCATAACATCGATTCCAATTCGGTAGTCTGCACTTAATTTGGAAACTCCAGGTCCCACAAATTCCATGACTTTGTTATTTACATAGCCATTTGCAAATGTGGCTCCAATGATCGCCAGTGCAACGTCCTGTGGGCCGACTCCTTTTGCCGGTTCTCCATCTAGATAGATTCCGATCACTTCTGGTTTCTTGATGTCATATGTCTTATTCAAAAGCT
>URCR01000075.1 GCA_900546325.1 uncultured Lachnospiraceae bacterium | reverse complement strand
AAATAAATTTCGTTATTTTTTACAATGACTTATGCATACCTCTGAACAGTAACAACAACGTTTCCTTCCAACGCAAACAGGAGACCGCATTCTTACGATCTCCCGTTTGTTTCCTTTTTATTCTTGATTTTCTGTTCGATTCTTGATCACGATCAATGTGCCGATCATCAGCACGATTCCGATTGGGAGCGCGATCCATGCACTCTGCACAAATCCTGCAATGATATACGTCACAAAAGAAATCAGCGCCACCGTAATCGCATATGGCAGCTGAGTGGATACGTGACTGACATGATCACACTGTGCCCCCGCAGCCGCCATGATCGTCGTATCCGAAATCGGAGAACAGTGATCCCCGCAGACAGCTCCTGCCATACATGCCGAGATGGAAATGATCATCAGCGTCTCATTTGTTTCTCCAAAGATTGCAACGACGATGGGAATTAAAATCCCAAACGTTCCCCAGGATGTTCCGGTGGCAAATGCCAGCAGACATCCAACCAGGAAAATGATGGCCGGCAGAAAGTTCATCAGCCCTCCCGCAAACTGTTCTACGCCCATCGCAACAAACTCTGCCGCTCCAAGGCTGTCCGTCATTGCTTTTAATGTCCATGCAAATGTCAGGATCATGATCGCCGGAACCATTGCCTTAAATCCTTCCGGAATACATTCCATACACTCCTTAAAATTCAGGACTCTCCGAAGCAGGTACAGCCCGATCGTAATGATCAGCCCAAAGAAACTTCCAAGGACAAGTCCTACCGATGCATCACTGTTTGAGAATGCCGTCACAAAATCAACTCCGTCAAAAAATCCGCCTGTATAGATCATCCCGATCACACAACACACGATCAGAGATACAATCGGAATCAGAAGATCCGTCACCTTTCCATTTTCATTGGCAGCCACTTCCTCTCCGTTCTCATAAGGTCTGTTCGCAGTAGTAAAGATATCTCCTTTCAGAGCATTCTTCTCATGTATCCGCATTGTTCCAAAATCAAACTTCATCACAACGATCGTAATCATCATCAGAATCGTCAAAAGTGCATAGAAGTTGTACGGAATTGCCCGCATAAAGATGGAAAATCCATCCTCTCCCTCTACGAATCCTGTCACTGCCGCTGCCCACGAAGAAATCGGAGCGATAATGCAGACCGGAGCCGCAGTTGCATCGATCAGGTACGACAACTTTGCTCTCGATACTTGATGCTTGTCTGTCACAGGCCGCATCACACTTCCAACCGTAAGACAGTTGAAATAATCATCGATAAATATCAACACACCAAGCATGATCGTCGCAAGTTGTGCACCGACGCGGGTTTTTATCCGCTTTCCTGCCCACTTTCCAAATGCCGCAGATCCGCCTGCACGGTTCATCAGGCTGACCATTGCTCCCAGCATGATCAGGAATATAAGAATCCCTACATTATAGCTGTCTGAGAGAACACTGATGATCCCTCCCTGAAAAATGTGAACAACCGTCCCCTCAAACGAAAAATCCGCGTAAAACATCGCTCCCACAAGGATTCCGACAAACAGCGAACTATAAACTTCTTTTGTGATCAATGCCAGCGCAATGGCCACAACCGGCGGTACCAGCCCCCAGAATGTTGCATACATCTTCGGCTGCGCCACCTCTTTCTCCGCCGCAAACACCGTCATCGACAGCAGCAGCGTAAACATGATGACAAGCGTCACCGCACTCCATATTTTTTTCTTTGAAATGTGCATAGATTTTTCCTTTCTCTTCCTCTTCCAATATTTTAAAACAATTTCCAATTTGTTTTTTTGAAAAAGAAAACCATGAACGACAACTTGCCAAAGCGCGTTCATGGCGAAAACCTTCCTACTCATCTCTGTTCTATTTCAGCCAACGATAGCACTCCACATGTCTGTGACAGTTCACTGCATATTCTGCAGTGCCCCAGATCCTGCTCCCCGGACGAAAGAACAGGTCTTCGGCAATTCATCCTTTCCGGCACATCGGTCGTCCACCGTGTTTGCATGTACCGTACTGATAATCCTTGCACCTCTATCTCTTGTCATTCAATTCTCTTTTCAAACAGCATCCAGTATATCATATTTTTTTCAAAATAGGAATTGCTACTTTTACTATTTTTTCTTCTGCCCTTTTTTCTTTTTTTGTATACTTTCCGCAAAAAGGGATACCTCATTTCTGAAGTATCCCTCTCGTGTTACTTTATTCTCTTTTGAAAAATATTGCTTTTCATTCGCACCAAGTATTTACAGTGCCCGCAAAGAATTGCTTCTCTTATTCAGCGTCGCTTCCGTAGAGAGTCACAAGTTTGTTCAGGTATGCATATCTCTCTTTCGCTGCTTCTTCTGATTTTGCAAATAATTCTTCTGCTCTTTCCGGATTCATTCTTGCTAATGCATTGTAACGAACTTCTCCATTTAAGAATTCTCTGTAATCTTCTGTCGGAGCCTTGCTGTCAAGAGTGAATTTATTTCCTTCTGCAGCCGGGTTGAAACGGAAGTTGTGCCAGTATCCTGATTTTACTGCTAATTCTTCTTCGGTCTGAGCTTTGTTCATACCTTTCTTAATACCATGGTTGATACATGGAGCATACGCAATAATTAAGGATGGTCCTGGATAAGCTTCTGCCTCTGCGATAGCTTTTACAGTCTGGTTGAAGTCAGCTCCCATAGCGATCTGTGCTACATATACATATCCGTAGCTCATTGCGATGCTTGCCATATCTTTCTTCTTCACTTCTTTACCGCCTGCTGCGAACTGAGCGATCGCACCTGTCGGTGTAGATTTAGAAGACTGTCCACCTGTATTAGAGTAAACTTCTGTATCGAATACCATGATGTTGATATCCTGTCCGGAAGCTAATACGTGGTCAACTCCACCGAATCCGATGTCGTAAGCCCATCCGTCTCCACCGAAGATCCACTGTGATTTCTTAGCTAAGAAGTCTTTGTTCTGTAAGATTTCTTTTCTTAATTCACATCCGCAGTCACAAGCTTCTAATGCTGCAACAAGGTTGTCTGTTGCTGTTCCGTTTGTAGCTCCGCAGCTAAATGTCTCTAACCACTCTTTTCCTGCTGCAACAACAGCTTCATTGTCTCCGCTCTCTACTAACTTCTCAACTTTTGCTTTCAATCCGTTTCTTAAAGCTTTCTGAGCTAATAACATACCGTAACCGAACTCTGCGTTGTCCTCGAATAAAGAGTTAGACCATGCAGGACCTTGTCCTTTTTCGTTTACTGTGTATGGTGTAGACGGTGAAGAGTTACCCCAGATAGAAGAACATCCGGTTGCATTTGCAATGTACATTCTGTCACCGAATAACTGTGTGATCAGTTTTGCAT
>URCR01000074.1 GCA_900546325.1 uncultured Lachnospiraceae bacterium | reverse complement strand
AACTAACAGAAAAAGTGGTATCAATCAAACGAGTAACAAAAGTTGTTAAAGGTGGTCGTAACTTCAGATTCACAGCTTTAGTAGTTGTTGGTGATGGAAATGGCCATGTTGGTGCCGGTTTAGGAAAAGCTGCTGAAATTCCGGAAGCAATCCGCAAAGGAAAAGAAGACGCAGCGAAAAAACTTATTTCTGTTTCATTAGATGAGAACGGAAGTATTACACACGATTTAATCGGTAAATTCGGAAGTGCTTCTGTATTACTTAAAAAAGCTCCAGACGGTACTGGAGTTATCGCCGGAGGTCCGGCACGTGCGGTAATCGAGCTTGCAGGTATCAAGAACATCCGTACAAAATCTTTAGGATCTAACAACAAACAGAACGTAGTACTCGCTACGATCGAGGGATTAAGTCAGATTAAAACTCCAGAAGAAGTAGCTAAACTTCGCGGAAAATCTGTTGAAGAGATTTTAGGCTAAGGAGGAGATTGAAAATGGCAAATTTAAAAGTTACATTAGTAAAATCTACAATCGGTGCTGTTCCAAAACACAAAAAGACAGTGGAAGCTTTAGGGTTAAAGAAACTGAACAAAACAGTTGAATTACCGGACAACGCTGCAACAAGAGGAATGGTTCAGCAAGTTAGACATTTAGTGAAAGTAGAAGAAGCATAATTATAGACAAGGAGGTGTCACGATGAACTTATCAAACTTAAGACCTGCTGACGGGTCAAAACATAGTGATAATTTCAGAAGAGGCCGCGGACATGGGTCAGGAAATGGCAAAACTGCTGGTAAAGGACATAAAGGTCAGAAAGCACGTTCAGGCGCTACAAGACCAGGTTTTGAAGGTGGACAGATGCCATTATACAGAAGAATACCAAAGAGAGGTTTCACATGCAGAAACTCTAAAGAAATCGTTGGTATTAATCTGAGCGCATTAGAAGTATTTGAAAATGATTCTGTTGTTTCAGTTGAGACACTGATCGAAGCAGGAATCGTTAAGAATCCTAGAGATGGTGTTAAGATTCTTGGAAACGGTGAACTCACAAAGAAACTTACTGTTCAGGCAAACGCTTTCAGCGCAAGCGCTGCAGCTAAAATTGAGGCTCTCGGTGGAAAAGCAGAGGTGATCTAATGCTAAAAACATTTCGGAAAGCATTTCAAGTGGCAGATATTAGAAAAAAGATTTTCTATACATTTATGATGCTTGTTGTGATTCGAATAGGTTCACAATTGCCGACACCGGGTGTTGATCCAACTTATATTCAGAATTTTTTTGAAAGTCAGACAGGGGAAGCGTTTAATTTTTTTAACGCTTTCACTGGCGGTTCTTTCACACAGATGTCAGTATTCGCACTGAGCATCACTCCATACATTACATCTTCAATCATCATGCAGCTTCTCACGATCGCAATTCCGAAATTAGAGGAAATGCAGAGAGACGGGGAAGATGGAAGAAAGAAGATTACAGCAATCACACGTTATGTGACAGTAGCTCTTGCACTGATCGAGTCAACAGCGATGGCTGTCGGATTCGGACGTCAGGGACTTCTTGTTGATTTTAACTTTGTAAATGCTGCAGTAGTAGTAGTGACACTCACAGCCGGCTCTGCGTTTCTTATGTGGATCGGTGAGCGGATCAATGAAAAGGGTGTGGGAAATGGTATTTCTATCGTACTTCTGATCAATATCGTTTCAAGAGTGCCGGATGACTTTGTGACACTGTATAATCAGTTCATGAAAGGTAAGAGCCTTGCTTCCGCAGGACTTGCAGCTGTTATCATACTTGCGATTATACTTGTTGTAGTTGTCTTTGTTATCGTTCTTCAGGATGGACAGAGAAAGATCGCTGTTCAGTATTCCCAGAGAATTCAGGGAAGAAGAAGTGTAGGAGGACAATCTTCATTTATTCCGTTGAAAGTAAATACGGCAGGTGTTGTTCCTGTTATTTTTGCATCTTCACTGATGCAGTTCCCGGTAGTGATCGCTTCTTTCTTAGGAAAGGGAAACGGGAAGGGAATCGGAAGTGAGATTCTGAAAGGATTAAGTTCTAATAACTGGTGTAATCCAGAGCAATTACAATATTCCTGGGGACTGATCTTATATATTGTCCTGACTGTTTTCTTTGCATATTTCTATACATCGATTACATTTAATCCGTTAGAGATTGCAAATAATATGAAAAAGAGCGGTGGGTTCATTCCGGGTATCCGTCCGGGGAAACCGACTGCAGACTATCTGACAAAGATCCTGAATTACATCATCTTTATCGGAGCAGTAGGACTGATCATTGTACAGGTAATTCCTTTCGTATTCAATGGCTGGCTCGGAGCAAATGTTTCCTTCGGCGGAACATCTCTGATCATTATCGTAGGTGTTGTACTGGAGACGATCAAACAGATTGAATCCCAGCTGCTTGTACGAAATTATAAAGGTTTTTTAAATAAGTAATTTATTAGGGGCTGTTGCAAATGGAAGAATCATTTTGCGGCAGTTCCTAAAATACTATACGGACATATCGTTGCGTTTGGAGGAAAATGCCATGAAAATTATTATGCTAGGTGCGCCGGGGGCAGGCAAAGGAACACAGGCAAAAAAAATTGCAGCAAAATATCAGATTCCACATATTTCAACGGGAGATATTTTCAGAGCGAATATTAAAAACGGGACAGAACTTGGAAAACAGGCGAAGACATATATGGACCAGGGACTTCTTGTTCCGGATGAGCTTGTGGTAAATCTGGTCGTGGACAGAGTCAATCAGGAAGACTGTAAAAATGGATATGTTCTTGATGGATTTCCGAGAACGATCCCGCAGGCAGAAGCACTTGACCGCGCACTGGAAGCACTTGGACAGAAGGTTGACTATGCAATCAATGTAGAGGTGCCGGATGAGAATATTGTGAACAGAATGTCAGGGAGAAGAGCATGTGTAGGCTGCGGCGCCACTTATCATGTAAAATATGCACCGACAAAGGTGGAGAACGTATGTGATGCCTGTGGTGCAGAACTGATCTTAAGGGATGACGATAAGCCGGAGACGGTCTTAAAGCGTCTTGGTGTCTACCATGAGCAGACACAGCCTTTGATCAATTACTATACAGAGAAGCATGTATTAAAAGAGGTCGACGGAACAGCGGATATGGAAGCTGTATTTGCGGCGATCGTTGAGATTTTAGGAGCGTAAGTATATGCCAATTACAATTAAATCGGCAAGAGAAATCGAACTGATGACAGAGGCGGGAAGGATTCTCGCGGCCGTCCATGAGGAACTTGAGAAGGCATTGCACCCGGGGATGACGACACTCGACATCGATAAGATCGGTGAGGAAGTGATCCGAAGCTATGGCTGTATTCCGTCATTTCTCAATTATAATGGGTATCCGGCATCCATCTGTGTATCAGTCAATGACGAAGTGGTACATGGGATTCCGTCGAAAAACAGGATCATAAAAGAAGGAGATATTGTCAGCCTTGATGCCGGAGTCATCTACAAAGGATATCACTCTGACGCCGCAAGGACACATGCGGTCGGAGAAGTGAGCAGAGAGGCATCAGATTTGATCAGGGTAACAAGAGAATCTTTCTTTGAAGGAATCAAATTTGCCCGTGAGGGAATGTATTTATTTGAAATTTCAGCAGCAATCGGAAACTATGCAGAAGAGAGAGGATACGGTGTCGTAAGAGAATTGTGCGGGCACGGAATCGGAACTCACCTGCATGAGTCACCTGAGATACCAAACTTTGCACAAGGGAGAAGAGGACCAAAACTGCGCGCTGGAATGACGCTGGCGATTGAACCGATGATCAACATCGGTACGCACGAGGTAGACTGGCTGGATGATGACTGGACAGTTGTGACAAGAGATGGTTCCTTATCTGCACATTACGAAAATACGGTGTTGATCACAAAAGATGAACCGGTAATTTTAACCTTATTGAAGTAAGAGGACAGAATATGAAGGAATTGGAAACAGGAATGCTCGCAAGATCAAAAGCCGGGCATGACAAAGGGCAGATCTATATCATCAAAGATGTGGACGAGAACTATGTGTATCTCGTAGACGGAGAGAGCCGTACATGCAGCAGACCCAAAAAGAAGAAAAAGAAACATGTACAGATCATCACAGAGCAATATGAGATACAGACGGCGGATGATGTGGAAATAAAACGGATACTGAAATTATATAAGGAAAAGAAAGTGAATCACTAGGAGGGTGTAAAAATGTCAAAAGCTGACGTAATTGAAATTGAAGGAACAGTAGTAGAAAAGTTACCAAATGCGATGTTTCAGGTAGAATTAGAGAATGGACATCAGGTACTTGCACATATCAGCGGGAAGCTGCGTATGAATTTTATCAAAATTCTGCCGGGAGATAAGGTGACATTAGAGTTGTCTCCATACGATTTGTCAAAAGGTAGAATTATTTGGAGAGATAAGTAAAAAACTATTGACTTTATCAAAAATGTAATGCTATAATATTAGGCGAACTGTTTTGTGATTATTTTGCAGAATAGTGGGTAAATATAGGCAGAGCAGTGGATGAAAGGAGGATTTGACGTGAAGGTTAGATCATCAGTTAAACCAAT
>URCR01000073.1 GCA_900546325.1 uncultured Lachnospiraceae bacterium | reverse complement strand
TTATTATGGATTCATTTTTAGGGCAACACAATCCGTTGAAGTATTTTGCGCTTACCTCTTTTGCGCTGTTTGAATGAAAACGAGTGATACAGTACACTAGACAGAGGGACTCTGCCGCAGAAGATGGAAGAGTTCCCCGATGCAGAGAAGTGTAATGATCAGCTGACTTCCAAGCAGTCCCCAGAGATAACCGCGGATTCCGGTAAGGGGGATCAGAAAGAAGACGCCTGCGATGCGGAGCAGTAATCCGACCGTGTTGACGAAGAAAGAGGAAGTGGTATGCCCCAGCCCATTTAAAATGCTGATCAGGGTAGAGTTTGTATAGAGAAACGGGCAAATCCAGGCAAGCGTAAGTATCAGACTGCCTGCAAGGGCGCTGTGGAATAAAGTACCGCCGATAAAGCGGCCAAACAGCAGAAATCCGATTGTACAGGACAGACCAAGCGCAAAACAACAGAAAAAAACTTTCTTGATCAGTACCAGAAGAGTTCCGCGTTTTTGCGATGCCTGAAGCTCTGCTACGGTGGGAAGAAGCATGACAGAGATCGAATTTGTCAGTGCAGAGGGGAACAGAATGCATGGGAGAGCCATTCCGGTCAGGACACCATAGAGGCTGAGTGCCTCGGTCCGGCTGCTTCCATATGTGATCAGCGCTTTTGGGATGGAGACAGCTTCAATACTCTGAAGGAGATTTAACAAAATCCGGTTGGCGGTCAATGGAAGTGAGAGACTGAAAAGTTCTCTCAAATGTGAGAAACAGCGGTGGGTGATCCGGCTGGAAGAGCGGTCGGGATGGTGTGTGCGGAAAAAGATCCGGGCACAAAACAGAGAGGAAAAAAGTTCTCCGGCGACAAGACCGGATACAGCGACTGTTACGGAAAGGGTACTCTGACTGTGAAGGACATAAAGGGAGAATAGATAGACGGAGAGTACACGTACAATCTGCTCAATCAACTGGGAGACTGCAGGGATACCGGTACGTTTGAGACCGAAGTAATAGCCACAGATACAGCTGTGGATCGCAGCGAACGGAAACGCGTAGGACATTGCCGTCAAAAGTGGAATACAGCGTGCCTCACCGATAAAATGAACGGCGATCAAGTGGGCATTATTCTGGAGGAAAATGGTAACAATAAAAGAGAGAAGAAAGGAAACAGTCATTCCGGTGAAAAGAAATTCCCTTGCTTCCTGAAGCTTGCCAAGCGCTGCTCTTCTGGCAACACAGCGTGAGATGGTGGTCTCGATCCCGGCTGCTGTCAGAGAGAAGCAGAGGGCGTAGACCGGGAAAATAAGCTGATACAGTCCCACACCTTCTTCGCCGAACGTCTGACTTAAGTAGACACGGTAGAAAAAACCAATCAGGCGTGTGATAATGCCGGTGGCAGTAAGGATGAAAGTACCTTTTAAGATGGTATATTTTTTGGACATAATGACTCCGGTGACAAGATATGTAATCTGTATAAACATATTCAAAACAGAGTCTTGACAGAACAAAAAAGGAGTGGTATTCTACAAAATGTAAATCCTAGTAATTTAGTAGGGATTGAAAAACAAAGAAGGTGAGAACTTGAAATTATCTACAAAGGGGAGATATGGACTCCGTGCACTGATCGATCTTGCACAGTACAGTGAGATTGAACCGGTCTCGATCAGCAGCATTGCATCGCGCCAGGGAATTTCAGAACGTTATCTGGAACAGTTGATGGCGAAGCTTAAGAAAGCAGGGCTGGTCAAGAGTATCCGCGGTGCCGGCGGAGGATATGTGCTCGCCAGAGAAGTGGAAAGTATATCCGTTGGGGACGTACTCCGTGCACTGGAAGGGAATTTAGAGCCGGTAGAGTGCAGCGGGCTTCATCCGGAGGAAGGATGCGAGGCCGCAGGAGGATGTGTGACGAAGTATGTCTGGCAGAAGATCAACGAAAGTATTAATCAGACGGTGGATGAGATCAAGCTGGACCGTCTGGTAGAGGAGAGCAAGGCAATGAAGGAACAACAGCTTTCCGGTCAGATGCATTGCGGAAATTAGGAGGAGACAGACATGGAAAAATTGATTTATTTAGATAATGCAGCAACGACAAAGACAGCTCCGGAAGTTGTGGAATCGATGCTGCCATACTTTACAGAATATTATGGAAATCCATCCAGCGTGTATGGATTTGCGGCAGGAAACAAAGAAGTCATTACAAAGCAGAGAGAAATCATCGCGGATATTCTCGGCGCACAGGCAAATGAGATTTACTTCACAGCCGGAGGTTCTGAATCTGACAACTGGGCACTGAAAGCGACTGCAGAATGTTATGAGAACAAAGGGAAACATATCATCACAACAAAGATTGAACACCATGCGATTCTTCATACAGCGGAATATCTGGAGAAGAAAGGATTTGAGGTAACATATCTCGATGTAGATGAGAAAGGGCTTGTGGATCTGGAAGAACTCCGCGCAGCGATCCGTCCGGATACCATCTTGATTTCTGTCATGTTTGCAAACAATGAGATCGGTACGATTGAGCCGATCAGAGAAATCGGAGAAATTGCCCACGAGCATGGAATTTTATTCCACACAGATGCAGTACAGGCATTCTGCCAGGTACCGATCAATGTGGAGGAATGTCATGTTGATATGCTGAGTGCAAGCGGACATAAGATCAACGGTCCGAAAGGAATCGGATTCCTCTATATCCGAAAGGGAGTGAAGATTCGCTCTTTCGTTCACGGCGGAGCGCAGGAGAGAAAGAGACGTGCCGGAACAGAAAATGTACCGGGGATCGTAGGACTTGGAACAGCTGCAAAGAGAGCTGCGGAGTCGATGGAAGAAAGAACGAAAAAAGAAATTGAGTTAAGAGATTATTTTATCAATCGGATTCTTACAGAGATTCCGTACAGCAGACTCAATGGACACGAGAGCCGGAGACTGCCGAACAATACAAATTTCAGTTTCCGGTTTATTGAAGGAGAATCCCTTCTGATCATGCTTGATATGAAGGGAATCTGTGGCTCCAGTGGATCTGCATGCACATCCGGATCTTTGGACCCGTCCCATGTACTGCTTGCAATCGGGCTGCCGCATGAGATCGCGCACGGTTCGCTGCGTCTGACACTGAGCGAAGAGACAACCAAGGAAGACCTTGATTACACAGCAGATGTATTAAAAGATATTGTGGAACATTTAAGAAAGATGTCCCCGCTTTATGAAGATTTTCAGAAGAAGCAGAAGAAATAAGAAAAGACAGTAAAAATAGAATCAAAGAGAAAAAATACGAGGCAGGAGGCGAAGGCAAAGCCGTCCTGCCGGACGAATCAGGAGGAAAAGGCATTATGTATACAGAGAAGGTTATGGACCATTTTCAGAATCCAAGAAATGTAGGAGAATTAGAAAATCCAAGCGGGGTGGGAACCGTTGGAAATGCAAAATGTGGAGATATCATGAGAATTTATCTTGACATTGATGATGACCAGATCATCCGTGATGTGAAATTTAAAACATTCGGATGCGGAGCTGCTGTTGCCACAAGCAGCATGGCCACAGAACTTGTAAAAGGAAAGAGCATTTACGAGGCACTGAAAGTGACGAACAAGGCAGTAATGGAAGCACTTGACGGACTTCCGCCGGTGAAGGTACACTGTTCTCTTCTTGCAGAGGAGGCAATTCATGCAGCCCTCTGGGATTATGCGGAGAAAAATGGAATCAAGATTGAAGGATTGACAAAGCCAAAATCTGATATTCACGAAGATGAAGAGGATGAGGAAGAATATTAATCCGAAGACAGAAAAATACCGTCTGGTATCTGTCAGGCAGGAGGAAGTTAAATGAAGAAAAAAGTAGTGGTGGGAATGTCAGGAGGGGTTGATTCCTCCGTTGCAGCGTATCTGCTCAAGGAGCAGGGATATGATGTGATTGGAGTTACGATGCAGATCTGGCAGGACGAAGACCGCGCGGTTGAAGAAGAAAACGGAGGCTGTTGCGGACTCAGTGCAGTTGATGATGCAAGGCGTGTTGCGGCGGCACTTGACATTCCGTATTATGTAATGAATTTCAAAAAGGAATTCAAAGAAAAGGTAATTGACTATTTTGTACAAGAATATCTGCATGGGCGGACTCCGAATCCATGCATTGCCTGCAACCGCTATGTGAAATGGGAATCGCTGTTAAAGAGAAGTATGGACATTGGAGCGGATTACATTGCGACAGGCCATTATGCGAGGGTGGTGCAGTTGGAAAACGGGCGCTATACACTGAAGCGCTCAGCAACACTGGCAAAGGACCAGACGTATGCCCTCTACAATCTGACTCAGGAGCAGCTGAAGCGCACACTGATGCCGGTTGGTGAGTATACGAAAGAGCAGGTGCGAAAAATCGCGGAGAAAGTGAATCTCCGGATCGCAAATAAACCGGACAGCCAGGATATCTGTTTTGTTTCAGATGGAGATTATGCATCCTTTATTGAAGAAGAGGCATCTGTAAAGATTCCGGAAGGAAATTTTGTAGATCTTGAAGGCAGAGTACTTGGCAGACATAAAGGAATTACCCATTATACAGTCGGTCAAAGAAAGGGGCTTGGATTGTCACTGGGGCATCCGGCATTTGTACTTGAGATCCGCCCGGAGACAAATGAGATTGTAATAGGAAGCAACGAGGATTCCATGTCAGACACACTGAAGGCGAATCAGTTAAACTTTATGTCCATAGAGGATTTAACTGGTGAGATGCGTGTGTGGACAAAAATCCGTTATAATCATAAAGGAGCATGGTGTACAATCCGGAAAAGTGGAGAGGATGAGATCACTTGTACCTTTGAGGAACCGCAGAGAGCGATCACACCGGGACAGGCGGTTGTCTTCTATGACGGAGAGTATGTTGTGGGAGGCGGCACGATTCTATAGAAGAAGCATGCTGTCCGGCAGGAAAATTTGTGAAGGAGGAAAAGTATGAACGCAGATTTCCATATGCATTCCGATTTTTCATCTGATGCAGAGTTTGCACCGGAAGAGATGATCCGGGGAGCGATTGCGAGGGGGCTTCGCACAATCTGTTTTACGGATCACCAGGACAAGGACTACCAGGGCGGATCGCTTTCGTTTACATTTGACACGGAGCTATATTTTCAGACAATGGAAAGACTTCGGGAAGCATACAGGAACGTGATCGATGTACGAATCGGCGTGGAGCTGGGGCTTCAGCCGCACCTTGGTGAGTACTATGAGCAGTATGTCGGACGGTATCCATTTGACTTTGTACTCGGATCGGTGCATGTGATTCAGTCAGAAGATCCGTATTATCCGGAGTTCTTTGAAAAAAGGACTGACCGGGAGGCATATGAAGCTGCTTTTCTGGCGACACTGGAGAATATCCGTGCGGTATCAGAATTTGATGTGCTTGGTCATTTGGATTATATTGTGCGGTATGGAAAGGATAGAGAAAACTATTCCTATCATGCCTTCTCGGATCTGATCGATGAGATTCTGCGGGAACTGATCTGGCGGGGAAAAGGGATGGAGCTGAATATGGCCGGATATAAGTACGGGCTTGGGTTCGGACATCCGCATCCGGATATTTTAAAGCGGTACCGCGAACTTGGCGGTGAGATCATTACAGTCGGCTCAGACGGGCACAGACCGGAGCATCTTGCATATGAATTCCGGCTTGTAAGCGGGATCCTGAAAAGTTGTGGTTTTCAATATTATACAGAGTTTAAAGAGAGAAAGCCTGTTTTTCAACAACTTCCATAAAATTATAAATATGACTTGAATTTTCTGTGCGGATTTAGTACAATGAATAAAGGTTGATGAATCTTTAACAAAGTTAAGGAATTGTCAAATACAAATAATAGTTTAAGAAACTTTAGGAGGAATTAATCATGGCAGTAAAAGTAGCGATTAATGGATTTGGAC
>URCR01000072.1 GCA_900546325.1 uncultured Lachnospiraceae bacterium | reverse complement strand
GAAATAATGCAGAATTTGTGGAGAAATATCTTGAAAAAGGAATTAAGATTGCTCTTTCCGGAGAGTTGGTAATCTCTCAGATCAAAGATGAACAGACTGGAACTGCATCCTATTATACCGAAGTCATTATGGATAATGTAGAGTTTGCAGAAGCCAAAACAAAAAAAGAAGAATCTGACGGATTTCAACCAGCAGAGAAGAGGAAGATTCCATTCGATATACCAGAAGAACTTGAACAAGAAATGCCATTTCGATAGGAGGACAAGATTTATGAGAAAATACTTTTTAGAATTATTTGCAATAGGATTGGTTGATTCAGAAGGAAGAATCAATACAGAACATATGACAAGTGATGCGCTTATGACTGCCATGAAAACAATGGAAGAGCTGACGCAAATGAAAATGGATCGTTTGGTTTTGGAAACAACAATGGAGATGATCTTATGTATGTTTGAGTCATGTGACACAGAGGAATTTACAGAAATATTAGGCAAGCTGCTTGGCGGAAAGCAGACTTCTAAAGTGACAGCTCATTTGGAAGCACTGGAGGAATTGTTGACAGAAGAGGAATATAGTAGTTTCCTTGCAGAATATCTTGGTTATTTAACCGTGAATGTAGCAGAGTTTATTAGGAGCACAATCATTGAAAATGGTTTGATGTTACTTGCCGGTTCAGGAGGAGAAGAGGATGGAGAAGAGGATGGAGAAGACGGATTATAAAATCACAGAGTTTCACAATTCGGAGTTTGGTTCCATCCGTATGATTGAAGATGGAGGCAGACTTTTATTTTCTGGAATTGATGTAGCATTTGCTTTGGGATATGCAAAACCAAGAAATGCGATAAATGTTCATTGCAAGGGGGCCCTGAAACGGGGCGTCCTTACATCAGGTGGGGTACAGCCAATGATTTTTATTCCAGAGGGAGATGTATATCGGCTGATTACAAAAAGTCGTTTAAAGTCAGCACAGAATTTTGAGAAGTGGGTATTTGATGAGGTACTTCCGGCTATTAGGAAAACAGGCGGATATTTAGAGACCGATCTTTTAGACAGGGTAAAAGATAACCCGGAACTTCTTTTGGAATTTGCCGAGAGACTTTTGGCAGAAAACAATCGAAATCGAGAATTGCAAAATCGTGTAAAGGATATGCAGCCAAAAGCAGATTATTATGATCATTTCATGATTACAGGAGAATGCACCAATATTCGAACGACGGCAAAAGAGATTGAATTTCCAGAAAGAAAATTTGTGAAACTTCTTTTAAATAGAGGATTTCTATATAGGAGTCCATCCGGCACGCTGTTACCCTATGCGGTGGAGAAGAACAATGATCTGTTTATTGTAAAAGACTATTTTAACAATGGACATCTTGGTTCACAGACATTGGTTACACCAAAAGGAAAAGAATTTTTTAAAGCGTTGTGTGCGGAGGAAGAGTAAAGAATGATGGAGGTGGTTGCCATGATTACAGATCTGGACAGCAGTTAAATCGCTGAAAGGAGGAGGGAAAATCATGCAGGAAGAGGTAACTCAGAAAACGGTCACGTTCTGCATTCGGACTACCAAAGTAACAGCAGATTTATTGAAAAAGGTTCTTGCTGCTTATCTGCGTCATCAGAAGCAGAAATCGGTAGAGAAGAAAGCGAAGAAGAATCAGCCGAAACAGGGAAAGGTCACGGTAAAAGAGCTGGCAAAACAAAATGCCGGGATGGTCAATATCGAGATCACAAATAAGAATATCAAGTCCTTTGAACGTTATGCCAGAAAATACGGGATCAATTATGCTTTGAAAAAAGATAAGAGTAAAGATCCACCGATGTATCTGGTGTTTTTTAAAGGACGTGATCAGGATGCCCTCAATGCTGCTTTCCGTGAGTTTTCCCAGAAACAGATTCAAAAAGCGAATAAGCCTTCTATTCACAAGCGTCTTGCAACTTACAGAGCAATGATGCCAAAGAAATCGAAGGACAAAGTAAAGAACCGGCATCAGGAGCAGAGCCGATGAAAAAGCAAATCGGTAAAAATCTGATGCAAAAATGGAAGAATAAGATCAGGGTCAGGCTGTCCGCCCTGGATAAAAAGAAACTGGTTCTTACCAATATCCCATATATCTTAACTGCTTTTTATACAAATCGGGCATCATTTCTTTACAGAAACAGTCTGGGAGAAGATATTGGGAACAAGCTATTATATGCGATGGAACATGCAGACAGGATTCTTACTGGATTGCAGCCAAGTTTTAACTGGCGTGATATGCTGACAGGAATTGTAGCAGCTGTCATTCTGAAATTACTGGTATGGCAGAAACAGTCAGATGCAAAGAAACTCCGGAAAGGAATCGAGTATGGTTCAGCCAGATGGGGAAACGCTGAGGATATTAAACCTTATATGTCGGAAGATCCCTGGATGAATATTCCATTAACAGCAACAGAAGCATTGACTATGGAAAGTAGACCTAAACAGCCAAAGTATGCAAGAAATAAAAATATAGTGGTCATTGGCGGCAGTGGTTCCGGAAAAACTCGATTTTTCGTTAAGCCGTCAGTCATGCAGATGAACTGTTCCATGGTCATTACAGATCCGAAAGGCACTCTGATCGAGGAGTGCGGGAAGATGTTAGCAAAGGGACCACCTAAGAAAGATAAGAATGGAAATATTATGAAAGATAAATCAGGAAAAGTGGTACACGAACCATATGTGATTAAGGTTCTGAATACTATCAACTTTTCCAAATCGCTTCATTACAATCCATTTGCTTATATACGGTCTGAAAAAGATATCCTGAAGCTGGTTACAACAATTATTGTTAATACCAAAGGCGAAGGGGAAAAAGCTTCCGAAGATTTTTGGGTGAAAGCAGAGAAGCTGTTGTACACGGCATTGATTGCTTTTATCTGGTATGAAGGAGATGAAGAGGAAAAGAATCTGAATACCCTTCTGGATCTTTTGAATGAAAGCGAAACCCGTGAAGAGGATGAAACTTACCAGAATCCAGTGGATATGATGTTCCAGGAACTGGAAGAAAGAGATCCGCAGCACTTTGCGGTCAGACAGTATAAAAAATACAAAATGGCGGCTGGCAAAACAGCCAAAAGTATTCTTATTTCCTGTGGTGCGAGGCTGGCACCATTTGATATAGCAGAACTTCGTGAGATCATGTCTTATGATGAAATGGAACTGGATAAGATTGGGGACAGGAAGACAGCCTTGTTTTTGATTATGTCCGATACAGATACAACCTTTAACTTTGTGATTGCCATGTTACAGTCACAGCTTTTCAATCTGCTTTGTGACAAAGCAGATGATGAATATGGTGGAAGACTGCCAGTTCATGTGCGTGTCATTGCTGATGAGTTTGCCAATATTGGACAAATTCCTCAGTTTGACAAGCTGATTGCAACCATCCGAAGCAGGGAAATCTCTGCTTCTATTATTTTGCAGTCACAGAGTCAGCTAAAGGCAATGTATAAGGATAGTGCAGATACTATTCTGGGTAACTGTGTGCGCCCAGAAGTCGCCAGCGCAATATAAATTGGCGACGTGGTACTTACAGGATACCGCCTTTAGCAAGCGGTAGGTAAAAGTATCAGGTGATGAAAAATCACAACCTATTATTCTACAACTTATCCGAGAGGGGAAACCCGAAGGGGAGTGTAGCATGTTGTTGTTCCAGTTGGAACGTAAATAGGAAAGGCGCTAATCCTATGCGTCAGAATATTTAAGAATAAAAATCAGTGTATGAGGTACAAAGCTAAACTGCCTAAACGATAGCCAGAGTGGGGGAACCCGTGCCCCGCATACGAAAAGGATTGAAACGTATGCTTTTCATGTTGGTTTCATTTCGCAGTTATGAAAGCAAGCGATACTCATGAAAGAGCAACCGCAAGACAGCGGATAAATGGCGAAAGTCGGTGCCGACAACACTGAATGCTAATCCTGTATTTACTAACTGGGGATGACCTAAACCTGGTAACAGGCATGGTCACACAGCTCCCATAGTAGTCCGAGACGTTAATGACGTTCACATGGCGAAGGGGAGCAGCTTATCAGAAAATACTAAAATGAAGGAAGGTGCGAGAGGCATTGAGAAATCCAACTGAGGTATTGAAAAATTTGATGGAAAAGTCAAAGAATGAAACTTACAGATTTCAGAGATTATACAGAAATCTGTACAATCCGGAGTTTTATTGGCTTGCGTATAAAAATATCTACGCAAATGATGGCAGTATGACTGCCGGAGCTGATGGAACAACGATTGATGGCATGGGTAACGAGAGAATTGAGAGGATTATTTTATCCTTAAAAGACCGAAGTTACCAACCTAAGCCTGCAAGAAGAGAATATATTGCAAAGAAAAACAGCAGTAAAAAACGTCCTCTGGGTATTCAGTCGGGGGATGATAAACTCGTGCAGGAAGTCGTTAAGATGATTTTGGAGAGTATTTATGAGCCTGTGTTCAGTAATAAATCACATGGGTTCAGACCAAACAGAAGCTGTCAGACAGCACTGAAACAGATACAGAACACCTTTACTGGTGCGAACTGGTTTGTGGAAGGAGATATACACGCTTGTTTTGACAGTTTCGACCACCATGTAGTTATCGACCTCTTGAAAAAGAGGATTGATGACGAAGCGTTTATCCAGCTTATATGGAAATTCCTAAAAGCAGGATATATGGAACAATGGACATTCAACAGAACCTATAGCGGAGTGCCGCAGGGGTCGGGAGTCAGTCCAGTGCTGGCAAATATTTACCTTCATGAATTGGACAAATTTATGGAAAATTATGCAGAAAACTTCAATACAGAAGCCAAGAAGAAACATTTTTCTACTGCATATAAGTCCAGTGTCGGTAAGGCATACAGATATAGGAAAAAGGGCAGAGAGATATGGGATAGTCTGTCTGATGAAGAAAAGAAAATCAGATGCAAAAATCTTAAGGAACTGGAAATGATTGAAAAATCTACAACACCTTACGTCTATAACGACAGTAATTATAAAAGGGTGCAGTATACGAGATATGCGGATGATTTTATCATCGGGGTTATTGGTAGCAAAGCAGACGCAGAAGCTATCAAGAAAGACGTGAAAATATTCCTGCAAAAAGCATTGAAATTAGAAATGTCAGACACTAAGACAAAGGTTACGCACACTGGAGACAGAGCAAGATTTCTAGGTTACGACATTACGGTATCAAGAGTGCAGACGCTACAGAAGGCTTCTAACGGAAGGGTTCAGAGATGTCAGACAGGAGTTGTTAAACTGTATGTTCCACGCCAAAAATGGGTAGGTAAGTTAATTGAATACAAAGCAATGAAAATCAAAATCAACGAAAACGGAAAAGAGAGATTTGTAGCCCTTCATAGGGGAAAACTGGTAAACCAGAGCGATATTGAAATTCTCGCAAGATACAATGCAGAAGTCCGTGGATTATATAATTATTACTCCATAGCGAATGACTCCTTTAAAATAGGGAGATTTGCCAATGTAATGAAATACAGCATGTATAAAACATTTGCGTGCAAGTATAAGACGAATGTTCATGAGATTAAGCGGAGATATTGCAGAAACGAATTATTTACAGTTGCGTATGAAACAAGGCAGGGAATGAAAACAACAACATTCTACAGGGATGGTTATAAACGGAAGGAATGTGCTACAAAGTTTGATAATGTAAGCGAGCTTCCGCAGTTTTCAAAATATGCCAAGACTAACACTCTCAAACAGAGAGTGGAACGTCATACTTGTGAATTATGCCAAAAAGACTGTAGAAATCTGGTAATACACCAAGTTAAGAAACTCAAAGATTTAAAGGGAAATACAGAGTGGGTACTACTCATGTGTTATTCGGCAAATTAAACGCTGCCTTTTCCGTCAGATTAAAACGGGTCTTTCA
>URCR01000071.1 GCA_900546325.1 uncultured Lachnospiraceae bacterium | reverse complement strand
ATACAATCGTAACATTAACAGATGCTCAGGGAAATGCTCTTTCATGGGCAAGTGCAGGTGGTCTGGGATTTAGAGGTTCAAGGAAATCTACTCCTTATGCAGCACAGATGGCAGCTGAGACAGCAGCAAAAGCAGCATTAGTACATGGTTTGAAATCAGTAGACGTTATGGTAAAAGGACCAGGTTCTGGTAGAGAAGCAGCAATCCGTGCGCTTCAGGCATGCGGAATCGATGTAACAAGCATCAAGGACGTAACACCAGTTCCACATAACGGATGTCGCCCACCAAAACGTAGAAGAGTGTAATTAGGAGGATACGAAAATGGCAGTAAATAGAGTTCCAGTTCTGAAAAGATGCCGTTCATTAGGTATGGACCCAATCTATTTAGGAATTGATAAAAAATCTAACAGACAATTAAAAAGAGCTAATAGAAAAATGAGCGAATACGGACTTCAATTACGCGAAAAACAAAAAGCAAAATTTATCTATGGCGTTTTAGAAAAACCTTTCAGAAACTATTTTGCAAAGGCTCAGAAAATGAACGGAATGACAGGTGATAACCTTATGATTCTTCTTGAGTCAAGATTAGACAACGTTGTGTTCCGTTTAGGTTTAGCAAGAACAAGAAAAGAAGCTAGACAGATCGTTGACCATAAGCATGTATTAGTAAATGGAAAACAGGTAAACATTCCTTCTTACTTAGTAAAAGCAGGAGATGTTATCGAAATTAAAGAAAAAAATAAAGGTTCTCAGAGATACAAAGATATCTTAGAAGTGACTGGCGGAAGAATGGTACCAGACTGGTTAGAAGCAGACGCTGAAAACTTAAAAGGAACTGTAAAAGAGCTTCCATTAAGAGAAGCAATCGACGTTCCGGTAGATGAGATGTTGATCGTCGAATTATATTCTAAATAATTAAACCTTTTGCGTTTGATTACGCTGCAACAGACAGGGGTGTTGCAAAATGGAAAATTTCTACAAGGGATAGTCTTCGTCTATCGGCGGCTGACAGTATCTTGTTCAAAATATTCATTTTGTGAGAACCCCTAGTTGTATCCTATCATATATTTGCCGGATGCGGGTTCAGGCGGAGTATCGTGTGGAAATGTGTACGGCGTATGGATAGGTTGTGGGAAGTTTATTTGGAGTGTAGTTACCCTCAATAGTTTAATAGCCCAGAAGGAGGGACTTTATAGTGTTTGATTTTAATAAACCAAATATTGAAATTACTGAGATTTCAGAAGATAAGAAATATGGCAGATTTGTTGTAGAACCTTTGGAAAGAGGTTATGGAACAACACTTGGTAACTCTCTGAGAAGAATCATGCTTTCTTCTTTACCGGGAGCTGCGATCAGCCACGTAAAGATTGACGGTGTGTTACATGAGTTCAGTTCAATTCCGGGCGTGAAGGAAGACGTGACAGAGATCATCATGAATCTGAAATCACTGGCAATCAAGAACAGTTCCGAGACAGATGAGCCAAAGACTGCTTATATCGAGTTCGAGGGCGAAGGTGTCGTGACTGCTGCTGATATTCAGGTGGATCCAGATATCGAGATCATGAATCCGGATGCAGTGATCGCTACCTTAAATGGCGGTGCAGACAGCAAACTTTACATGGAACTTACTATCACAAAAGGCAGAGGTTATATCAGTGCAGATAAGAACAAGAACGAAGAACTGCCGATCGGCGTGATTCCGATTGACTCTATCTACACACCGGTAGAACGTGTAAATCTGACAGTAGAGAACACTCGTGTCGGACAGATCACAGACTACGATAAACTGACACTGGATGTATACACAAATGGAACATTACTTCCGGATGAGGCAGTCAGCCTTGCTGCCAAGGTTCTCAACGAACACTTGAAATTATTCATCGACCTTTCTGAAGTAGCTCAGGCTGCAGAAGTTATGATCGAAAAAGAAGACGATGAAAAAGAAAAAGTATTAGAGATGAGCATTGATGAATTAGAACTTTCCGTTCGTTCTTACAACTGCTTAAAGAGAGCCGGTATCAACACAGTGGAAGAACTGACAAACAGAACTCCGGAAGATATGATGAAAGTTCGTAACCTCGGACGGAAATCATTAGAGGAAGTTCTTGCAAAATTGAAAGAACTTGGATTAGAATTAAGCCCGGGAGAAGAGTAAATGATAACAGCATCTAGCTAGTAAGCCCGAAGATGCATAACTAGATGACACCGGTTAATAAGCCCGAAGTGCATAACCGTGTGTTCCGAAATATGGAGGAAATTAGAAATGGCAAAATATAGAAAACTTGGCAGAACAAGCAGCCAGAGAAAAGCATTAATCAGAAACCAGGTAACAGCATTACTTCACAATGGTAAGATCGTTACAACAGAAGCAAAAGCAAAAGAAATCCGCAAAGTTGCAGAAGGTCTTATCGCTTTAGCAGTAAAAGAAAAAGACAATTACGAAGAAGTAACTGTAAAAGCAAAAGTTGCTCGTAAAGACAAAGACGGCAAGAGAGTGAAAGAAGTTGTAGACGGAAAGAAAGTTACAGTTTACGATGAAGTTGAAAAGACAATCAAAAAAGATATGCCTTCAAGACTTCACGCAAGAAGAGAGATGTTAAAAGTTCTCTACCCGGTAACAGAAGTTCCGGAAAAAGCTGCTGGAAGAAAGAAAAATACAAAAGAAGTAGATTTAGTTGAAAAATTATTCAGCGAGATCGCACCAAAATACGAAGATCGCAAAGGTGGATACACAAGAATCGTTAAGATCGGTCTCCGTAAAGGTGATGCTGCGATGGAAGTTCTCCTTGAGTTAGTATAAGGTTCAGGATCATTTCAGGGCATAAAATAAAAAAGCGAAGGTCATAAGACCAATCGATACAGAGAGATGGAAGAAGAGCAGAGATGCGTTCTTTCATCTCTTTTTTGATGTCTTTCTTGCAGGAGCGGGGAAGATATTTTTTGAACCGCTATCTGTACTGTAATGAAAATTATTGGAAAAATTGTAAAAAAAGTTATTGTAATTGTGGAAAAAAGTGCTATACTAATTGTATTATTTGAGTAATACAAAAGGACACTCAGATAGGATAGAAAAGCAGCATGGGGGTGACAAAGTGGAACCATTGATATCGATCAAAGATATGCATAAGATATACAATCCGGGTGAGAATGAGGTGCGGGCGCTCGATGGCGTCAGCCTGAAGATCAGTGAGGGAGAGTTTGTCGCGATCATCGGTCATTCCGGTTCCGGAAAATCGACACTGATGAATATGATCGGCTGTCTGGATACGCCGACTTCGGGAAGCTATTTCCTGCACGGGAAGGATGTCTCCAGAATGACAGACAATGAGCTGTCAGATGTGAGAAATAAAGAGATTGGATTTATCTTCCAGGGATTTAACCTGATCGCCAATCTGGATGCCATCGGCAATGTGGAACTGCCGTTGATCTACCGCGGAATTGACAGAAAGACGAGAAGGGCTGCGGCAAAGAAGGCGCTGATCAAAGTCGGTCTGGAGAAGCGGATGACGCACAAACCGTCGGAGATGTCGGGAGGCCAGCAGCAGCGTGTCGCAGTGGCGAGAGCGATCGCAGCAAGCCCCCCGGTCATACTGGCAGATGAGCCTACCGGAAATCTGGATTCCCGGTCGACAAAGGAGATTATGCAGATTTTGGAGGGGCTTCATAAATCCGGGAGAACGGTCATCATCATCACGCATGACAATGAGATCGCGGAGCAGGTGAAGCGGGTAATCTACATACGAGATGGAAAAATTGAACAGGATTATTTAAATGAAGAGAAGCAAGGAGAACAGTCGTGAGAAAGAAAGACAAAGAGATTTATGAGGAGACAGATATGATCGATCTGTCGGAGGAGCAGGAAGGAAGCAAAGAAACTCCGGATGTTCTGAAGAAAAAGAAGAAACTTCCGAACTGGGTGATCGTTCCGATCATTGGAGGAGTTGTCGTAGTTGCAGTGGTCGTTTCCCAGTTTACTTCCAAGGAGCAGAAGACAGGCGGAACAGTGGAAGTTGTGGAAGTAGCCCGCGGTGATGTCAAGGAGATTTACAATGTGTCCGGTACCGTGGACAGTGAGAAGAAAAAGGTATTTTACTCCCCGGTCAACGCGCCGGTCAGTCAGCTTCATGCAAAGGTCGGACAGTCGGTAAAGGCGGGAGATACGCTTGTGACATTTGATACTTCAGACTTGGAAAAAAATAATGAGAAAGCCCAGCTGGATCTTCAGTCTGCAGTCAATACAAATCAGAGTACAAGAGAGCAGGCAGACAGGAGCGCCTCGGAGGCGGCAAAAGCAGCGGCGGATGCTCAGGCAGCATCGGATGCAGCACGGGCGCAGGTGGAACAGCAGATTGCCAGTGTAGAATCTCAGATTTCTGCGAAATCACAGCAGATGGCGGCTCTGGAGCAGAATGCACAAAATGAAATTGCAGCGAATCAGGCTCTTCAGCCGCAGTTAGATGAATGGAATGCACAGAAGAATGCGAATGTAGACAGAATTTCTGCACTGTACGGAGAGGTAGATGCACTCCGCACACAGATCAATGATGGAAATCTCAGTGAAGAAGAGAAGGCGGCACTGGAAGCACAGATTGATGAGAAATCAAGAGAAATTTCAGAGAAAGAAGGAGCAAATACAACACTTGATGCCCAGATCGCCCAGATCAGTTCACAGATGCAGACGGGAAGCCAGCAGGCATATGCGCAGGCACAACAGGAAGTGCAGGCATTGCAGGCACAGGCAGAACAGCTTCGGGCGAGTATTTCTGTAGAGCAGCCAAGTACGAGTGTACCGGATACGAGCCTGACATCCGGCCAGATCAATAACATGGAGATTTCCGAGAATCTGGCAGAACTTGCGGTGCTCAGCTCCGAGGAACTGATGGCAAAGGCAAGAGATGGGATCAAGGCAGATTTTGACGGTGTGATCTCCGATGTAAAGACGGTGGAGGGCGGTACAGCTGTCGCAGGAGGAGAGCTATTCACACTTGTGAGCAATCAGGATGTCAATGTGAAACTGGAGATTCCTGCAAGCGATTTTGACAAAGTGGAAGTTGGAAGCAAGGCAGTTGTAAAAATCGGAAAATATAAATATGATGGAGTGGTAGAGTCCATTGACAAGATTGCAGTTCCAAATGCAAAAGGAAATCCGGTGATCGGCGCAAATGTGAAGATTCAGAATCCAGATGAGAACATCTATATCGGAGTTGCGGCAAAGCTGACAATGACAGTGGCAGAAGAAAAGGATGTCCTTTACCTTCCGAATGAGAATGTAAATACTTCGACCGAAGGAGATTTCGTCTATGTAGTACAAAATGGTGTTGTGAAGAAAAAAGCGGTGGAACTTGGAATTACATCTAACAGCAAAGTGGAGATCAAGTCCGGTCTGGAAGAAGGCGACCAGGTTGTCTCAGATACATTCGGCGCAGTAGAAGAAGGTATGAAAGTGACAAAGACAACTGTGGTGAATTCAGAAGAAAAATAGAAAGGAAGGTACGCGATGGCACAATTATTGGAGTACATCAAGATGGCATTGTACAGTATCAAGTCCAACAAAGGGCGTTCTTTCCTCACTATGCTCGGAATCATCATCGGAATTTCTTCTGTGATCACAATCGTGTCGATCGGAAGTGGTCTGAAGGCAGACGTGATGGCGACCGATGAGACAAAGAGTGTCTCTGTGATCGTCAACAAGGATGCCACAAGTTACACGAACATTATTACATGGGATGATCTGAAAGCAGTCAAAGACAATCTAGGTAACAAGGCGGTTGGAGTAGTATCTTCCGGTGCAACCATGGGGACAGTCACGACAAGAAAGGGAGAGTTTGACGCTTCTATCACGCTGACGATGCCGGATGAGGAGAAGAATCCACTTCAGACCTCGATTATCCGGGGAAACTATTTTACCGAAGACAATGTGCTCAATGCAGATTCTGTCTGCGTCATTGATAAGGCGAGTGCCTTGTATCTCTTTGGGACACCGGATGTCATCGGAATGGAGTTGGAGGCAACGATTGAAGGCGTGCTTCAGACGATTCAGATTGTCGGGGTCCGGGATTCCGACGAGGAGATGATGAAAGCAAACGATGAGGCGATGAAGATGTTCGGAATGGAAATGCCGGTGTTCCTCGAGATGCCATATACTGCAGCGGAAAATTGGGGAAGTCAGGTTGAGGACTTCTCAAGTCTGACGATTTACCTAAATGGAGGCGATCAGGCAAACGCAGCCACAAAGTCTGCAATCCAGACACTGTCTGCAAGGCATCTGGGAGAGGGAGATGATCTCTTCGTCAAACAGCAGGAGATGAACATGGCGGAGGCGATGGGAAGCGTGCTTGACATGGTAACAGCATTTGTGGCATTTGTAGCAGGAATTTCCCTTGTCGTAGGAGGAATTGGTGTCATGAATATCATGCTTGTATCCGTGACAGAACGGACAAGAGAGATTGGAATCCGCAAGGCGCTGGGGGCAAAGACATCATCGATCATCGTACAGTTCTTGTGTGAGTCTGCGATCATTTCCGGAATCGGCGGGGTGATCGGAATTCTGATCGGGGCAGGACTGTCCGGGCTGATCTCGGTACTGGAGATCGGCGGGTTATCTGCGAGGCTGTCGCCGACGGCGATCATTTTAACAACCTGCTTTTCATGTGGAGTCGGAATCGTATTCGGAATCTATCCGGCGAGAAAGGCGGCGAAGATGAGCCCGATCGATGCGCTGAGACAATTGTAAAAGAGAATGGGAAAAGAAAAAGGAGGAGAAGATTGAAAATGAAAAGTAGAGGCTATCCATTACCTTAATTGCATAACA
>URCR01000070.1 GCA_900546325.1 uncultured Lachnospiraceae bacterium | reverse complement strand
ATCTGGAAGCATATAATCAGGAAATTGCAAAACGCTGTCCGTGGGTTCCTTTTGCACAGGAGTAATCGTAAGGAATCATCAAGTGTTCCATCATGAGTTGGCAGCCGGTGCACTTGCTGTAAAAAAAGAGAGAATGTTCTGAAAAACATGATTCAGGACATTCTCTTTTTTTACAAATAAAAGGGCGAAATATATAAGGTAAAACGAGAATATATAGTCGGAGATGGACGGAAGCAGTAACAATTGCAAAGTAGGGTAAAGACCTCGTGAAATGGTGAAACCTGGGAATTGACAAAATTATACGGGGGGGGGGTAAAATGTACTGTGGAGGAGAAGATACCGCCGAGAATTCAAAGATAGAAGACAAAGCGGGGAAGGAGGATACAAATGAAAAGGAAAAGTGTTTTGGCGATTCTGTTGTCAACAGCATTGACAGTGAGCACAGTGACACCTGTGACTGCAGTGGCAGCAGAAGAGCCAGTTTTACAGACAAGTCAGGAAGAACTGCCGGCAATCACTGATGTCGGTACAGAAGTGAATGATTTAGTCGATGTATCATTGGAACAGACCGACGAAGCAGCCGGTAATTTCCGGATTGTTTTTACACCTGACAAAGAGATGGCAGATCAGTTCACCAAATTTACAGGAAAGATTTGGATTGGATCTGAGCAGGATGTGAAAGCTGCTGAGGTAAAAGAAGCAGTGCCGGTTTATGACTTCACAGGTCAGAATATTGAAAAGTACGTAATTGATGTGGAGCCACAGAAAGAGGGAGAGCTTCATTATTATATTCAGCCATCTGTATTTATAGGAGAAGAAGAGATTGAGCTGGAGCGTCTGGAGACAACAGTTGTGAGAGAGGCTGCAAAGGAAGAGGCAGCTCCTGTATCGGAAGAAACGCAGGAAGCAGAGATTGAGAGCAGAAGCAGCCAGATGGAGATTACAGCGAGTGTGAATGCTTCTGAAAAGAGTGTTCAGATCACGGCATCCGGGGTAGAGGGCGAGATTTCAAAAGTACAGTTTCCTGTCTGGAGCGAGCAGAACGGACAGGATGATATCGTTTGGTATGCCGGAGTAAAGCAGGAGGATGGAACATGGACTGTTTCTGTGCCGGTGAAAAATCACAAGTCCACAGGAAATTATGCTGTTCACGTATATGGCATCAAAGATGGAAAACAACAGTTTTTAAAAGCGACTTCATTTTCTATTTCGGCACCGACTATGGAACACATGTCAGCGGGAGAGATTTCTTCAAATGAAAGCTTCCGTGTAGAATTGCAGGGAGTTTCCGCGGTCAGTGGGGTACAGAAGGTGATGGTGCCGGTATGGAGTCAGAAGGATCAGAGCGATCTTGTATGGTATGAGGCAAAGAAGGCGGCATCCGGCACGTATTATGCGGATGTGAAATTGAAGAATCATCAGTATAATGAAGGAACTTATTCGATTCATGCTTATGTAACAGACGAAAATGGAATCCAGTCTTTTGTAGGAGGTATAGAAAAGAGCGTCAGCAAAACCGCCGGTAACTATTCTGCAGAAGAAAAGGGTGATTCCTGGAAAATGACGCTGTCAGACGCTTCTGTTCCAGGAGGGATCAAGAGCATTAAATATGCGGTCTGGAGCGAAAAAAACGGACAGGACGATATTGTCTGGTATGAAAGTGAAAAGAAAGGCGGCAGTTATACAGCAGAAGTAAAACTGAAAAACCATAAATCACTGGGAACATATATTGTTCATGTTTATGCAGAAAACAAAGCAGGAAAAATGATCATACTGCAGGCAAACACATTTTCTGTGCAGTCGCCGAAAGCCGGAAATGTAGAGATCACATCCAAGGATATCAATAAAGGAACCTTCACAGTGAAGGTATCTGGCATTACGAATTCGAGTGCCGTAAGAGAAGTCCTGGTTCCGGTCTGGTGTGCAGCGGATCAGAGCGATATTAAATGGTACACAGCTTCGAGACAGAGTGATGGAAGCTATGAAGCAGAAGTCAACATTAAAAATCACAAGTATCATGCAGGAACTTATACTGCACATATTTATTTCAAGGATATCACAGGAGATATGAATTTTGAAGGAAGTACCTCGTGTGAGATGCTGTTTAAAGCGGGGGATCTGAGTGTCAAAGATACAGATGGAACACAGAAGAGATATCAGGCTTCCATAAAAAATGCAGAGATTCCGGGTGGAGCAAAGGAAATCTGTTTTGCAGTTTGGAGTGAGACTGGCGGACAGGATGATATTGTCTGGTACACTGCAAAAAACGGTACTGCAAATATTGAGATCAAGAATCATAAAACAGCAGGAAAATATAATGTTCATGCGTATGCAGTTGCGCCAAACGGAGATATGATCTTCCTGAAAGGAACAACATTTAATGTAGATGCCATGCCAGGCGCAAGCTCCGTGCAGGCGAGCAATATTGATGGAGAAAAGGGAACTTTTAACGTAAAGATTTCCGATATTTTGGCGCCGGCAGGGGTTTCCAAGGTGGAAGTTCCGGTCTGGTGTGCAGGAGATCAGAGTGATATCAAATGGTATACTGCGAACAAAAACTCAGATGGCACATATTCTGTAGATGTCGAGGTGAAAAATCATAAAAATCACTTTGGCACGTATCAGGTACATGCCTATGTAACAATGGAAAATGGGATTCGGGGATTTGTTGGAGCTACAACTGCATCCATCAGTGCGAAAAATTATATTGCAGTAGAGACGATAGATGCCTCCACTGTGAAGGTTACCGTGTACAATCCGAATAGTGGAAATGTAGAGAGTGTAGAATTTCCTACATGGAGTGAGACTGGCGGGCAGGATGATATTGTCTGGTATCAGGGAACAAGAAATCGAGATGGCAGCTGGTCAGCAACGATTTCTGCAGATAAACATCAGGATGGCGGAAAGTTTATCACTCATGTGTATGCGAATTATCAGGGACAAAAGATCGGAATCGGAGCTGTGTCCTACAATCTGGTATCAGGTGCGGCTGCAAGAGTAAACAAGCACGTCAATAATATTTATAATCAGGTTGGAAGGGATCTGAATGCGTGCTACTGGTGGTGCGTGAACAATCTCAGTTATCAGACTCTGCCGATTCATGTAACACCTCCGGCAGGATATACAAGAGATCAGTGGTATTCCATTATGGCATTTGAGCAGCACAGAGGAAACTGCTTTGTGTATGCGGCGGCATTTTATCAGCTTGCCAAAGGCCTTGGATATGACGCGCAGTATGTAGAGGGACAGGTTGGAATGGCAGCAGGAGGGTACGGTCCTCATGGATGGGTGATTATCCGCATGAATGGAGCATCCTACATTTGCGATCCGGAAGCACAGGATGAAATAGGAAGATACAATTTCTATATGCAGCCGGTCGGAAATACCGTACTGCAATATAAGTGGTAGCGAGGGTATTTTATGGTTTTTAGTTCGATGACATTTTTATGCGTGTTTTTCCCGGTTGTATTTGCGTTGTATTATATACTGCCGGGGCTGCGGGCAAGAAACGTATTGCTGATCCTGGCGAGCTTATTGTTTTATGCATATGGAGAACCGGCCTATGTGCTGCTGATGATTTTCAGCATCGTAATGAACTACTTCTTTGGAAGAATGATGAATACAAGAAATGCAGGGCTGCGAAAAGCAGCCCTGTTGATCGCAGTAGTCATTAATATCGGGCTGCTGGTCGTATTTAAATATACAGACATGATCCTAAGGACGATCAATCAGCTTGCGGGTACACAGATCCCAATGACAGAAATTGCATTGCCGATTGGGATTTCATTTTTCACGTTCCAGGCGCTTTCCTATGTGATTGATGTCTACAGAGACGAAGTACAGTCGCAGAAAAGTGTATTCAATGTGATGCTGTATGTTTCATTTTTTCCACAGCTGATCGCCGGTCCGATCGTAAAATACCACGATATTCAGAAGCAGATTGAAACGCGTAAAACGGATGTTCAGGAAATTGCAGAAGGCTTCCGGAGATTTACGATAGGACTGGCAAAGAAAGTGTTGATTTCAAATACGGTCGCAATTGCAGCGGACGGTGTGTTCAATTCTCAGATCGGGGAGATCAACATCGTGGCAGCATGGATCGGAGCGATTTCTTATATGCTTCAGATTTATTATGATTTCAGCGGATACAGTGATATGGCAATCGGAATGGGGCATATGTTTGGATTTCATTTCCAGGAGAACTTCAACTATCCTTATATTTCAGCAAGCATCAAGGAGTTCTGGAGAAGATGGCATATTTCTCTTTCCACATGGTTTAAAGAATATTTGTACATTCCTCTCGGGGGAAACAGAAAAGGGAAGATCAGAACTTGTGTCAATAAAATGGTCGTATTCTCAGCGACAGGGTTGTGGCATGGAGCAAGCTGGACTTTTGTTTTGTGGGGAATCTGGCACGGTGTGTTTTCTCTGATCGAAGAGTTTCTTCCGATCCGGAAGCTTCCTGGATTTTTCAGACATATTTATGCGATGCTTGTTGTGTGTATCGGATTTGTGATGTTTCGGGCAGACACATTCAGCCAGGGAATTCAGATGATAGAGACTATGTTTACCGGCTGGAATTTCGACAGTACTTCTATCCAGGTGGCTGTTTACTGGCTGAATCCGTTTTATCTGGTGATACTGTTTGTGGGGATTCTCGGATGTATGCCGATCCTGCGAAGCCTTCACGCATTTACGGAAAGAACGCCGGTCGTAAAACGAATCGTTGTTCCATTTAGTTATGTGGGAAGTGTGCTGCTTCTTTTGCTCAGTATGCTGAGTCTGTCCAGCGGTACTTATAACCCGTTTATCTATTTCAGGTTTTAGGAGGCTGGCAGTATGAAGAAGAGATATTTGATCTATATCATTTTAGTATGGGTAATTCTGATGATTCCGTTTGCAGGAATGACATTCTGGCCGACGACGACAACTTCAGAGAATACCGAACTGGCAAAATGGCCGAAGTGGAAAGAGGATGGGACATGGAATCAGGATTACCTTGAAGAAGCGGGAGAATACTTTGAGGATCATTTCGCATTCCGACAATACTTTGTGACGGCCAATGCTCTTTTAAAGGGAAATGTGTTTCAGACAGGTGCAACGGATCAGGTGATTGTGGGAAAGGATGACTGGCTCTATTTTGGAGGAACTGTCAATGACTACAGAGGCAGAAATTTGTTGTCTGAAAGGGAAATGTATAATGTGATCCATAACATCACACTGATGCAGAATCATGTGCAGCAGAATGGAAGCCAGTTCGTTCTGATGGTCATTCCGAATAAAAATACACTGTATGACGAGGCGATGCCGTATTACGTCAAGCCAGGCGATACGAGCAATCTGGAACGTCTGACAGAGCTTTTGACAGAGCGGGGAGTAGAATTTATAGATGTAAAAGAGTTGTTCCAGAATGAAGAGGAAGTGTTATATTTCCATCGAGATTCTCACTGGAATAACAAAGGAGCAGTGCTTGCGTACAATGCTCTGATGGAGAAGCTGGGACGGGAACACGAGACGTATTTAAATGTTCCGTATGAACTGGAGAAGAGTCATGTCGGTGATATTGACGAGATGTTGTATCCGTTCGGGTTTGAGTTGGAGGAGGAATATGTTTACGACAAGGAGTTCTCTTTTGACTATGTCAATGAAGTGAAAGACAATATGGATGCCTGGATACAGACGAACAACCCACAGAAAGACGGAAGTATGCTGATGTACCGAGATTCGTTTGGAGAGAGTCTGCTTCCATTTGTAGCGGATGAGATTGGACAGGGATATTTTTCCAGACTGGTACCGTATAATCTTACACAGATAGAAGAACTGCATCCGCAGTATGTGGTGATTGAAAAAGTAGAACGTAATATTCAGGATTTTGCAAAAAGGATTCCAATCATGGAAGGGGCGTTAACAGAGAATCGGATGGCGCCGGAGGTGAAGACAAAATCATCCATAGAGGCGAAAAAAGAGGGTTCTTATCTTTCGGTGGAAGGAAAGATTGAAGAGAAATATCTGGAAGATAATTCGGACATTTATGTTGCAGTGCGTGACATGGCAACTCAGGAGACCAGAACCTATCAGGCATTTTATAAGATCACAGAGGATGGGAAAGGCAACGGATATAAGCTTTATCTGAAGGGCACAAGTGTGCCTCAGGGAGAGTTTCACATCAGTGTGATCACAGAAAACAGCGGACAAGCAAAGATTGTAGCATCAAAAGATATTAAATGGGAATAAAAGGAGAAAACGATGAAAAAGAAGATAGTGGCAATGCTGTTGATCGCATGTATGAGCATCAGTGCGGCAGCTTGCGGAAAGAGTGAGGAACCAAAGGAAAAGGTGAAGACTGAAGCACAGAAAGAAACGAAAGAGAAAAAAGAGTATCAGAAGATCGGTGTGGAGTCAGCGGAAGCATTTGATGTGCTGGTGAAAAACAGTGTAGGAGCAGATATTACGGGAATCACAGTCAAGACAACAGCTCAGACAGAATATCCGGCTAACATGATGAAATCTGGGGAAGTCTGGAAAAACGGAGATATGGTCGAGCTGTTCTATACACCGGACACATCAGCAGCTCCTGCCGCGGAGACGGATAAAGCAATCAATGTCGGATATAGTGTACAGTTGACGTTGGCGGATGGACGAGTGATCGAGTTGACTTCCTTTGGTTTTGAGGATATAAAGAAGGAAGCAGAGCTTTGTTTTGAGGATGAGGTTGGATTTGTAAAATATGTAAGCAAAGCATCCGGAGATGAGATGAGCACAAAAGAGCAGGAAATCAATGTGAAAGCACAGAAAGAAGCGCAGGCAGCGGCGGAAGCAGCGGCCGCGCAGGCAGCAGCAGAAGCCCAGGCAGCGGCAGAAGCGCAGGCAGCGGCAGAAGCGCAGGCAGCAGCAGAAGCAGCGGCTCAGGCGGCAGCGCAGCAGGAATACGTTCCGGAATACACAGCTCCATCTGATCAGGGAACAACAGAGGTTGCCCCTCCGCAAAATACAGGCGGCAGCTGCCTTGGCGGTGTGGTGATCAACTAAGCAGGAAAAGTTCTTTTCTTTTTCTTGCCCTCATAAAAAAAGTATAGTAAGATACCCTCAGAGGAGTTGATGAATTATGTTATACTGGATTATTATCGGGGTATTGATCGTAGGGATCATTGCGGTAATTTTCTTTACAGTTTCAAAATTATTGAAAGAGAAAAAAGACTATAATCAGTTTGAACGTAGATATCATTCACGGGAAGACGATTATGATGATGACTACGATGACGATGACGACGAAGAGGATGATTATGAACCAGAGCCAAGACGCCGTCCGGCGAGACAGCAGTCAGAATGCCGTACATCTTCAGCACCGGCGAAGCGCCGCTGGAAGATCGTGCTGGAGGATGTGGACCAGCAGGATCAGTACAGTTTTATCTTCTATGATTCATTGGGAATCGGAAGAGTCAGTGCATCGTCAGATTATGACAAGTTTCTTTCATTACCGGAAGATCTGAGAGTGTCAAAGGTGCATTGTGCAATCATCCGAAGCGGTGACAAATTGTATTTGAGAGATGAAGGTTCAAAAAATCATACATATTTGAATGGAAAACAGATTCATAAGCCAATCGTGATCCAGAAAGAAGATGTGATCACGGTCGGGGAGACCAGACTGGAAGTTGTAA
>URCR01000069.1 GCA_900546325.1 uncultured Lachnospiraceae bacterium | reverse complement strand
AGTGGGGCGTGACACCTCGTAGAGTAAATTATTATTGTGCTGGAGGGCGTATCCCCGGCGCTTTGAAGATGGCTGGTGTTTGGCTGATCCCGAAAGATGCGGAAAAGCCCGTGGATATGAGAACAAAGCAAGGGAGAAAAAAGAATGAAACCGTATAAAGTTTTACTTATAGAAGATGACTTAAATGCAGCAGAGAACATCTGTAAGTTCTTAAGTAATTGGGGATTCCAATGCAACTATCTGCAAGACTTTCAACAAATCATGGCAGGCTTTATTAAGTTTAACCCGGAAATAGTATTATTAGATGTAAAGCTGCCGCACTATAATGGTTTTCACTGGTGCGAGGAAATAAGGAAAATATCGAAGGTTCCCATTATTTTTATTTCATCGGTTAGTGACAACCTGAATATGATTCTTGCCATGAATATGGGCGGGGATGATTATGTGACAAAGCCTTTTGATTTGAACTATTTGCTTGCAAAGATAAATTCTTTGCTGCGCCGCACTTATGATTTTCAGGGAACCATGAATGTCATTGCCTGCGGAGATGTCATTTTGAACCTTGACAGTGCAAAGTTGCAGTATCAGGGGCAGACAGTGGACTTATCGCGCAATGATTATATTATTCTGCGGGAACTGATGTCCCATCAGGGCAAAAGTGTTTCACGGGATGATCTCATGCAGGCGTTGTGGAATGACAACACCTTTGTGGACGATAATACACTAACTGTGAACGTAACAAGGGTGCGTAACAAACTGGATAAAATTGGCCTTAGAGATTTTATTTCCACCAAAAAAGGAATGGGGTATCAGATTGGATAGAGCATTTATTTTTCGGCAATATTTGAAAGATCGGCGGAAAGCATTATGGGCATTTGGTATTTTTGTCCTTTGCTTTTTCTTTCTTTATTTCTTATATGATGTGCGGATGGAACCGGCTTTCTATACGCTCTTTCTCATGGTGCTGTTTTCGTCACCATTTATCGTTCAAGACATCCGACGATATTATAAAGTGACTTCAAAAATGATGGAGATCACCCATTCTAAATTTACCGATGATTTTGAGCTTCCATATGCCAGCGGTCTAATTGAACAGTGCTATCAAGCGGAAATACAAAAAATTATTCAAGCGTGGAAAGAGGATCGGGCATTGCAACGGGCAGCGGCAACCGAAAGAGATGATTACTATACCCTATGGACACATCAGATTAAGACACCGCTATACTCAATGGATTTGATGCTGCAAACACATGACATGGCCCCGCAAAAGTGGCGGATTGAGTTAATGAAGGTATCTCAATATGTAGAAATGGCATTAAAGTATCTGCAACTTGAAAATCAGAGTGCAGATGTTTGTTTATCACAGGTTCATGTTGTATCGCTTGTTCAAGAAGCTGTTAAAAAGTATTCCGGCATGTTCATTGCCAAGAAGCTGTGCGTTGAGTTAAAAGATTTGAATGGATTTATCTTAACAGATCAAAAGTGGTTTTCGTTTATGTTGGAACAACTGATTTCCAATGCCGTCAAATATACCGATCATGGTGGAGTTACAATTTATCAATCAGCTCCAACAGTAATTTGCATTTCCGATACCGGCATTGGTATATCAGATACAGATTTGCCTTTGATTTTTGAAAAGGGATATAGTGGATTTAATGGACGTATCCAGCAAAAATCTTCTGGATGTGGTTTGTACCTGTGCAGAAAAATCGCTAAACTATTAGGCTGTTCGCTGTCTGTTACATCAAAACTAAACTGCGGAACAACGGTAGCAATCACTTTGCCCCAATTTGATTTCCCCGTTGTAGACGATTAACCTTACATCCCTTGTAAGGTTTGGGCAGGAAATGTCACCTGATTCTATGGCAGGTACTTCCTGCCCTATTTTATAATGGGACTGTAAAAGATCGCTGAAAGGAGTACCGCATGAAACCTCAACAGAACACATTGCTCGTGGTAGAGCACTTGCGTAAATTATACAGCACTCGCTTTGGTGGCAACCAAGTCGAGGCGCTAAAAGACATCTCTTTTTCCATTGAGCGGGGAGAGTTTATTGCTGTCATGGGAGAAAGTGGCTCAGGCAAAACAACCCTGCTGAATATATTGGCCGCTTTAGATCGACCAACAGAAGGAATGGTGCTGTTGGATAATCAAGACATCACAAAAATCAGAGATTCCAACATATCCAAATTTCGGCGCGAAAACTTGGGCTTCGTTTTTCAGGACTTCAATCTACTGGACAATTTTTCGTTGCGGGACAATATCTATTTGCCCCTCGTACTTTCCGATACCCCCAAAAAGAAAATGGATGCGCTGATGGAGCCATTGGCGGCTCAACTCGGTATCACCGATGTCTTAGAAAAATATCCTTACGAGGTTTCGGGTGGGCAAAAGCAGAGAGCAGCGATTGCACGCGCCTTAATCACCAATCCTAAAATTGTGCTGGCCGATGAACCCACTGGCGCACTGGATTCCCGTTCTTCTGCACAAGTGATGAAGCGTTTCTCGGAAGTACACAAAAACGGCCAGACTATTCTTATCGTAACCCACAGTGTGATGACTGCCTGCTATGCACACCGTGTTTTGCTTATTCGGGACGGTCTGCTTTATAACCAGCTTTATCGTGGAAATATGACGCAAGAAGATTTTCGAGAGAAGATTTCCGAGAACCTATCCATTCTTTTGCAAAAGGAGGGGTTTGATGCGTAATTTATACCGCAAGCTGGCCGTATCAAATATACGAGGAAACAAACCGGTCTATTTCCCATTTCTCCTGACGAATATTCTGTCTGTGATGGTTTTCTTTGTAATGGCATCAATCCAAAATCAAGAAATCATCCAGACATTGCCCGGCAGCTATGTTTTTGTCCAGTTTATGAAGGCTGGCGTCGTTGTGACAGGCGTTTTTGCCGGGGTGTTTTTGCTTTATACAAACCAGTTGTTGATCCGCCAGCGAAAGAAAGAACTGGGCCTGTATAATATTTTCGGTCTGGAAAAAAAGCATATAGCAAAGGTACTTGGGTATGAAAGCCTGTTTCTGACAATCATTGGAATACTGGCCGGAATTGTACTCGGCATTTGCCTTGGAAAGCTCTTTTTTCTGGTACTGCTAAAGCTCCTGCGGCTGGACAGCAGCTTGTCGTTCAGCTTTTCACAAACGGCACTTTTGCAGACCATCGGATGCTTTGCCGGGGTTGGTATTCTGATTTTGGCATGGAACCTCGTTACGGTTGTCAAGTCAAAGCCGGTAGAACTTCTGTATGCTGCTAAAAAGGGGGACGCCTATCATTCGTTTGTAGCGTTGAAAGCATTGGTTGGTATTCTATGCCTTGCCGGTGCGTATGCGCTCATTTTGACAACGCCATCACCTATTGAAATTATCGGTAGAGTGATCCCCATTGCTCTGTTGATTTTGTTTGGGACTATGTTCTTCTTTTCTTCCTGCTCCGTAGTTATATTGCAGGCTTTGAAAAGAAATGACAGGTATTACTACAAGGCCCGGAACTTCATTTCGGTTTCAGGATTGATTTACCGGCTGAAACAGAACGCAAAGGGACTGTCGAATATCTGCATTTTGAGTACAATCGTCATGGTTCTTGCGACAACTACGATGGCTCTTTATGTAGGGCAGCAGGAAATGATTTCTTTTCGGTTTCCTATGGAAACGAAAATTGTGGTATCGAACACAGAGGATGTAAGCCAAATGCTCCCGCAGACGGTTCATTCTGTGGCAGAGGAATATGGTGTTACACTCGACAGGGAAATCGCTTACCCCATTACACGCATCAGCGGAGTATATCAGGATGGCGTTATCTCTGTGTACGACCCGCAGACAGACCCGGCCAATCAAACTTGTGGCGTCTACTTTTTGTCGCTGCAAACTTTCAATTCCATTGAGGGTGCCAATGAGCAGCTTTCCCCCGGCGAAGTGCTGGCATTTTCATCCGGCAGGGATTTGAACGCCACAGAAATATGGTTTGAACAGACAAAGTACACAATAAAATCTGAACTTACCCAGCTCTCCATTCAGAACAAGAGTATTCGGTCATCAGAAACATTTTACTATTTTATTGTTCCAACACAGGAGGATGTAGAAGCATTGCTCCAAGTGCTGATGCCTTCTGAAATGCGTTTACGTCAGAGCTACAATATGATGTTCGATGCCAGTGGAGAGAATGAGCAGGAATTTATTGATGTGTTGCAATCTCGGCTGCAAACTAATTTTACCGAGGTCAGTTTTCAAAATGCAGACCAGACCAAGCAGGACGACACTTACACTTACGGAGGATTTCTGTTTATTGGATTGCTGTTGAGCTTATTGTTTATGATCTTCCTGACTCTGGTAGTCTATTATAAGCAAATCACGGAAGGTTACAGTGACCGCTATAATTATGAAGTCATGCAGAAAGTGGGACTTGATCGAAAAGAAGTGTCGGCGGTGGTTCATAAGCAGATACGGATGATGTTTTTCTTACCATTGCTGACAGCAGTGGTTCATCTGGCGGTTTCACTATATGCGATTGCCTTGCTTCTTGCGACGCTTGGCCTAACTAATGTACTTGTTTTGTTACTCTGTGCAGGTGCCATCTGCGTCCTGTTTGTCCTGATTTATCTGGTTATGTATTTCAGTACGGCAAGAGTTTACTGCAAAATCGTTACACGATAAAAGAAAGGGGTGTATAGATATGCCGTTCAATTTTGGAGTTATTTTTGCCATTGTCTGCTTGATCGGTGGTTTGCTGATGATGGTCTGCTGGCAACCTTTCTGGTGGCTGATGAAGAAAAAGGAAATGCCCTCTCATTACAAGTGGTATCTGCGTATTCCCGGTATCCTTCTCATGCTGTTGGGCATTGGAATTATCATTATTTCAGTGGTTAATCATTTCATGTTTCAATAAGTAAAGTAATCTGCCGGACGACGGCAAAAGAAAAAAGCCGTCGTACAGCAGCCCTTTGACATGCCCATACAACCAGCGGCGGCTTTGAACAATCAAGGCCGCCGCTTTTCTTTATGTCTGAAGGAGAGTGATACCAGGACCGGCGGCCCACGGAGGGAGCCGCCATGAGAGCAGTAATATGTAGTTCATCAAAAAAAGCCTTGCTCATACCCTGACTCCTTACGCACCGCAACCGGTATTATCCTACCGGCTGACCGGCAGTTACAAAAGAAATGCGCTTGACGCCAGCTTCCCACTTCGGGAGACTGGCGTTTTTGTTTATCGTTTTTTGTGGAATGGCCCCGAATTGTGCCGGTGTCGTTCTCCGCCCCATTTCGGCTCACCCGTCAACCGGACCTGTGAACCGAAATGGAGGTACATAATGCAGAAAATCAATCTTCGGGACTTATATCCCGATGTTTACCAAAATGATCACTTTGTAGAAGTAACCGAAGATGTGCTGGAGACGATCCGTGCCGCTGAGCGTGCAGAGGCTGCCTATGACCGGAGGATGTATCGCTACAAGGCGCATTACTCTCTGGATTGTGACAACGGCATTGAAAATGCGATCCTGATGAAGCCCCAGACACCGGAAATGCTCCTGGAGGAAAAGCAGCTGCGGGAGCAGCTCTATGCCGCAGTGATGGCTCTGCCGGAGAAACAGGCTAAGCGGATCTATGCCCGGTATTACCTGGGTATGCGCGTGAGTGAGATCGCCGCAGCGGAGGGTGTAGACCCAAGCCGTGTCCGTGACAGCATCCGGCGTGGTCTGAAGCAGCTGGCAAAGTATTTTTAGGATAGAATAACAAAGGGCGTAAGGTCTCAAAATGCTTCTGGCACAGGGCCTTGCGCCCTATCCACCTTAACTTCCTGAAAAAGTAACACTCAAAAAATAGCAGATTGTAAAAAAACTTGAAAAACAGGGATTTTCTGGCAGAAAATCTTGAAAAAACAGGAAATCAGGAGTAAAATATTGAGTAGAAAGTAACACTCAATATTTGAAGGGAGATATGTCATGTATCTGAATTTTGAGGTAGACATTCCGAAGATACCCGGAAAGATAAATTATGTGAAAAAAGGGGGTACAGTATACGTCAGATATGTGCTCGAAAGAGTATATCATCCAGAGAAAAAATATAATGTTCCAGAGCAGAGAATCATTGGAAAAAGATCAGAAAATAACCCGGATAGAATGCTCCCAAATGAAACTTATGTGAAGTATTTTGGCGGTCAGGAGATGCCGGAACAGAAAGCCGGACAGACGAGAAGCAGTTGTCTGCGTATAGGGACTTTTCTGGTGATCCAAAAGATCCTGAATGGATATAAACTGCCGGAGATCCTGGAAAAATATCTTGGAAAGAAAGAGACGGGGCTGTTTCTGGATCTGGCAGCTTATTCTCTTATCAGTGAAAACAATGCCGCACAGTATTATCCTTCCTATGCTTACAGCCATCCGCTTTTTACAAAGCAGATGCATATATACAGTGATTCAAAAGTATCAGATTTTCTTGCAGGACTTACAGATGATCAGAGGATAGGGTTTGTAAATGAGTGGAATGAAAACAGGGATCACCGGGAGAAAATATATATATCTTACGATTCGACCAATAAGAACTGTCAGGCCGGGGATCTGAGATTTGTTGAGTTTGGACACCCGAAAGATGACCGTGGACTGCCGGTCTTTAACTATTCCATTGCGTATGATATATACAATAAAGAACCGTTGTTTTATGAGCAGTATCCTGGAAGTATCGTAGATATTTCCCAGCTCCAGTATATGTTAAAAAAAGCAGAAGGATACGGATATAAGAAGGTCGGATTTATCCTGGACAGGGGATATTTTGGCAGGGAAAACATCCGGTATATGGATGAATGCGGGTATGATTTTGTGATCATGGTAAAGGGTATGAGTGAATCTGTCAGGCGGATGATCCTGGAAAACACAGGAGAATTCGAGAATATTCGTAAATACAATATGCGGAAGTACAAGACATTTGGAAAGACAATAAGGAAAAAACTCTATATATCAGATGAAAAAGAAAGATATTTTCATATTTATTATTCAGACCAGAAAGCGTGTGCGGAACATGAACAGATAGAGGCAAAAATAGACCGGATGACGAAATATCTTAACGGTTTAAAGGGAGAAAAAGCGACCGTAGGGGATGGATATAAGAAGTATTTTAAACTTGAAATATATAAGGATGATGGGACGATCATATGCGCAAGGGAGAAGACAGAAGTGATCCAGGAAGAGATCGATCTGTGCGGATATTTTGTGATAGTAACGTCAAAACAGATGACAGCGGAAGAAGCTTTGGAACTATATAAGAGCAGGGATGTATCAGAAAAACTGTTCAGGGGAGATAAGAGTTATCTTGGGAACAGGAGCCTGCGGGTACAGTCAGATGAGGCTGCAAATGCGAAGATCTTCGTGGAATTTGTAGCGCTGATAGTAAGGAGCAGGATGTATGTCCTGCTGAAAGATGAAATGGAAAAACTTGACAAAAAGCCGAATTATATGACCGTTCCGGCAGCAATCCGTGAACTGGAAAAGATAGAACTGGTCCGTCAGACAGATGGAAAATATCGTATGGATCATGCAGTAACAGCAACCCAGAAAATAATCTTAAAAGCATTTGATATGGATGCAGACCAGATACAGGACAAAGCTGTAGGATTGAGCAGACTGCTTGAAAAATATGCAGAAGAGGGGAAATAATATATGGCAAGACCGAGAAAAATGATATCTTTGGAAGAGCAGATAAAGAAGCAGGAAGAGACAGTATTAAAAGTAAAAGAAAAGTATGATTCCGAAATGATGAAACTGAAAGATCTTCATGCAAAAAGGAACGAAGAGAAGAAAAAAGAACTGCTCAAAGCTGTTGAAAACAGTACAAAAACATATGAAGAGATCATGGCATTTATCTGTTCTGATGGCGGAATAAATTAGATTTTGGACTGTTTTGATGAGAAAAGGGCAATTTGAGTGTTACTTTTTCAGGAAGTTCACGATCCACGCACTTGCATTGTTCGAGTAAGAGAACTATAATGTGTTTTGTGGAGGTGTGAAATGGACTATATGACATTAAAAGAGGCCGCCGAGAAGTGGGGCGTGACACCTCGTAGAGTAAATTATTATTGTGCTGGAGGGCGTATCCC
>URCR01000068.1 GCA_900546325.1 uncultured Lachnospiraceae bacterium | reverse complement strand
ACTTTCCCACTGCCAATCAAGGCGGTATCGTCAGTGGGTGTTATTCCCCCGCCTTTAAAACAGAGAATGGACATCTCTTGCTTTTATCTTCTTTCAAGGAATTAATCGGATTTGGAATTTCCCACCCCAGTCGCATGACAGCTCTTAACGCAACCATATCCTGCTGCATAAGATTATACGCAATTGAGCCATCTGTATTTTGCACTACACCTTCGGTAAACAGTTTAAAGGTAATATCCTGCCTCATGGAATATACAAGCTGTTTAAAATCACCGGAAATCATAAGTGCTTTTGATTTATCAAATGCCCCATTGTTAGGAAAATTCATTGCAGAACCATCTAAAGAATAAGTTGTACCATTCTGCATATCTGATTTAAACAACGGATTCCCTGTAGTGTCTTTTAATCCTCTTAATTTTGCACGCATAGAGATGTCAGCCATATGCCCTGTAACAAAGTATCCGGACTCTTCTACTTTTGCAATAGCACCATCTTCTCCCATGATTTTATCGTACAGATTGTCAGATGCCCCAAAGTTCACTACACTTCCTGCATTGGTTGCCGTAGAAACCAATCCATCTCTCCAAGAATCTGGCTTATTCACATCAAAGAGAATTGCTCCGTCAATAACTTTTCCAAAAGCTTCTTCAATACGTGGGCGGACCTCAGACCAGATATCGTATTCCGAGTCATCAAGCACTGCTTCTGGAATCGGAACAATAACCGCAATTTCTTCTGCTGTAATAATTTTCTTATCCCATGCCATTTTTGTAGTTTTCTTCTGTCCGGTATCTCCATTTACGAAGTATGCTAACGGTAACATATCCAATACCGGCATACGATAAGTTCTGCTGGACATATTCGGCAATCTTCGTCCCTGGGACAATACCGCAGACTGTGCTACCACTCCCTGAATAATCTCTCTCGCTCTTTCTTCCGGGATTAACGTATCTGCACCGGTTCTGTCAATGATCTGTGCATCATTGTCAAATAATTTAAGATTCATTCTGTTTCTGTTCATTTTTTACCTCCCTGCTGCCTTTCTAATTGCAGCGTTAATAAAGTCATTACTGTTTTCTTTGCCTCCTGCTCCTCCGGACTGGGCTCCTGTACTCACTCTGTATGTGCCGGAAGATTTTTCCGCAAATCTAGGGTTTTCTTTTAAAAACTTGTCTGCTGCTTTCTCAAAATCAGTTTTACCATCTACCAGCTTGGAAACTTTGAACATCACATAGTCTAAGTCATCCACTTTAACACCTTTAGAAGTCAGTACCTTTTCATTTCTCATCTGTGATACTTCTTTCAGTGCATCGTCTCTTTCCTGCTGTAACTGTTCTGTATTCGGCTGATTTGCAGCACGCTGTGTTTTGAAATCTGAAATAGCCTGAGTAACCTCTGCCTCTGTCATTCCCTGACTACGGAAGAAATTAGCCAGTGCTGTTCTTTCTGACCTTTCTACCCTTGCATTTGCGATTTCTTCCAACTGCTCATAAGTATACGTTCCGGCTCCATGTGCCCCGGCAGCACTCCCAGCGGAATTCTGTCCGCCATTTTCATTCCCGGTACTTCCTCCCTGCGCACCCGCAGAGCCAGCTCTTGCGCCGTCATCAAAAAGCTGTAAATTCATTTTATATCTCATTTTTCTACCTCCGTTTCGCCTCGACAGGCTCCCGAGCTTTTTACGTCTTCACGTTTTGGACATAAAAATAAGACGCTTCACCCCGCATCTCAAAGGGAGATGATGGATCACCGCCTTTCTATTCTATGACAATCTTCACGCAATCCGGATACTGGACTGCAATATCCTCAAAAGCAATCACCATAGCCTGAAACAGAGCATTACCACAATGCTCATCTGGCACATTCCGAATTTCCAGATGGCCATCACTGACTATTACGTCTGCCCACCCACGCTCTTCCACAAAATTCGCTACCATCTGGCTGATAGCAGAAATTCCAGTACATACAATAGGATTCCCTGAATGTCCGTCAATGACTAAGTCATGTTCCGTATAAGTTATTGTAGTCATAGCATTCCTCCTTCCGTTAAAAATGGGTATAAAAAATACCACTCACTCCGAAGAATGAATGGCATTATTTCCTTTCTACTGGCTCCATATGAATTTTAAACTTGCACTTTGTACATTTAAAGTAGGTACTCGTTCTTGGATTATATGGTGTAACAATTTTTCCTTTTTTGCATTCCGGACAAATTACCTCTTCCCCTTCCTGTAATGTCCTTATCATTCTTCCGATTTCTTTTGGTGTCATTGCCTTAACCTCCATTCGCGGTCTGCATATCTTTCTTTTACTGATTCTATTATATTCCTAATGTCTTGCGGCGTCAATTCACCTTTTGTATGTAATTCCGCAAAATAATCACAGACAGCTTCTGCATGCTGATCACCATCTATATTCAAACGAATATGTGTTGCTTCATGGATAATTGTCTCCACTGTTTTCTGTACACTTTGCGTTGTCAATCCATTAATATAAATATGATTTCCAATACACTGCCCATACAACCCTTCAAGTCCCATCTCTGAAACCGTATTTCTGTTATAGTATATGTTTACCGAAGTTCCGTTCTTTTTAATAAAATCAAGAACCTCTTTTCCAACATCCGACCGATTAAGGCTTTTATAAATATTGGCTGCAAGCACTGTATCCATTTCTTTTGTAATCTCCACATCAAAAAATTCTGCTGCTGTTTTCTTTTTGATATTAGAAACCCTAGATCCCCTAATTCTTCCCGGTGCCACTCGCCCGAGCCCGTCTATATAAACACGTTCCATTTGTTCTGGAAGTCCCATCTTTTTAGAAAACTGCTGGTACTGGCGCAAGGTGTTTAAATATTTTGCCTTGACAGCTATAATATCATTTTCATCTGCCCTTCCCTGCTGTAGCTGCTTGACATATGCCCTCTGTGCCCGCATCTTAGTTTCCATTTTTCGCTGCGCTTGTGAGGCCTGATATGGAGTATATCCTTTCCCCTGGTACTGTTTTACCTGCTTTTCTTTTTCTTCCAGCATTCTGAGTTCTTCCGGGGTATAGGTTCGGATAGAGCAACCCGGAACAAAAGCCATATAACTATGACGACAGTTCCAACCACAAAGCCCATCTCCTTCCCCCAGATGGCATACTGATTTCAACTCTTCATGGGTGTACACATTTCCACCCCACCAATGAGAGGGTCTGTGCCCGGCATGCCATGTAACTTCGTATATGTCCGTTTTAAGGTCTTTTGCCACCATTTCATTAATTTGTCCACTGAGTTGGCCAACGCCCGTCATGACAGCTCTACGCACTGCCACGGGCACCCTATTACTATATCCAGACTTTCCATAATCAATAGAGCGGATTCCAGAAGCTGTCATTTCCTTTACAACTCTGCGAACTACCGTATTGTAATCAAAAGCGCCGGTTATAATATCAAAACAAGCTCTGTCCAGGTACATCTGATAATACTCTGCTAAAGGTGTAAATACTGCTTTTCCACTTATGTTGACGGTCATTCCCATAGATTGCGTAAGGTTCTTTATTTCGCTGTGTGTCTGATTGATAATTGCTTGAGACCACTGCTGTACCTGTTCGTTTTCCTCCAACGGAACAAAGTTCCCATTTATCTGCTCATAAGCATCTTTGTAGCGAACATATTCCCAATCACACACTTTATCATACAAAGCCCATATTTCTGGATAGCTGGCTTCCAACAAGCGCTTTAATTCTTGTTCAATAAATTCTGTGCTGTTCCCCAGCAGCAATAGCTGATTAATCTGATAGTCCGCCGTACTGGTAATTTCCCCTGCTTTTTTAATTCTTCGTACAATATCTGTAAAAATCCTATCCTGAAGTTCATAAAACTGTTTCTCCAGCCGAATAGGAAGGCTTCCTTTTTCTTCCGGCGTCATGACATCACTCCTCCTCAGGATCTGGATCCGGAATCTCCTGCACTACATGTTTTACAGCCTCTTCCTCCGTTTCTCCATACCATTTTGCTCTATACTCTACCAGTGACATCGCACCCATGCTTACATCTTGTCTATCACTCTGTCTTTCTGCCTGCTTGTCCTCAATAATGGAGTCATCAAAATCCACTACTATCTCCGTTTCAGGTTTGGTAGAAACTCCTAGCACCTTTCCTAAGCTTGCAATAATCTGGATGAGCTCTTTTAACACCGGTTCTAAAATCAATTCGTGCTTATTGATACTCCTGAACATATCACTGTTCTCAGATATAACCTGAGTTGCTGTTTGAATGCTTCCATTTTCGAAGCGATAATGATTTTGACCGAAACCACACTTCATGGAAAGCATATTCAAACTGTCATTGATACCTCTTTCATGCTGTTCTGCCCTGATTTCCATATCTACACTTTCTATTGGCTTCCCTCCATCTTTCAGGAAACCTTCCGGAAGCTGATAAAAAATCGCATCATTTGGATCAAATACCGGATTTCCATATAAATCCATTCCCAACATTTCAGGCGCTACAAATATTCTTTTCTTTCCAAGTGTGAACTCATTTATGTAAGAGTCATAAATAGAGTCAATACCTCGCAGTACATCAAGGCTATTCGCAAAAATAGCAACCCCCATAGGATTATCACTATCCCAGTTATTGACAATATTTAAGCGATCTATCACAAACTGTCGTTCTTCAGAACCGGTTCTCACACATTCTGCCATGCTTTCAAACCCTTTTAAAGAATTCCACTCAGATGCAGGGATTTCTTTTCCTGCTCCTGCTGTATTTTCTACCACATGATTTTCGATTACATACTCGTCATCCTGTATTTTATGTATTTGGATATGATTGTATTTCTGGGTTCCGATTACTTTCGGAAACACAAAAGCGCACTCTGATATATACCCATTACACCATGATAAAGGATATATGTTCTCTGCTGAAACATAGTTGATTTTCACATCGCCGCTTCCGGTTAATATATTCCCACTTCCATCTATTCTGATGTTGTTCAAATAAGGAACGTACGCAACTGTACCGGTGTAGGCTTTTCTTTCCTGATAATCATTTCCAATTATAAAAAAGTTATTTGCATTTAACACATCCATTACAAAGTCACTGGTAGTGTTGTCCTGTATTGTGATTTGCGCACGTTCATTCAAAAGCAAGTCCGCAATATCCTCTGATATCTTCTTGGCCATGCCTAATCCCAATCTTTTGCAAGTGACTCGCTCTTTTCCATTCCACATCTTATAATGATGGAATTTCTTTACACTCCCTATATACCAGCTTTGCCATATATCAATCAGTTTATAAAAGCCAGAATCAAGTGTGTCATATCCTGCTTTATTCAAATATTTAATAATATTCAATGTTATTCCTCTCTTTCTCCTGCCGGAAGGAAATATTTAATCTTGTCCCATAATCCCATAACCAAATACCTCCATGCGTCACAGCAATGGTCATCCACTTTCATAGGTTTTTCTTTTCCTGACTCAACAGATTTTGCATCGTACTCGTAAGTCCCCATCTCACGAATTAAGTTTTCCTGACTCTCTGAAACTGTCATGATCTGATATGTTAAACATTTTTGCACCCTTTGAATACCAACCGACACATCATTTTCCGCATCTTTTATGAATATTCCATACATTCTACTTTCCATTGCCAGACGTTTAATTTCCTCTGCCAATCCTTTTGCAGAAGGATCTATATAAACATAAAAAGCATTACACGAATATCTTTCATGTAATGCATCTGCAAAACTTATCAGTTCCCTTGCATAATCAGACGGGCTTTTTTGCTTTCCTGACTCCCTGCCAGAGTGATAGAACTCTCTAAGTCCTTCCAGCTTGCGCTTATGGATATTAACTCCTGCCGCCTGATATGTAGTCGCATTCTGCTGTCCGTAATCCACACCAATACCAATTAGCTTGTACACTGTACCTTCCGGCTCGTGCCTATGGTTATCATTAAACATATAGTAAATCAAATCATCTACACCGATACATTCGCCAAGCCATACCCATCGGTATAACCTATAATCCGTTTCTTTCAATAGTTCTGCGGATTCCAGCAGTTTCTTTCCAATCCAACTAACCGGTACATCTCTGTAATCCACATGCTTATGTATCGTATCTAATCGCATCTCCATTTTCAGACACCAGACATTAATTGGAGCGTTCGGATTCTTCGGAGGATTGTACAGATAAACCATACGGAACCCTTCATCATTTCCTCGGACAAAGGTCGCTTCAATGTTTGTCAGCTCTTCTTCGCCCTCTCCGACATCGAAGAACTCTGTCAACTCGTCCAAAATGACAAGACGAATCGGCTTATCTTCATCAATGATACCTTTCGTATCATCAATACTGTCAGAACCGGAAAAATAGATTACGTTCCCGTTTTTCTTATAACGAATTTCCATTGGTGAAACACCAATATCAAAGTCATCTTTACTCAATCCCAGCCTGCCGATTGCACGAATCATTTCTTTGTAAACCGTCTTTCGCAGCTTGTTGTGTCTCTTTCTCAAAACTACAACTGCAGCTGGTTCATCTCCGACAATCGTGCTTATTCCCAGAATTCCAGAGAAGCTGGACTTCGTACCGGCACGACCGGAAGTGATGATCTGGTGTTCATGCTCTGTATCATCCAGAATATCCCAGAACTCTGGAATCACAACATCATACGGATCTTTCATGCCAGAATCTGCATCTTCTGGATTTTCTTCTTTCTTTTGTACTTTGTCCTTCTGTGCCTGCATCAGATTGATTTTAGCTAACTGTTCGGTCAAATCTGTATCTGTTTTTACACTTTGACCTGCATACTTAGCAATTGCTTCATAAGCTTTTACATTTCCATTAAGTCCTTCTTTGATCATTGCCATATTTAAAGCCGATTCCAGAGTACACTCAACACCTAATGCCTCCAGAACCGGCTTCCATTCAGGACTGTCTATTTCAGCGGTAAGCAGCAGGTTTAAAGTCTTCCTAAAATCAGCCTTTCTCCGTCTTGCTTCTCCGCTTGCTTTTCCACCTTTTCTTGCAATCTCACGTAGTTCCCCCGTGGTTCGATTGTCAAATCCTTTATCTTTTATGTTTTCATAACCTGCCACTTCACCACCTTCCAATCTGTTTAATCTATTAATTTTATTAAGCTTTCAGAACTACCGCATAATATAATAATCAAAACCAAACAACACAAAATCAAAAAGGAGACTGCAGTAGTCCTTAACAGGTGCAACCGGAATCGAACCGATGACATATGGTTTTGGAGACCATCGCTCTACCAACTGAGCTATACACCCGTAGGATGCCGTCTGACATCCTTTCCCCTATCCGCACTCGGGGACTAAAACACTAAATATAGACTTTATTGACTTGTTTACTTGGCAGATCTGCGGATATCTGCATTTGGTACCATGCAATACATACGGAGCGCGCTTATCCGTGGCATGTCGCATCTTTCTGCGATCTTGCTGTATTGCTAAGCCATGTGCAGGAATCGAACCTGCTTGTCCATTCATGGCATGCAAAACGCCCCGCTTTTGCAGGGCGCCTTACTGGTAAGATTTGTGTTATGATCATTTTCCCTTTTCGGGTATGATATCATATTACCACTTTCAAAGCGAACAGTGGCGAACATTTATGAAACTTTTTCTAAAAATCTGTCATGCGCCATTCTGCAGCTGTCTTTCGTAAAGGGAATCCTTTTCTTCGGAAACATATAATTCATCCGCATGGCCACCATCTCCCACGTTAGATTGTCTATGTAGTAGAGTCTAAACATGCTTCTAAGCCTACTCTTCTCTATTTGCTGTATGTATTCCTCCACTTGTGTTTGCTTTTCGAGCAGGTCGGCTTCCAGTAATTCTAGCTGCGTGATCTTCCTTTCGTAAGCAGCTTGTTTCCGGATAATCGCCATTGTAGGCTTCCCATGTATCTTTACCGTCCGAAGTGGCTTTTTCCCCTTCTTCCCGCAAGCCACAGAATCAGTGACAACCGTCTTGTTTAACTTGTCTAATGCTTTCTTGTCTTCTTGTATCCGTCTTCTAAGGTCTTTAATCTCTTCTTTCATATCCGCGTACTCGATCAATATCTGCTTGTCCACCGGCACCAATCCCCTTTCTCCTTAAATACTCCATAACGTCTATG
>URCR01000067.1 GCA_900546325.1 uncultured Lachnospiraceae bacterium | reverse complement strand
TTATTAGAAGCAGGTGTTCACTTTGGACATCAGACAAGAAGATGGAACCCTAAAATGGCAGAGTACATCTACACAGAGAGAAACGGAATCTACATCATCGACTTACAGAAATCAGTTGGAAAAGTAGACGAAGCTTACAAAGCAATCTCTGACATCGCAGCAGAAGGAGGAACAATCCTTTTCGTTGGAACAAAGAAACAGGCACAGGATGCAATCAAATCTGAAGCAGAACGTTGCGGAATGTTCTATGTAAACGAGAGATGGTTAGGTGGAATGCTGACAAACTTCAAGACAATCCAGAGCAGAATCGCACGCTTAAAAGATATCGAAAGAATGGCAGAAGACGGAACATTCGACGTATTACCTAAGAAAGAAGTTATCGCAATCAAAAAAGAGTGGGAGAAACTTGAGAAGAACTTAGGCGGAATCAAAGATATGAAGAAAGCTCCAGATGCAATCTTTATCGTAGACCCTAAGAAAGAAAGAATCTGTGTTCAGGAAGCACACACACTTGGAATTCCGTTGATCGGTATCGCAGATACAAACTGTGATCCAGAAGAATTAGACTATGTAATTCCAGGAAACGATGATGCAATCAGAGCAGTTAAGTTAATCGTTGCTAAAATGGCAGACGCTGTAATCGAAGCAAACCAGGGTGTTACAGGAGAAGAAGAAATTTTTGAAGAAGTAACAGAAGAAGCAGCTGAAGAAGTAACAGAAGAAGCTTAAGATTGGAACTAAATGCTTCAGCCTGAATACAGGTTGAAGCATTTTTTTAAAGAAACTATTATCAATGGAGGAAATGATCATGGCAATCACAGCTAGTATGGTAAAAGAATTAAGAGAGATGACAGGTGCAGGAATGATGGACTGCAAAAAAGCTCTTAATGAAACAAACGGAAACATGGACGAAGCAGTAGAATACTTAAGAAAGAACGGACAGGCAAAAGCTGACAAAAAAGCAGGAAGAATTGCAGCAGAAGGTCTTGTAAAAGCTGTTGTAAAAGATGACAAAGTAGCAGCAATCGTAGAAGTAAACTCTGAGACAGACTTCGTTGCTAAGAACGCTGACTTCCAGGCATATGTAGAAGAAGTTGCAAATCAGGCAGTAGAAACAGAAGCAGCTGATATGGATGCTTTCTTAAGCGAAGCATGGTTAGCAGACAACACAAAGACTGTAAAAGATGCTTTAACAGAGAAAATCGCTGTTATCGGAGAAAACTTAAGCATCAGAAGATTTGAAAAAGTAGTTACAGACGGATGTGTAGTACCTTACATCCACGGTGGCGGAAGAATCGGTGTTTTAGTAGAAGCTGAGGCAGACGTAGTGAACGACGAAATCAAAGCTTGCTTAAAGAACGTAGCAATGCAGGTAGCAGCTATGTCTCCAAAATATGTTTCTCGTGATGAAGTATCTGCAGAATACTTAGAGCACGAAAAAGAAATCTTATTAGCTCAGGCTAAGACAGAAAACCCGGAGAAGCCAGACAACATCATCGAAAAGATGATCATCGGACGTCTCAACAAAGAATTAAAAGAGATCTGCTTATTAGATCAGGCATACGTACAGGACAGCGACTTATCTGTTGCTAAATATGTAGAAAAAGTAGCAAAAGAAAACGGTGCTAACGTAACAGTTAAGAAATTCGTTCGTTTCGAAACCGGAGAAGGATTAGAAAAGAAAAACGAAGACTTTGCTGCTGAAGTGGCTGCACAGATGGGAAACTAAATTCCTAGATAGCATGAATTTTAAAACCCTTGAAAAGCTCAGAAAATGGGCATTTTCAAGGGTTTTTTGCGATTTAAGAGAAATTCATAAATTATCATAAAATACCGCATTTTATCATTAGATTTGGGGGAAATTTGGGGGAAGACTTGGGGGAGAAGCTTCCCCCAAATGCCATCTTAAACTTTGCCTCTTTCTTCTGAATAAAGAGGAGAAGTTTGCTTGTTGTTTCTTTTTGGGGAATAACACTATCCCCCAAATTTGAACGTAAAATAGTGTACCTTCCCCCAAATTATCGTAAGTTATCGCATGGAAAATAGGGATTGAGGAAACTTGCAGGATAATTTATAATATAAGAAAGAAGCAAATGAATACTTGGCAGAATATTTTGTGAGCTAGTCCATCGGAGCCTTAAAAGGTGTGATATTTGGCAGGATTTAGTACTGTTTTGTACAGGATTTGTGGATAGAAAAGAAGTAAATGGATGAGATGATACGAGGTGGATGAATGGAATTTGTGACTTTTTGTGGAGAAAATTTGTAATGAAGAACAGGAGAAGGTTATGGATAAAATTAGATTATTTAGAAAAACGGATACAACATTGGTATATATTGCATCTGATGAATTTGCACAAGAAATTATGAAAGAAAAATATCATAGTGGTGTTAAGTTATACATTCACATCAAGCGAAGTACGGGGGCAGTTATTGTTTATTATAATAATGATGTTAACAAGGTTGTTCATTTGGATATAGTCGAACAAGAATATATTTTAAAATGTGCTGAGGTAGAAAGGTAAGGAATAGGGAGAAATAGAGGATGAAGATTTCTAAAGAAATATTAGGTCAAATTCAGAAAGACATAGAGGCTTGTGAGAATCAAAAATCAAGGCAAGGATCAGAAGCATTATATAATGCATTGATTGCAAGATATATATTATTGGATTCCAATTTTAAAAATGGATTACTAAATAATGGAAAATCAATGGCGCCAGGTCAAGAATTTGATTATAGACCAGAATTAAAAGCTATTTCAGAAAAATTAAAAATGATTTTACTAATAAATCAAAACGAAATTATAGAAAGTGAAAATTCTCAATTATTGAAAATTAAAGAGTTTATTGTACAGGGAGAAAAGATAAAGAAAGAGGAGTATCATCCAGCTCGAGGAGGATTTCCCTTTTCATATGTGTCAGGACCTCAATATGATCAATGGATGGCAGAAATAAATATTGTAAATGAAAGGGTGCTAACAGATCATCCATTGAAGGAAAGTATAGGTCTAATGTGTGAGAAAAAGGATGATGATCCAAGAGCATGTGATAAAATGATAGGGTATTTGCGGGCAGTTGCAAATGATGATGAGTTCTGGGATAGTATTAAAGTAAAAACAGAAGAAGGTGGTAAAATGTCAAATAAAAAGGTTTTTATTGTTCATGGTCACGATAAGATGGCAAAAATGGAAGTAGCACGTTTTATAGAAAAGTTTGGTTTAGAAGCGATTATTTTACATGAACAACCAAATTCGGGTAAGACAATTATAGAGAAGATAGAAGCAAATTCTGATGTACAATATGCTGTGGTATTATATACTCCTTGCGACATGGGGCGTGCTAAAGAAGAAGGTGTTGATGAAGAAAAAGAAAGAGCAAGACAAAATGTGGTGTTTGAACATGGATATTTGATTGGAAAGTTGGGACGAGATAAAGTGAGTGCTTTGGTTAAAGGAGATATAGAGAAACCCGGAGATATTTCGGGAGTGGTATATATATCTATGGACGATGCCGGAGCATGGAAAACAGAACTTGCTAGAGAGATGAAAAGTACAGGTTTAGAAGTTGACATGAACAAATTGTAATAAAATCTACATACCCAGTTGGTTTTACAAGAATCAACTGGGATTTTTTATGCCTAAATTTCCGTACATAGTCATTCCCGCAAAGGAGTGGCTATTAAGTCTGAGAAGAAAGGAGGAAGTCAGAGAATGACATCAAAGTGTAAAGTAATTGCGATTGCGAATCAGAAAGGAGGAACAGGCAAAACAACGACAACGGTAAATCTTGGAGTGGGATTGGCAAATGAAGGGAAAAAGGTACTTCTAATCGATGCTGATCCGCAGGGAGATTTGACCACATCTTTAGGTTGGGCAGATCAGGATAATCTTCCGATAACACTTGCAACGCATATGGAAAGTATTATCCGGGATAAGAGTATAAAACCGGATGAAGGAATGCTGCACCATGCGGAAGGCGTTGATTTAATTCCGGCAAATATTGAACTGTCAGGAATGGAAATGTTGCTTGTAAATGCAATGAGCAGGGAAACAACATTAAAAACCTATCTGGAACCGTTAAAGAAATCTTATGATTATGTTCTGATTGATTGTATGCCAAGTTTGGGAATGCTGACGATTAACGCATTAGCGGCAGCAGACAGCGTGATTGTGCCGGTTCAGGCGCATTATCTACCTTTAAAGGGAATGACGCAGTTAATGCAGACGATTAAAAAGGTACAACGTCAAATCAATCCATCTTTGAAAGTGGATGGAGTGCTGCTTACGCTTGCGGATATGCGGACAAATCTAGCCCGTGCAACAGAGAGCAGTTTGAAAGAGAACTATGGAAAGTTTATCAAAGTGTATCAGACTGTAATTCCGGTTGCAGTAAAGGCAGCGGAGACAAGCGCCGCAGGAAAGAGTATTTACAGTTATGATAAGGACAGCACAGTAGCGAAAGCGTATCAAGCCTTTACAAAGGAGGTGGTTCGGGATGGCGAAAGGCAGAGAAATCAACTTCAATCTTCCCTCAGCCGATGATCTATTCAGTACGCAGGAGGAACGGGATGGAGCAAAGCGGGAAATGATTATGGAAATATCAATCGATGAAATTTGTGATTTTCCGAATCATCCGTTTAAAATACGAATGGATGAGGAAATGGCAAATCTGGTGGAAAGTGTAAAACAGTATGGTGTTCTTTCGCCAGTAATCGTCAGAACAAAGGAAGATGGCAGTTATGAAATGATTGCCGGACATCGGAGAAGATATGCAAGTGAACTGGCAGAGAAAACGGAAATTCCGTGTATTGTAAGAAATCTTTCTGATGAAGAAGCGACCATTCTCATGGTTGACTCCAATTTACAACGGGAAAAGATATTGCCATCAGAGAAAGCGTTTGCTTATAAAATGAAACTGGATGCCATGAAAAAGCAACAAGGTTTTCGTTCAGATTTAACTTCTGCAACGGTGTTGCAGAAGTTGGAACACAAATCTTCAAGACAAGTTTTAGCAGAACAGACAGGAGAAAGCCATGAGCAAATAAGAAAATATATTCGTTTAACAAATCTTATCCCGGAGTTGTTAGAGTTAGTGGATAATTCTGTACTAAAGGAAAAAGACAAGTTACAAATTGCCTTGCGTCCGGCGGTGGAGTTATCGTATCTGTCAGAAGAGGAGCAGTCAGATTTATATGAAACGATAGAATCGGAAGATTGTACGCCGAGTCATGCGCAGGCAATTAAACTGCGAAAGTTATCAGAAGAGGGGCGGTTGGATGAAAATGTGATTTTTTCAATCTTGACAGAGGAAAAGGGAAATCAAAAGGAGCAGTTTCGAATGCCGAGGGAGCGGATACAGAAATATTTTCCGCCGAAGGCAACGGAAAAGCAGATTGAGGATACGATTGTGAAAGCGTTGGAGCTGTACCGAAAACGGGAACGCAGTTTAGAACGATAAGGCTTGCCATATGGGGAAACAAGTTCCCGCATTTGGACAGCCTTTTTCTTTTGTTCCCCCTTCCCACACCCTACCCCTTCAAGATTACCAGCAGTTTACCAGCCGAAAAAAGAGTAAGAGGAGTGTGGCTATCCACATTTTCCAACAGCCGAAGCAGATTTGGATCAAGTTGAAAGTGAGAGAGAAACAGGAGATACCCCGCAGTTTGTGGGGATTTTTTTTATGAAAGGATTTAGACTATGAGAAAGAAATTCAAAAGAAACAGCCGAAGAGTGTTGGCATTTATGTTAAGCATTCTGACGATGCTGACAGCATTCGGAACATCAGTAACTACCGCATTTGCAGCGGACGGAACGCTTCACTTTAATTCAGGGGAAACCATTGCGTATGGGGATTATTATACGACAAGGATGACGTTTGATGGGGAAAACACAGCTTATTGCTTGGAACCTTTGAAGAAAACGCCGGCGGCGGGAGAGTATGAGTATAATTTACTGCCGCAGGACTCACCAATCCGCAAGGCATTGTATTATCTGAATGGGGGATATGGCTACGAAACGATTACAAGAGATCAGTGTTTTCATGGGTGGTCCGATACGGATGCGTATGTGATCGGACATCTGACGGTTGCCTATATCTATGATAATTATAATGATGCAGGCGGTGCATTTTATGGTGCCCCACAAAATTTTATTGACAAGACAAAAGAAGTCGTAGGTGTGATCAATTCCCTGCCAGAACCTCCGAAATCGTTCCGTGCATTTATTCTTCCGGCGGCAGATCATCAGACGGTTGCAGGAAGCTGGTATGAAAAACCGTATGGCTGGATTGAGTTGTATAAGAGTTCAGCAAATGGCAGTATTTCAGATGGAAATGGAAATTATAGTCTGAAAGGTGCAAAGTATGGTATTTATCAGGGAGAGACGCAGGTTGCGGTGCTTACAACGGATGAGAATGGGTATGCAAAGTCAGAGGAGTTGGAAGAGGGCAGTTATACGGTGCGTGAAATCGAAGCCAGTCCCGGATTTGCGATTGACACCAATGGATATGATGTGACAGTTGAGTCAGATGTAACAGCGACGTTAAAGGTGCAGGAAGTTCCGCAAAACAATCCGATGGATATTGTACTTCAGAAAATAGATTCTGAGACACAGAAGAACGAACCGCAGGGAACTGCGTCTTTGGAACATGCTGAGTTTACGGTGAAATTCTTTAAAGAGCAGATGGACAGTAATCCGGAAGAGGCAGGAAAAACAGCGGATAGAACGTGGGTATTTCAGACAGATCAGGAAGGGAAAATCGCATTTACAAAAGAATATCTGGTTTCCGGAGATGAATTTTATTATCAGTTGGATGGAACTACTCCATGTCTGCCGCTTGGAACAGTAACGGTGCAGGAGACAAAGGCGCCGGAAGGTTATCTGATCAATCCGGAGATTTTTGTTCAGAAGATTACCGGGGACGGGAAAGCAGAGACAGTTTCTTGTTATCAGACAGCATCCGTTCCGGAGCAGGTGTATCGTGGAGATTTGGAATTTGTAAAAGTGGGAGATGGAGAACTGAACCGACTTGCAAATGTTCCATTTACGATTACCTCAAAGACAACCGGTGAGAGCCACATCCTTGTGACAGATAAAAATGGATATGCCAGCACATCTTCTGAGTGGGTAAAACATTCACAGAATACGAATCAAGGAGAATCCTCTGCCGATGGAATCTGGTTTGGAAACGGACCGGTAGATGACAGCAGAGGAGCACTTCCATATGACACCTATCTGCTGGAAGAACAGAGATGCGAAGCAAATGAGGGAATGAATCTTTTAAAAATTGAAGTCACAATTTATAAAGATTCCGTTACTGTACCGCTTGGGACGTTGACGGATGATCAGATTGAAATCGGGACAACTGCGCTGGATCAGGAAACGGAGTCTCATATTTCCAAGCCGGATGAAAAGGTGACGCTTGTGGATACCGTGGAATATGAGGGATTGAAGAAAGGGCAGGAATATCAGTTGATTGGAACGCTGATGGATCAGAAAACAGGGGAACCGATTCTGATTGATGGGAAGCCTGTGACAGCAGAGAAAACGTTCAAAGCAAAGAAGAGCAGCGGAACTGTAAATGTGACATTTACGTTTGACGGTGTTTCTTTAAAAGGGAAAACCATAGTTGTGTTTGAAGAACTGTATCAGGATGATTTAAAACTGGCAGTACATGCGGATCTTTCTGATGAAGACCAGACCATTCATTTCCCGGAAATTGGAACAACTGCGAAGGATGAGGCAACCGGGGAGAATTTCGCGCATGCAGGGAAAAAGGTCACACTGATTGACACCGTGGCATATCAGAATCTGTTACCGGGACAAGAATATCAGGTAATTGGAACTTTAATGGATAAGGAGACAGAGAAACCGGTAGAAGTAGATGGAAAACCGGTCACTTCTGAGGCGGTATTTACACCAGAGAACGCAGATGGGACGGTAGATGTAACCTTTACATTTGATGGAAGTGGGCTGAAAGGGAAGACAGTTGTTGTATTTGAATCCTTATTATGGAAAGGGAAAGAGATTGCAGTACATGCAGATCTTTCTGATGAGGGGCAGACCATTTATTTCCCGGAAATCGGTACAACCGCAAAAGATACAGAGACGAATAGTCATGTATCGAAAGCAGATGAGGAAGTA
>URCR01000066.1 GCA_900546325.1 uncultured Lachnospiraceae bacterium | reverse complement strand
GCACAGGATACTGTGGACAGAATCACAAAGAACTTCAAACGTGGTCTGATCACAGAAGAAGAACGTTACAAAGAAGTTGTAGAGACATGGAAAGAGACTGATGATAAGCTGACAGAGGCGCTGTTATCAGGACTTGATAAATACAACAACATCTTCATGATGGCTGACTCCGGAGCCCGTGGTTCTGACAAGCAGATCAAACAGCTTGCAGGTATGCGTGGATTGATGGCCGATACAACAGGTCGTACGATCGAGCTCCCGATCAAGTCAAACTTCCGTGAAGGTCTTGACGTACTGGAGTACTTCATGTCTGCCCACGGAGCCCGTAAAGGACTTTCCGATACAGCTCTTCGTACAGCCGACTCCGGATATCTGACAAGACGTCTTGTTGACGTATCACAGGAACTTGTCATCCGTGAAGTAGACTGTGTGGAAAAAGGTGCGGAGATTCCGGGTATGTACGTAAGAGCGTTCATGGACGGAAATGAAGTGATTGAAAGTCTGCAGGAGCGTATCACAGGACGTTATTCTTGTGAGACAATCTGTGACAAAGACGGAAATGTGCTTGTAAAAGCAAACCATATGATCACACCAAAACGTGCGGAAAACATCATGAAATACGGTGTGAACGCACAGGGCGGAGAAATCACAGAAGTGAAGATCCGTACGATCCTTTCTTGTAAGTCACACATCGGAATCTGTGCAAAATGTTACGGTGCGAACATGGCGACAGGAGAGCCGGTACAGGTTGGAGAAGCGGTTGGTATTATCGCTGCCCAGTCAATCGGTGAACCTGGTACACAGCTTACGATGCGTACATTCCATACCGGTGGTGTTGCCGGTGATGATATCACACAGGGTCTTCCTCGTGTCGAGGAGCTTTTCGAGGCAAGAAAGCCGAAAGGTCTTGCGATCATCACAGAATTTGGCGGTGTGGCTACTATTCACGACACCAAGAAAAAACGTGAGATCATTGTGACAAACAATGAAACCGGAGAATCCAAGGCATACCTGATCCCATACGGTTCCAGAATTAAGGTGCAGGATGGAGCAGTGTTAGGAGCAGGTGATGAACTGACAGAAGGTAGTGTCAACCCACATGATATTCTGAAGATCAAAGGTCTCCGTGCAGTACAGGATTACATGATCCAGGAAGTACAGCGCGTATACCGTCTCCAGGGTGTAGAAATCAACGATAAGCATATCGAGGTGATTGTGCGTCAGATGCTGAAGAAGATCCGCATCGAAGAGAAAGGTGATACAGAGTTCTTACCGGGAACAATGGTAAATGTACTTGAATTTGATGATGTGAATGAGCAGATGATCGCAGAAGGAAAAGAACCTGCAACAGGAGTTCAGGTAATGCTTGGTATTACAAAGGCTTCTCTTGCGACAGATTCCTTCTTGTCAGCAGCTTCCTTCCAGGAGACAACAAAGGTTCTGACGGAAGCGGCAATCAAAGGAAAGGTAGACCACCTGATCGGTGTGAAAGAGAACGTACTGATCGGTAAACTGATTCCGGCAGGAACAGGTATGAGAAAATACCGTGATGTAAAACTGGATACAGATATGGCAATGGAAGATGAGATCTCGTTAGAAGATTTTGAATCATTCACATTATCTGAGGAAAGTGTAGCAGAGCTGGAAGCACAAGATATATTAGGTGAAGATCTTTTAAGTTCCATTGAGGAATAGAAATAATAAAAGGTGAGACTTTGAAAAGAGTCTCATCTTTTTTAAGTATCAGGAGGGAAAAAAGAAGATGATCGACTGGATTCTTGGAAGTGTAATCGCAGTGAGTGTAGTTTTAATCATTGTGCGTCAGATCAAGAGGACGAAGAACGGACAGAGCGGCTGTGGATGAGGCGGCTGCGGCGGATGTTCCGGGAATTGTCCGGCGGACAAAAAGAATGAAGATTAAGAAGAGAATAAAGTGAGGATAAAAAACGAGGTGTCCCAAAACGAGAAGTTTCAGGACACCTCGAATGCATGTAAAGTAGTTTCAAGATTTATTTTTCTACATATTTTCTGGAAAGAATGTAGGATCCAACCCATCCGATTAAAGTGACGATCGTCAGGATGGCTAGGAGAATCCAGGCATTTCGGTAAGCACCGCTTGCGTCGTAGATTCCGGCAACAAGCAGAGAACCAAGGGTGAGACCGATCTGTGTAAAACTATTTGCAATTCCGTAAGCCTGTCCGTAATTCTTTGTGCCAAAGACTGCAGAAGTGATCAGCGGAGGGGTAACCGTACCGATTGCATCGCCAAGTCCAAAGAGAATCGCCATGATATAGAGCATTGTCACATTTTCTCCAAGGAGCATGAAGATGAAGGAAACGGCAAAAGTAATACAGCCAAAGGCGGTGCTGGCAATAATTCCGAAGCGGTCATTCAACCATCCGAGAACGATCTTTCCGAAAATACCGATCAAAGAATACATGGAGATGATCAGAGCCTGCACTTCTGCTCCGTGCATTTCTTCGATTGCCGGAGGAAATTGCCCTAAAGATCCGGAGTTGATCAGACCGTTTGCAAACATTCCGATGATCAGAAGCCAGAAGAAGCATTTTCCCCAGGAAGCAGATACATCGATAGAAAGATCTGCATTCGGTTTGGAAGTACCTGCTTTTTCAGAGGATGTCACAGCAGAAGTATCGTGCCCATATGGTTCCAGGCCTAAGTCTGCAGGTGATTTGCGCAGCAGAAAGAAAGCGGCTGGGAGGGCGATGATCAGGATAAGCAGTGCCATGATCTGGTAGGTGTGTCTCCATCCGAAGTGATTCAAAAGCATTGTAATGACCGGGCTGAAGATCGTACCGCCGACTCCGATTCCGGCCATGGCAATACTCATGGCGAGCCCTCTCTTTTTCTCAAACCAGTTTGTGATCATCATACTGACCGGGATGATCGCACAATTCAAATAGAATACTCCAATGAAAAGGGAGGAGATATATAAGTGGATCGCACTTTGAGCCAGAGAGTAGGATGCATAGGACAGCGAAAAACCGATAATGCTGATGCATTGGATTTTACGCAGATCTCCTTTGGCAAGTTTGGAGGAAACCATCGGCGAAAGGATGATTCCAAGTCCTTGAAGGATTGTGTTTGCAAGTGTAAAGCCGCTGTGCGAAATTCCAAGATCATTCGTCACCTGGATCAGAAATTTGTTGCTGAGCGCCATGATCGGCGGGATGATCGTGCAGGTGATTAAAAGACAGCCCAGCACAACGTACCAGCCATAAAATATTTTTTTCTTTTTCATTGTATTATTTCTCCCTCTTATTTAACCAGTTAAAAGCACAGGTGGCATGTACACAGGCACCGTACGGCATCATGGACTCATCAAAGAGAACTCCGGGATTGTGATGCTGAACATTGCAGCCATCTACCTTTGATTCCATCATAAAGTAGCAGGAAGGTACTTTTTCCGAAATAAATGCAAAATCATCAGAAGGTGTAACCTGGTAGCTACGATCCCGGATAAAATCAGGGCAGATTTCGGAGGCATATTCTGCAAGCTCTCTTGTAAGCTCCGGATCAGAATAGGTGGACGGTACAGAGGACAAAACTTCATAGTCGACAGACGCTCCAAACGCTTTTCCTTCATATTCGCAGATTTCTTTCATGCGTGTCACCAGCTTCTGACGAAGCTCCTTGTTGTATGTGCGGAGCGTACCCATCAGAACAGCTTCCCCGGGGATGATATTCGGAGCAGAGCCGGCCTGAAAGGATCCGAATGTCAGTGTTGCACGGTCGGCAGACGGAATTTCTCTGGCGATCAGATTCTGGAATGCACTGTAAATGTGGAGTCCGATATTGATCGGATCATTTCCGGTTTCCGGCATGGCGCCATGGCATCCGCTTCCGTGTACTGTAATCTTAAATCCGTCACAGGAGGAGGTCATATATCCGACTCCGTGGTTCAGACCTGGTCCATTATGATCCAACATGACATGGATCGCGAGTGCGGCATCTACTTTCGGGTTTTCCAAAATTCCGGCATCAATCAGTTTTTTTGATCCCGTAAAAACTTCTTCCGCAGGCTGGAACATCAGTTTGACATTTCCACACAGTTCTCTGCGATTTTCCTGAAGAATCTGGGCAGCGCCAAGCAGCATTGCAGTGTGGAGATCATGACCACAGTTGTGGGCGGCATCTGTTATGCTCTGAAACGGGAGATCATTGGTCTCCCTCATAGGGAGTGCATCCATATCTGCGCGAAGCAGGATCGTTTTGCCCGGCTTGTCTCCTTTGATCAATGCGGTAATGCCGGAGGGGCAAATCTCCTGGGGATCCAGTCCGATTCCCTGAAGCCGTCTCATCACATAAGCGGTTGTTTCGGGAAGGTGTTCCCCTGCTTCTGCATGCTGATGCAGATAATGGCGGTCTTCCAGCATCTGAGTTTCTAGCTCTTTAGCTCTTTCTAAAAATTTAGTCATCTTGCAATTTCCTCCTTGTGAGAATTAAAGAATATATAAAGACATTTATTGAATGCAATTATAAACTTATAGAAAAAATAAGTCAATAAAGAAAGAAAAAATGTACAGAACACACAAAAAATGAGGCGAAAAGAGGAACAAAAACAAGAGAAAATTGGTTAAAAAGTCGAAAAAATTTTGAAGAACAAGCAGGAAACTGCGATTGTATTTCGTAAGGAAACTGCAAAGGACAGGCTTTTCGATTACTTGTGTCAGATATTCGGATTTGCTATAATACGGATAGAAATCAAGTGAAAACAGGTCTCTGTTCGAGACAGAGCATCTGCCAGAAAAGAATAGGGGGAAAGCAGTGGCGAAAAAAGTTGCGATCATTACAACGGATTTTCTAGAGAAATTTATCCGGGAAACATTAGAAAAACTGGATATGGGATTTGAATACCAGATATTTGCTTATACGAAATTTGAGGATATTGAAGACATCGGTAAAAGGATCGGAGAAGAATATGATGGAATCTTGACAAGCGGAAGTTTCCCGGCGCATATGCTTCGTCTGTACGATCCGGAGAAAGAACTTCCGATCGTCGGCTTTAACTCAGATGACAGCTCACTTTACCGATTGCTTTTGGAACTTCTGCAGGAAAACAGAAATCTTGATTTTTCAAGAGTTTATGCAGATATCATCGAATTTTTCGGCGGAAACCTGGAAGCGTTTGTGGCGGGAAAGGAAGCGATGCCGGATCTGACCGGGCTGTCGGAAGAGGAATTTCCTCTGGAGAGAATGCGGCGTCTGGAGGAAGAAGAGTACGAGAAACATGTCCGGCTGTGGAGAGAAGGAAAGACAGATCTTTCCATCACTCGTTTCTCAAGTTTGATGAAGCGCCTGACAGAGACAGGAATAAAAGTGTATTTTCCATATCCCGGAGAGAAATACATAAAGGAGGTCTGTGAAAAGCTGCTTCGAGAGATTGAAAGACGGGAATTAAAGGAAAGACAGCCGGGAATTGTGGTAATCAGGGTGTTTGAAGAGAGAGGCGGCCAGGAGAGGATGAAGTCCGATTATGAACAGCTTGAACGTATGGTCAGACAATTTCTTGGAAATGCAATTGTGGATTTCTCATTAAATACCTATCAGGACAGGCTGGAGCTTGTGGCGGCAAAGAAGGATATGGAGCAGTGGCTGGAAGGAGATTCCGGAGACCGGCTTTGCTCTTTCCTGAAGGTGAAAAAACATTCCTGGAAGTTCGGCATCGGATATGGATTTGGGGCCGGGATCGGTCAGACGAGGCTGAATGCCTTAAATGCATGTCACGAGGCGGTGCAGAAGAAAAATGTAAGTTATGTGATGACGGAAAATGAAAATCTGATCGGACCGCTGGGGACAGAAAAGGTGAAGACAGTGCGGGTGGAAAGCAGATCTTATCTCGATATCACATCGAGCCTTTCACCGATCACAGTCAGCAAAGTGTTTTCAGTACTGGATGCAACGGAGCACAAAGAAATCACCGCAAAAGAGCTGGCGTTCCGTCTTGGGATTACGAAGAGAAGTGCCAATCGTTTTCTCTCCACATTGGAAGAGGAAGGCTGGCTTCAGGTGGCATACAGAAGACGAATGACATCGAGAGGAAGGCCGGAAGGGGTGTTTGTCAGAACAGCAGTCAATACAGCCAAAACAGATGGAACTCCGAATGAGAGATGAGAATTGACAGCACAAACAACAAGAGAATATAATAGAAAATACAGGACGAAAGATCATATCAGGAGGGAAAGAAAAATGTTTCAAGATAAATTGAACCGTGTATTAAATGCAATGAAAGAAGAGGGACTGGAACAGCTGATCGTCGCAGATCCGGCGTCAATCTACTATCTGACAGGAAGAATGATTCTGCCGGGAGAGAGAATGCTGGTATTGTATCTGAATCTGAATGGGCAGCATAAGCTGATCTTATCCAAACTGTTCCCGCAGGAGGGAGACACAGGCGTGGATGTCATTTATTTTGATGATGTGGAGGACAGCGTAGAGATCCTTGCACAATATGTGGAGAGAGATAAAAAAGTCGGAGTGGACAAGATCTGGCCGGCAAAATTCTTACTCCGCTTAATGGAATTAGGAGCAGGGACGGAATTTATCAATGCTTCCTTTGTGCTTGATGACATCCGTCAGATTAAAGATGCAGAAGAGATCTGCAAGATGAAAGAGGCTTCCAGACTGAATGATATGGCAGTGGAGCGTCTGATCCCGCTTGTGGACAAAGGAATGACAGAACAGCAGCTTGCAGAGGAACTGTTGAAGATTTATTTAGAACTGGGTGCAGAAGGATATTCGTTTGAGCCAATTTGTGCTTACGGAGCGAACGCCGCAGATCCGCATCACATGACAGATACAGTCAGTGTAGGAAAAACAGGGGACTCTGTTGTGCTTGACATCGGCTGTAAAAAGGACGGCTATTGTTCGGATATGACCAGAACCGTCTTTATCGGAGAGGTTTCTGACAAGGCAAAAGAAGTCTACGATACAGTGCTTCAGGCGAATTTGAGAGCGATCGAGGCGGTAAGACCAGGGGCGCGTTTCTGCGATGTGGACAAGGCAGCGCGCGATTATATTACAGAGAAAGGCTACGGGCCGTATTTTACACACCGCACCGGACACTGTATCGGTCAGGAAGTACATGAGGCAGGGGATGTTTCTTCCATCAATGAAAAGGTGCTGAAACCGGGGATGATTTTCTCCATCGAGCCGGGAATTTATCTCGAAGGGGAAGTGGGAGTCCGCATTGAAGATCTTGTCCTTGTGACAGAAGAAGGGTGCGAAGTGCTGAACAAAGCAGATAAGGCACTGAGAATCATTTAAGATGGTAGTGAAAAATATGCTGAATATGCAGCTGATGATATTTTCGCTTGTGATCATCGGTTTTGGCATACGCAAGAAAGGGATTGTGGGCACAGAAGGACGCAAGAACATGGTGGATCTCTGCCTTTTTGTGACACTTCCATTTAACATTATCAACTCGTTTTTGATGGAATGGGACTGGGGAATGCTGCTGTCCTGCGCGGTTGCTCTGCTGTTGTCGGTCGGATATAATGCCGTAAGCATTGTGACCAGTTTCATATGCTACCGGAAAGAGCCCCATTACCGGCAGAAAACATTGCGGTATGGGACAATTGTGTCAAATGGAGGATTCTTAGGAAATCCGATCATTGAAGGAATTTACGGGAGCAATGGACTTTTCTATGCATCTATTTTCATGATTCCGGTGCGGATTGTGATGTGGACGATCGGGATGTCTGTATTTATGAAAGGCAGTGAGGAGAACGCGGCACCACAGGCCAAGCTGAAAGCGGAAAAAGCCGGGAAGAACAGCCTTTTTCGGAAAGTGATGACAAATCCCTGTATCGTAGCTGTCTACGTCGGCGCGATTCTGATGGGAAGCAAAATGACCCTCCCGGTATTCCTGGAAAATACAATTTCGGGTATCAGCAGCTGTAATACTCCGCTCAGTATGATGCTGGTCGGAATGATGCTTGCAGAGATGAATCCCAAAGGGCTTCTGACAAAGTCTGTCGCTTTTTATACAGCTGTGCGTCTGATCGTTGTGCCGGGGATCGTATTTGGGCTGACGGCATTTCTGCCGATCGATCCGCTTCTGCGGGGAATCACCGTTATCATTGCAGCGATGCCGACACCGATCACTGCGGTGCTGCTGTCGGGAAAACACGGGGGAGACGAGCAGTGTGCCGCAGGAATGCTGTTTGTCTCTACGCTTCTGTCATTGGTCACGCTGCCGGTATGGTGCATGTTTTTGTAGCAGAAACAGTGGAAATCTGCATGCTCAGAATCAGAAAACAGGGGAAAATGAGAAAAGCAGAAAAAAGTTTGCAGGATTGCGACTTTTTTTTGCTTTTTTTGTCTGGGTGCTTGACATTTGGGAAGAATCGTAATAGACTAATAGAGCGTGCATAGGAATATGTATATTTTTTATGCACAAAAAGAGTGAATCAAAGCTCAGCAACCAGTAGTTCTTCACGAAAGAAGAACAGGAAATATCATAGGAGGTGAAAGGAATGCCAACATTTAACCAGTTAGTAAGAAAAGGACGTCAGACATCTGTAAAGAAATCTACAGCTCCAGCTCTTCAGAAAGGTTACAACTCTTTAAAAAAGAAAGCAACTGACACATCTGCACCACAGAAAAGAGGTGTGTGTACAGCAGTTAAGACAGCTACACCTAAGAAGCCTAACTCAGCTCTTAGAAAGATTGCCAGAGTTCGTCTTTCTAACGGTATCGAAGTAACAAGCTATATCCCAGGAGAAGGACACAACCTTCAGGAACACAGCGTTGTTCTGATCCGTGGTGGTAGAGTAAAAGACTTACCAGGTACAAGATACCACATTGTCAGAGGAACACTTGATACAGCAGGTGTTGCTAAGAGAAGACAGGCGCGTTCTAAATACGGTGCTAAGAGACCGAAAGACGCAAAGAAATAAGAATCAGTAACAAAAATCGTATCACAAACAGAACTATGATTCCAGTAGGTTGCGGGTTATATCGATAGAGATAGTAAGTCCCGCACGAACACATTATCATTAGAAAGACACATGTGAGTACCGATGAATTAATTAAGTAATTTTGAACATTTCAAAACAATGATTAAGGAGGGAAGGACCGTGCCACGTAAAGGACATACTCAAAAAAGAGACGTATTAGCGGATCCATTATACAA
>URCR01000065.1 GCA_900546325.1 uncultured Lachnospiraceae bacterium | reverse complement strand
CGCATCTATCATTTCTAGCAAGAGAAGATGAAGTGAAATGCTTGCATTTTCTAATGATTATTATGGATTCATTTTTAGGGCAACACAATCCGTTGAAGTATTTTGCGCTTACAGTATATATGTAGGTATATGTAAAATCCAACATGCTAATATGTATACTAAAGTTGAAAATGCCGGTTTTAAGAAAGAACTAACAGAGACATTCATCGAAAAATATCAAGGCAATTATGCTTTAACAGAAGATAGCACTGACTATCTGGTAACCCCTAAATCTATCGGAAAATACGAACTGGACATTGATAACTTTCTACTCACTGCCCGTAAAGGTGATAGGGACATTACGATAATGATTGATGAAAATAGAAAAATATTTTTGTCATTATATCCCGGACAAGTTGAAATAGACGAAAATGGAAATAGCAATGTCTGTGACCAAAGTGGAGGTTTCCCCCTCCACTTCTTTTTCCCCATTACAGCGGGAGATCCCGCCTCTCAAAACTCCTCTTTCCAATCCAGAGACAAACTGCCCCGATGGCAAACAGCCCCACTGCAAAAATATATCCTGTCGCTTCTGCCTCGATCAGCTTCTCCTGCTGAAACATGGAAAACAGTGTCAGATATCTGAGCCACTCTGCGGCTCCTTCCATATTTGACAGCATCTGGAGCAAAAGGAACAAGACCGGGATCCCGGCTCCTGCAAGCGCCGCCTTCCTGCTCTCGTTGCACATACAGGAAATCATAAAACAGTATCCGGCAAGAAAGAAATGCAGACAAAACATTCCCATGTTCAGCGAAAGATATGCTGGCATGTCAAGCTTTCCCGGAAACATCCACTCACTGCAGGCTATTCCCAAAAGAACACAGTACCCATCCAAAACAAAAATATTGGTCACAAGCACTGTCACCTGCGTCCGGATCAGACATGCCCGCGAAGTTTGACTTGACAAAAGGTAGCTCATCGCCCCCTGATCCACATATTTCACGACAAGTCTCAGCGACAGAAGAATCAGAAACACCATGGGAAAAGCAATCAGCAGCATTCCGTACAAATAGTTGGAGAGAAATCCGACCAGCGTCGTCGTCATGCCCGCCATGCCAAACAGCGACATCATCTCCGGCATCGCCTCTGTAAATTCTTCCAGAACACGTCCAAGCTTCGGATCAAACATCGAGATAATGATGGAAATATACATCGTAAGCACTGCCAGAAAAATCAGCAGTAATTTATAGTTCGCTTTCCATTCCCTTGCAAATAATGTCTTATTGATCATCTTCATCCCCTCCATAAAACTGCATGAAATATTCCTCAAGGCTTTCTGATGCCGATTCGAGATCGGACAACCGATATCCACCAAGCACATGAAGGAATGTGTTCAGTTCATTCGGCTCCCTTAATTCAATCTTCACCTTCTCCTTTTCCAATTTCCGTATTCCTGCTCCCGACTCCAATTGTTCCGAAACAAACCGCGCAGCTTCCGCTTCGTTTTCAAAAGTTACCAGAAAACATTTCTTCCTCTGTCGTTTTACCTCTTCCATCTCCTGCACTGCCACAAGCTTTCCCTGCCGGATCACCGCCACACGATCGCAGACCTTCTCAATCTCCTCAAAAATATGTGACGACATCAGAATTGCTGCCCCTCTCTCTTTTTCCTCCAGCAAAAGTTCTGTAAACCTCTTCTGCATCAGCGGATCCAACCCACTTGTGGGCTCATCCAGGATCAATACTGACGGGCAGTCCATAAATGCCGCGACCATTGCGATTTTCTGCTTCATCCCCTTTGACATCTTCCGTATTTTCCCGGAAGGATCTAGTTCAAATCTTCTAATCAGCTCCTCCGCCCTGGAAAAATCTCTCATCCCTCTGTACTTTGCAAGAAACCGCAGAAACTGGATTCCACTCATATCATCTAAGAACGAAATCTCCCCGGGAATATACCCAAGCGATTTCTGAATTGTTTCCGCCTGCCTTCGACAATCCATTCCTAAAATACTGACATTTCCTTTCTCTGGCGTCAGAAAGCCAAGCAGATGCCGGATCGTTGTCGTCTTTCCGGCGCCGTTTTGTCCGAGAAATCCTAGAATCTCTCCCCGCTTGACGCAGAAAGACAAATCAAAGACTCCTTTTCCACCGCCATAATCCTTTGTCAGATGGCATACCTCGATTGCGTTTCTGCCGTTTTGCTTTTTCTCTCCCATATTGTTTTCCTCACATTTCTTTTTCAAAAACTTTTGTAACTGATTCTTTGAAACATTTCAAGCCAGCTTTCAAATTCAACGGTCATCTCTTCTATAGACAGCGGCGTATTTGTACGATTTTTCTCCGACAGATACCCCTCTGCCATCCACAATATCATCCGGTAGATCTGTTTCGGATCTACATCCTCCCGAAACAATGACCAGTCAATTCCTTGACAGTAAACTGCAAACGACGTCTCCATCATCTGATTGATGAAGTCTCCCGCTTTTCCCTTTGATTCTGGGTTTTTAAATAGAAATACTCTCAACATAAACTGGATTACCCACGGATATTTCTCCAGAATCTCCCAATGAACTGTAGTCGTATACCTCATTCGCTCAAAAAAATCGGAAATCTGCCAGAATTCTGTCTTTTCAGCCTCTTTCATCATACATGACTCGCAGAATTTACAGAGATATAGATAAAAACGCTCTTTATTCTTAAAATAGTGGAACAACAATCCTTTGGAGATTCCTGCTTTTTCAGCTATCTCATCTGTATTTGCCCCCTGATATCCATTTTTCCCAAAGCACTCCATTCCTGCCTGAATGATCCGATCCTGTTTTTCTCTCGGGATTTTTAAAAAAGTACGATATTCTTCCATTTTTCCATCACTTTCGCAAACTGCTTTTTCTTTTCATTGCGATATCCTTTCTGTTTTCCATTGTAATCTATTGACTATTTTTTACAAGCCCTTCCTCCTAAACAATTCCAATGTTTCTCATATTTCTTATCTGTTTTATATAGGATTCCTCTTCGTTCTTTACTGTATTGATTATTTTGCCTGAAATGGCATTGACACGAAACTGTTATTTGGGATTTGATACTTGCAGGCTCCCACAAATCTCTGCGAGCCTGCAGTATATATCTTAGACATCCGACGGCTGTCGGATTAGATTTCTATTGAGAAATTTACTTCTTTCAACGCATCTTTTCTTTCATCCGCAATCAATTTTTGGAACTTCAATTACTCTTGTAACCCCATTAAATTTTAATTTCTTTTGTAGCAATTTTTGATGCAAAGTATGGATCATGCTCAATAAACAGCATTGTCGGCTGATATTTTAAGATCAGATTCTCCAACTGGATCCTGGTGAACAGATCTACAAAGTTCATCGGCTCATCCCAGATATAAAGGTCTGCCGGTTCACACAGACTGGCTGCCAGAAGTACTTTCTTTCGTTGTCCGTCTGAGAACTCTTCTAATGTCTTCTCAAACTGCTTCCGCTCAAATCCCATTTGCCATAGGATGCTGATCAGGGTCGTCAGATCGATCCCTCTTTTTTCTGTCAGTTCTTTTAAGCTGCCGGTATATAAATGAAAATCCTGCGGAACATATGAGATAGAAATTCCTCCTTTGACTGTAAGCTCCCCGCTCAGGTTTTTCTTTTCCCCCAGAAGCGCTTTTAAAATACTTGTCTTACCGGATCCGTTTTTCCCGGACAGCAATACCCGTTCTCCACTTTCCACTGTAAATGATATATTCTCACAGATCACCTTATCTCCATACGCAATTTTAAGCTTATCTGCCCACAGATACGTTCCTTTCTGTCTCTCGGGAAGAAATAGTTTTAACTCATGCTCTGTCTCCACATCTTTTAACAGTTCTTTTTTCTCTTCAATCTGCCGCAGCGTTCTTCTTTCCAGATTCTTTTTTCGCTTTTCCATCCGTCTTGCTTTCTCACCGATATAGCAGCGGGAATCTTTCCAGCGGTCTTCATCGATCGGGTTAAACCCTATTTTTGTCCCTTCCACCTTCTCTGCCCATCTTGCTGACTCTCTTGCAGATCTTTGGAGACGGCTGATCTCTTTTCTCAGCTTACTGTCCTGTTCCAGTTCAAACTGGTCCCGGTTCTTTTTGTTCTCATACCAGCTGCTGAAATTGCCTTTGCATACTTCGATACTGCTGCGATTGATCGCTAAAATATGATCTACACATGCATCCAGTACATCTCGCTCATGGGAAACCAAAATAAAACTTTTCTTATGCTGCAAATATTTTTTTACGATTTCCCGCGACTGTTCATCTAAATTGTTGGTTGGCTCATCCAGCAGCAGGTAGTGGGTATCCTCGGCAAAGAGAACTGCCAGCAGCATCCGGGTTCTCTCACCGGGACTTAAAGTCTCCCACTGCTGATAGAGAAGTTCTTCTTCCATCTCCAGCTCATGTAGTTCCCGAAGCACCTTCCACAACTCATGATCCGGATACTGTTCTTCCAGAACAGTTACTGCCAGCTCCTGCCCGTTCTTTACCGGCAGAATTCCCGGACAATATCTCACCGGAACCGGATTCTGTATCTGCCCGCTGTACTCGTACTCTCCCTGAAGCAACTTTAAAAACGTTGTTTTTCCTTTCCCGTTTCCACCGACGATTCCAAGTTTCCACTCCGTATCCAGATGAAATGATACCTTTTCAAATACAAAATCACTGCTTCCCGGATAGGAAAAATTTAAATTGTTCACTTCGATCAACGACATAGAACTCCCTCCCCTTTTTATTCCTGATAATATTTTGCCTGCACATTCCACAGCTGTGCATACAGTTTCTCTTCTTTCAAGAGCGCTTCATGACTTCCTCTCTCCACAATTTCTCCGGAGTCAAATACGATAATATCGTCGCAGAACCTGCAGCTGCTCATTCTGTGGGTGATAAAAATACTTGTCTTATCCTTTACCATTTCATCAAACTGTCTGTAAATCTCATATTCACTAAGCGGATCTAACGCTGCAGTCGGCTCATCCAGGATCATGATTGCTGCATCTTTATAGAGTGCCCGCGCAATCGCCAGTTTCTGCTTTTCTCCTCCGCTGACACCGGATCCTTCTTCACTGTCCGCTGACAAAATCGTCTGCAACTTCTTTGGCATCTGCTCCACAGCCTGAGCTGCTCCCGCTTTTCTCAGGCAATCCCAGACTCTTTCTTCTTCCCAGCTGTTGGAAGCCGCAATATTTTCCCCAACCGGAAATGCAAACAGTTCAAAATCCTGAAAGACAATCCCAAACAGTTTCAAATACGCTCCCAGATTATATTCCCGGATATCTGTTCCGTTTAATGTAATTCTTCCCTCTGTCGGCTGGTACAGACCACAGAGCAGCTTGATAAATGTTGTCTTGCCCGCTCCGTTTTTCCCCACGATTGCTGTTTTTCTGTTCGCATTGATTTTACAGTGGATATGTTTCAGCACCGGCATCTCGCTGCCCGGGTAATGAAAACTCACATCATGGAACTCAATTTCACAGAGCTGTTCTGTCCCCGGCTGAATCGGCAACACACCGCCTTTTCTTTCCTCCTCCATCTCCATAAAATCAATCATTCCCTGCAGAAACTCACATTTTCTTGCAATCTCCCCATTTGTCCAGACGATCGTTGTCATATCGTTCATAAATCTCGTCATCGCCCCGGCATACTGACTGAACGATCCGACACTGATTGCCTTTCCTCCGATTTTTATCAGGATCAATGTGTAGGAATAGAGTGTAAACAGCATACTGATCCCCTGCCCGGTCAGTTCCTGCTTCCTCCTTACGGTCCTCATTCTTTTATACAGTCCCGAAGACTCCTTAAGAAACCCATTGAAATTGTTCAGAAGCATCTCCTTCATCTGATACAGATGGGACACTTTGTTTGCCTCCGAATTTGCGTAAATCCGATTCATATAGTAGGAAAGTCCTTCCTCCGCATCACCATGCTCTGCATAAATCTCATTCTGCTGCTTCAAAAGCCTTCCACTGGAAAAGACCGTCATCTTCATGACCAGACAGACCGCGACCAAAAAACTTCCCACCGATACAAATACACTGCTCTTACTCATCTCTCCTTTTGCTAAACACATAGAAATGACCATACCGAGTGCAGTCACCACCGAAACCGCGCAGGTAAAAAGCTGCTGATAAAGGTATAGCACTTCTTCCAACCCACCATACATATCAATAGTCCGCTCTGCCAAATAGATCTTTTTCGTCACTTCCGGGTTCTCAAACTGTTCAAAACTCATGGACAGTGCCTTTTTCCGCATACAGATTTTCAGATCCGTATACAGCATCTGATATTTCACCGCCATTGCTTTTGACAGATGATTTTGCATCAGTCCACAGAGCATCCCTAGCAGGATCAACACCACCGAATGTACTGCTGCCATGTTCCATGCCTGCGCAAGCAAATCATCGATGATCTTTGCTGAAAAGGTTAACCCGGCATAAAATGTAAATGACTCCAACAACGCAGAACTGACTGAAACTGCGATGGCTCTGCGATCCAGCTTATGTAACATTTTCAGAAGATAGACACCCGTTTTGTGAAACTTTAATTCTTCAAACATAGATTGTCTCCCTCCTTCCGATAATATTTTGCCTGCACCTCATACATTTTCGTATAAGCACCGTTTTGCTTCATCAGTTCTTCGTGAGTTCCCTCCTCCACAACTTTTCCGTGCTCAAAGAGCAGAATCCGGTCACAGAATCTGGTGGAACTTAACCGATGTGAAATGAAGATACTGGTCTTTCCTTCTGTGAGCATACTGTATTTCTGGTACAATTCATTCTCTGCAACAGGATCAAGCGCCGCAGTCGGCTCATCTAGAATCACAACGGGCGCATTCTTATAAAGTGTCCGCGCAAGCATCAGCTTCTGCATCTGCCCGCCCGACAGACTGATCCCCTCCGGATCAAGTGCCTTTGTCATACTGGTCCGCTCTGCCTTTGGCAGTTCCTGCACAAACTCCGCCAGACCTGCCAAAGCAAGTTTCTCTTTTAATTTTACTGCATCCTGCTTTTCCTTTGATACCCCTGCCACATTGTCCGCAATCGTCGTCGCAAACACAAACACTTCCTGAAATGCCGCTGCAATTTCCGCAAAATAGCTTTTCTGCTCGATGTTGCTGATATCCGTCCCATCCAGAAGGATCCTTCCTTTTGTCGGCTGGTAAAGTCCCAAGATCAATTTCACCACTGTACTTTTCCCTGCTCCATTGATCCCCACTAACGCCAGATTCTCTCCGCTGTGGATCGTAAGATTCAGATCATCTATGCACTCATTCTTTGCACCTGGATATTGGAAGCTGACATGCTCCATCACGATCATGTGAGGTCTTCCCGGATTTGGCGCCTTCTCCTTTCCTTCCTCTTTCTCTTCTCCATAATCTAAAAACTCTCGGAACTGTCCCACGATCGTGTTATTCCGCATCAACTCTTTTAAATTGTCAAACAGCCTCATGATCCAGCCGTTAAATCCTGATACGATCCCAATATTGATAATAAATTGCTCGCCACTCATCTTTCCCTGATACATCATCCAGAGAAATGTCCCATACACAAGAGCATCCCGCAAACATGCCAAGATCCGTTCCAGATGGTCAAAGAGTAAATAATATACCGCGCTTTTGTTCTGCAGTTCCAACGCCTTTTTCCGCAGTGTGTCAAATTCCTCCAACAGCCACTTCTGCATCCGGTAGATACGGATATCTTTTGCCCCTTTCTGATCCAATGTTGTCTGATACAGATATTGCAGCCCTGTGTATACCCCACTTAGTTTTTCCTGTACAAAAGCATCTTTTTTCCCGGTCACTGCACTTGCAAAGATCCCCAAAACGGTAAATGCAAACAGGAAAAGGACGAACACAGGACTTGTGGCGCCAATTACCACCGCATAAGTCACGATACCCAAAAGATTCATACAAAGCTCCACAAACTGCTTTAAAAACATTTCCACTCCGTTTTCATTTCCTTCGTAGACCGCTCTTCTCGCTTTCTCAAACTGTCGCTGCCCTTCCGGGCTCTCGCACAGAACATACGGGATTTCCAGCGCTTTTTTCATCAGCCGGCTGCCCTGCTGATTCCGAAATAGAAACAAGATCTGCTCATACATCCGCATCGCGTACGTATCTACCATCTGCAACAGCAGGATCCCCGCGATCAAAAACACCAGTTTTTCAACAGCTGATCCCAGGTCCGTACCTTTTGTCATCAGCCCTGCCACATAGCCCGGAAATACGGCAAACAACAGCGGACACAATACACCCAATACAATGTGTATAAAGGAATACCCATAAAAACTTTGAAGTCGCTCTTCATTCAATAAATACAGGGAAATTTTCAGATTTTTGAATAGATTGTATTGCTTCATGCTGCCTCCATCTTCTATTGATAAGTAACAAAATTATTCACAAAATTTTCCATTAAACGCGCGAGTTTTTCCTCTAAATGATATCTAATTATACACTCCATGCATATTTCAAGCACATTTCTATCCCTACACTCTCCATTATCCATCATTGGCCATTCCATCGTATTTTGCATGATAGATGCTATACAAATTTTACACAGATACTTCGCCCAACATGACGCACATATCTCATTATTTTCCTTACAATTTACTTTTTGTATTCTAGCATTACATATCTCTTTATCTTCGACAACATATTTCTTATCACCCCAAAAATGAAAACAATTATATTTCCTTCCATCATAGTCATATGTAATTGAAAAATCTCCCATTAAATCGTCACAATAGCTTATGCTTCTAGCTCCAAATGCTAAAGATAATAATGTACGATATAAATATGGATTAACTCCTCCTATTTGCTGATTGTTATAAATTTTACTAGCTGATTTACAAACATCACTTTTTAACTCTCCCTTCGTTGGTTTATTAGTTGGTACAATATTCATATCGTTAGAGATAACCCTACTTATTGTTGTCTTTACTCCTAAAGAATTAAAATAATTATCAATATCTTGATATGAATAGCCCTGATCCTCGTGATATTTTGTATACGTTGCTGAACATTCTATGTTGTTATATCCTATATTTTTCGCAATATTAAGTCCTTGAATAACTTTATCATATGTTCCTTTTCCTCGCAAAAAGTCTGTAATGTTCTGTGGCCCATCAATACTTATAGATAATTTAACGTTATGTTCTTTTAAGAACATCAAGACTTCTTCATTCAAATACCAGCCATTTGTGACTATTTCATAATTTCCAACTTCAAACAAATTATCGAACAATTCTATTCCTCTTTTTATCAATGAATAATTAATTAATGGTTCCCCACCAAAAAACGAAATAATTCCTATATATTTAATATTCTCATTAAAAAGTTGTGTTACTATATTTTCAAGCGTATTAACGGACATTATTTCATCTTTTTGAGATGCATATTTCCCACCATCTGCATAACAATATCTGCATCTTAAATTGCATTTATTACTAGTGTAATGACTTAATGATTTTTAGCAATACCACCACCTCGTTAAGAGGCAGTGGTAAATGTAGGATAC
>URCR01000064.1 GCA_900546325.1 uncultured Lachnospiraceae bacterium | reverse complement strand
TTATCAGTCTACACCATCAGTTTTCTTAAGTCCAGTTAACCTCTGAACAGTAACATAAACTTTTAGTTTATGCAATGATAACATATCGGAGATTCCAGGTCAAGAAACAGAGTGATATACTGTAAGCAGATGAAAGGAGGCGGTACGGAAATGGCAAATACATTGGTAGCTTTTTATTCAAGGGCAGATGAGAATTATGTAAATGGTATGATCCAGACATTGGAGATCGGAAATACAGAGATCGCGGCAGGCATGATCCAGGAGTTGACGGGAGCCGATCTTTTCAAGATTGAGCAGATAAAGCCATATGCGAAAGATTATAATGAATGCATCGCGCAGGCACAGGCAGATCAACAGAGGGATGCCAGACCAAAACTGAAAGGATATCCGGAAACACTGAATGGATATGATGTGATCTATCTCGGATATCCAAATTACTGGAGTACAATGCCGATGGCTGTCTTTACGTTTTTGGAGCATTTTGACTGGAACGGAAAGGTGATCAAACCGTTCTGTACACATGAAGGAAGCGGTCTGGGAAGCAGCGTCCGGGATATCAGGCGGTTGTGCCCGGGAGCAAAGGTGGAAAAAGGTCTTGCAGTCAACGGAGGCAGTGTAAGACGGGCGAAACAGAACATTTCAGAATGGATTCAGGAGGAGTTAGAAAAATGAAACAAGTATTGATCATTTCGGCAAGTCCGAGAAAAAACGGAAACTCAGATCTTTTATGTGATCAGTTTGCACAGGGAGCAAAAGAGAGCGGACATCATGTGGAAAAGGTATTTCTTGCAGAAAAGCAGATCGGGTACTGTCGTGGATGCGGAGTCTGTAATACAACCCATGCGTGTGTCCAAAAAGATGATATGGCAGAAATTCTTGATAAAATGGTAAAGGCAGACGTGATTGTCTTGGCAACCCCTGTATATTTTTATACAATGGACGGTCAGCTGAAAACGTTCATAGATCGTACAGTGCCGAGATATACAGAGATTACGGACAAGGATTTCTACTTTATACTTGCAGCAGCAGACACTGAAAAAGCAAATCTTGCACGGATCATGGAGGAATTCAGAGGATTTACGGAAGATTGTCTCAGCGGAGCGAGAGAAGCAGGTATTCTCTACGGCGTCGGAGCCTGGGAGAAGGGCGAGATCAAAAGGACGCCGGCATATGAAGAAGCTTACGAGATGGGAAAAAACATATAGACAGGAAACTAGGAGGAATTAGAATGGAATATGTAACATTGGCAAATGGTGTAAAAATGCCGATTTTAGGATACGGTGTTTATCAGGTGACAAAAGAAGAGTGCGAGCGCTGTGTGCTTGATGCGCTGGAGGCAGGATATAGACATATCGACACGGCACAGGCATATTTTAATGAGGAAGAAGTCGGGGCTGCCATAGAGAAATCCGGTGTGCCAAGAGAAGAGATTTTTCTCACGACAAAAGTATGGCTGGAGCATTATGGATATGAACAGGCAAAGGCGTCTGTGATGGAATCACTTCGCAAACTCAAAACGGACTATATAGATCTTGTCCTGCTTCACCAGCCGTTTTCAGATGCTTACGGGGCATGGAGAGCGCTGGAGGAATTATATGAGGAAGGGAAGATCCGGGCAATCGGTATCTCGAATTTCTATGCGGACCGCATGGTCGAGTTTGCATCTTTCAACCGGATTAAGCCGATGGTAAATCAGATGGAGACACATATTTTCAACCAGCAGAAAGAATTGAAACTGTGGGCGGATAAATACGATATCCGTCTGGAAGCATGGGCGCCGTTCGGCGAAGGGCGCAAAGGTACATTTGACAATCCGGTTCTGACAAAGATCGGTGAAAAATACGGAAAAACACCGGCGCAGGTAATGCTTCGCTGGAATATTCAGAGAGGTGTGATCGTAATTCCGAAGTCCACACACAAAGAGCGAATGGAAGAAAACTTTGCAGTGTTTGATTTTGCATTATCCGATGAAGATATGGATGCGATCGCTGCACTTGATAAAAAGGAAAGTTCCTTCTTCTCTCATCAGGATCCGGACACTGTAGAGTGGTTTGTAAAGATGGTAGAAGAAAGGAAAAACCGTTAGGAGGGAAATATGGAGTACGTAAAACTAGGAAATACAGATATAGAAGTATCCAGACTCTGTGTCGGCTGCATGAGTTTCGGAAAAGCAGGAACCATGCATGACTGGACCTTAAATGAAACAGAAAGCGAAGAAATGATCAAGCATGCACTTTCTCTTGGAATTAATTTTTTTGACACGGCAAATGTGTATTCTGAGGGGACAAGCGAGGAATATCTGGGGCGGGCAATCAAAAAGAATATTGCAAGAGAGAAAGTAGTTATCGCTTCCAAAGTCTACTTTAATGAGGGAAGGTTATCGCGGGAGGCGATTTTGCGGGAGATCGACGGGACTCTGCAAAGACTTGGAACAGATTATCTGGATTTTTATATCATTCATCGTTTTGATTATCATACACCGATAGAAGAGACAATGGAGGCGCTGCATGATCTGGTGAAGGCAGGGAAAGTCCGTGCACTTGGCGCCTCTGCGATGTATGGCTATCAGTTTCACAATATGCAGAATACAGCAAAGGAGCATAACTGGACACCGTTTGCTGTCATGGAAAACCACTATAATCTGCTGTACCGGGAAGATGAAAGAGAGCTGCTGCCGATCTGTAGACAGTTTGAGGTTGGCCTGATGCCTTACAGCCCGCTGGCAGGAGGTCATCTTGCAAGATCCACATGGGAGTCCGACACGCTCAGAGGAAGGACAGATCGTGTTGCAAAAGGGAAATATGACCGTATGGAGGCACAGGATATCCAGATTGTAAAACGCGTACAGGAGCTTGCCAAAAAACACGACTGTAAAATGTCACAGATCGCACTCGCATGGCAGTGGGAAAAAGGGGTGGAATCTCCGATTATCGGCGCAACGAAAAAGAAGTATCTCGATGAGGGGGCAGATGCTCTCAAGATAAAACTGACATCGGAAGAGATGGAGTATCTTGAACAATTGTATGTGCCGCATCCGATTGTCGGGGCAATTGATAAAAATCCAGAAGCAGGAGTTGTGTTGCCAAACGAGAAGAAATAGTAAGGGGGAGTTGAAAATGGAAAAGCAGACAGCGGGCAGAGATGCCTTAAATGATTTTGCACCAAAATTTGCAGAACTGAACGATGATGTACTGTTCGGGGAGGTCTGGTCGAGAGAAGCGGATTTATCACTGAAAATCCGTTCGATCGTGACGATCACGTCACTGATCAGCAAAGGAATTGTGGACAATTCACTGAGTTACCATCTTTCTGCCGCACGAAAAAACGGTGTCACAAAGACAGAAATGGCAGAGATCCTGACGCATGCTGCATTTTATGCAGGCTGGCCGAATGCCTGGGCGGCATTTCGTCTGGCAAAAGAGGTGTATGCAGATGAAAGCAAAAAACAGGACGACAGTACAGCAGAACACGGTGGATTTTTTGGAATCGGTCAGCCAAATACAGGCTTTGCAAAGTATTTTACCGGAAACAGTTATCTGAATCCACTGACAGATCCAAAAGAGACAGTGTTTATTGCAAATGTTACCTTCGAACCGGGATGCCGGAATAACTGGCACATCCATCATGCATCAAAAGGCGGCGGACAGATTCTGCTCTGTGTAGACGGGGAAGGCTGGTATCAGGAGGAAGGAAAGGCGGCACGGAGCCTGAAACCGGGAGACGTCGTGACAATTCCGGCAGAAGTAAAGCACTGGCATGGTGCAAAGAAAGATTACTGGTTCAGTCATCTTGCGATTGAATGCCCGGGGGAGGAGACTTCCAATGAATGGCTGGAAATGGTCACGGATGAAGAATATGGTTGTTTGGAAGAGGAAAAGTAAAGAGAAATTTCAAAGATATAGTGACGGGTCAGGCAGAAATAAAGTTGCCTGACCTCTATTAGAATTACAGCCCCCATGAACTGCCCAAGATCAAACCAGTAATGACCTGTTGGCTCAATTCCTACCAGTGCCTCTTCAAGTTCACTTTTCTGCATCAGCTCCACTATTATCGGTGCATCAGCTGATGGCACACTATCTCTGTCCGGTATTTTACTTTTTTCATTTAATGCAGAGGGAATAGTTTCCGGCAGACCGGGCATACTCTCACCAAAAGAAAAAAGAAGGGTGGAAGCAAAAATGGCAGAGCAGGATACAATCAAACTATTGCGGGAGTGTGACGCAGGGATCAAGATGGGGATCTCTTCGATGGAAGAGGTATTGGAATATGTACACGATGCAAAGCTGTACCGATGTCTTTCGGAATGCATGAAAAAGCATGAGAAACTGCAGGAGGAGATACGAAAAATCCTGCAGAAATACCAGGATGAGGGAAAAGAACCCGGTGCGGTGGCAAAAGGGATGTCCTGGGTAAAAACAAATATCAGGCTTGTGATGAATGAGTCTGACAAAACGATTGCAGATCTGATCACAGATGGCTGTAATATGGGAGTAAAATCACTGGAGAGGTATCTGAATCAGTATCCGGCCGCAGAGGCAAATGTAAAGGAGATCGCAAAGAACCTGATCCATCTGGAGGAAAAACTTGCAAAAGATATGAGAGCGTATTTGTAGGCGGAAGTTTGCAGATGGACAAAGCGGAAAGATGACTTGAAGAAGAGAAGGAGTTATTGGAAAAAGAACTTTTCAATGGCTCTTTTTTTTAAGACATTTACTTACGGCAGTCTGCTATCTGTCCAAAAGAAAAAGGACAGAATAAGAAAATGTTGCAACATACTATATCTTGTGATAATATTTAAAAAGAACACAATAAATAGTATGAGGCGATGATGGAATGAATATGAATAACAATGAATACATTTATGATCTCCCAGAAGCTGAAGGCCTTTGGGAGATTTTTTCAGATATCAGAAAAGATTTTCCGGAAGAGGAATATCGATTGGAAAAACTTGCGGAGAAATACCGGACATTTCACAAGGCAGGACTTTCCCGGGAAGAACAGAAGAAGCTACTGCTCAAAGCGGCAGTGGAACTGACGACGCAGGAGGCACCGAAATGGGAGATGATCGCGGCAAGGATTCGTCTGGCGGCTTTTACAGACGAGCTGAAAGTGCAGATGGAACAGAGGGAAGTGAACTCTTTTTATGAGAAGATCTGCTATCTGACAAAAGAGAACCTGTACGGCGCTTATATTCTGGAAAATTATACGAAAGAAGAGATCACGGCATTTGAAAAATTGATGCGGGAGGAACGGAATCATCTTTTCAATTATTCGGGGCTGGAACTGCTTTTGAACCGCTATGTGATCCGGGATCAGAAGGGAGTTCTGTTAGAGAGCCCGCAGGAGATGTTCCTTGGGATTGCGATGCATCTGGCAATGAAGGAACAGCGGAACCGGTCTGTGTGGGTGGAGAAGTTTTATGACATGCTAAGCAGGCTTCAGGTAACGGTGGCGACACCGACACTTGCCAATGCGAGAAAGCCGCACCACCAGCTTTCTTCCTGCTTCATCGATACGGTGCCGGACAGTCTTGACGGAATCTATAAGAGTATTGATAATTTTGCGAAGGTCAGCAAGCTTGGCGGAGGAATGGGAATGTACTTCGGAAAGGTGCGTGCAAGTGGAAGTCCGATCCGTGGATTTGAGGGGGCGGCAGGTGGTGTGATCCGCTGGATCCGGCTGGTCAATGACACGGCGGTCGCAGTCGACCAGCTTGGGGTCCGTCAGGGGGCTGCGGCAGTCTATCTTGACGTGTGGCACCGGGACCTGCCGGAATTTCTCAATTTGCGGACAAATAACGGAGATGACCGGATGAAGGCTCACGATATCTTTCCGGGTGTCTGCTATCCGGACTATTTCTGGGAGCAGGCGAGAGACAATCTCGAGGGAGACTGGAATCTGATGTGTCCGCATGAGATCTTGATGACGAAAGGATATGCACTGGAAGATTCTTTTGGAGAAGAATGGAAGGAAAAGTATCTCGACTGCGTGGCGGATCCGCGGATCCAGAAGCGAGTCGTTCCAATCAAGGATATTATCCGCATGATCATCAAGAGTGTTGTGGAGACGGGAACGCCGTTCGCATTTAACAGAGATCATGTCAACCGGGCGAATCCAAACAGTCATAAGGGAATCATTTACTGCAGCAATCTCTGCACCGAGATTGCACAGAATATGAGTGAGATGGAAGTGACGGAGGAGAAGATCACAGAGATTGACGGCGAGCAGGTTGTTGTGACGGTCACAAAGCCGGGAGAATTTGTTGTCTGCAATCTGGCAAGCCTTTCTCTTGGGCGGATCGATGTCAATAACAGGGAGGAGCTGGCGAAGATCACAAAGACGGCAGTGCGTGCCCTGGACAATGTGATCGATCTGAACTTTTTCCCGGTACCATACGCGAAGATCAACAATGAGAAATACCGCCCGATCGGGCTTGGTGTGAGCGGCTATCACCATATGCTGGCGAAAAATGAGATTTTGTGGGAAAGCGAAGAACATCTGGCATTTGCGGATCGCGTATTTGCAGAGATCCATTATGCGGCAGTGGAGGCGAGTGCGGAGCTTGCCAGAGAGAAAGGGCGCTACACCTATTTTGAGGGAAGTAAATGGCAGACCGGGGAATATTTTGCAGAGAGAAATCTGACCGAAGGGCGTTGGAAGAAACTGGCGGAAAAGGTTCGGGAAAATGGAATGCGAAATGGTTATCTGATGGCGGTTGCACCGACCGGAAGCACAAGTATGATTGCGGGAACCACGGCAGGGATCGATCCGGTCATGAGCAGATATTTTCTTGAGGAGAAGAAGAGCGGGATTCTTCCTCGCGTGGCGCCGGAGCTTACAATGGACACGTTCTGGTATTACAAAAATGCACACCACATCGATCAGACCTGGTCTGTTCGCGCCTGCGGGGTAAGACAGCGCCACATTGACCAGGCGCAGAGTATGAATCTCTATATTACAAATGAGTATACCTTCCGGAAGGTACTGCATCTATATCTGCTTGCGTGGGAAGAGGGAGTCAAGACAATTTACTATATCCGCTCGAAGAGCCTGGAAGTGGAAGAATGTGAAGTGTGCTCCGCCTAAGATAACGGCAACAGGCGAACGAAGAAAAAAAGGAGAGAATAAATCAAATGGCAGAATTAAAGAAAAAGCCACTGTTCAATCCGGCAGGTGACACCGAAGTGCGCCTGCGCCGGATTGTCGGAGGAAATACGACAAACTTAAATGATTTCAATAATATGAAATATGGCTGGGTGAGTGACTGGTACCGGCAGGCAATGAATAATTTCTGGATCCCGGAGGAGATCAATCTCGGGGCGGATGTCAGAGATTACCGCACACTTCCCGCGCCGGAGCGGAGGGCGTACGACAAGATCTTATCATTCCTTGTGTTTCTGGACAGCATCCAGACCGCCAACCTGCCCAATATCAGTGAGTACATTACCGCAAATGAGGTAAATCTCTGCCTGTCCATCCAGGCATTTCAGGAGGCGGTGCACAGTCAGAGCTACAGTTATATGCTGGATACGATCTGTGAGCCGCAGGAGAGAAATGAAGTGCTGTATCAGTGGAAGGAGGATCCGCATCTGTTGAGACGGAATGAATTTATCGGAAATCTGTACAATGAGTTTCAGAGAGAGAAAAGTCTGGGGGCGTTCGTGCGGACAATGATCGCAAACTATATTTTGGAGGGAATCTATTTTTACAGCGGGTTCATGTTTTTCTATAATCTCGGGCGAAATCAGAAGATGACCGGCTCCGTGCAGGAGATCCGCTATATCAATCGGGATGAGAACACACATCTATGGCTGTTTACAAACATTCTGAAGGAGCTTAGAAAGGAACTTCCGGAATTATTTACCGGAGAGAAGGAAGAAGAATACCGCCGGATGATCCGGGAGGGATGTGAGCAGGAGATCGCATGGGGACACTATGTCATCGGCGATGCAGTGAGCGGATTGAACTGTGAGATGATCACGGATTATGTGAAATATCTAGGGAATCTGCGCTGTAAAAATCTCGGGCTGGCGCCGATTTATGAAGGACATGAGAAAGAACCGGAGAGCATGGGCTGGGTAAGCCAGTTTTCCAATGCAAATATGATCAAGACAGATTTCTTCGAGGCAAAAAGCACCGCTTACGCAAAGAGCAGTGCGCTGGTAGACGATTTGTAAAATTTGCGGGGCAAAAAAGTAAGAACTGCGTTGGGGACGCAGTTCTTGGAGAAAAGTTATGAAAAAGATGTTATTAGTAATAGTATTATGAATGTTTCTTCAGTAATATTTATTACAGTAATAACTATACTGAAAAAATGTGTTGATTGTGTGTTCAAAAAATAAAAGGATTGTGAATAAAATAAGAAGAAAAAATGAAGAACAGTTCGCAAAAGGAACTATTCAACGGTGTCGGATACAACACCGAGAACTTTGCCAAGGCATTTGAAATCGCCGAGGGAGCGGATATGGATCGGCGCTGCATTTACATGGAACGGGATCAGCTTGAGCGTATTCCCCATATGGTACAGTTTCAGAATGTATATCTTATGCTGAAAGGAAAATACTCCGATCTCATTGTGATGGACAGGACAGTTTTTCACCGCAAGAATATCATTGGAATGAAAAATCGGTTCCAGAATATCCGTATCCGGAATTCTGATGCAGTAATCAGTTTCCCCTGTGATATGGTTGGGCAGGATGCTGATTTCCTTTGAAAAGCAGTCATCAAGGCTGAAAGTCCATGTGCTGTGAAGTGTCGGGACCAGGCAGGGGAAGGAAATGCGTTTCTTCCGCAGAAGACCTTCCAGCATGCGGGCATACTCTTCATCGATGATCAGTTTGGCTACGTGTTTCCCGTGGTCATTGAGCTGGCGGTATTTCTCAATGAGATCCTGCTCGTTTTTCGTAATCTTAAATTCAGCCTGAAGACTGGCAGGCAGATAATCCTGGTACAGATAATTCGCATCACATTCCAAGGATTGAAAAAGGCTGACTAATATTTCAAATTTTGGAGTGCTGACTCCATTTTCATAATTTGCCAAAGCCTGTGGAGTAATATAGGTGATCTCACTTAATTTTTTTCGGCTTAAATTGAGCATAACGCGTCGTTCTTTCAGTCTGTCTCCTAAACTCATTGTAAAATCTCCCTAAAAGTATATAATATTTTGTTAAACACAACCATAATATTACAAGATTCTTTTAAAGTCAACAAAAAGATTGACTATTTTAGACAAATACGATAGGGTAGAGGACAGGTGCTTTCTAAGGATTTACCAGTTTGTCGAAAGGAGCGGAAATGATGAGAGAACGGGTACAGGAGATTTTAATGGAGATTGGGATACCAGCGAATCTGAAAGGATTTAAGTATATTCTGGACATCATGGAACTATTTGAAGAGGACGAGGCATGGCGGAATGCGAAGATGATGATTGTATATGAGAAGGTAGCGCGCATGAATAAGACAAACTATTGCAGGGTAGAAAAGTCCATTCGCTATGCATTTTCCAATGCGGTTACGTACGGAGATCTGGCGCTGGTAGAGAAATATCTGTCAGTAGTCAACGTGACAAATGGAAATTTACTTCACACCCTTTATGCGAAGGTAGCGGAAGAACAAAAAGAAGAAAAGAAAGCAAACCTGTCGGAGAGAGACAGTGTAAAACAAGATACATATGAGAAAGAGGTCAATACATTTTTCATAAAGATCATGTGCGAATTGATGGATTTCCGGAATAAATGTATTGGCGAAGATCAAGATCACCTGTATGAGTCAATGAAAGAGACTTTTGGAAAAGTTGCCGGTTTTTAAGAAGTACGAGGAGAAAATTCGTTTGGAAGAGGGACAAATGAAAAAGCTGCTCCCGCAAGGGAACAGCCGGCGGGATTGTCAAGTTTTTTGTGTAAGTTTTAAGAAAAATTTTTAGGGGAGGGAGAA
>URCR01000063.1 GCA_900546325.1 uncultured Lachnospiraceae bacterium | reverse complement strand
GGCAGATGGCAAGCTCGTAAAAGGAGTATCGTCATGATTGCAATAGATTACAATTTTTATAAGGATAAGTATTTTGGAACCATCATTGGAGACGAAGAACATCTAATGCAGCCAGTCGTAAAGGCAAATACTTACTTAAATCAGGTCATGCATGTAGAACCAAGCGAAGAAGAGATGGAACTTGTGAAGATGTGCTTATGCGAAGTGGCGGAGATGATCTATCAGGATGCAGAGAACCGCAGAGAACATGGAGGGCGGGAGATCCAATCGGAAAATACAGATGGGTATTCCGTAAATTATGCGACTGAGGCAGAAGCCGGAAAGATTGCGGTAAATTCCATGCAAACAAAGATATATGCAGTGATCCGCAGATACTTATCTCATACTGGACTTTTATATCAGGGGGTGGTGTAGTGCTTACAAATGCAACGATTACGATTTTTAACCGCATCCCGGATAAGGTCAGTAAAAAGTTTGTTTATGTTCCACATGTGATTCCGAAAGTATGGTTTCACACAAAGCAGAAAAGCAGTGTAGGGGAAAATGGTCTGAAAAGCGCAGACGAATATCAGATACGGATTCCGTATTCAGAATGCATGGACTGGCTTCCTTCTGATGAGTTTTTGAAGTTTGAAGACCCATCCCAAAACTGGACAGTCCAAAATGGAGATTTGTTTATTGTTGGAGTATGGAACGGTGCAGACCGTGTAAGCGGAATGAATGAAATTAAAAAAGAGTTCTCGGGAGTGGTAGGAGAAGTTCTGAGCCATTCTGAGAACTTTTTTGGTTCCTCTAAACATATCCGAATAGGAGGCGGCTCTTAATGGCAAAGATTAAGCTAAATATAGATCCCGTGGATAAAATTTTACTGAAAAGAAAGCTAAACAAGAATGGAGCCGGACAGAAATTTTTTACTCACGAAGTGAGGAGATTATCAGACCCATATGTTCCTAAACGTACCGGGGTTATGAAAAATACTGCCATAGAGCAGACGAACAAAATAACCTATCCACAGCCTTATTCTCGCCGACAGTATTATGAGCATAAGGGTGACGGCTTAAGAGGTCCCCAATGGGATAAGCGCATGTGGAATGACCGTGGGAAAGAAATCATAAAGGCTACGGCAAAATATTGTGGAGGAAAAGTAAAATGAGTGTGGCGAGTAAAGTTGTGGAATTTATTCAGACGTGTCCGTTTCTCGAAGAATTTGCAGAACTCTTCCCGGTTGTGCATCTGGACAAGCTGGAAGAAGATGTAACAGCATACTGCATTGAGAGTACACCAGTAGAACCGATTTTGAAGCGGTACACGAACGGAGATACCATAAGACAGTATGCATTTTCTCTGTGCTCAAGAGAGTTGTATGGAGAAGAAGAAAATAAGGATACGTCTGAATTTTACGAGAAGTTTTCCGACTGGCTGGAAGATTGCACAAGAAACGGCAATCTTCCGGAGTTGGAAGGAAACTTACAAAGCAGGTCCATCCGTGCGACAACGGATGGATATTTGTATGACACACAGGAAACAAAGTGTCAGTACAGAATACAGTGTCAATTTATTTATTATAAACGGAGGTAGGGAAAATGGAAATGAATTTACAGTTTTTTGCAGCGGCAAAAGATTCCGGCGTTGAGCAAAGACACCAGCAGCCGGATTACATTGATGTAACTGGAGGGAGCGAATCGCCACAGTTTGAGCTTTTGGGCGTTGGTGTTACGCAGCTTGATAATTCCCCATCAGCGCAAACGACTTCGAAACAATACGTAAATCAAAAATCAGCTACACAGTCAATCGGATCTTACGAATGGACAGCACCGCTGGAGTTTGATTTGATTCGGTCGGAAAAAGCTATCGAGTTTATTGCAGACATTGGCGAGAATGAAAAAACTGGCGTGGAAGCAGAAACGTTGTATGTAAAAGTGTATTTAAGCAAGCCAGTAAGCGAAAAGCCAAACACGTTCGAAGCAAGACAAAGAAGAGTCGCAGTGGAAGTTGCGGAATTTTCCAATAACGACGGCGAGATTCAGGGATCAGGAAATCTCCTCGGAAAAACCGACTGGGTAAAAGGAGAATTTAATACGCAGACGAAGGTGTTTACACAGGCGGGGGAGTAATTCCCCCTTCTGACACTGCCTTAATCGGCAAGGGGGCTATTGGTAAGGCGAAAGTAGGAAAAAAATAGGAGGAATCCATATATGAGAATCAACAACGTAGAACTCGATTTCGACTTATACGATGCAGATAACGCAGAGTTAAGGGAGAGATATTTTAAGCAGCTGGATAAGATGAAGACGGTTGCAGAGGATATTCCAGATGAAACAGAGACAGAGAAGCATCGGTACTTGTGCAGAAGAGTTAAAAAAATTTTCGATGAAGTCTTTGGCGAAGGAGCTGGAGTTAAAGTTTGTGGAGTAAAAGACAATTTACTTGTATGCATGAAAGCATTTGATGAACTTGTATCTGAGCAGGTAAGGCAAGATGGCGAGTATCGAAAAGTTATGCGCAGTATCGCCGAAAAGGGAAAAACAGCAGGCAAGAATCGGAATAAAAACAGAAGGAATGCAAGATGAGTGTTTTGACAGAAGATTTTCCAGAAACATTGATCATAGACGGTGCAGAATATCCGGTTCATTCGGATTTTCGCACCGTTTTAAAATGCAATGCAGTCATTGAAAAGGAGCCAGAGCTTTCTCAGGAGTCGCTGTTAGAGATATTGCAGATGTTTTATAAGGACTGCGTATTTTTTACAGAGAAACACATTGAGAAAATGTTCTGGTTCTTTTCTTGTGGTAGAGAAAAGAAGAAAAAGAAATTTCCACGGAAGATCGCAGGACTAAATGATAAACAGTCTTTTGACTTTGAGGAGGATGCAGAACTGATCTATGCAGGCTTCCAGCAGCAGTACGGCATTGATTTGCAAAGAGAAAGGATGCACTGGTGGAGATTTATGATTTTGCTAGACAATTTTGGAGCAGATACAAGACTATCTAAAGTCATGGAATATCGCACAACAGATACTGCAAATAAGAAGCTCGGAAAGGAAGAACGGGCTTTCTTCCAAGCAATGCAGAGATATTATGGACTGGATAAGGCGGTAGTTGTGGACGAGCACACAAAGCAGCTCGAAGAGGCGCTTATGAATGGCGGAGATGTAAGTAAGTTGTTGTAAGGTGGTGAGAAAATGGCAGATGGCAAAGTAGTAATCGAAACGGATCTTGACTCATCGGGAATAGAATCGGCTCTAAAAAAATTAGGAAACATTACAACAAAAGGACTTAAAGCTGCTACAACAGCAATTACCGGTACATTAGTAGCACTTGGTGGCATCGCCACAGCAGCAATCAAAGTCGGATCTGATTTTGAGTCACAGATGTCCCGAGTTAAGGCAATCTCTGGGGCGACTGGGGAAGAATTCAATAAATTAAAAGACCAGGCAATTCAGCTTGGTGCAGATACGGCGTTTTCTTCCAAGCAGGCTGCTGAGGGAATGGAAAATCTTGCAGCAGCCGGATTCGCTACAAATGAGATTGTAGATGCGATGCCCGGATTGTTAAGCCTTGCAGCTGCCGCAGGAGAGGATCTTGCGACAAGTTCGGATATTGCGGCTTCTACGCTCCGAGGATTTGGACTGGAAGCGCAAGACATGGCTCATGTGGCAGATGTATTGGCTGCAAATGCGAATCGCACAAACTCTTCGGTAGCGCAGACCGGAGAGGCAATGAAGTACGTTGCGCCACTTGCAAGGGCAGCAGGGCTTAGCTTGGAGGAAACAGCTGCAGCAATCGGTATCATGGCAGATGCCGGAATACAAGGAAGCCAAGCAGGAACAACACTTCGTGGGGCAATTTCAAGGCTCTCCAAACCGACAGATGACATGAAAGCTGCTATGGATGAATTAGGTATTTCCTTTTACGATTCCAATGGCAAAATGAAGTCTCTAACAGAGCAGGTAGGAATGCTTCGCAAAGCCACAGAAGGCATGACAGATGAGCAGAAAAACAATCTGCTTGTTACACTGTATGGACAAGAGGCGTTATCTGGCATGATGGCTCTTATCAATGAGGGAGAGGGTTCTCTCGGAGATCTGACAGAAGCATATAAAAACTGCGACGGTGAAGCACAAAAAGCAGCGGAAACGATGCAGGACAATCTTTCCAGTGCCCTTGAGCAGTTGGGAGGATCAGCAGAGTCGCTTGGGATTGTGTTTTATGAAAGTGTAGCAGAAAACCTTAAGAAGACAGCGCAGTCAGCAACAGATAGTGTTAATAACATTACAGAAGCCTTTAAAAGTGGTGGACTGAATGAAGCAATCCAAACAGCCGGAGATGAATTTGCAAATCTTGCGACAGCAGCGGCAGAACATGCGCCGGAAATGGTAGATACTGCGGTTGATTTTATCGAATCATTTGCAGATGGAATTATTGACAATAGGGGCAGGCTTTATGAATCGGCGGTAGATATGGCTCAGGCAATAGGGGATGGACTGGCAGATCTACTGCCGGATGAAATCGGAGCACCGGTATCTCAGGCAGTAGATGAAATAGCAGAGTCATTGAGTTCCGGAGGACTGAAAGAAGCCGGAGAGACGATAGAAACAACGCTTGAAAATGTGATTGATGTTGTCGGGGAACTGGCAGATGTGGCGCTACCTCCGCTTACCAAAGCACTTGATTTTGCCGGAGACCATTTTGAAGTGATTGCAGCATCGACAACAGCGGCTTTTACGGCATTCAAAGGATATAAGGTTGTGCATGAAACAACTTCCGCCTTGAATAAAGGGTCGAAGATATGGAAAACTGCTTCGGCGGCGGTAGATGCATTTAGCGCAGCGCAATTGATTGCGATGAAATCAGGCACTGCGTGCAACGTAACTCTTACAGCAGGACAAGCAGTAGTTGGTCTTCTCACTGGTAAAATCACACTTGCAACAGCAGCACAGACAGCTTGGAATGTTGCGATGAATGCAAATCCAATAGGGATTGTGATCACAGCAGTCGGAGCTTTAACAGCAGGTCTTGGAGTATATGCTTTAACGCAAAAAAGCGCAACGGATGAAACGTATAAACTTTCCGAGTCACAAAAGAAGATGTTAGATTCCTGTCACGAAGTAACTCAGGGGTTGCAGGAAGAACATGATGCGCGGGAAAAGAACGTGCAGTCTATTGACCGGGAATACGATAACTATGAATCCCTTCTTTTAGAGTTACAGCAGGTTGCGGATCAAAATGGAAAAGTAAAAGAAGGATGCGAAGAAAAAGCAAGAGTTATTACCGGTCAGCTAGCAGATGCCCTTGGTCTGGAAATAGAACTTACAGATGGACTCATTCAAAATTATCAGGAATCTATAGATAAAATAAAAGAACTAATTGTGCAAAAGAAAGCAGAGGCTCTTCTTAGTTCCATGCAGGAAGAAATGGCAAATGCTTATGATAAGACACAAGAAGCAATGAATGCCTATAAAGAAGCTGCTGATCTCGTAGCCGAGAAGGATAAGGCGGTTGAGGTGGCTACATCAAATCTGGCGAAAGCGGAAGAACTGCATGATATAGCGGTTAAAACCGGGACAGATACACTTGGGACATATGCATTGGAAGTTGCTAAGCAGGAAGAAAATTTGAAAGCAGCAAAGGCAGCACAAGAGCAAGCGACAACAGAAATGGAGAATGCAAAGACAGCATTGAGCGAGTTATCCACAGAAGTGAATAACTACAATGCGCTGCAAGATGCTATGGTGACCGGAGAAACCGCTAAAATAGAGGCAGCCATGACTTCTCTTGTTACGTCGTATAAATCTTATACTGCCGAAACGTTGGCATCTTCGAAAGAAGCAAGAGATGAGATGTATAATCAGGCAAATACTTTTGTTGAAAACATAAAGTTAGTGCAAGATAAGAGTGTTGAAGTGGCTGATGATATATATAAAGACATGGCGAGATCCGCAGCGGAGTCCATAGGGGAATTCAGTAAATTACCGGGAGGAATTGCAGAAGGAATAAAGGAGATTGGACCAGAAGCAAGTAGTGCAATGATTTCTGCGTTAGTGCAAGCAGATATAGACGGGAAATTAGATGCAGAAGCAAAAGCAGGATTAGATAGTTTTATCAATGGATTCTCGGAGTTAGATGCAAAAACGCAAGAAACGTGGGGACAGGCATGGTATGGCGCATTAAAGGGATTGGAAGGGTTCGAAAAACTCAAAGATCCCGCAAAGGAAGGTTCAGAAGCCTTTCTTCAGAGCCTGATAGAAGCGTTAGAGGTGCACAGTCCATCAAGGGCGGTAAAGGCTATTTTTTCGAATGTATGGCCGGGGGCAATACAAGGTCTCGAAGATGGAAAAGAAGGTGTTGTTGAAAAGGGGAGAAGCGTAATAGCCGATTTTTTGAGAGCACTTGGAGGAGAAGAATCGGGACAGAAAGCTCATGCTGTTGGTGCCGATGTTATGAGATCATTTGAGATGGGTGCGATAGGACAAAAGGGACTTATAGATATTGCAGCTCAAATCATATCGGAATCTTTAAACACCAATCTTGGAAATGCAGATACACAAACGACTGGTTTGAGAAAACTGATGGAATATAACGAGGGAGTTAGAAGTCAGAAGGGAATTGTAGACTTTACTTCAAATGTTATATCAGATTCTTCCAATGCAAATCTTGGCAGTGCAAATACAAGAAACACCGGCATTAAACAAGGCGGTGGTTTTGATAGGGGGTTAGGATCTACCAGAGGGACGATTAATTCTACTGCGACTGCACTTTCAAATTTAGCGGATAAAGGAATGGCAGCAGCGAATACTGCAAGGACTGGAAAAAATCAGGCGACAAATTTTGGAGAAGGAATAAGACGTGTAAGCGCGTTCGAACCGGGATCTGCTGTGGCACAAACTGCTGATAGCGGACTTGGATCAATAGATGCAACTGGTACGGGAAGCAACTTTGTGCAAGGATTTGCCAACGGTTTTGGACTGGTTGATATTTGGAGTGCTGCCTGGAGCATAGGGAAAACAGCTCTTTCCGCTTTGAGTTCCGCAATAAAAGAGGGATCTCCTTCAAGACTTACGCGGCAATCCGGAAAATATTTCGGACAAGGTTTTCATCTTGGGATTAAGGCAGAAGAAAAAGAGGTAGCGAAAGCCTCGGACAGACTTGGTGAGATAGCCTTAAACTCTCTTGATTTAACTGCTATATCCCAAAGAATGCGCGATGTCATGGCTTTCAATACAAACCGCATTTCAAGGGGGATTGGTGGAAGAAATATAAACATGCAACATATGACCGAAAATGCCCTTAAATTAGACTACGATCTTTTGGCAGATAAAATTTCCGGAAAGATGACAAAAGCTATCGCAGGAATTAACTGGACAATGGAGATGGACAAGAAGCCGGTAGGAAGAATACTGGCACCGGAAATTAACAGACAGATGGAATTAATTAAAAGATCAGAAAGGATGAGATGATGAGTTGTGTTGGATTGAGTCTGTTTCGAGAAGATCAGGATCCGAAAACAGATAAAGGAATGCATACATACAATGATTTTGGACTGAAAATGTATTATTACAACCCCGGAACACCACAGATCGAAGAGCATAATATTCAGGTACCATTTTCAAATAGAAGCATGAGGATGTCCGGTGTATTTGGGGGTCCTTTTTATACAGAACGACAGTTTGTTGCAAAATTTACCATGGGAGATATGGGGTACCAACAATGGGACAGCGTGAGGTCTAAGATTGATAATCTTTATCACGGTATGGTAGTAAAAATTGTGTCTGATCTGGACAAAGGCTATTATTATCTTGGTACTTTAAATTTTGAATACGAAAAAGAGCAGTATGCAGAATCGGATGTTGTCCTTACATGCATTGCAGATCCTTACAAATATGCCGTTCGGGGACCAAGTGATAAATGGCTGTGGGATACTTTCTCTTTTGTAAATGGAGTTATCAGGTACATTGGAGAACGGACGATTACTGCGCAGAACAATAAAATTAAAATTGTGGCAGGAGAAATGGAAACAGCGGTTATTGTAAATGTCAAAACAATGACATCATCAAGCATGACAGTATCGTGCGATGGCGAGAAAATTGCACTGAAGCTTGGGAAGAACCGTATACCAGATATCCGTGTCGGAGGCAGAGAGGAGAAGACACTGGTTTTCTCAGGCACCGGAACAGTAGAAATTGATTATAGGGAGGGAAGACTGTGATATATAAGGTACTGGTAGATGGAGAAACACTCTATGTACCCGGCGATCAGGAGGCTGTGATTTATTCTCCGGTAGTTGATTTGGCAGTAGGGGATGCAGGGCAATTCACATTCGAACTTCCAGAGGTAAATCCACTTTATGATAAACTCAGAAACCGTCAGAGCATGGTGCAGATTAAAAAAAATGGAAAAGAAATTTTCTACGGAGAAATCCGAATGCAAAAAAAGGATAATTTAAATATGAAGCAAGTGACTTGTGTAGGTGCGCTTGCTTTTTTATTTGATTCCGTGCAACCGCAGGCAGAATATCACGATCTGTCCCCGAGACAAATGCTGGAAACATGGTTAAATATCCATAACCGGAAAGTAGAAAAGCGCAAACAAATTAAAATTGGGATTGTAACAATCCATGACAGCAATGATAGTTTGTATCGTTGTACAAATCAAGAGAGTACCCTTGAATGTATCAGGGATAAGTTAGTAGATCGACTCGGAGGAGTGCTACGGCTGCGCCATGAAGCAGACGGTTTGTATTTGGACTGGATCATGATAGAAGAATATGGGAAATTTTGCGAGCAGCCAATAATGTTCGGCGAAAATTTGATGGATTATTCCGAGACACTGGATTCCTCAGATCTGATCACAGCGTGCATTCCACGTGGAGCGAGGTTGGAGAAGGAAGATGGAGATATTCAGACTCTAGAAAAATATGTGGATATCACATCAGTGAATGACGGAAAAGATTATGTGTATGTACAGGAAGCAGTAGACCGCTTTGGATGGGTGTATGGTGTTGTTACGTGGGACGACGTTACACAGCCGGCAAACTTGAAGAAAAAAGCAGAAGAATATGTAAAAGATACCCAGTTTGAATCTTTGGTACTTGAGCTTACCGCCGTAGATCAGTCGCTCGCAGATATAAATGTAGATGACATCCAACTTGGCGATCGCGTAAAGGTTAAGGCAAAGCCTTACGGAATGGATAAAAATTTTCCTGTGCATCAGATGACGATCCATTTGCAGGCGCCGGAAGAGGATACGTTTGTTATTGGTAGCGAAGGGAAAATGACCTATACGCAGGCGGTGTCAAAAGAACAGCATGATGCGAACATGCAGGCAGAAGAGAACAACCGTATTACAACAGACTGGTTCCAGTCAGCTGTGGACAATCTGACACAGATGATGACTGGCAACGAAGGTGGTTATAAAATCGAAGAATTCGACGAGGAAAACCGGTGGCTGAGAACACTGATTATGGATGCACCACGGAAAGAAGATGCTAAGAATCTTCTGCAATTTAACAAATACGGAATAGGTGGATCTCACAATGGATTTAATGGACCTTATACCGTTGGAATGACCATATCCGGTGATCTGATCGGCGAAAGACTGTTGGCCGGCTCCGTAAAAGCAGAAGCATTGTCAGCGGAATACAAATCATCCGTATCGGATGAAATAGACACAACAGTAACTGCCAAATTCCAAGTAGCTGAAAACCTGATCAGTGCTGAAGTAAAAAGGGCGAAAGATGCGGAAGAAGAACTGTCCTCCTCACTTAAATTAACAAGTGAGCAGATAAACGCAAAAGTGAGCAAGGGTGAAGTTTCTTCTCAGCTTTCGTTGGAATCGGATCTCATTTCTCTTGTGGGGCCAAGGCTAGAAATCGATACAGAGAAATTTAAAATGGCAAAAGATGGAACGACCAGACTGATAGATGCATATATGGAGGTATCAGGAAAAGGACGGGGAGCCACTCTGTATGGTGGAGGAATTTATTTTTCTGACAAGTTGGCAGGACTTGATGCCGGTATGATTGCATTCAACCCGGCAGAAAGAATGATGTGCGTAGGTGGGTTTGGAGAGTACGGAAAGGCTGGTCTTGGGTATTGGAGCAGCAATGATGTATTTAAGCCGATTTTGACGGTCGAAAGTACAGACGGAGGACCTGGGATACGATTTAACACGGGCTTTAGCGTTATAGGTAAAGAAGGAATTACCGAAAAAATAGGATTTGTAGACATGGTTTCATGGGGACCGGACAATACATTTGATTTGCATTACAAATTTTTGAATATATGGAACGGAATCATTACGGAGGTAACAGAAAATTGATAGGAAAAAAGAAAATGAGACCAGTAACAATAAGAATCGCAGAACTGAAAAAAGACATTAATGAGGCAGTAGGGAAAT
>URCR01000062.1 GCA_900546325.1 uncultured Lachnospiraceae bacterium | reverse complement strand
TTTCGGAACACGAAAAACTACACAATGGTAAACAGGGCTATGCCCTAACAAAAAAATGCCGGGAGAAAATCATTTTTTATTCTCCCGACATTTTTTATATCTTTTTATTCCTTTTCTTCCTTATACCATGCACTCATGCATCTCTTCTTCCTGAAGTCCGACTTTCTCCATGACATCTTTTAATGCCTCCCGCTCTGTCAGATCTGCACACCAAGACAAGCCGCAGCCCGCAGAAATCGTTCGCGGAACCGGAATCAGTCTTCCGGCAGCTCCATGTTCCTTACAGGCTTTCTCCATTGCCATTGCATCTGCTGTCGTATGGAAGGTGATCACTAATTTTAATTCTTTCTTTCTCATTTTTTGATTGCCTTCTTTTTCTTTTTGAACTTACTCTTCTTCTGCCAATTCCCGGATCGCCCGGATCGCAGATTCTACTTCTTCTTCCGTATTATAGTGGGAGAAACTGAAACGTACTGCTCCCTGATCAACCGTTCCAAATGCCTCATGCATCAGCGGCGCACAGTGTGCTCCCGGTCTCGTAGAAATCCCATAGGTCATCAGAAGTTCATCGCTGACTTCCGAAGAGTCATAATCCCCGATATTCAGTGTCACGATCGGGCACCGCCGCTCCGTAGAGAAATCACCGTAGATTTTTACATTCGGAATCTTTTTGACACCATGATAAAACTGCCACATATATCCGAGCTCTTTCTCCCGGATCCGATCGATGCCTGTTTCCTCCAGATAGCGCACTGCCGCACCAAGCCCTGCGATCCCATGCCCGTTTAACGTCCCTGCTTCAAGCGCTGTCGGCATCTCTTTCGGATGATGCTTATTGTAAGTATCCACACCACTTCCGCCGCATTTGAGCGGACGGATCTCCAGTCCTGTGCGGACATACATTCCTCCGGTTCCCTGCGGACCCAGCAGGGACTTGTGTCCGGTAAAGCACAGAATATCGATCTGCATCTGCTGTACATCGATCGGATATACCCCCGCAGTCTGTGAAGCATCCACAATCAAAAGAATCTGATGTCTCTTCGCAATTTCTCCCACACGGGCAATATCGATCATATTCCCGGACAGATTGGAACCATTCGTGCAGATGATCGCCTTTGTGTTCGGGCGGATCGCCGCCTCCATCTCGCCGTATGAAATATTCCCTGCCGAATCACTGGCAACGATCGTCAGTTCTACACCGTTTTCTTCCATGGCATAGAGCGGCCGCAGCACCGAATTATGCTCTAGCATCGTTGTCACAACATGGTCCCCCGGATTTAACACGCCCCGGATCGCAATATTCAGACTCTCCGTAGAATTATTGGTAAATACAATATTCTTCGGACTCTCCGCCCCAAAAAGCCTTGCCAGCCGCTCTCTCGTATCATAAATGACCCTCGATGCATCCAGCGATGCCTCATGCGCCCCCCTGCCGGCATTTCCCATACACTGCATTGCGTTCGCGACTGCCTCGATGACTTCCTTTGGCTTTCTCATCGTCGTCGCAGCATTATCCATATATATCATAACTGTACCCTGCCTGCTTTCTTCCTTTTTCTGCAAAACCGCAGAGAAACAAATTCTGTATTCCCTGCGGTTTCCACCAGCATTCTCTCTTAAAATGTCTGGTAAACCTCTCTTGTCACCTTAATGAATTTCTCCACCGCCTGCGGCAAATGGAAATTTTTGTTATATACAATGTTCAGATTTCTTCCTCCGCGCTGTGACGGAAGAGAAAAGCTTAAAATTCTTCCGTGGATCAGCTCATCCTGTGCTGCCAGCTTAGACAGAACGGACACACCCATCCCGTTCCCCACAGAGCGCTTGATCGTCTCTGTATTCTCAATGCTGGCTACAATATTCAGACTCTCCACCTCAATGCCGTTCTCACGAAGCTGACGCTCTGCTTCCTTCCGCGTCCCCGATCCCTCTTCGCGCATGATGATCGGCTCATTCATGATCCAGTCAAGCGGAGAACCAATTTCCCGCAGCCTGCGGAATTTTTCATTGTTCGGTGTGATGACAACAAGCTCATCCCAGTAGAACGGAATGTATTTGCAGTTCTTTTTCTCCATCACCGTCCCTGTAAATCCGATGTCGGCAGTATGATTTACCACATGTTCAATGGCTCTCGCACTGTCTGTCTCCATCACCTTGAACTGTTCCTTCGGATACCGCTCACTGAATCTTGCCAGAATCCTCGGCAAAAGATACTGCGCGGGAATGGTGGATGCCGCAATCGTAATACACTGCGGGGCATCTTTCTCTTCACGAAGAAAAGCGTACTCAATCTTCCGTTCCAGTTCTACCATCTGCTTTGCATATTCGTACAAAACTGTTCCATCCTCCGACAGACTGACTTCCTTTGTATTTCTCACAAACAGCCTTGTATTCAATTCTTTTTCCAATGAAGCAATATGCGCACTGATCGTCGGCTGTGTCAGGAATAGTTCTTTTGCTGCCTTGGAAAAGCTCCGTCCTTCCGTCACCTTCACAAATGCTTCCAGCTGTTTTAAATTCATACGTATGCTACCCTTTCACTTTCTGTTCCGTTTCGTTTTGTCACTTTTATACTATCCATATATTCCATGATCGGCTTCGCACTCTTGCGGCTTGTATTCAGCGCATCCCGCAATTCTGCGATCGTAATGATCTCGCGCTCTTTTAACATTCCTTCTACAACAGCCTTTGCTTCTTCCATGAAATGCTTCATCGTATACAGATCATCCGCAACTTTGACAACACTTCCCTCATCTGCAAGAAACATGACGATATCCTCTGCCATCGGACGCTCCTTCTCATCAAATGCCACCTCAGAGAATTTCACAAAATCGAATTTTGCATCTTCAAACACACGGACCATCTGATCATGCAGTCTCTGATATCTTTCATCTTTCGGAATTTCAAACTCCGGCAATGCCAGAAATTCCTGATGGCGTCTCAACACACCTTTCTCCACAAGCAGTTCCATATAAAGGTCAAACACATTCGCTTTTACTTTCTTCAGATAGGTCATATGAACTTCAGCCTTCTTCATACCGTATCGATACGGATGGCTGTTATGATAACCGCGCAATGTCTCACACAGAGTCTCTCTCATCGTACTTTCACTCGCCGCATGCCATACATAGATATCCTTCTTCATCTGGAATACATACACTTTTCCCTGTGCTTCCAGCGAGCGCACATCCGCCTCCACTTCCTCCATAGAAAGCGCAGTCAGCTTCGCAAGTTCACCAAGTGTTACCATCGTCTCTGCGTGTGCTTTGACATGCAGTTCGATGATGTCTTCGGAAGAACCTGATTCTTTCTGCTTCAGTTCCTCGATCACATCCTGCTGAAAACGCTTCTTCCGCTGCGGATTCGGCTCCAGAACAACTCCTCCGCCGATCGTCTCCATCGGAGAATAGAAACGGACAACAAATTTGTCCCCTCTTCGCAATGCCACCTCTTCTTCGAGACGAAGCTGTACATAGCCACTCTCTCCCGGCCCCAGATCTTCCTTATCAAGAAGTACCGCCCGGCAGAGCACTTCGCTTGTTCCTGTGAAAAAGTGCAGTCTTGCATGATTGGTCAGAACCCGCATCGAAGACGGAAGTATGTTCATCTTCACGTCAAGGAGCATTGTATTCTTCATACTGTTCGGCGGTGCCAGCACACATCCCCTCGCAATTTCCTTCTTCTTCACATTGGAGAGATTGATCGCCACACGCTGTCCGGCATAGCAGCGGTCCACATCCTGTCCATGCACCTGAATACTTCTGATCCGGCACTCTTTTCCGATCGGATACATCTCGAGGACATCTTCCTTGCTGATGCTTCCGGTCAGCAGTGTTCCGGTGATGATCGTACCAAACCCGGATAATGTAAATGCACGGTCCACCGGAAGCCGCGGGATCGTATTGATCTCTTTTGGCTCCACCTCTTTTGCCGTCATCTGCTCGATCACATCAATCAGCTGTGGAATCCCCTCGCCGGTCGCCGCAGATACTTCCACGATCGGAGCATTTTCCAGAAAGGTTCCTTCCAGTTCCTCCTTGATCTCTTCTTCCACGAGCTCCAGCCACTCCTCATCAACCAGATCACATTTGTTGATGACAAGAATGCTTTTCTCAATTCCAAGCAGTCCGAGAATATCCATATGTTCTCTCGTCTGCGGCATGATCCCTTCATCTGCTGCCACAACAAGCATGACAAGATCCATTCCCACGACACCTGCCACCATGTTGTTGATAAATTTTTCATGTCCGGGAACATCGATGATTCCGACACGGTCCCCGTTTTTCAGATCAAAATAGGTAAATCCGAGGTCAATCGTGATTCCTCTCCTCTGTTCCTCCTCCCACCGGTCTGTGTTGCGCCCGGTAAGTGCTTTTATCAAAGTTGTCTTTCCGTGGTCAATATGACCTGCGGTTCCAATAATGATATTCTTCATCTGTACTGCCTTTCTACCTTCGGGGAACTCTTCCGATCCCCTTTTTTCTGATTCAGGCGAATCTCTTTGCTTCCCCTTACTCTAATATCTTTTCTTCTTTGAGCATCTCCGCAATCTTCGGATACCATTTCTTATCCACTGTGCGGACATCGATCACAATCTTGTCATTCATCGTGCGCACGATCATCGGAACAGACATATGTCGCAGCCGAAGTTCTAACTCTGCTGTCGTAATCTTCTCCGGATGGATCGTTACCGACATACTCGGAATCCGCTCCAGCGGAAGAGAACCTCCGCCGATCTGCGACTCACACGCCTCGGTCTGAATCTGAGCCGGCAGTTCAGCCTGCCGTAACAGCGCTTCCAGCTCCTTCGCATCTTTTCTGACCTCCTCGAGCTCTTTTGTGATCATGTGAAGCGCCGGAATGTTCCGGATCGCTTTTTCCTCAGATAAATACTCCTGCAAAACGACCTCCAGCGTTGCCGCCGTAAACTTATCAATCCGAAGTGCTCTCGTCAGCTGATTTTTCTTCATCTGATCAATGTATTTCTTTTTGCCGACAATGATTCCCGCCTGCGGGCCTCCAAGCAGCTTATCTCCGCTGAAACACACAACATCTGCACCGTTTCGCACAGAATCCTGTACGGTCGGCTCATAAGTCAGTCCGTATTTGCTAAGATCGATCAGCACGCCGCTCCCAAGATCTTCGATCACAGGAATCTTTCGCTCTTTTCCAAGCGGTACCAGCTCCGCAATATTTACATGATCTGTAAATCCGACAATCCGGTAATTGCTTGTATGTACTTTTAACAGCGCCGCCGTCTCCTCTGTGATCGCATTTTCATAATCCGTATAGTGCGTCTTATTTGTCGTGCCTACTTCCACAAGAGTCGCCCCGCTCTGCTCCATCACATCTGGAATCCGGAATTTTCCGCCGATCTCTACGAGTTCTCCTCTGGAGACGATCACTTCTTTTCCTTTTCCCATCGTGCTTAAGATCAGCATGACTGCCGCCGCATTGTTATTGACTGCCATCGCCGCCTCTGCTCCGGTAATCTTACAGAGTAATTTTTCAAAATGCGAGTATCGCTCTCCTCTCGCTCCCGCCTCCAGGTTATATTCCAAATTGGAATAATTCATTGCAATATCTGCAATATGCCTCATATGGCGCTCTCCGATCGGCGCGCGCCCAAGATTCGTATGGAGAATCGTTCCGGTTCCGTTGATCACTGTGCGCATATTCGGCGTATGCATCGCCTTTACCGCCTCCCGGATCCGTCCGGACAGCTGTTCAATCTCCCGGATGCCTTCTGCTTCCTCCTCACACGTCCCGATAAATGCACGGAGCTTCTCCATCTCCTCGCGCACAGCTTCCAGCACGGTATCATAACTGTACTGCTCTGTCAGCTCCTGAATCTGCTCATCCTCCAGCAGTACATCTACTTTCGGTATCCTGCGGTATAGTAAATTCTTATTCATTCTATTTTCCTTACTTCAGGTGAATCAGCTTCTCACCTTTTTCCATTACCTTTCCAATTATTGATATTTTCGTATCCATTCCCTTTGCTGCAAAATCTTCTATCATTTCTTCTGCCTGCTTTGGCGAAACGCTGACCAAAAGACCGCCTGACGTCTGTGGATCGTACAGAAGATCTACATAGTGCTCTGCCACTTCCCCACAGTCTACCTGATCGATCGAATATCCGCGGTTCTTATATGCCCCCGCCGGGATCAGTCCCATCTGTGCATATGAGATCGCCTCCTCCAGATAAGCGATATCCTGCACATGCAGTTCAAAGGTTACTTCACTTGCCGACGCCATCTCGACACAGTGACCTAACAGTCCAAATCCTGTAATATCGGTGCAGGCTGACACGTCATACTTCTCTACAACTTCCTTTGCCTTCTTATTGAGAGATGCCATCACTGTCACTGCTTCCTTCACGGCAGCCTCCGATGCCATCTCCGCCTTGATCGCCGTATTGACGATTCCGGTACCGATCTGCTTTGTCAAGATCAGTATATCGCCCGGTCTGCACCCGTAATTTTTAAAAATCTTCTTCGGATGAACAAAACCGGATACACAAAGGCCATATTTTGGCTCATCATCCTGCACGGAGTGGCCTCCCACAAGCACCGCTCCTGCCTCTTTCACTTTATCTGCTCCTCCCGCCAGAATCTCTCCTAACACTGCCGGATCCAGACAGTTCGGAAATCCTACGATATTCAGCGCGATCTTCGGTTCCCCTCCCATCGCATAGACATCGCTGAGAGAATTTGCCGCTGCAATCTGACCGAAGGTATAGGGGTCGTCCACAATTGGAGTGAAGAAGTCCACGGTCTGAATCAGTGCAATATCCTCTGTCACTTTATAGATTGCCGCATCATCGGACGTCTCGATGCCGACGAGCAGATTATCATCATGAAATTTTGGTAGCTTACCCAACACCTGGGCAAGTGTCTCTGGACCTATCTTGGCAGCTCAGCCTGCCGTCTTCGTCAACTGCGTTAATTTCACGTCTTTTTTCATCGTTTTTTCGTTCTCCTTCTCTCTTTCTTCTCCTTTTATTTCCCTTCAGCCGGATTTGCCCTATATAAAATAAAACATCTTTTCTTTCTCTAAGGCCGAATGATCTTTCCCGCCTCTGCCATCTTCTCTACGATCGCATACATATTTGTCACAGAACCTACTTCCAGCTTGTCTGTCAGGCCGTAGTAATTCAGACAAGTTCCGCATGTCAGGATCTCAACCCCCTGTGCTTCCAGACTCTTTAAGTCTTCCAGGGAATCAGATCCTTCCGCTGTCAGTGTCGCACCTCCATTGTAGAAGATCATTGCCTTCGGCAGCTCTTCCAGCTGTGTTACTGCAAAAATAAATCCTTTGATCAGCACCTTTCCGAGTTCGTCATTTCCACTTCCCATTTTGTCAGAAGCGATCACAACGATCGTATCTCCCTTTCTGTCCGGCGTGCATACTGCTTCCGTTTCTGCTTGTGCCGCAGCGGCGCCGTTCATCTGGATCGTCACCTTAAATTCTTTCTCTCCTAATTTTTCAGAAGTTACGCTTCCCCCTGAACTAGATGCCATCTTCGTCACATTCTGGACAGCAATCTCGTTATCCACGAGCACCTCTATCGTCTCAGGACCTGTAATCTCCTGCATTGCTTTTTTTGTCTTAATTACCGGGATCGGGCAATTATCGCCCATTGCATTTACTGTAATCATTATCATATCCACCTTTCTTTTTTCAAGTGCCCCTTCTTCTTCACTTATAGATGTATTCTATCACTGTTTTCTGCTTTGGTAAACCTAATTTTCTACATTTTTCCTCCAATTTCTCCAATTCCCCGGTTCTTCCTGCAAAATCATTGAAAAAAGTCGGATTCTATGAGAATATAAGAAGAAACGTAAAATCATGACTCGAAAAACAGCAAAATCAAACATTTGGAAAGAAGAAAGAAAACGAACAACAGAAAGGAATAGAAATATGTGGATTGCAGATCACTGGAAAGATTATGAAGTTATTGACTGTTCAAACGGAGAGAAACTGGAGCGCTGGGGCGATTATCTGCTCGTCCGACCGGACCCGCAGGTTATCTGGGACACTCCGAAATCACACAAAGGATGGAAGCACATGAACGGCCACTACCACAGAAGTTCAAAAGGAGGCGGCGAATGGGAATTTTTCGACCTCCCGCAGCAGTGGCAGATTCATTACGGAACACTGACATTTAACCTGAAGCCATTCAGCTTTAAACATACGGGATTGTTCCCGGAACAGGCGGCAAACTGGGACTGGTTCTCTGAAAAGATCAAAAATGCAGGGCGTCCGATCAAGGTGCTGAATCTTTTTGCCTACACCGGAGGTGCAACACTTGCCGCCGCTGCTGCCGGAGCACATGTCACACATGTGGACGCCTCGAAAGGAATGGTAAACTGGGCAAAGGAAAATGCGGTTTCTTCCGGCTTAAAGGACGCACCGATCCGCTGGCTCGTGGACGACTGTGTCAAATTCGTCGAGCGTGAGATCCGCCGCGGCAACACATACGATGCGATCATCATGGACCCTCCGTCCTACGGCAGAGGTCCGAAGGGAGAAATCTGGAAGATTGAGGATGCCATTCATCCGCTTGTAAAACTCTGTACAAAAATTTTATCAGACAACCCATTGTTCTTTCTGATCAACTCTTACACAACCGGACTTGCACCGGCAGTACTGACTTACATGCTCGCCACAGAATTGAAACACTTCCATGGGACCGTAGCATCCTCAGAGATCGGTCTTCCGGTATCCGAGAGCGGACTTGTACTCCCTTGCGGAGCTTCCGGACGTTGGGAATCACTCTAAATTCCCCGCGTCATCAGCCAGTCGTTATCTGATTGTAGGTTTTTTTTGTACTTTTGTTGCTTTCGTCTGTAAAAGCTTGCTTTTCCAGACTTGTTTTGTTACATTTGAATTATCGAAAGTACAAATTTTAATTTATAATCATGGAAACTGGAGGAAAACTATGATGAAGATTTTCAAAACGAAAGATTATGACCAGATGAGCCAAAAGGCAGCCAATCTCATCGCTGCGCAGATCATCACAAAACCTGACTGCGTACTCGGGCTTGCAACAGGTTCCTCACCGATCGGTACATACAAGCGTCTCATCGAAAAATATAACAACGGGGATCTTGATTTTTCTCAGGTCACTACGGTGAACTTAGACGAGTACAAAGGACTTCCGCGCAGCAACGACCAAAGCTACTACTATTTCATGAATGATAACTTATTTGACCATGTCAATATCGACAAAGAGAACACACATGTGCCAAACGGAATGATCGAAGACAGCGACAAAGAATGTGCAGATTACGAAGCTCTGATCTCCTCTCTCGGCGGTCAGGATCTGCAGCTTCTCGGGCTTGGTCACAACGGACATATCGGTTTCAATGAGCCTGCAGATGAATTTGCAAAGGCAACACACTGTGTAGACCTTCAGGAGAGCACGATCGAGGCAAATAAAAGATTCTTCACTTCCATCGATGATGTGCCGAGACAGGCTTACACGATGGGAATCGGAACGATCATGAAAGCCAAAAAAATCGTCGTAGTCGTAAGCGGTGCAGACAAGGCAGACATCGTGGAGAAGGCATTCTTCGGACCGGTAACACCACACGTTCCTGCTTCCATCTTACAGATGCACCCGGATGTAACGATTGTAGGTGACGAAGCAGCGTTATCGAAAGTAAATTTATAATCCCCTGTCCAAAACACTGGCAGAGATGATTATTTCATAGAGAACAGCCGGATCTTCTCAAACACGAGATGACCCGGCTGTTTTTCATTTGGACAGAATTTCCAGAACCTTGCCATTCCTATTCTCTTTCCTGCTCCTGCCCTACATAATACTTCGCCTGTGCCTCATATAGACGGAAGTATTCTCCCTGCCGTTTAATCAACTCCTCGTGCGTTCCAATCTCTGTGATTTTTCCATCCTGCAGTACAACGATCCGGTCACAGAATTTACAGCTGCTCATACGGTGTGAAATGTAGATGGCAGTCTTCTCTTTGACCATCTGATCAAATTTTTCATAGATCTCCACTTCAGCCAACGGATCCAGTGCCGCCGTCGGCTCGTCGAGGATTACAAACGGAGCATCTTTATAAAGTGCTCTCGCGATTGCAACCTTCTGCGCTTCCCCGCCGGATAACATCTCTCCCTCTCCGGTTTCATAATAAAGTGATGTGTGAATCCCGTTTTTCATCTTTGCCACCCGATTTTCCAGTCCGACCTGCCGGATCACTTCCCGGACGCGCGCCTCGTTCACCTTCTCTGACCCTGCAATATTTTCATCCAGCGGAAAATGATACAGTTCAAAATCCTGAAAGACTACCGAGAAAATTTTCATATATTCATCATAATCATATTTTCCAATATCAATCCCATTGAGCGTGATCTCCCCTTCCGTCGGCTCTTGACATTCCCCACAGCTAAAGCAGGGGGATTCTTGCTTCAACCACTACTGCATT
>URCR01000061.1 GCA_900546325.1 uncultured Lachnospiraceae bacterium | reverse complement strand
ATAGGAGCTTTATTGTCAAGAGTTTATATGTCTTAATAGGTAAATTCCGTTTTTTCAATTCTCCAAACCTGGAATTTGACTTGCCTATTTTCTTAAAATCTCATGTGGAGCTTCTATTTCATTTGCCAAGGTATGCTCTGTTAATTCTGACATCAATTTCAATTTTTTATTAATCAATGGTCGCATACAATTAGGAACATGTTCCTGATGAGCTCTGTGGATTGCTACACATTCCTTACAGTTTCCGTGATAACGACAGGCTTTCAGACAAGGACAGTGATCTTTGGCTTTATACTCCTTACGAAATTCCGCTGCAAATTCTTCTTGCAGTCTCAGTCCCTCGACACGGTTTCCCTTATGAAATTCTACCATTGCATCCAGTTCTTTCTGGTTCCCTTCAATCTTCATGTTATTATAGCGCCTCCATTTCAACTATTCCTCATTTTCTGATAAATTCCGATTTGTTACTCACATAATATCACACTTCTTCTACAGTTGCATCTATATATTTTCATTACACTTCCATTCTGCTCGCTTCTGTCACCAGCATCCGGTTAATCTTCTCCTGCATGGTTTCTTTTGCGTCCTCATTAAAGTGATAACGGACAACATATACCGTCTGTCCTATTTTCTTTGTAAAAGTGTGTTCCTGTGTCGCTGTATTCATCATTTTTTCCACAATCATCAAATTCCTTTCTGTTATATGCCCGACAGAGAGAGGTTCGTATTGTCTCTGCCGGAAGTTTATCTGTAAACTGTCAACGTAATTGTCAACATGGAGTTTCAAACTTCTTATGGATGTTTTTTTCTATCTTCCAAATACATCCCTAAAGTTTTTTGAATATCTTTGTTGACAACTGGTAAAAATATCAAAATCACCAGTAAATATAAGGGTTTCGGCTGTCAACAAGATTGTCAACAAGCGGTGAATTTTCGGATAAATCGACAGCCTTACGGTGCCAAAATCAGCCTTTCTCTCTGTCGGGCAGGTCAAATGGAAGTTCCAGCTGCTCTGCCTTTGTCAGCTTCGTAAATCCGTCTTTATCCGCTTCGTTGACACCCTCATCCTCTGTTCCTTCCCGAATCCAGCTCCGCTGTCTGCCATAACCTTGCTTTTCAAATCTGTGTACCCCGGCTCTCTTCCAGCCTGTAATCTGGGTATCCATGATCGAACAGATCTCATTGGTTTCAAATTTCTTTGGTTCCCGGTCAAAATGGTCAAATGCTTCTTTCCAGATTTGCACCGAACATACATGGGTTCCTTTGTAGGCATCCAGCCACCCCTGAATCGTTCCTGCCATCGTATCCTCCTGTGTGAACTGTTTCCGGTATTCCTCAATCTCTTTCTCCATCTCTTTTGAGAACTTCAACAGACTGTTTTTATTCTCCGTTGACCAGTAAATCACCATCGCTTCTGCCCACAGCTGGTCAAAATATGCTCTGGCTTCTTCCTCATCATCTAGGATATGTTTCTCTGCCTTACTGCTGTCTATGGCAATCGGCAGGAAACGTCTTGCCCCGGTACGGTCAAAAGGAATAAACTGCCGTGTGTTCGTTGATCCGGCGAAGATACACTGACGCTTCCGATCTTCCCCATAGACTGCATAGGGATCACGGTAAGAATCTTTCTGTCTGGTCAGGAATGATTTGATTTCTTCATTGTTCTTTGCACTGATCGTAGCGATCATCTCCGGCATTTCTATGATCCAGTGTCCCCGAAGGTATTCATAGACTTTATTGTCGCCAAGATTGCGTAAGTCATCGGAAAACCAGTCATCCTTTAAGGCAAGGAAGCGAAAAAAAGTTGATTTTCCGGCTCCCTGCTGACCGACCAGACAGAGCATTTCATCCGCTTTGCATCCGGGACGGTAGATCCTGCTCAACGCTTCCATAAGGAAATGCTTCATTACCTCATACACAAAGTCCGAAGCATCTGCTCCCATATACCGTTGCTGGACATATCGAATCCGTTCCTGACCGTCCCATTCCAATTCTTCCAGATATTCGCAGATCGGGTGGTAAGCCCGGCTTTTTGCTTCCATCCTCATTGCTTTATCCATACAGTTTTCACTGCAAAGGCTGTAATATCGTTCAAAAAAATAATAATAATACGTTCTGGCATCATCATCCAGCTTGCAGATCTCATCGTTCCACCAGAGAATCTTTACAATATCAATCCGTCCGGTCAGCTTGTTGTATTTCAGGCTCTCCCGGATATACGGATCATATCTCAGTACAAGTATATAATTATCCACGGTTGCTTTGACCGTTCCTTTCTGTGTCAGCTCAAGCATATCCCGGACTTTTTTAATCTCTTTCTGGTTCACGGTTTTTAACATTTCTTTTATGGCATCTTTCTGCTCCTTTGTCACAATCTCCTTTATCTTTGTATCGCTCAATCCTCTCTACCTCCTTTCTCTTTTCATTGACCAGTGCTTCTTTCTCTGCCTGATCTCCAAACAGCAGAATATCCAGATAATAATCTACTGTGGTAAGTTCCCTTAATGCAGTCATAAACCTTTTGTCCCATTCTTCCTTTCGGTTCTTCGGTGCATACTGCAATTTCCAGTCCACCAGCAAACTCCGATAATCCAGATATGCTCTCAGACACCGCAGGTACTCTGACTGCCATTTTTCTTCCAATGTTGGTTCTGGCTTCTTCACAGATATTGGCTTTCTCTTAAAACCATCAATCCGGTCGGCATAAACAATTCCAAAATCATCTGCCAGCTTCTGTGCTGCTTCTTTTAACCCAAGTCCAAATAGCTGTGCTGTAAAATCTATCGCATCCCCGGTGCAGCCACATCCAAAGCAGTAATATCTCCGGTCAACTTTCATACTGGGTGATTTATCATTATGGAAAATGCAACAGATCAGTCCACTCCTGTTAGGCTTTAACCCATACATTTCTGCAGCCTGCCGGACAGTCACATTTTGCTTTACTTCATCAAATAGTCCCATCCTGTTCTCCTTTCTTTCACTGACTTTTTCCCAATTATGGGAAGTACTTTTTCACTCAAAATAAAAAAAGCATTTTGTCCTGTCCTCTCGGAATCAACAAAATGCCCTATATCTCCAGATCACTGGAATGTGATTTTCCTTTATTCAGTTGTTTTCTCTCAGCTTCTTCTCTTTCAAGTTTTGCTACATTCAGTGCAAGCTTTTCCCGGATAGAAGGTTTCACTTCTTTTTTGATTTTTTCTACAACAGCTTTCTTTTTCTCTGGCTGTTTTAACTGACGGACAATTTTTCCGACTGCTTTTTCCATCGCATTTTCAATCTTCCGGATCAGACCGTCCAGCCTTTTTACTGCATACTCTTTTTCTTTCCGGGATGCTTTCCGTTCCGGACTCTGAATCCACTTTTTAGAATCTTCTGCCAGATAAATATCATCCTTACGGGTAGCCAGTACCGCTTCCCTTGCGACCTGCTCCACCGCCTTGTCATATGCTTCACTGGATACTTCATCAAGCAGTGTTTCCACATCTTCAATGCGGATAGTCAGCTGTTGCAGTTCCTGTTTCTGTTCTTCGATCAACTCGCCCTGGCTCATAATCCGGTCAGAATTGGAAATGAATTTTTCTTTAAATTCCCTCTCCTGCTGAACCAGCTTTTCTTCCTGTTCCTGTATTTTTTGTTCATTCCCCCGAACCATGATCCTTTGTTTTGCAATGTCCAGTCGGTTGGCATTCACTATATCAATCTGCTGTTCAATCGTTTCCTGTTGCTCTGCGATTTCTTCTTTCTGCTTCATGCGGATGTAGTCCTGCTTCTCCAAATACTGCCTTCCTCCATAGGACGGTTCTTCATCCAGTTCCAGTCCATGACGTTTACAGATATCCAGAAACATCACCCGGCAGGCAGAATCAAAAACCATCTTCCTGTTATTTGTCCGGGATCGTGCTTTGTCCGACTGTGGCAGTTCAAAGCCAAGTTGTTTTAATGCTTCTTCCTGTTTCGGTTCGATCTCCCCATATCTGTTCGTGGCATCAAATACATGACGTTCATGAATATGCGGTGTCGCTTCGTCCATGTGCAGTGACCAGTCAATGATATGGACATTAGAGCCGAAACGCTCATCGAACTCTTTCTTAAATTCGTCAAAGACCATGACCAGCGTTTGTGCAGAAGCATGTTCATCTATCGTTCCCAGCTGATAGATACTTTCTTCCGGGCAGGTCTTTTTACTTTTCAGAACATCTTCCACACCTTTGCACCTGTCGGGGTGTCTGGCTTTCTCATGTCTCGCATTTTGGTTCATGACATAATCGCTATAATGCTCCACGTAGTATGCAAGCTCAATCTGGTTGAAAGAAAAATTATCCTCTTTTCCCCGGTCAGCCATGGTGGTATATCCCTGATAGCAGTCCCAGTAAATGTTTTGCCGGACACGTTCATTGTCGATATGCTCACTGTGTTCCGGATCAAATCTCCGGTCATTGTGAAGCGGATTATAAACGCCATCCTTGCCGGATCTGCTGTTATGTCTTGTCCCTTTCAATTCACATCTCTCCTTTTTTCAAGTTTTCTCCCCGAAGGGGTAATGCAGCGAAGCTGCCAAAAGTCTCTGTCTCCGTTACAGACAGTACCCAGTACCATATGGCGAAACGCCATATCACTGGGCAATGGCTGCCGCCCTTAACCTGCTAATGGGCTTTGCCCCTTAACCCCAGCAAGGTGCTGCCGCCCTTTGCAATCCAGGCACAAAGAACTTACCGCCCTCTGTACTCCCGTCAGCCAAAACGAAACTCCTGCCGCTGTCCCTTCGGCAAGATTTCCGTTCCGTCTGTTTTTCAAAAATCCTCAGAATCGGATTTTGTGAAAATATAAAAATGGATAAAATAAAAGGCACTAACTTTTTACGGTTAATGCCCTTTACTTTACTCATTCATTTTTTAGATTTCTCTATATGTATCACTCTGATAACTGGCGGAGAATCTCTTTTGCAAGTTTCTTCAATTTCATTCCATCCCTTAATCCAAGACGGTAAAAGAATTCTTCTGTCTCAGCTCCGCTGTTGAATATCTGATCGCAGTATTTCGTAACTGCTTCTTCCGCTCCGGTGGCAGAGTTTCAATCACCTTCTTGTAGGCTTCCTCAACTTCATCCGGTTCCACTTCTGTCTGCTGTTTCAATTTCCAGTCCGTATACGATTTTCCCATGTGTTCGGTTATCGTAGGTTGATGAATTCTTCAATTTCTTTTGTCATTTTCATTCATGACCACCATTCCTTTCACACACCTCATTCTGTTAAAGCATCCAGCATAGCCCGCATTGCTTCTTTCAGTTTTAAGCCATCTCTCAGACCCATACGGTAATAAAATTCGTTCAGGTCACTGCATTTATTTGACGTATCTGTCAGGTAATCAAACAGAACCTTCTCCTGTTTCTTTGGCATCTTCCGAAGTACCTTTTGCAGTTTCAATTCCAGTTTTTCATTGAATGGATCATACTGCTTTCCATCATTTTCCTGATAAACCTGTTCCATTCTTTCCCCGATCAGGTCATTCATAAATTTTTTCATTTTCTCTGTTACTTCCATCTGCTTAATCTCCTTTTAAACTGATCTTGATTATTTCCAGCCACATGACCGCCCAGCCGGAAAGGACAGGCAGGATATAAAGTGCAAAACCTGCAAGAAGCATTTTGAATACTTCTGTACCTGTCTCCTGCCCAAATCCATAACTTAATATTGCTGTAATACAGATAATCCCTGACAAGATATGAAATACGGTTGCGGACAGCCATGTAAGGAACATGAACACCAGCTGTATGATTGTCAGACATATCTGCAGTGGCAGCGAAATCACTTTCACAATGATCTTTACAATTCTCATGACTGTCCACCGCCTTCACTGTTTCAGATACTTGCGGTAGTTATCCATGACAGAATCGGTAACTCCGCTTTTGTATATCTTACGGATATCCACAATCTTTTCATCTTTCAAAAGTTTCAGCCAGTCCGGCAGGTCTTTTCTGCTGTTGGCAAAGTTACAGCATTTTCCGTCTGCATATTCAATCCGGTACCTCATAAGCTCCTCCTACACATACACCATTTCATTCAGTATGATTTCATCTACCCGGCTTTTTACATTGTTTGCCCGGCGAACCCATTCCATCTGATCTCTGCTTTTCAGTTCCTCCGTAATGCCTTCCTGCTCCATCATCTGATCCATCAGAAAGTCCCTGCGTTCTACACACTGCTCATTCACATCTGCAAGATAAGACCAGAGCTTTCCACTCAGACTCAGATACGAATATAATCCACTTTTATAATCCTTCAGATAATTCCTGTGGAGACTTCCGTAAAATCCAATCTCACGAGTCTCATTCGGTACTGCAAGCAGTGGCAGATACACTTCCCCGACAAGGATATAATCCAGTCCGTTACTGTCATCGTGTATGATCCGTTCTAACCCCTTCATGCCGGTATCGCTCCTTTCTTTGGTTCCGCAGGTGGAAGCATGGAAACAGGAATAAAGACCCCTTTCGCAATATCTTCCCTCCGGATTTCTTCTTTCTTCGCATCCATCTCTGCTTTCTTCTTCTCTTTGGTTCGTTCGTAGTATTCCTGCTGTTTGCCATTTGCTTTTCTTTTCAGATAGTTCTGGTGCAGCCTGTCTTTTCTGGCTTCCCTCTTTTTCATTTCTTCGATTTCCTCCGGTGTCAGCTCCACCTCTCCGAAGTGTGGTGGCAGATACCGTCCAATGAAATTAAAATAGATTTCCACTTCCTGTGTAGTTTCAACACTGCCTTTCCGGTCACGCTCATGCACAACGATCTTCTCCACGAACTCATTCAGCATATAAGGGGTCAGTTCTTCAAAGTTCTGGTATTTATCAACCACGGCAATAAATTTCTCCGCAGACCTGCGACCTTCCTCATAACCGGATAATTCTGCTTCCATCTCTGCAATCTCTGCTGACAGTTCTTTCTGCTCTTTAGAATACTGCCCGTCCAGAACTGCATAACGTTCATCCGGCAACTTGCCAAGAATGTTATCTTCATAAATCCGGCAGAGCAGTTTTTCCAGATCCTGTACACGCTTCTGTGCTTCTGACAGCCTGCTTTTCAGCCTTGTGATCTCACTGGACTGCTGTGAGGTCTGTGCCTTTCTCACCGTCTCTATGAACTCTTCCCGGTTCAGCTGGGAATATTCTGCAATCGCTTTTAAAAGCTCCTTGATAAGCTCCATGACCACATCAGCGTTGATCCTGTGCTGTGTCGTGCAGAGTGTCCCAACCGGAACCTTTGAGTATGCAGAACAGGTATACTGTGGAACTCTCTTTCCATTGTTTACCCGGTGAACATACATTTTCGCTCCACAATCCGCACAATACATCAATCCAGTCAATGGATGAGCTTCTCCCCATCCATCCGGGTATCTTCTTACATTGCTTCTGATCCTCTGGACGTTATCAAAAGTTTCCTGGTCTATGATAGGCTCCTGCGTGTCCTCGAATACTGTCCACTGGTCTTCCCCGACATAATGGCTTTTCTTATCCTTGAAATGCTTTCTGGTTTTAAAGTTCACCGTATGACCAAGGTACTCCCGTTTTTTCAAAATCCCTGCGACAGTGGAAGAACCCCATCCATAAGGATCTTTGATTTCATCCACCCTGCCTTTCCATAAACCTGCATCTTTTTTTGCCATATGCACTGCCGGAATTTCCACCTTTTCCTCTTTCAGAATCCTTGCAATCTGATACGGTCCACGCCCGTCCATGGTCATATGAAAAATCTGCTGTACGATTTTGGCTGCTTCTTCATCAACAATCCAATGGTCAGGGTTCTCCGGATCTTTTAAGTAACCATACGGTGTTGTACTAGCTACATGCTTTCCTGATTTTCCCTTTGCCTTAAAGGTTGATTTAATCTTCTTGCTGGTATCCCTTGCATACCATTCATTCATAATATTTCGGAAAGGGGTGAAATCATCATCCTCCCGAAAACTATCTACATTCTCATTCACTGCGATCAGACGCACATTCTTCTGTCTGAACAGTTCCATATATTGCCCGACCTTCAGATAATCCCTTCCCATTCGGCTCATATCTTTGATCAGGATTGTCCCAACTTTCCCGGACTCCACTTCTTTCATCATGGCAAGAAAGCCGGGGCGGTCAAATCTTGTGCCGGAAATTCCATCATCCGTAAAATGAATCAGATTTGTAAAGCCATGTTCTTTCGCATACTGCTCCAAGAGCTTCTTCTGATTGGAAATACTGTTGGACTCTCCGTTTAATTCATCATCACGACTAAGACGCTCATACAACGCTGTCATGAATCCCTGTGTCTGTGCCATTTTCTGACGCCCTCCTTTCTCTAATTTGGCTCCTGTTTTCACCCCATATCCGTTCCTGTACCGGGTTCTGATGTTTCCGGGACGTATTTCCAGGAAAAATCTGGTATCACTATGGGCAGGCTATTCTGTTTCCAAGGTTCGTGTAAGAAACCGAAAAAAATTCCTTACACATAATCCATTGCTCAGACGCCTTTTTACAGGATCGCAACATAACTTTTCTCATTTTCCTGGATTTCGTGTCGGTAAAAAAGTTTCTTACACTATACACAGGTGGCAGAGGGTAAAAAGTCGTATTGCTTTGAAATGTTTTTAAAAAAGTACAATTTTGCCCTTTGAGGTAAAAAAATAAGCCTCAAGAGACTTTTTAATCAATTAGGAGCTCCAATTCTCTAAAATTGAGTGATTAAGAAGTCTCTTCAAACTTACTACACCCGCCGCCAATTTATATTTTCGGTACTGCTTCACCGCGAAATGGTCGGGGTCGCGTTCTTCCAAGTCGGCAAACAGCAAATCGACGGGGCTTTGATATTCCTCGTCGTCCTCGCGGGCTTCGCTGGCGTTGATAAGTTCCAACAGGGTAATAAAGTTCATTTCCTCGGCGGGGGCTTCGTACCAGATGTAGCCCACCAACGCGCAATACAAAAGCCGTTCTGCCTTTACCCAAAAATCCTCCGCGCTTTTTTCTCCCTCACCTTTGGTATTCGCTATCAACGTATTTACCAGCTTCAAAATATCTTTCTCGCTGCGGATATACACAAAGGGGTTGTAGTGCATAGATTTTTTGAAGTTAATCGTATTCAGTACCTTAATGCGGTAGCCCGCCCGTTGCAGCAGCTTCCCGCACTCAATCAAAACCGTACCTTTCGGGTCGGTTAAGACGTAAGAGGAATGAAGCTGCATTAGATTAGGTTTGACAAAAAATCTTGTTTTTCCGCTGCCGCTGCCGCCGATCACGACGACGTTCTTATTTCTCGCGTACTTCGGCTGCTTCGGGCGGCTGTTCATGGTAAGCCGTTCCGTCTGCGTCAAAATGATGTTGTTTTGGAAATCCGGGTCTATGTAGGGCTTTATATCTTCGGCGTTTCCCCATCGGGCAGAGCCGTACTCCGCGCCCTTGCGGTATTTCTTCGCGTTTTTCCCTTTGACATAGACTATCAAGCGGATAATCACCGCACCGACAATGCCGACAAGCAAATCCAACGGGTAAACGCTCGGCAAGGCGTTTTCAAAGGCTGCGGAAAATCCTTGTGTGATATTCAGTATCTTTGCAGAAATATCCGCGCCGGGGGCAAGCCGCACCGCCTGTCCGACTTTATCAAAGAGATAGACAAAGAACACATAGGGGATATTCGGAAGTATCAGCTTTTTGTAGTTGATCTGCTTCATATCTCGCGCCCCCTGTCCATTTTCTTTACCTTGTCGCGGGCGGCGTTAAGCTGCTTCGCCTTGTCCTTTGCAGCGGCAAGGGCTTTGCGGATAGAGGGCTTTTTCTCCCGGTTCAGCTTCTTTGCGGAAAACTCTTGAAACGCTGCGGTCATAACGTCCGCGTCCCGGCCTTTGAAAAACACAAGGTAACGGGTCTGCTCGCCCTTAACCTTTTTTAGCGAAAAATCTATGTTGTATTTCTTCGCCGTACTCTCAAAGGCTTTAATATTGCTGTCGGTGATCTCGATGTTGGAAACACCCGCGTTCTGCTTCATAAGCTGCCGCATGGTCTGTTTCCCATGCGCGGGTTTGCTTTTCTGCTCCAAAAACTTTTGGATTGCTTTCTGTAACGCCTGTTCGGTAAGCCGCGCCGCGCCTTTTCCCACTTTGACGTATAGGGCAATCGTTTTTTGGGTTACTTCCTCCTGCAAGGTATCAACTCCTTTCCCGGTAAAGTGCGGCTATGCTCATTCGCCGCCGTATAAGTCGTGATTGACAAGGGCGGTATAGTAGCTGTCAATGGTACTCGGCGCGTTGAACAGCACCGCTTTTAGATACTGCTTGATGTTGCGCACTTTGGTTGTGTTCTCCCTCATGCAATCCAAAACAAACTCAATATGGCTGCTGTTCAGCTTCAAAAACTTGGATTTCACCAATTCGGCGGGGTAGTCGTCCCCGGCAATACGGATTGTCTTTCGGGCTGTGCAGACGGTTTCCAGCATAAGGTCAACAATCTCGTCCAAACGGTCTTTGTCAATTTTGCAGTTTTGAATGAGATGGTCGTATTCGATATTGTCCTTGATAATCTCCCTGTAAATCTCTACTGCGCTATTGCTTTTCGCTTCCGTTCTTTTCCTTTCCGGCGGCGTAGCCGCTTCGCCATGCGCAAAGGGCAAGGGGTTTAGGGAATGGAAAGGAATGGAATCGGTACTTGATAAATCAGTAATTGATTGTTCTTTACTTAATATATCTTTATTTAATTGCGTTGGATTTTCCAACGTAGGTTTTTCCTGCGTAGGTTTTTCCAACGTTGGATTATCCAATGTTGGATTTTCCAATGTAGGTAAATCCAATATAGGCGGCTGTCCGCCGCTGGTAGCTGCTTCCGGCTCTCGCGGCTGCGGCTGCTCGTATATGACGTAATCTGCGCCCCGCAAGCGTCCCTTTTCGTCGCGCTCCCGGCTGCGCACGATATATCCGGCTTTTTCGAGTTCCTTTACCGCTTCGCGGATTGCGTCGATCTTCTCCCGGTTGATATGGGATAAGCCCGCAAGGGTATAATCCCAATCTTCGGGCAGCGAAAGCATTTGCGACAACAAGCCCTTTGCCTTTAAGGACAATTCCTTGTTTCGCAAGTGGTGGTTGCTCATAACGGTATATCCCGTATTTCGCTCCACTCTGAAAACTGCCATATTTCCTCACTTCCTCTCTTGGTATGCGTGGACAATTAGAAAGCCGTTTTCGGCTGTTTTGGTATTGCAATATGCCCTTTGCCGTTTTCGCGTCTGCAAAGCCGCATGGCACAAGGGCTTTTGCCCGTCTATTTGTCCATGCTGGCGTGCGTTTTCCGCGTCCTTTTGCCGGGGCAATAGGGACACTCTTTGAAAACGCAAAACTCATATTTCCACCCGGGGCGGTAGAAACGGCAAGTGCCGCAATCTTCATCATCTCCGGCACAACCGGATTGATAGCGGTCAAATCCCGGCTTCTGCTGCATGAGCAATTCAAACGCCCGCTGCTTGCCCTTTGTGAAATACATTCCGGCTGCACCTCCTTTCCTGCGGGCATAAAAAAACGGCGTTACTTTCTCCCCCAAAGGGGTTAAGGTAACGCCGTTTGTGTGCGTATTCAGTTTTTAACACATTCCCTGTCTATCCGCTGTCCGCAAAACCATTGATTTTATTAGCTTTTTGCCGCTATCGCTATCACACCTCATTATTCCAAAGACCCGGTTTTCAAGCCATGCTTGCGGACATTGAAGCCGGAAAAGTCG
>URCR01000060.1 GCA_900546325.1 uncultured Lachnospiraceae bacterium | reverse complement strand
TCTTAAGACCAAGTGCTGGTTTACCCCAAGGTGTACATGGACCTGGACGACCAATACCAGTCTTACCTTCACCACCACCGTGTGGATGGTCGTTAGGGTTCATTACAGAACCACGAACTGTTGGTCTGATACCCATGTGACGTTTACGTCCGGCTTTACCGATGTTCACAAGGTTGTGATCTCCGTTTCCTACTACACCGATAGATGCTCTACAAATGATTGGAACCATTCTCATCTCTCCTGACGGAAGTCTGAGTGTAGCGTATTTTCCTTCTTTCGCCATTAACTGAGCGCTGTTACCAGCTGAACGAACTAACTGTCCGCCTCTTCCCGGATATAACTCGATGTTGTGGATCTGTGTACCAACCGGGATCTCAGAAAGTGGTAAGCAGTTTCCTACTCTTACTTCTGCTTCCGGTCCGTTCATTACCTTCATTCCATCTGTTAATCCCTGAGGAGCTAAGATGTATGCTTTCTCTCCGTCTGCATAGCAGATCAAAGCGATGTTAGCTGTTCTGTTCGGATCGTATTCGATACCGATTACAGTAGCCGGAATTCCGTCTTTTCTTCTCTTGAAGTCGATGATTCTATATTTTCTTTTTGCTCCGCCTCCGCGGTGTCTAACTGTGATTTTACCCTGATTGTTACGACCAGCTGTTTTGCTTAAAGATACAACTAAAGATTTCTCCGGAGTTGTCTTTGTGATTTCTGAGAAATCAGAGCCAGTCATATGTCTTCTGGAAGGTGTATATGGGCGGTATGTTTTAATTCCCATTACTGTCTCTCCTTTCAATTCCTAATTTTTCGTTTCACGGATTTGCACCGTATAGTTACTTTATCTTATAAGCCTTCGAAAATCTCGATATCAGCACTTTCCTCTGTGAGCTGAACGATCGCTTTCTTTGTCTTTGCAGTCTTTCCGTATGTCATACCACGTCTTTTTGTCTTACCATCAAGATTCATAGTATTTACGCTTTTTACTTTTGTTCCTGCGAACATTTTTTCAACTGCTTCTTTCACCTGAGACTTTGTTGCCTGTGGATGAACTAAAAATGTGTATTTCTTTTCACCCATAGCAGCCATGCTCTTCTCAGTGATTACTGGTTTAAGGATTACATCATAATACTGAATGCTTGCCATTATGCGTACACCTCCTCGATAGTCTCAACAGCTGCTTTCGTAGCGATTACCGTGTTGTATTTCAGAATGTCGTATACATTGATTGTATTTGTACGTGCTGTCTTAACGGAAGGAATGTTTCTTGCAGATAATTCTGCATTCTTGTTTCCGTCTTCTAAAACAACTAATGCTTTTGATACGTTTAAGTTGTTCAGTACATTCTGGAAGTTCTTTGTCTTGATCTCACCAAAGTTGATCTCGTCAAGAACGATAAATTTCTTTTCTTCTACTCTACTTGTCAGAGCTGATTTCAGAGCAGCTCTCTTCTCTTTCTTATTTAATTTGAAAGAGTAATCTCTTGGTGTTGGAGCAAATACAACTCCGCCGCCTGTCCATTGTGGAGCTCTTGTAGAACCTTGTCTTGCATGACCTGTTCCTTTTTGTCTCCATGGTTTTCTACCACCGCCGCGAACTTCTGAGCGAGTTTTTGCTTTCTGTGTTCCCTGACGTTTATTTGCAAGTTGGCTTACAACTGCCATGTGTAATAAGTGTTCGTTTACTTCAACACCGAATACTGCATCGCTTAAGTCGATTGTCCCAACTTCTTTACCTTCGATATTATAAACAGATACGTTTGCCATCTGTGTGTTCCTCCTTTCCTATTAAAGACTAGATTGCTTTTACGCTTTCTTTAATTGTCACTAAAGATTTCTTAGGTCCCGGTACAGATCCTTTTACTAAGATTAAGTTGTTTTCAGCATCTACTCTTACGATTTCAAGATTTTGAATTGTAATTCTCTTGCTTCCCATGTGTCCCGGCATCTTCTTTCCTTTGAATACCTTGCTCGGATCAGATGCAGCACCGTTGGAACCTGCGTGACGATGGAATTTAGAACCGTGAGTCATAGGACCTCTGTGTTGGTTATGTCTCTTGATCGCACCCTGGAATCCTTTACCTTTAGAGATTGCAGTAGCATCTACTTTATCTCCAGCAGCAAAGATGTCAGCTTTGATCTCCTGTGCTAATTCGAACTCGTCAGCGTTTTCAAATTTGAATTCTCTTACAAATCTCTTGCTTGAAACACCAGCTTTGTCAAAATGTCCTTTTTCTGCTTTTGTTGTACCGTGTCTGTGCACGATTGTCTTCTTACCGTTCTTGTCTACGTTGACGATCTTGTCTTTCTTGTCAACGAAACCAACCTGAACAGCGCTGTAACCGTCGTTCTCAACTGTCTTGATCTGTGTTACTACACATGGTCCAGCCTGAAGTACAGTTACTGGAGTTAAAACTCCGTCTTCGTTGAAGATTTGAGTCATTCCGACTTTTGTAGCTAAAATAGCTTTCTTCATTATAATTACCTCCTGTGATTTACAGCGGAACACTGAATATATGTGTTCATCCTAAATATAGGATTGTTACTGTCTTATTTGTTTTTCATTTTGATATCAATATAAACACCAGCCGGCATCTCTAATCTTGATAATGCATCAACTGTCTTCTGTGTTGGTGTTGTGATATCGATCAGTCTCTTATGAGTTCTCTGTTCGAACTGCTCTCTGGAATCTTTGTATTTGTGTACCGCTCTTAAGATTGTTACAACTTCCTTCTTAGTCGGAAGTGGTACCGGTCCACTCACTTGTGCTCCATTTTTCTTTACAGTTTCGATAATTTTCTTTGCTGATGCATCTACTAACTGATGATCATATGCTTTTAATGTGATTCTCATTACTTGACTTGCCATAAAAAAAGTCGCCTCCTTTTCGTACTTTTCACATCAGTACGACAAGCGGTGACTGTACACTCTCCCGTGTGTGTCGTGAGAAACTCACACGTTGTTTCATACCTTTACCCATTATCGGTAAGCAGTAATCAGTTGTGATTCGTACAGTGACTTGTCGCCAGTTTCCTAACTTGACATTCGCTCCACGGAACACCTGCTATTGTAAGCAGCAACCTCACGCTTCATCGCTATCATGTCACAGCTCTCTTAGTATACAAGATACTTTTTCGTTTTGCAACTATTTTTTTACATTTTTTCGCATTTTTATTGTATTTTTTAATGTACAATTTTTTTCTTTTTTTCTATTGACAATTTTCGACTGCGGCTTTATACTATCACCGAAGTTATATCAGTGATGCAGACCAAAGGCGGTAATCTTCAGGAGGATACTGTCTTTTTTTCAGCCTATCTTTTATAACTTTATACCACTAACTGTTGCTTTTGCAAGGATTTGAAAAAACTGTTTCCCCCAATAGACAGTTTGAGCGAAATTCAATCCAATATCCATTCCCCCTCTTTTAATATAACGGATTGCAAAGCAACAAACCTCTCAATAAATATAGAAGAAAGACATGCCGCATCTTAGTCAGTCATCTTGCAGGCATGTCTTTTTTCCTGTTTTTCTCTGCCACAGTCTACTTTCTCATCTTCAATTTCAGCATTGCGGCAGCTTTTCTCGCATCCATCTCTGTCACACTGTTTTCTCCCAGCACACACGTTTCTGTGCCGCTCTCACTTTTGTTCATATCCACGATCGCATTCAAACTCGGGCTTTCCACAACAAATCCTCCGGAAGTGCCGATAAATTTCAGTCCGGAAACCGCGATTCCCCTCTTTGTCAGCTGCTCAACCGTATTTACATAATCCACATCGCTGTTGCCCCATCCGTCTGCGGAAATAATCGCGCCGTCCGCCCGCATACTCTCTGCCAGCACTGCTGCTCTCGTTCCCACAAGCATCTTTTCCTCCTGATTATCAGGAGTTCCTACTATAATAATACCTAACAGATCCATCTCCTCATCCGAAGATACCACATCCAGAAGGGGATCACGAAAATGATGAAGACTTGTCTCTTTCGTAGATGGTCCGATACCCATTTCTTTTTCCTCCTTTTCTGCTACTGCATAGAACGCAGAATTCCATCCCGGTATTCATTTGGTGTCACGACAATCGGCATATTTCCCATGTCGATGATCGACCTCCCTCCGGACATTCCCGACGGTTCTTTTGCAAATAGCTGCATGTCATACATCGCCCCCTGACCTGCAACCTGCTTGATGATCACAACTTTCTTTTTCCCCGGCCGTTCCATGTCATAGAATTCTCTCCGGTTCGTGCAGGATTCCCCTCGCAGTTTCTTTAAACACTCCCGGTACTGGCGGATGAATTCATCACACAGTATATGTGCTCTTGTAACCGCCTCACGGTCCTGTCCCTTTCCCGCGCAGAATGTCACCTCAAACAAAATCAAATCATCTCCTCTCTCAGGTGTTCCGGCTTTGCCCCATGCAATCTGTTTCTCGATCACCCCCTCCGACGATCCGAATTCCGCCGTCTGGATCCCATCGACATCCACTCCGGTCAGCAGCACATACGCTCCGGTCACAGTATGAGTGACTCCCTCGCCAATCTCTCCGAGCACCTTTGTCGAAATCGGGATCACATCCATAATACTGTTCGTCCTCTCCCGATACTGATCCGGGTGCACAATCCGAATATGGATGCGCTCAATCATCTCATGGTCAGCTTGACCCGCAAAAGATTCCGGCGCCACTTCAATCTCCCTCGTCCTCGTGATCCGATTAACCGTCCCCTCCCGGACTGTTTCCGCATGAAAAGCTTTGATCACAAGGCGCCGTTTTCTGATTTCCTCCATGTTTCATCCTCCTTTTCCCCACAACCTCTGCCCCTTTCATCTGTGCCTCCTTATTTTTTGTCTGCATTCCAGCCTCCTATTATAATAGGAAGTCTTTTTTACAGATACTTCTTCCCGGCGCACATTAAACAGCAGATACAAAAAAAACGTGTATGAACTTCCATTTTCTTCATCTGCGCCATTCTTCCGATGCCCATCTTACCAAAAATAGTTTTCATACACGTTTTCATCGCCGTCCGACTACTGTCATTCCCCGCAATTACACCTTCGCTACGTATTCAAACGGAAGCGGAACAATCTTTCCCGGAGTTTCGATCTCTACGAGCTGCTCCAGAGTCGCTTTTACAATCGCAGTCTGCATCTCCACATCATTCGGCGCTCCTGCATTTGCTCCCATCGGAACAAGCGGTGCTACCGCACGAGGAGTTCCTGCCTGACGCACAACCGGAGGAAGTGCCGCAATAATGATCGTCGGAATTCCCGCTTCTTCAATCGCTCTCTGCACCAATACTGCAGAGCGGTGGCAGGTACCTCAGCCGGCTGTCAGGATTACTGCATCCACGCCTTCTTCTTTGAACATCCGGGCGATCGCAGGTCCTGTCTCATGCTTAAACTTCTCCTGATTTCCGCCGCCTCCCATAAATCCGGCATGTACCGGGGCACAGGCTTTGATAAATCCTTCTTTTGCCAATTCGTGGATACGGTCAATCGGGAACATACAGTTGATATCTTTATTGACATCCCCATTGTCATATCCGCCATGGGATACCATTAATTCATCTGATTTCATCTGGTCTGTGATTTTTCTCCATGTGAAATCACCTGCAAGGTTAAATCTTTCATCATTTTTATGGTGGACACCTGCCGCTGTCGCCAGCGCGATCGTCATATCTTTCAGTTCCTTCTTCACCGGAGTCCATACAGCCGGCGGTGTGATCGGAACGAAGATCTCCGACTGCATACCTTTCACTACTGTTAAGCTCATTGCGATACCTCCTCATCGTCTCTATTGTTCGCACGCATTTCTTCCTGACGCTTCTGATATGTCATCAGATTGCTCATATATTTTTCATTGATCTCAGGGCCAAGCTGTTCCACAAAACTCATATTCCATGCAACTTCCTGTCCCACTTTCACCGGATAGTCTGTGATCAGCATCCGCATCGGCACTTTCAGATAACCGAGACGGCCTTTTAAGTCAATTCCAACACAGCCGTCATGTACTTCTACGATCACACCTTCCATCCGGATGATCTTATCGCCATATTTCATGTCATCACCTGATACCGACTTTCCGGCAGCCCCCGACTGCCGCAAAATCTTAGTCGTATTTTTCTTTTCTCTTCTGGCTCATCGGCAGAGATTGTTCATTTGCCACAAGTTCTACCGGTTTTCCCGTCACGTTAGAGATCAGTTCCACGTTGTTTTCTTTCACATTTGGATTCCATTTTTTCTCCGGCTTCTTGATCTCTTCTCCCGCCATATCTGCTTTCAGCATATAAAGTGCACGGATTGCATCTTCATGGCAGAGTGTATTACATGCGAGCACTTCATTCTCGATTCCGGATTCCGATTTATTATTATCCACCATATTGGTCATGTATTTATTTCCGACAACAAGCGCTCCCTGCACCGCGCAGAACGACATACCGACTACGGAGATTCCTCTCATACCGATCTGCTCAATGTGGCTTGCGAAGTCAATGTGGTTGTTTCCAAATCCCTCTGTTGTGACAAACGCTCCGTCTACATCCAACGCTTCACACATCATTCCGACACGTTTTGACACATAGAATTTCTCTGAGTTGATCTGAGGGCTTCCCACAAAAATAACACCGCAGAGATCCAGTTCTTTATCATATAATGTCTCAAGCACCAGAGGCTCTCTCCAGTAATGTCTTGACATCTCTTTCGATGCAGGTCCGATACATGTCAGCGCATGGATACATCCATCAAGTACCTCCAGCGGAGATACCATGACCGGAACATTTCCAAGATCTACATTCGGTTTCGCTCCAAGTACGCCAACCGGCTCTACCGGAAGAATCAGGTTGTCATGCATTGCTCCCTGTCCCATAATTTCTTTTACGATCACAACTTTCTTCTTACCAGGTCTTCTTACCTGCTCGAAGGTCTCTGTATCAACAACGAGAGAATCATCGAGTTTCTTCAGGGCGAGACGGATTTCCTGCGTGATCACATCTGTTGCCGTATGTGCCGCAAGCGGTCCCGGACGCTCCATATTTGTACCTTCTTTGATGACAACTTCCGTCTTAATGAAGATTTCGCCTTTCTCCGGTGCACCCGGTCTTCCCCACATGATGTTCTCATCTAAAATTCCTTCCGAAGATCCAAACTCTCCGATCTGAACACCATTCGCGTCCGTACCTGTCACCATGACAACAACGCCGTCAAGCACTCTTGTCGTACCAGATCCGATTTCATCTTCTCCCTCTTTTGCAGCGATCGGCTGTACATCCATGATCGTCTCAGAATATGTGTGATACTGCTCCGGTGTGATGATATCAATCTTCAGGCTGTTGACAAGCTCCTGGGAAGCTGCCGCTTCCTCCTCGATTCCTTCACGGATATATAAAACCGTTCCTTCAATCTTCGTCTCCGGTCCCCGTTTGACTTCTGTGATCTGAAAATGCTTTCTTGTCAGGCTTCTGATCACTTTTTCAGGCTTCTCCTGCTCTGCCGGCGCTGCTGTAACCGGCGCAGCGGAAACGGTCTGTGCCGCCGGAGCCTGTACTCCCGCCGCACCTGCCGCAATTCCCGTCGGAATCTCAATATCGATATCTTTCCCTTCGCCGATGTGGATCTTTAACATACCGCCTGCCGTTGTGACAATGCTCTGGTTTGCTGCTGTCTCTTCCACTTGCCGGCTTTCTTCCTGCTCCGGTACTTTTTCAACAGCTGCTTCCTGTTCCACTTCTTTGATTCCAGATACCACATCCGGTGTAAGTGGTGTCAGGGAATCACAGGTCTTCGTCAGTGTGGCCCCGAGGATCTGCTCGATTGTCAGAACTCCGTCCAGATTCAAAAGCCCTGAATCTACAAGATCGTCAAAGATTGCCGGATCTTCCAGATTCTCAACACCAATCGTGATCCCTGCTTCTGCCCGGCAGCAAAGTACCGCCGGATCTTTCGCATGTTCTTTCGCTGTTTCTGCTGTAATTGACATAACATGTCCCTCCTTGTGTAAATGGTCCCCCATATTTCTTCTATATGAATTGCTCACTGTCCGCCGCCCGGCGGTCAGCCAGATAAAGCCTGATTTGATTACTCTGTCCCGGTCTGTCCTGCCGGATCACAGACTAAATTTCCTGTTCCACCTTCTTGGATACTCTCAAGTGTCTGTACAGCGGGTGGTGGATCGTCCGCATCACATGATCCGTCTGATGGAAGACTTTCAGTCCCATCTTTGGCGCAGATCCCATGACAGTATTGGAACAATCCGAACAGTTTCCTATTATAATATACTCACAGCCATCTTTCCTAAACTGAATGCTGTTTTTCACCTGTCCCGGACAATTTCCCGGGCGCTCACATTTCAGCGCACCATTTTTCATTTCAACCGCCTGCTTGCACCGCGCAACAGATACAACCTTGCCGTTCATCTTCGCACAGATATCGCGCATGCGCTCCTCTGTACCGCCACAGGCACAGACGAGAAGTCCTACCGGTGCTCCATGAAGGTCTGGAAGGTCAATCGTCACGATCACTCCTCCGGTCGTCTTTGTCACCGGGGTATCCTCCTTCGCCGCATGTCCGGTAAACGGTCCCCCTACGATAATCTCACCGTAAACTCCGTTGATCCCCCCGGCGCGTTCAATCAGCTCTCCGATCCTTGTCCCGATCGGAACGTCCATAAATACATGAGGCTCTTCCCCTCCGTTTAATTTGCCGATCACAGTTACGTTTTTTGAGAAGCATGGTTTTCTCTCATCGATCGCCTCTGCCACTCTCGAAACCGTTTCGACATTGATCACAACTGCATCTGCCGCTGTCGGAAGCTGATCCACTCCCAGTTCGATCCCAAGGCATTCTCTTACGACTGCCCGCTCTTCCCCCATCGGATAAATGTCCGGCAGAAGGTGCATCGTGATTGCTTCCTCCTCTTTCAGCGCCTCTTTTAAAATGCGGACCGCCTTTTCATTCTTCTTCTTGATCGCGAAGATTGCCTTGGACGCATTTGTCAGTTCCATGCAGTATTTCACTCCGCTTATGATCTTGCCGCACTGCTCTTCCATCTGTCTGATGTTATGACAAAGCCCCGGCTCACATTCTGCCGCATTGACAAGAATATAGCCTCCGTTTAAATCTGCGGAAAGCTTCACCGCCGTCGGGAATCCTGCCCCGCCCATCCCGGTGATCCCTGCATAGGCTACCATCTCGGCCTTTGTTCCTTCCGGAATCTTTACATAACTTTCTGACTGTTCTTCGTTCTTCCGGATGACGATTTCTGTGTCAGTCACCGCCTCCACCGTTCCACAGACACTGGAAAATATATTGGCACCAAGTCCGTCCGGAACTGCGATCAATGTCCCTCTCTGTACATCTGCACCCGGCTCTGTGACTGCCTTGCACGGTGCCCCAACATGCTGTTTTAATAAAATATGTACCCGTTCCACTGCTCTTGACTCCTTTATCTGTATTCACTAAAAGCTGAGTATAATACTCAGCTTTTTCGTTCATCGGTCAATCAAGCCTGCCCCCGTCTCCCGACAGCAACAGCCCTGCACTCTCTATTCTGTTTGCGGTCATCTCTGACCATCTATGGTAATTCCAGTCTGCACACCTATATGTAAGCCTCACAAAGACATCTGTGCTACACATCCTGTGCAATGCATCTTCCGGAACCACAGCTTCTCTCCAACCTTCCCGTCGGGCTGCGGATGCGTCTGGAACTTCTCTCCTTTTGGCGGAGGCATGTGGGAATCGAACCCACCCGGGACGCTCTTAACGCCCCACACTAGTTTTGAAGACTAGGAGGCACACCAGTTACCCATCTACCCCCGGATATGCATTTTTCTCTGCTCATTTACTTTATCACAAACCCAACTGTTTTTCAATAGTAAATTCCAACTTTTTTCATTTTATTTCTTTCTGCAAATTCCCACTTTCCATTGACTTTTCAGGATTTTTCGCCGATAATACTATTAGAAAACTGAACTGCGTTCTAGTATTTAGTCTATTACCAGTCCTGCTATTTTATATGAACTTGAACATAAAAATTTCGGAGGTATCGCAATGGAAATCAATGCACATTTAGACACAGCATCTTTTGAGGCCGCTTTCAAAGCAATCGACACACATACCGTAGGAGAATTTACACGGATTATCTTATCCGGATTTCCCGAATTAAAGGGAGATACAATGATCGAGCGCAAGAACTATCTCGCAAAACATTACGATAAATACCGCACTGCTCTGATGTTTGAGCCACGCGGACATCACGACATGTTTGGCGCACTTCTGACCGATCCGATCCACCCGGAGGCAGATTTCGGAGTCATCTTCATGGACACCGGAGAATATCTGAATATGTGCGGTCACGGAACCATCGGCTCTGTCACTGCGATCATCGAGACCGGGCTTGTCGAGGCAAAAGAACCTTATACCGAAGTCGTACTGGATGCTCCTGCCGGACTGATCCGAACCAAAGCAGAAGTCAAAAATGGAAAAGTCTTAAACGTTACACTCACAAATGTTCCTGCTTTCTTATATAAAGAAAATCTGACAACAGTGATTGACGGTCAGGAAATCAAATATGACATCTCCTTCGGCGGAAGTTTCTTTGCACTCGTGGATCTCGCACAAATTGGCAAAACAGTTGCCCCTGAAAATATCCGAGAGCTGACACGTTTCGGTATGCAGCTCGTCAAACAGGTCAATGAAGAAGTAAAAGTCAAACACCCGACACTGGATATCACTTCTGTAGATCTCGCAGAACTGTACTGTTCTACAACAACACCGGGCTGCAGCATGAGAAACGTCGTAATTTTCGGCGATCATATGGCAGACCGCTCTCCTTGCGGAACAGGCACAAGTGCAAAACTCGCCGCACTGCATGCACACGGGAAGATTGGTCAAGACGAGCCTTTCGTATATGAGAGCTTCATTGGTTCTAAATTTACCGGAATCATCAAAGGCGAAACAACTGTCGGCGACTACAAAGCAGTCATCCCGCAGATTACCGGAAGCGCCTACATCACCGGGGAATCAACTTATGTGATTGATCCGGATGATCCGTTAAAGTATGGTTTCCAGGTTGGATAATCTTCACACGAAAAAGAAAGGAGGCAGCTTATGCCTAGAAAACGACAGACGACAAAGAGTAGGATTGTAAAAGCTGCGTGGAATCTTTTCTACAAAAAAGGATACCATGCAACGACAATTGATGACATCATCACTGCCTCCCGGACATCCAAAGGCAGTTTTTACCATTATTTCAAAGGAAAAGATGCCCTGCTCGGCTCTCTTGCCTATCTGTTTGACGATAAGTACGAAGAACTTGTGGCATCGATGGATCCGACCCTCTCTGCCGCTGACAAGCTTCTCTATTTGAATTATGAACTGTTCCTGATGATCGAGACAAGCGTGGATATGGAGCTTCTGACATTGCTCTACTCCTCACAGCTGACGACAAAAGATCATCGTGCACTGCTGGATGACAATCGGTTCTATTTTACCTGCATCCGGGAGATCGTCGAAGATGCACAGAAGCGTGGTGAATTTACTTCCAGACGGTCTGCCGATGAACTGATCCGCCTCTACACAATGTATGAGCGCTCACTGATCTACGACTGGCTGCTCTGTCAGGGTTCCTACTCTCTGAGCAAATACAGTGCAGAACTCCTTCCCGGGACGTTAGCGCAATTCCTCACAAAAGATTAATGCAAAAAAGAGCCAGTCAAGACCACCGGCTTAGCCGGTGGCTTGCTTTGACCCTATAAGGGTCTAT
>URCR01000059.1 GCA_900546325.1 uncultured Lachnospiraceae bacterium | reverse complement strand
ATATTTTCATTATGTTTTGTGCCTGAGCGAAGCGAAAGGAATGGATATAATTATGTTTAAACCAAACAAGTTATTGAAAGTGGTGTCAATTATCCTGATCGTACTTGCTGTGACGGGGGCAATTGGTACCGTAGGAAGTTATTTTATACTGCAGTCTATGGGAGATGTCGTAAATGGGGTGGACATGAGTGCAGCCAAAGAAATGCTGACTCCGCTGACATTGCTTCAGGGATTATTTTCTTCCCTGCTGATGCTTGTCTGTGGAATCTTTGGAGTGAATGGAAAATCTTTTAAGGTATGTCTGATCGGTATGATCGTCTACCTTGTGATCGTTTTGATCGCATTTATCCAGTCCATTATTCTGGTAGGATTTCAGGTGCTTTCCATTATCGATTTCATTTTGCCGATCTTGTATTTGTGGGGATTGTATCAGTCTAAAGAATAGAACTTGTGGACAGCGCTCCAGATGAATGACTTCACTGGGGAGGCTGTCCCTTTTTTTGTGGCTGTCTATTCTTTTTTTAGTTCTCGTTTTGCACGGATGTACTGTTCATATGTCAGAGAAATCTTCCCTTTTTCAATTCCGATCGTTCCATCTTCTTTTAACTTTTGGATCGTTCTGTTGATCGTCTTTACTGTAATTCCAAGTTCTTCAAACAACTGAGTCCGGGTCTTTTTTACTACAATCGAAGTGCCCGGGGCGATAGTATGTTCCTTCGCATATTTGACAAGATAGTCAAGCAGCAGGAAGTTTGGGGGATAGAAAAGTCTGGCTCCGCGGTTGTAGGAGGAACGGTAAAGCTTCTGTGCCACCTTCTTTGATACCAGACGGAGGAAATGGATATCCTGCGAGATCCAGTTTTCAAAGTCCTGACGGGAGATCAGAAAAACAGTACATTCTGTGATCGTTTCGATCGTAACAGAAGTCTTCTCTTGCCCGGCCAGGATTGTGACTTCCCCGATGAAGTCAATCGGTTCGTTTTTCTCAATCATAAATATATTTCCATTTTCAAATTCATTGATCACACGGTGTTCTCCGGTACAGACGATCCCAAAATAATTGAGAGAATAATGTTTCTGATGGATGATGTATCCGGGAGGGAAGGTGCGGATCGTATAGCGTGTCTTTAGTTCTTCCGGCATTTGTGGGCTATTTGACTCAGTGCAGCGGGGGAAAAATATGGATTTACGCGGCAATCTGCGTCGTATTCCACGCGGTAGGCGTGATCATCGGAAGTGAAAATTCCTGAATTTGCAGAAAACAGAAGACAAAAAAGAACTGCCTTGCAGAGTTTTCCAATCAAATTACTTGATTGAATCTGCAGGCAGTTCTTTTTGTCTATTATCTATTTAAGATCAGTTTTGTCAGTTCCACCGGCTCTACGATCTTTCCGTCTTTGTAAACACGCATGTTTCCGGAAGCGATCTCATCGATCAGGATTACCTCATCGTTGTTGTAACCGAACTCAAATTTGATATCCCAGAGGTCAAGTCCGATTGATTTTAAATCGTCTGCAACGATCTTTGTGATCTTTAATGTCTGCTCTTTCATGCTTTCGAACATTTCCGGTGTCATGATTCCGAGAGCTGCAAGACCTTCTCCTGTAACAAGTGGATCACCTAATGCATCGTTTTTGAATGTACACTCTACATAACCACCGTCAAGAACTGTTCCGTCTTCAATATATTCCCCATATCTGCGGATAAAGCTTCCTGTTGCAACTAAACGGCAGATGACTTCTAAGCCGTGTCCGAATACGGTCGCAGGGAGAACTTCCATTGTAGCATTTTCCACATCAGCACTTACATAGTGTGTCTTGATGCCTGCATCTTTTAACAGTTCAAAATAGTGAACAGATGTTTCAAGATTTGCTTTGCCGATACCTTCGATTGTTAATCCAACACTATTTTCGCCCGGATCAAAAACTCCGTCTTTTCCTGTACAGTCATCTTTGAATTTGAGTAAAACATTTCCGTTCTCAAGGCTGAATACATCTTTGGTTTTTCCTTCATAAATTTTCTTCATTGTACAAATCTCCTTCTGTAATTAATGAGTGTTATCTTACTGAACTTCTTTACTGTATCACAAGTAATTGAATATGAAAATGCTTTTTTTACAATTTTTTTGAAAAAATTGCACAAAAAATGAGAAAAAAACGCATTAAAAATCAAGGCTAATAGACATTAAAAATCAGTGCTAATAGATGACGGAATTTTGTATTTTTATGCATAGATAATGAATATTGTGCAAGTACTATCAGAATGTGAGAACACGGATTTTAAAGAAGAACTTGTTTTTGTGCGGTCATACTTTGTATAATAGAGAACAGAAAACAGATAACAGAGAGAAAAACAGGGAGGAGTATTGTATGCTGATTAGACAAGAGACACAGAGCGACTATCGTGAGATACATCAAATGATCCGGGAGGCATTTGCGGGGGCAGACCATGCCGACGGGACGGAGCAGGACCTTGTTGCAGAGTTGAGAAGGGGAGAGGCATTTATAAAAGAGCTGGCACTTGTGGCGGAGGTAGACGGAGAACTGGCAGGACACATTTGTTTTTCCAAGGCAGAAGTGGGAGAGGTAGAGGTCATTGTACTTGCGCCGCTTTCTGTCAGACCGAAATTTCAGGGCAGGGGTGTTGGGACGGCGTTGATACAGGAGGCGCATAGAATTGCGCAAGAAGAAGGATATCAGTATTCCGTTGTTCTTGGAAGCGAGATGTATTATAAAAGAGCGGGATATCTTCCGGCAAGCCGGCTGGAAATCCAAGCACCGGCGGGGATCCCAGAAGAGCATTTCATGGCGGTAAAACTTCAGAAGGAGGCAGAGCCGATCTGCGGGGTAATCAAATATGCAAAAGAATTCGGAATATAAGATAAAAGGCGGGGAGCAGTATGGCAGAGAAGAAAATTTTGATCGTAGAAGATGACAGAGGACTGAACCAGGGAATCACACTTGCTCTGCGCGAGCCGGAGTATACGTTTTATTCTGCCTACAATCTTGGCGAGGCGAAAAAAGTCTGGAGGAAGCAGAAGCTGTCGCTGATCCTTCTGGATGTCAATCTTCCGGATGGCACCGGGTATGAATTTCTTGAGGAGATCCGTCGGGAATCAGAAGTGCCGGTCATTATGTTGACGGCGAATGATCTGGAGATCGATGAGGTGACCGGATTTTCTCTCGGAGCAGACGATTATATTACGAAACCCTTCAGTCTGATGATCCTGCGGGCACGGGTGGAGCGGATGCTTGCCAGGACGGTGCAGGAGAGGGGACTGACATATGAAAGGGACGGATATCGGTTTGTATTTGAAGAGATGTACTTTGCGGTGGAAGGACAGGAGATTCTGTTAAGCAGGACAGAACAGAAATTGTTGAGGCTTCTTATTGAAAATCAGGGTCAGACTTTGACGAGGGAACAGCTTGTGGACCGGATCTGGAGCGACGGAGCGCAGTATGTAGATGAGAATGCGCTGTCGGTCACTGTTGGAAGACTTCGGAAAAAGCTGGAGCAGCCGGGAAAGAAAAATCCGATTCAGACCGTATATGGACTCGGCTATGTGTGGGAAAAAGGGGGAACAGCATGAGGATATTTCGGACAACAAGGACGCTTCGCAGACTGGACGAGATGCTGACAAAGGCGATCAACGGAACATTTACGGAGGAAGCGTACAATGAGACAGAATTATCGCGGCTGGAATCAAAGTGGAAGCAGTATTTTACAATGTCCGGCATGTCGATGGAGCGGACAAAGACAGAGCGGGAAAATATTAAGTCTATGATCTCAGATATTTCCCACCAGATGAAGACACCGCTTGCAAATATCATGCTGTACTCGGAACTTTTGCAGGAGCAGACGGAGGGGGAGCAGGAGAAATATCTGGCAGAGCAGATCGAAACTTATGCGAAAAAACTGGAATTTCTCACGACAGCGCTTGTAAAGATGTCGCGGCTGGAATCAGACGTTTTTGAGATCTGTCCATCGGTACAGCAGATAGAAAGTCTTGTGACGGCGGCAGCAGCGGAGATCATGCCGAAAGCGAAAAAGAAACAGATCCAGGTAGAAATCCGTGGAGAGATGGAAGAAAGGGCGAACTTTGACCAAAAGTGGACACAGGAGGCGCTCTATAATATTCTGGACAATGCAGTCAAATATTCCCCGGAGGGAAGCAAAATCGAGGTGGAAGGAACGGCATATGAGATGTATTTCTGTATTGCTGTCAAAGATCAGGGGATCGGGATCCGGGAAGAAGAGCGGGCACAGATTTTCACTCGTTTTTACCGGTCAGACATGGTGCAGCAGGAAGAAGGAATCGGGATCGGACTGTATCTGGCGAGGGAAATCGTCCAGCGAGAGGGTGGCTATATCAAAGTAGAGTCGAAAGAAGGAAAGGGAAGTATTTTTAAGATATTTCTCCAGAAAGAGGAAATCTGTCAAAACTGTTAGATTCTGGAAAGATTCTCGTAAGAATGATTTTATAGAATGACCTTATAGAAAAGAACTGCATGACAAAAAGAGGGACAGTTCTGATTCTATAAGGTCGTTTTTATTGAAATTCTTTCTTGAAATGAAAAGGGCAAAAAACAGTTCAGGAATCAAAATAGGTGTGATAGAAGGGAGTTGCTGTTATGACAATTTTAGAGGCAAAAGAGTTGAGAAAATATTATGGAAGCGGAGATACGCTTGTGAAGGCGTTGGACGGCGTGGATCTGGCGGTAGAGCAGGGAGAATTCGTGTCGATCGTAGGAACATCGGGAAGTGGAAAATCCACACTGCTCCACATGTTAGGAGGCTTAGATATCCCGACAGCGGGGCAGGTCATTGTCGATGGGAAAAATATTTCTACACTGAAACCGGAGGAACTGACCATCTTCCGGAGAAGAAAGATCGGATTTGTATTTCAGAGCTATAACCTTGTTCCGGTGTTAAATGTCTATGAGAATATTGTACTTCCGATCGAGCTGGATGGAAATGAAGTCGATGAAGATTTTGTGGAGGATGTGATCCATGTACTTGGTTTAGATAAGAAGCGCTACAATCTGCCGTCACAGCTGTCCGGCGGGCAGCAGCAGAGGGTGGCGATCGCCCGGGCACTTGCCAGTAAGCCGGCGATCATCCTTGCAGACGAGCCGACCGGAAATCTTGACTCTGCGACTAGTCAGGATGTGTTAAGTCTTCTCAAAGTGACCAGTGACCGGTTCGGGCAGACCGTTGTGATGATCACACACAACGAGGAGATCGCCCAGATGGCAGACCGGATCGTTCGCATCGAGGATGGCAGGATCAAGGGAAGGAATGCGCGCAGAGAGGGCGGTGAGTTCTATGCGTAAGGTAAACAACAAAAAGGTGATTGAGAAGATTTCCTATAAAAGCTTCCGGGCAAACCGAACGAGAAATGTAATTGCCATTATTGCGATCGCCCTGACGGCAATGCTGTTTACCACATTATTTACGGTGGGAATCGGAACGGCAGAGAATTTTCAACGGCAGACGATGCGCCAGGCGGGCGGTGATTCTCACGGCGTATTTAAAAATATTACGGAGGAGCAGTACGAAAAGTTGAGCAGCCATCCGCTGGTGAAAGAAAGTGCGGATAACCGGCTTGTGGCAAATACAGTGGAAAATCCAGAATTTTTAAAACGACATATGGAAGTGTGGTATTATCCGGAGAACTTTTATGGACATAATTTTGTCGAGATCATTGACGGGAAAGCGCCAGAGAAGGCAGACGAAGTGCTTGTCGATGAGACCTCGTTAAAGCTGCTCGGGATGAAAGCAAAAGCAGGGCAGGAAATCACACTGCTTCTGGAGATCCGCGAAGGGCAGGAGCCGGTGGAGCGCGCCTTTCAGATTTCCGGGGTGATCAAATCCGATCCGGCGCTCGACGTGGGATTTACCGTTGTATCTAAGGCATATCTGACGGAACATCAGGAGGAACTACAGTACACATACGATCAAGACGGGTCTCCGGTAGGCGCGATCCGTATGGACGTTGTTTTTGAAAATTCCTCAGGGATCCAGAAGAAGTTAGATCAGATGGCTGAGGAAAGTGGATATTCTACGGAGGAGGGAGCAGAGAATTTCATTCAGAGCAATGCGAACTGGGCATATATTTCCGAGAGCACTTCGGGGGATCCTATGACAGTCGCTGCGATCGCAGGTGTTGGATTTTTGATCGTTTTGACCGGATATCTAATCATCTATAATATTTTCCAGATTTCGGTCATGAAAGATATCCGGTTCTACGGACTTTTAAAGACAATAGGAACGACCGGGAAGCAGATCAAAAAGATCATCCGGCGACAGGCATTGCTTCTTTCTGTCATCGGAATCCCGTTCGGACTTCTCGTTGGATTCTTTGTCGGAAAGGCAATCGTGCCGATGATCTTATCCCATACGACGATGGGAAACAGTGATCCGGCAGTGTCTATGAACCCGTGGATTTTTGTCGGAGCGGCGGTGTTTGCGCTTGTTACGGTGTTTATCTCGGCAGGGAAACCGGCAAAACTGGCAGCAAAAGTTTCCCCGGTGGAGGCGGTGCGCTACACCGAAGGGGGAAAGCAGACAAAGAAACAGAAGAAAACGACAGACGGCGGGCGGATTAGCCGGATGGCACTTTCCAATTTAGGAAGAAATAAAGGAAAGACTGTCATCGTGATCGTGTCATTGTCGCTTGCAATCGTCTTATTAAACAGCATTTTTACATTTACAAATGCATTTGATATCGATAAATATCTGTCGCACTTTGTCAGTTCGGATTTCGTGATCGCCAATGCAAAATATTTTAATTCGGAGTATTATGCAAGAAAGGAAGATATTCAGGAATCAAACTTAACGGAAAGCTTTATCGAGGCGTGCGAAGGGCAGGAAGGATTTGAGAAAGGCGGACGGATCTATGCAGCAGCAGATCAGGTTGGAGTAAAGATCTCTGATTATAAAGTTCCGGAACATATGCCTATGAATGAAAAAGGCGAACTCTGCTGGATGTGGAATGGAGAAAAAATTCCGGCAACGAAACTGAATGAGGAAAACTATCAGGCTATGTATTATGGCTTAGATGATTTTCTGTTTGAGAAAATGGAAATTTATGAGGGGGAAAAAGATCTTGATGTGATCAGGGAAAAGCTGGCAACGGGAAACTATCTGCTCTATGCTGTATCGACAGATGACAATGGTCAGGTACAAAAAGAGGACATGGTACATCAGGCGGGGGATAAAGTCATTTTGACTTTCCCGAATGGAGAAGAACGGGAAATGGAAATCTTATCGGTAATCAAAGAGGACTATTATGGATTGTCTACGCGCTATTCGGAGATCTTTCCGTATTATACAACATCGGAAGTTTTTCTGAAGGATTTACCGGCAGACTATCTGATGAGTTATTCTTTTGATGTGAGAGATGACAGAGAAGAAGCTATCCAGGAATTTGTCAAAAATTATTCAGAAAAGGCAGAGCCTACGATGAATTATGAGTCAAAGCTGAAATGGCTCAATGAGTTTGAAAGTCTGAAAGGCATGTTTACGATCATCGGAAGTTTACTGACATTTGTTGTTGCTGTGATCGGCATTCTAAACTTTATCAATGCGATTCTGACAAGCATCGTCACAAGGCTCCGCGAGCTGGCAATGTTAGAATCGATCGGAATGACGAAGAAACAGATCGTCAAAATGCTGACACTGGAAGGACTTTACTATGCAGGATTTACAATGGGATTCTCAGCCCTCATTGGTATGCTGATGTCCGTAACCGTATTGCGGGTACTGACCTCACAGATCTGGTTTATGAAATACCAGTTTGTGATCTGGCCAATGCTTCTGACCTTCCCGCTTCTGTTGGTGCTCGGATGGCTCGTTCCAAAGGCTGCCTATCGTTTTCAGGGGAAGAAAAGCATGATTGAGCAGTTGAAAAATGCGGATTGATTCTGGGAAAAATCAATAGAAAAAAACACTGTCAGAAGGTATAATAAGGATAAAATAGAAACAAAAGGGAAGTCTGGAGAGAAACGTGAAACACAGAAAATTTCCCGGGAAGAGAGGTGAGTCTATGCGGTTATATTTTATTGATCGGAGGACCTATCAGGCAGCAGCACTTTTTTCTGTAAAATAGTATAGAAGAAAGTGAGGAAAATGGATTGAGGAAATTTTTCAGATTATTAGGGAAGCGAAGAACGTTATTTTTAGTAGCCATCAGTATTCACATGGTCTTCTGTATAGAAAGTGTTGTGATTCCGGTTGTGTCGGGAGAACTTGTAAATGAAATCACCGGGGACAATACAGCACAGAACAAGGCAGGATGGGGCAGCGGAGGAATCCGATGGAATATCACAGTATTTCTGTTGGTATGCGTGCTGCAGCTTGTACTCTCTGTCATAAATGACTTCATGCAGAAGATGTTTGTAAGAGAGGTCAAGGCGGAAATGAGAGGATGTGCCAGCAGCGCATTTTCAAAGAAGATGAATCTGAAGCGGGATGAGATCGCTGCATTTACTTCTTTTCTGAACAACGAGATCCCGTGTATTGTAGATCAGTATTTCCTTGGGGTGATCGACATCGCGGGGTGTACCGGGATTTTATTATGTACCTGCATGGCATTGTTCCAACTGCACACCATTCTTGCAGCCATCATCATCGTCATCAGTGTTATGATTGTCTGTATTCCGAAAATAATGAAAGAAAAGGCGGCTAGTGCAAGGAAAGCCTATGCATCCGTTTTGGCAGATTACAATACGCAGGTAGAATCCTGCTTAAAAGGAAGTCATATTCTGCGGGCGTATCAGTATCACCGCCGGGCAAATCAGTGGCTGGAACAGAAAAACAGCCAGGTAAAGCAGGCAGAAGGAAACATGAGTGTCTGCCAGATAGAAGTACAAGGGCTGGCAGCAGTTTTACAGATCAGTAAGACGTTTCTGATTTTTGTTGTGGGACTTTGGCTGATTCAAAAAGGACAGATGGCAGTTGGAGGATTGCTTGTCGCAGTACAGCTTGCAGGGAATGTAGCCGCACCGATTGAGGTGCTCGCGTATACATTCCACTCCAGAAATGAGGCAAAACCTCTTATCAGAAGATATGAACAGCTGATCGCTGTGGAGGAGACTCGGCAGGAAGCACAGATTCGGATGCCGCAAAACTTTCATGAGTTTTGTGTGAAAAATCTTTCTTATGAAATGAACGGAATTTCAATTATGGAGAAGGTTTCCTGTCGGTTTGAAGCCGGTAAAAAATATATGATCAGCGGCAGAAGCGGTTCGGGCAAGTCTACATTATTGCGGATCATCGCTCAGATGCAGGAAGGGACATACAGTGGAAAGATCACAGTTGACGGAATGGATATCCGTCAGATACAGAAAGAGTCTTATTATCAGGCAGTAGGGATCGTCTTTCAGGAACCATATTTGTTTTGGGCATCACTGGAAGAAAACATTCTTCTAGGTAGGGAGATACCAGAAGAAAGATTTCATAAGATCCTGGAAAAATTAAATCTTTCTTATCTGATCGAACGATTTCGCGGACAAGAGCTGAATCTGGAAAATATGGACACACTTTCCGGTGGCGAAAAACAGCGGATCGCACTCGCCCGGGCGATGGTCGGCTCTCCGAAAGTCTATCTGTTGGATGAAGCAACTTCCGCACTGGATGCGGAGAACTCTTATAGAGTTGAAAAAATGCTTCTCGAGGAGGAGGCGTTAGTGGTCCATGTCTGTCATAAGCCGACAGAAAAACTTCGGTCAGAGTATGATGGAGAAATTATTTTTTGATAAGATATTGTTGGCATAAGTTGCCGCAATAAATGAGTGGAGAATCATTGAGGAGATCATGAAAAAGGACGTTAAGAATCGAACACGGAATCACGCAAAAGGAATTGGCGGAAAAGCTGAATGTGAGCGATAAAACAATTTCAAAATGGGAAACAGACGTTTCCCAAACAAAAGGATATTAAGGAATAACCTGTGTTTACCTGCTTGCAAGGAAAAGAATATTGCTACTAAGTTAGAGATACTATACAAATGTGTTGGTATCTCTTTTTTTGTCAGCGTGACACAGCAGACTATTTCATTTCTGCTTGACTGCTCTAAACTTATTGGGCTATGGATTTGTCAAGGGCTTGTTGCGTAAGCAATGCTTTAGAACTCTTTACAAATCATGCACTGATAAGTAACTTTTCAAAAGCAGAAAAGAAATGATAATGATTAAAGAGATATGATATAATAAAATCGAAACAAATCGGAGGTTGAAAAGATTACGATGTCAATATTTGTCAAGATAGCGAAAAAATATAATTGGAAATTGCAAGGTAAACCTACCCATTTGAATGGCGGTTTCATGCACAAGGTGTATAAGGTTGACACAGACCAAGGTATATATACACTTAAATTGTTGAATCCATTTGTTATGCAAAGAGAAACAGCTATGGCGAATTACGCAAAAGCCGAACAGATAGAATTTCTGTTAGAACAGCATGATATACCCATTCTTCCTTCATTATCTTTTGGCGGAAGAAAAATGCAAGAAATAGATGGTCAATATTTCTATATCTTTGATTATTTTTTTGGAAATCCTCTAAAAAAGATGAGATAACAGAATATCATTGTAGAGAAATGGGAAAGGTACTTGCTAAAATCCATAGCATAGATAAAAGGGTTGAAAATGAAAACTTTTTTGAAATGTCTATTGATTGGGAGTCTTATCTTACTGAGATGAAAAAGGTTGATGTGAGATTGTATACAATATTAAACGACGCTTTTTCGATAATTATAGACAGCCAAAATAGAGGCAATTTGGCAAGAAAGAAATTGCCTCAAATTGTATCTATCTGCCATAATGATATGGATTGTAAAAATGTTTTGTGGAATGGAAATGACTATCGTATTATTGATTTGGAATGCTTATCTTACAACAATCCGTTTATGGAATTATTTGAATTAGCATTATGTTGGTCGGGATATGAGAATTACCAAATTGATTTTCAGATGTTTCAGGCTTTTTTACAAGGATATAAGAATGAGGGAGGAGAATTGCCCACAGATTGGAAAACATTATATGACTGCAATAACGGTAGATTGGAATGGTTGGAATATAATATTAAGCGTGTTTTAGGTATTAACTGCGGAGAGGACGAAAAAGAAATAGGAATAGAACAGGTCGAAGAAACAGTTCAGCACATCATTTACTATTCAAAGATAGAGAAACAAATACTTGAGCATTGCATTATATAAATTTAACTTGTGTAACAGATGGGATCCAAACCTCACAAACCGGCGGAGTTCTCCAGACATGATGGCGGAGTCCCCGACTTTCCGAAACACCAGCTTGCTGACGAGTGTCTGGTTCACTTTGGCGGTTCGGTTAGCTTTAGCGATCCGTTCAAAGCCCTCGTTATCTAACAGAGGCCACTGAAAAACTTAGGTTTCTACGCAACAATAGAAAAACTACGTTGTCTGCTTCCACAGTGTAGCAGGAATAATGTTTCGTACCTATCAATGATGAGGAGAGATAGGCAAAACAATAGAAAATCACGGAGAAAGATGTGACGGAGAGCAGATAATTGTGTGAATTGAACAAATAAAATAAAAAATAAAAAAACTATTGACAATTCGTGTCGAAGAATGGTATGCTAACTGAGCGCTCGAGAGAGCAGACAGATGAGAAACAACGAAAAACGTCGAAAAATACCGAATCAGAGAAAGCTACGAAAGTACAAAAGAAAAGATTTGAAAAAAGATGAAAAAGTTGTTGACAAAGAATAAAAGATGTGATAATCTAATATAGCTGTCGCAAG
>URCR01000058.1 GCA_900546325.1 uncultured Lachnospiraceae bacterium | reverse complement strand
ACAGGAAATAGAGATATACTACCGATTTATTGGAAAAGTAGACTGATAATGAGGGTTCATATCTTTAACTAAGGGAAAGCGGGAAAAGCATACCTGATGAAGCATCACTAAGTCTGCTATACCAATGTTTGGAGATTGATAATGAAGAGAAAAAAATACTAAAGAAACTTACGGCTGATAAGCGGAAGGTATTTCTAATTATTATTGCTTTTGCATTTTCTCCGGCAGTAATAGGGATTCGTTATTGCCTATTTAAAATGGGAAAACTTGAAGATAAAAGATTTAAGATCTGGATTCAAAGTGTTGGATTCGTTCTGTTTGCCTTCTATTTGAGGGCTTTGAAAGATCATGTAGCTTACATTTTCATTTTTATGGCAGCAATTGGTTATTTAATTTATCGATATTATATGCTTAGCCTGGAAAGGGAAACAAATTGATAAAGATACGACCAGGCATTGTTACACATCAAAAGGATGTCAGGCAAGGGTTGCTAAATATAGTTAGATGATGACTTTAATGGGATTTTTTATGAAAAATGATGAGGTAAAAATGAAGAAAAAAATAAAAATCATAGTTGAGTTGGTAATTGGGTTTGCAGTAGCAATGATATTGATGAGTGTCGTAATTTATTTTGGCTACATTAACGCATATAGCACAAGTGTAGATACACTGACCGTTAAAATACTTGGAATCCCCATTTATGAACTGACAAAATCAGGAACAAAGTACGTTGGCAAAACAATCGGGATTAATATGGGAGTAGTGTGTGGCATTTGTATGTTTCTTAGTGTTATTGCTGAAAAACTTATCAGCAGAGTAAAACATAAATAAATTCCAGTAATACGGAGAGATGAATTTAAATTTGTGAAATCGAGGATATGATATGGGCGGACGAGTGATAGGATTTATAGTATGGGCAATCGTTGGTTGCATTCTGATTGGTATAGGAATATGTGCTTATTTTTCAAAAAAGGCAGTTGCTTTTTGGGCGAACATGAAGGCCTTTCCAGTGAGAGATATAAAGGGATATAATCATGTAATGGGGAAATTGTTTATTCTCTATGGAGTGATTTTTGTTGTGTTAGGAATCCCCTTATTAAGTGCTGAAAAGACTCCATATATTTTTCTGTCAGTAGTTGGTGTAATGATTGAAACGATAGTAATTATGGCGATTTATAGCTTGCTTATCGAGAAAAAATATAAAAAACAATAGGACAAATTTAAAGCAGATGAAGAAGTGATATGCCATGAAAAAAATTTTGAAAATATTGTTGATCCTGATTGGAATCGTTTTTCTGATCTTTGCAGCTCTGATAGGGATTGGATTATTTGTTGATTTTGAATATGATGACCACATTGAAAATGGACGTTATACTTATATTCCGGGGGAAGAAAATAAAGATGAGGAATATGTAGCGTTTACCATGAATGATTATGATAAAAATGATTCAGAGCTTACATATTACGACTCTATCGAAAAAGCTATTTTAAATTCTCCTCTGAAAGCGGAAAATGAGGAACTTTCCGTTCCTGATGATTTCCTTAACCACGTGGATGAAACGTTTCATATGTGGAATGGCAAGCAGTATGATACGATTTTTTATCGTGCGGGAACAAACGACGATCCGGTGCAGGGATTCGTATTCGCACGCTTAAAAAAGCAAATGCAAAATGGAAATACATGTTATTCGTTTATCACTTCCACGCAAGTTACCGCGAAACCTGACAGTAGATATGGATCAGATTTTCATAAGTTTCTTCATTCTATTTTAACATTGAGTGATTTTCAACAAGACTTAAATCCAAACTATCCGGATACTCGTTTTGTGTTTGGCTATGCCCATGAAAAAGAAATCTATACATTAGAAATCGAAGGACAAAAGCCGGATGGTATTATTGAAATCGATGAATATGGCAGAGTGACTTATATGTGGTATTACGATGATTTAAAGAGCGATAAGAGGGGCGACTGCCTGAGCTATTCCATAGATGTATCTGAGTAAAATGCTGGTTCGCTGGTGCTGATAAGGAAAAAGGAAAGGACAATCCAGTATGAAAAAAGAGCGAAAACAGATTTTCTATATTTTCACATTTTTGATTTTAGGGTGCGTGATCGGTTGTTTTGTGGCGGTTACGCAGATGAAACAAGTCAGTGATCCGGAATATATTGCGTTTTGGGCAAGTCAAAACATGCAGGTTCCAGAACCGATCGGATTTCCACGGAGCATCATTTCGTTCGGAATGCTTTTTTCCGGGATACCTGCGGGGCTGATATTTTTCTCCCATATCGCTAAAAAGTGGCTGACTTCAGTTGCTCCTAAAATGATCATTGGATTCCTTACCTGGCCTATTTACACACTTGCCGGGGCAGTCGGGGCAATTCCACTCGTTGTTTGTTTGATTTATCGGTTATGGAAAGGACGGATATCATGTCAAAAATACAAATAGCATGGTTAGGATTCCTATTGGTTGGAGGGATGGGAGTACTTTTCATTTTTTCTGGAGTGATGATAACTATCGTGACAAAGAAACAAATGAAGCAGTGTACGAAAAAGGCAGAAGGCACTGTTGTGCAATATCAGTTTCCAGGTGGCGGAAGTATGAATCCAATTGTAGAATATGTTGTGGATGGTAATTATTACAAAGCAAAGAAAAAATTTCGTGGGATATTGACAAAACGAATATCTGGATTATCCGTACATGTACAGTCAGGCGCTTATGAAGATGAAAAAGGCTGGCTGCATCTAAAAATTGGATCTGTTGCGAACTTGCGTCAATTAGCAGAACAGTTGTGGCCGATTGGCAGCAAGATGTCCGTTTACTATAACCCAAGTCATCCGAAAAGATGTTATGTGGACAGACCTGTTCTGGGAAGTGCTGTATCTGCTGTATTTATTGTAACGGGTTTGATCATGCTGATTTTAAGTGTGTTACTATTTGTGCTGATCCAATTATAAATTTGAAGAGACACCATGTTGTTAAACCGATTAGAATTTAGGAGGAGATGTTTTGAGAACATACAAGGATAAAGAAGAATTAAAAAATGAAATCAATAAAAGTTTTGAAAAGTATATTTCCGAATTTGATGATATTCCAGAAGATTTAAAAGATAAGAGAGTAAGCGAAGTGGACAGAACTCCGGCAGAAAATCTTGCTTATCAAGTTGGATGGACGACATTAGTTTTGAAATGGGAAGAGGATGAGAAACATGGAATGGAAGTGCAGACACCATCAGAACTGTTTAAGTGGAATCAGCTGGGCGGTTTATATCGATGGTTTACAGATACTTACGCACATTTATCATTGGCAGAATTGAAAGAGCAATTAAAGGAAAATATTGCATCGATCCATACAATGATTGACTCCATGAGCGAGGAAGAACTATTTCAGCCGCACATGAGAAAGTGGGCTGATGATGCTACAAAAACAGCGGTATGGGAAGTCTACAAGTTCATTCACGTTAATACGGTTGCGCCTTTCGGAACTTTTCGAACTAAGATTAGAAAATGGAAAAAGGCAGCGTTGTAAATAAGAATACCAGGTGGTGATAGAATGGATTTTGCCATATTTCGATTATTCATAAGAGTTTCATTATTTGTGATAGCTTTTATCGCTTGTATTGTTTATCTGATCAAAAAGAGAAAGTTTGTGTATTCGATATTTTTTGATAAAGCAGTGACAGAAAAAGATTATACCGGAAAAAATGATATAAAATTTCTTCGACTGGCTCATAGTCTTCTTATGATAATTACGATTCTTTTCATCTTTTATTTGAAAGATTTTGCTTTGGATATACCTTATATCATAAATAAACAATATTGTTATGCAGAAGGATATGTCACGGAACAAGCTCATGGCGGTGCGAATCTATCTTCGGAAAGAAGAAGTATTTTTCTACATGACAAAGTGACAGACGAGGAAATAGAAATTACTATATTTTCCGGATATGTTGATAAAAATGAATATCTAAGAATAGAATATCTTCCACATACAAAATATGGGGCTATTTTAGAAGATGGATAATCTGTTAAATTATCAGGCAGAATTGAATGGAAAAACTGGAAGGAACAATGGGAATACTGCTATTGATATTCAGCATATTGGAAGTACAGCCATTTCTTCAATCCATGCAAAACCCATTATTGATCTTGTGATAGGCATATATGATGAGCTGAAACAAAAATTAGTTATTCAATTTTCAGAGGAACGCAGACAATATACAGAGGAAAAACAACAGCTAATCGATGAGTTTCTTGGGGAAGCAAGACTGTGGAGAACGAAACAATAGCAGTGTGAATATGAATTTGTAGAGGTGTTTGTATGGATATTTCTTTCAATGTTGAAAATCAAAAATTCAATTATAGAGTGTGCGCAATGATAATTTCGGAAAACAAAATTTTGGCGATGCACAACGAACGTTCACCATATTTTTTTCTGCCTGGCGGAAGAGTTGCGATGGGTGAAACGGCTGAACAAGCGGTGGTGCGGGAAGTTCAGGAAGAACTCGGTGTGACTCCGAAAATTTATCGCCCTTTGTGGCTGAACCAAGCGTTTTTTACTGAAGATGTGGATAGTCTCCGCTATCATGAACTATGTATTTATTTTCTTATGGATATCTCAGACACAGATTTGCTGAAAAGAGGCAATACTTTTACTTTAACAGAAGGTAAGTATACACATACATTTGAATGGTTGGAATTTGAAAGATTAAAAGATGAATATTTTTATCCGATATTTTTGAAAAAAGAGATTTACAATCTCCCAAATGAATTGACTATTCGTACAGAATTTGAGTGACAACTCTCAGATTGTGAAAGAGTGATAAAAAATTAGAAGTTGTCGATTTGTGCATCAGTAAAAAGATAAACCTGAAACAGACCGTCAGTATTTTGGAAATTGTATGCTTTACAAAAGGATATTGGAAAAAGCATCAGGAATATGGGCTTATCAAGTGGCAATACGGTTTTCTGAACTGGAAAATTATATTTGAGGAGGAGAACATTATGATAAAGCATATCGCCATCGTCAGTTTGTCAAGCGGAACAATCGGCGAAGATTTTGTAAAGCATGAAGTTGATATCGGAATTAAAAGGTTAAATGACTTTGGGATAACCGTTACTTTTATGCCTCATGCCCTTAAAGGAATCGAATATGTCAAAGACCATCCCGTAGAACGTGCGACCGATCTGTTACAAGCCATGAATGATCCGGATATTGATATGATTCTCTGCGCAATTGGCGGAGACGATACATATCGCTTACTTCCTTATTTGTTTGAACATAATGAACTGGCTGATGCAGTCTCAAATAAAGTGTTTCTTGGCTTTTCTGATACGACGATAAATCATTTCATGTTCCATAAAGTGGGAATGAAAACATTCTATGGGCAGTCTTTCCTTTCAGACGTCTGTGAGCTGGACAAAGATATGCTCCCCTATACAAAAAAGTATTTTCAAGAGCTGATAAGTACTGGAACAATAAAAGAAGTTAGACCCAGCGACATCTGGTATGAAGGAAGGACGGATTACGGTATTGATCAGGTTGGCACACCTTTAAAATCTCATTCCGGTCATGGCTTTGAATTGCTGCAAGGCAATCCTGTTTTCTCAGGAGAAATTCTTGGAGGCTGCATTGATTCAATTTATGACTTTTTCAATGGAGATTGCCATGCTGATATGCCACTTCTTTGCAACAAATATAGACTATTCCCGGATAAAGAGGATTGGGCTGGTAAGATTCTTCTGTTAGAATCCAGTGAAGAAAAGATGTCTCCTAAAAAATACAGGAAAGCAGTAATGGCGTTAAAAGAAACAGGCATTTTTGACGTGATTTCAGGTATCCTTATAGGTAAACCGATGGATGCTGCTTATGAGCAGGAATACAAGCAAGTGCTGGTAGATGTAATCAATAATTCGCGTTTGCCCATAGTGTGCAATATCAATATTGGACATGCACAGCCACGCTGTATCATTCCTTTTGGCGTTGAGGCAACGGTCGATATTGACCATCAAGTGATTAGGTTTACTAACTGAGAGACAAATAGAATTTAGGGGGGCAATTTTGGGAAAGTTCAGATTGGGAAGTGGTTTGTTACTGTTTGGACTTCTTTATGGCTTATAATTCAATTTCTGAGTCATGAATGGTACACCATTTTTAATAGTGGCATTATGGGAAGTATAGAAAGAAAAATGATGAGGACATGGAGAAGTAAGGGGAACTAAAATCCCAGTTTCCTGCAAAGTAAGTAGATATGACAGGAAAGAGCATTCTGTCATTAGATTTAAGCTTTTGGAAATATGGGGAATCTGTAAATTGTCAACCATATGATGTATATGTTAATTGACGTTGCTTGTGGCAATGGCTGTTTTGATATTTAATGGTTGTATCAAAACAAAGGAGGTACAGGTTATGTTAAACGAGAATATTAGAAATTTGCGAAAGTCAAAAGGACTTTCGCAAGAAGAGCTGGCTATAAAGCTAAATGTAGTAAGGCAAACAATATCTAAATGGGAGAAAGGGGTATCACTTAGATAAAGATACCACATCAATCCCACGCTGGCTTTTGCTCAACCGATACAGCCGGAGGGCTGGATAACAAGAAAAGGCGGTATGCGCCCCGTGGAGGGGGGTAGCGTACCGCCTTTTCTTGTGGGGGTTTCCAAAGGGGGCAACGCCCCCATTTGGCACACGACTTTGCGAAGCAAAGTGTAGTGTGTTATACGCTCTGTCGGCGTTGTCGTGAAAATGCCGTTGCCGCCGGGGAGGGCAAGGGCATTTGAAGCGGCAAGATTTGAAGCGGCAAGAAAACAGGGCTGTGCTTGCGTGGCGTGGAGCCGCAAGCGCAGGTCTGGTTTCATCAGCAGACAGGGCGTATATGAAAGCCCCCGTCCCTCGTCCTACGCTCCGACTTGTGGACAAAGTGTCCCGAAGTTGTGGCCACACTCCCGGAAAAGTAGCAGGACAACGGGCAACCGTCAAGGCTGAAATGAACGGGTTTACACCCGGCCTTGACCTCCGCCCGCTGTCCCGCTGGATGGGTGGACAAGGCGGCCAATCCCTCAAAGTGCTTGGCCGCTCTCTTTCTGATTTTGAGGTATTCAGTTTTTCAAAATTGAATAATCAAAATAAATTTTTTCGATTGAAAAAATTTTATTTGTTATCATCTTCAATGCCATATTTTTTCTTTTGCCGAATCACATAATTACTGATTTTTTCATCATATAGTGGATACTGGTAATCCAACTGGCATGCCACTTCTGACGAAACCTCCCGGAACAATGCCATACATTGTTCAAAGGATTCCCACATATGGGGATAGGAATCCATATTATAAGTGGACATAAGTCGTTCCCACAATTCCTCTGGGACATATTGCTTCATAAATTTATAGTTTTTTCCCAAACTGAAATGAAATCCCTGTTTGATACCAATCAGCCAGGAAATCATGCGAAGCAATTCTTTTCGTACTATATCATTCATATGGTCAATAGCAAAAAGAATTTCTTTGCGGCATAAGCCCTTTACTACATATGTTGTAGTATTCCAAAATTCATTACAGCAATCGTCAAACATTCTTTGAGTAGGCTTCTGCAAGTGGTAGTCTATATCCGTTGGTATTGGCGGCTTTACGATACGGTTGTCTTTATCCAACAGTAACTTTACCAGTTTATCCCATGTAAAATACTCGTCTATCAGTTCCAGCGGCAGCAAAGTTAAATCTATCTTAACATCATCAGTAAACAGCATTAAATATGAAAATCCCTTTTCTACAGCTGGAAATAATTCCATATCTTCCGGCTTTTGCAGAATCAACCTTTCACCAAATATATCTAGCCATTTATCATCACTTGTGAAGCTGTCCATATCCGTAACAAAAAAAGTAATATCAAAATCCTGAAAATCATCAGGCGGAATATTTGTATTTGTTCTAGATCCTTCCAAAGTAACCATGCGAATGCGTTTGTCTGTTTTTGCAAAATTCAAAACAATATCATAAACTTCCTTTTCTGATCTCATTTTTATCTCCTCCAATTATTGAAATAGGTGTGAAGCCATTTTAGGGCTTTCCCGCCTTGATTACCCTTTAGCAAAGACGGGCGGGACTGTCAACGGCGGCGCATTTATGCGCCGTTCATCTTGACCGTTGACTGGCTCGGCTGGCTTTGCTATCTCTCCGATAAACCTGAATTCATTTAATGTACTTATTTTTAGTGCATATAAAAGGTTATATCAAATTTTCCCGACTGCTTTGTGTTTTCATATATTTTAGTATCAAGTCCGCCAATTTCAAAACCGCAAGCCAAATAAAACAAGCACGCATTCAAATTGTTGTCCTGACCAACAGTATACAAACCTGCATACCCATTTGCTATGGCATATTGATAAGATGCCTTAATTAGCTGTTTACCAATACCTTTACCACGCATTTTGCATTTCCAATACAATCCGCTCCCTCATATGCTCCGATAAAAACATAGTCTTTCATCTCATGATAATTGTAGTTTTCATCTGGGAATGTCATTTCTTCAATCTGTTCAGAAGGCAATAGTTTTTCTGTATGTTCCCATCTGTCTCCGTTGTAGGTAATAACCATTCGTCCCCTAATGGGAAAAGGTTCGTTGGGAATATTTATATCTGCGGCGTGTTTTTCATCAATAAATCTAATTTCCACTCCTTACACCTCACTAAATCAAATTTTTCCGTTCTCTTACTTTCTCCCTCGCTGCGGCTTTGGATTTTTCAGTAAATCCGATTTCTGTGCAATCTTTTTCAACCACTTCTTTTCTTCCTCTGACAGTTTCCCATAGTTCAGCTTGAGCCGCTTACAGATAAATGCCATAGCCGCCTGCTCCGGGTCGCTGTCCTCTCTGGTGGTTTCCTCTGCGGTCTGCAAAAAATCTTCCAGTGGATTGTCCTCCGGGACACTGAAAAAATCGTCCTTGTGGGCTTCCCGCAGGTCGAAGGCTATCTTGTTTATGTCCTGCTGTATCACATAGCGGCAAAAGCTGTCGTCGTCAATGTGGGCGGCGATAAGCTGTCGCAGCTGCGGGTCAGTCAAGCCGGGATTGTGTTGTTTCATAATCGTTGCACTCACGGCGTCCACAATGGCGTTTGCACTCTGTACCTGTTTTCCCGCCACGCCGTTCACATAGATTTCAAGGTCGGCCATGAGCCGGGGAAAATCCGGGTGGGTCGCCAGTTCACACAAAAGGGAATTGTCCACCAGCCCGCTTTTCAATAGTTCAATCATATCATCACTCAAATGCAGGTCTGCAAGATCGGCGTTTGGGTGATTTCTTGTTTGAGAACGGCCCAGCAGATAATCAACAGTCACTTCGTAAAACTTTGCCAACTCAATAAGGGCGTAATGGCTGATGTCCTTGAAGTTGTCCCCCTCATAACTCCCTAAAGCGGACTTGGAGAGGTGGGTTTTCTCCGCAAGCTGTTCCAGCGTCAGACCGCGTTCCACACGCAGGTCTTTCAATCGTTCTTGTATGGATAGTTCCATGCGCTCCCCCTTGTCTGCAAATATCATTTTTATTATACCACAATTCCGAAAGCGTGGAAATAGCCTGTTTTTTAGGCCAATTTCCTACCTTTCGGATATACGGGACGGGCGGTCATTTAGGTGTAGACTTAGGGTAGTTCATCGATGGACAGCACCTTGAAAACAGAATGACCGTCCGAAAAGGAATACCCCGGATGGGGAAGCACCGCAAGGAGCCGGACTTCGGGACATTTTGTCCCGAAGTTGCGGGGAGCGTGCCAACGCTGGAATACGCCGCAGGAATGGGGCAGGAAACCTTTTCGGGGAGAACGGCAACGGAAAGCAAAATGGAGGGAACGCATGAGAAATAACCTCTATAAAGACTTGCCGCCACTGGAGCGCAGGCCGGACGGTTCCCTTTACCGCATGACACCGGCGCAGAGGAAACAGGCGGCCAGCCTGATACGCCGGGAGTGCTGTTGTTGTGAGGACGGCAACTGCATTGTCCTTGACGATGGGGACACCTGCACCTGCCCGCAGACGGTTTCTTTCTCGGTCTGCTGTAAGTGGTTCCGCTGGGCGGTCTTGCCGCTGGACGGAACGCTGGAAGCGGAGATTTTCCGGGATAAGGACTTGAAATGCTGTGCGGTCTGCGGCGGCGTGTTCGTCCCCAAATCCAACCGGGCAAAATACTGCCCCGGCTGTGCCGTCAGAGTTCACAGGCGGCAGAAAACAGAAAGTGAACGGAAAAGGAGGTCTGCTGTGGACAGTTAGGAGCGAAAAAAGCCTTGATTTATCAGGCTCCGCAAGCCCCAAACCGGGGCAGGTGGTATAAAGTATCGTCCGCCCTGAAAAATGGGCTTCTAACCGTCCACAAAACGCACTATGACAAACACCATCTATATCCATCAGCCGGAAAAGGCGTTCAGCTTCACCCGGCTCCCGAATTTCCTCTTTGAAGCCCCCACATTCAAGCCCCTGTCTAACGAGGCAAAGGTTCTGTACGCCTTTATCCTGCGCCGGACAGAGTTATCCCGCAAGAATGGGTGGGCGGATGACTGCGGACGGATTTTCCTGTATTTCCCTATCTGTGAAGTGGTCACACTGCTCCATTGTGGGCGGCAGAAAGCGGTGAACACCCTGCGGGAACTGCAATACGCCGGACTGGTGGAAATCCAGAAGCAGGGCTGTGGAAAACCCAACCGCATTTTCCCAAAATCCTATGAAGCGGTTCCAAACACCGACTTCAAGAAATCCGGTTCTGGTACGCCGGAGGACTGAAAACCGTACCCTTGAAGTACGGAAATCAATCTTGAGAAGTACGAAAACCAGACGGTATATAGAAATACAAAGATTAAAATGATTGATTTATATCCATTCCATTCCTATCGTATCAGAGATAATTCCGGCGGGATTTTCCCTATGGAAAACCCCGGATAGGAAAGGAATGGGGAAAGGAGCAGAATGGCACAACACGCAATTTTGCGGTTTGAGAAGCACAAGGGCAACCCGGCAAGGCCGCTGGAAGCCCATCACGAAAGACAGAAAGAACAATACGCCAGCAACCCCGACATTGACACAAGCCGGAGTAAATACAACTTCCATATCGTCAAGCCGGAGGGACGATATTACCACTTCATTCAGAGCCGTATCGAGCAGGCCGGATGCCGGACGAGGAAAGACAGCACACGGTTTGTCGATACACTGGTAACTGCCAGCCCGGAATTTTTCAAGGGGAAATCCCCAAAGGAGATACAGGCGTTCTTCCAGAGGGCGGCGGCTTTCCTCATTGGCCGGGTAGGACGGGAAAATATCGTGTCGGCGGTGGTACACATGGACGAGAAAACGCCCCACCTGCATTTGACCTTTGTTCCGCTGACAAAGGACAACCGCCTGTGTGCAAAGGAGATTATCGGCAACCGGGCAAACCTGACGAAGTGGCAGGACGATTTTCACGCCTATATGGTGGAGAAATATCTCGACTTGGAGCGTGGGGAGAGTGCCAGCAAGACAGGCCGGAAGCATATCCCCACCCGGCTTTTCAAACAGGCGGTTTCCCTCTCCAAACAGGCCAGAGCCATTGAAGCCGCCCTTGACGGCATTAACCCGCTGAACGCCGGAAAGAAAAAAGAGGAAGCTCTCTCCATGCTGAAAAAGTGGTTTCCGCAGATGGAGAACTTCTCCGGGCAACTGAAAAAATACAAGGTCACAATCAATGACTTGTTAGCGGAAAATGAAAAGCTGGAAGTCAGGGCAAAGGCCAGCGAAAAAGGCAAGATGAATGACACGATGGAACGGGCGAAGTTAAAAAGCGAACTGGACGATATGCGGCGGCTGGTTGACCGTATCCCGCCGGAGATTTTAGCGGAACTGAAACGGCAACAGCGGCAGCATGGAAAGGAAAGGTGATCTTATAAGTAATATCAGATACAAAAAGGAAATCGAAATCGTGACTTTTCAGGGAAAGGAAATCACACTGGAAAATCTCTCCCCGGTGTTCACGCCGGAACAGGAAGCAGCCAAACGCCGGGAACTGGAACAGCAGCTTTATGAGGTGTTCCGCAAGTACGCCGACAAGCGGGAGAGTGAGGAAGCCGGGACATAAGGTTTTCCAAACCCATCATTGATTTGCGGGGCTGCTGGCGGTATAATAGAACTGTCAGCAGCTCCGTTTCTTTTTTAAGAAAAGGAGCGACAATATGAACAATCGGATAGACGCAATCTATGCAAGACAATCGGTAGACAAAAAGGACAGCATTTCCATTGAAAGCCAGATTGAATTTTGCAAATACGAGTTGAAAGGCGGTAACTGCAAGGAATACACAGACAAAGGGTACAGCGGCAAGAACACAGACCGTCCGAAGTTTCAAGAACTGGTGCGGGACATCAAGCGGGGCTTGATTGCAAAGGTCGTGGTTTACAAGCTCGACCGTATCAGCCGTTCCATTCTGGACTTTGCCAACATGATGGAGCTGTTCCAGCAGTACAATGTGGAGTTTGTGTCCTCTACGGAAAAGTTTGATACCTCCACGCCGATGGGACGGGCCATGCTGAATATCTGTATCGTGTTCGCCCAGCTTGAACGGGAAACGATACAGAAGCGGGTAACGGACGCTTACTACTCCCGCAGTCAGCGGGGCTTTAAGATGGGCGGGAAAGCCCCTTACGGCTTCCATACGGAGCCTATCAAGATGGACGGTATCAACACAAAGAAGCTGGTGGTAAACCCGGAGGAAGCGGCCAATATCCGGCTGATGTTTGAGATGTACGCCCAGCCCACAACTTCCTACGGGGACATTACCCGGTACTTTGCCGAACAGGGGATTTTGTTCCATGGCAAAGAGCTGATACGCCCCACGCTGGCGCAGATGTTACGCAATCCTGTCTATGTGCAGGCAGACCTTGATGTGTACGAATTTTTCAAAAGTCAAGGTACAGTCATTGTCAATGACGTTGCCGATTTTACGGGCATGAACGGCTGCTATCTGTATCAAGGGCGAGATGTAAAGGCCAGCAAGAAAAACGACTTAAAAGACCAAATGCTGGTACTGGCTCCCCATGAGGGTATCGTCCCCTCCGACACCTGGCTGACCTGCCGCAAGAAGCTGATGAACAACATGAAAATCCAGTCTGCCCGGAAAGCCACCCACACATGGCTGGCAGGAAAAATCAAGTGCGGGAATTGCGGGTATGCTCTTATGAGTATCTACAATCCCTCCGGCAAACAGTATCTCCGCTGCACGAAACGGCTGGACAATAAAAGCTGTCCTGGCTGTGGGAAAATCATCACTTCGGAACTGGAAGCGGTTGTTTATCAGCAGATGGTAAAGAAGCTGGCAAGCTACAAGACGCTGACAGGAAAAAAGAAAGCGGCAAAGGCAAACCCGAAAATCACCGCCCTGCAAGTGGAACTTGCCCATGTAGACAGCGAGATTGAAAAGCTGGTGGACAGTCTGACGGGGGCAAACAATGTCCTGTTCTCCTATGTGAATGTGAAGATAGCGGAACTGGACGGGCGCAAGCAGGAACTTCTGGCAAGGATAGCGGAGTTGACTGTGGAGGCCATCAGCCCGGAACAGGTCAGCCAGATTTCCGGCTACCTCGATACCTGGGAGAATGTATCTTTTGATGACAAGCGGCGTGTGGTGGATTTGATGATCACCACCATAGCCGCCACAAGCGACAGCTTGAACATCACATGGAAAATCTGACTGGCGGCACCCCTCCCGTCAGATACCTACCCTGTGTAGTCCCTTGTAAACTGTACTTTAAGTATGTATAAACAATTCAAAAGGCCAGAAATCCCGCAGGAAATTCTAAATACTGAAATTGTTGACTGGAAATTTCGTGATTCCATCACATCTGATCACGGCAAATATTGTATTCGGTATAACATTATTTTTCAAAATGGGAAAACAAAAAATGTTCAACGCGGCGGATTCCGAACAAAAAAAGAAGCTCTTCAAGCCAAAGAACAAATACTGATACAGTTGAATAATCATACGTATATTCCATACCAATTCACCGTACAGGAATTCTTTGACTACTATCTTTATTATTTCTTAATTGACGAAATAAAATGCAGTTATGAAACTTTCACAAGCTACAGGAATATCATTCAAAAATGTAAAAAAGTTATTGATCCGAATACCAAAATGATTGCAGTTACTCGACAAATGCTTGTTGATGTTTTCCTTTCTTACACCTATAACAGCATAAGACAAAACGCTTATCGCGTAATAAGTGCAGCTTTTAAAGTTGCTCTCCGCAAAAACATCATAGCTGTTGATCCATCTGTTTCTGCGAAAGAATACGTGAAAAAAATAAAAAAGGATGAAGATGCTCTTATGCACAAAAAAAGAAATCGTTCCTTTACAAAAGACGAACTGAATCTGATTCTACATAAATGTAGGGAAACAGATCCTGATCTCTATTTACTTCTTCTTTTTTCTGCTGCCACAGGCGTACGTATCAGCGAGGTTCGTGCTGTTTGTTTCAGTGATATTGATTATGAAAACAAAACAGTTACTATTTCGCGACAGTTAGGCAGAGGGTTTAATGACCAAGGAATGGATCCTCAACTTGTAGCGCGCCAATTTTTGCCATTAAAAACAAAGAACGCTTATCGCACGATCCCATTACCTGATTTTCTTTTAGATGAGCTTATACTCCAAGAGCAAAAATGCAAATTAAAAAAACAAAACGATGAGCTTTATTTAAAAGATGTAGATTTTGTTTTTACAACAGATCACGGATATCCGCTAAGTCGTGGTGGTACGATTCCGAAAAAATTCAAAAAACTTTTAACGCTTTGTGGGATTGATGCTTCACTTTATCACTGGCATGATCTTCGGCATACATATGCTACATTATTAAGAAACGAAAATCAAAAAGCTTTAGCAAAGATCATGGGGCATCGTAATTATGATTTTACGGAACGTGTTTATGTTGATACTTCAAAAGATATTTATGCAATAGAAGAAGTGAAATTTATGAATCAATACATTCAACAGCTTCTTGATAACAACAACCATTTAGAGTGTTACGACATTTCATCAATGCAAAGCATTATTGATTGTTTCGCTTCAATTAATCTCTAAACAGGAATCTCCAGACAAGGTCTGAAGAGAAAAGTATTGATTTTTTTGTTCCCAATATGTATAATATACATCAACGATAACAACATAATTGCATATAGATGCAAAATATACCAATTTTTATCTGTAATTTGTAATATTTCACAAGCGATAACAAAAGACTTCGATAAAAATAGTTGTCGTAAAAGTTGATTTTTCCCTTACTTTACAGGTGAAAACAATTTTTTGTCACACTGCTTTCCATTAAAGTTGTATCATAAAAACAAACAATCAATTATGTTATATTTGT
>URCR01000057.1 GCA_900546325.1 uncultured Lachnospiraceae bacterium | reverse complement strand
GTTCAAGTTCTCTTACACCAATGATAAAGAAGCAACCGTATCTTTCGCCCATACCTTCAGCAATGACCGTGTGACAGCAAAAATCAATTTATTCAAAGTTGATAAAGAAACAGGAAAAGCCGTTCCGCAGGGCGATGCAACACTGAAAGGTGCAGTCTACGGATTATATGCCCGTGAAGATATCGTGCATCCGGATGGAGCAACCGGTGTGATTTATAAAGCAGGGGAACAGGTGGCTTCTCTTACAACGGATGAAAAAGGACAGGCTTCTGTAGATGGCTTATATCTTGGCAAATATTACGTCAAGGAGATCACACCACCGACCGGATACCTGGCAGATACAGAAGAACATGATCTTGAATGTAGTTATGAAGGTGATATGACTGCAGAAGTAAAAAGAGAATGCATTTCCAGTGAACAGGTGATCAAGCAGCCGTTCCAGATTATCAAAGCAGCCAACAATGGAAAGACCGATGCAGATCTGTTATCCGGAGCCGGATTTACAGTTTATCTGAAATCTTCCCTTACAAAGAAAGCAGATGGAAGCTATGATTTTGATTCTGCTAAACCAGTAGTGAGTGGAGAAAACGGAGCTACTGAGATTTTTACAGATGAAAAAGGTTATGCCTGCAGTATTCCATTACCATTTGGAAGCTATATTGTCCGTGAAACAACAACACCACACAATTACAAGCCAGTCGATGATTTTGAAGTGAATATCACAGAGAACCATCCGAATGAGCCACAGATCTGGCGTGTGCTTCTGGACAAAGAGTTCAAGGCAAAATTGAAAATTGTGAAAAAAGACGATGAAACAAAGAAATCCGTCCTGATTGCAGGAACAGAATTTAAGGTATATGACCTGGATAACAAAAAATACGTGGAGCAGGTAACTACTTATCCTGTGACAACCACACACAAGTCCTATTTTACAGACAGTCAGGGTTATCTGATCATGCCAAAGAACCTGAAAATCGGACATTACCGGATTGAGGAAGTCAACGCACCGGAAGGGTACACAATCAACAAGAATTATATGGAGATTGCTGTTGATGCAAACACTGCTTATCAGATGGATTCAGAAAGCGGCGATGCCATTATCACAGTTGATTACGAGAATCATCCGGTAAAAGGAAAGCTGACGATCTATAAAAAAGGTGAGATGCTGAGTGGATTCAAAAAGGATTTTGTTTATGAAGAAAAATATCTGAAAGGTGCAGAGTTTAACGTCTATGCAGCGGAAAATATCTACACACCGGATTATCAGAAAGATGAAAATGGAAACAGACAGCTGATTTATGCAAAAGATGCTCTGGTAACAACGGTAACGACCGGGGAAGACGGAAAAGCAGTTGCAGATAACCTGCCGCTTGGTTCTTACTATGTGGTAGAAAAAACAGCACCGGAAGGATTTGTTCTGAACCATGACAGATCGGATGTAGCATTTGTCTATGCAGATCAGGATACACCTGTGATCGAACAGGAAGTGACTGTTGGTGATGACAGACAGAAAGTTGCAATCCAGGTAGAAAAACAGGATGCAGAAAACGGAGCAACGGTAGAAGGTGCAGTCTTTGGCATTTATAACAAAGATGATATCAAAGCAGAAGGCAAAGTCATTGTCAACGCTGATACCCTGTTACAGGAAATGACTTCTGATAAAGATGGAATTGCTTCCTGTACGCTGGATCTGCCACTCGGACAGTATTATGTAAAAGAGTTAAAGGCACCGGCAGGATTCGTTTCTTCCGATGAAGTTCTGAATCTGGATGCTTCTTATCAGGGACAGGACGTGAAGACAGTAAAACTGAAAACAGTGAAGAAGAATCAGCCGACAACGGTTGAAATTACAAAATCAGATGTGACAACAGGTGTGGAACTGGATGGAGCAAAACTCACCGTTCTTGATAGAGAGGGGAATGTCGTAGATCAGTGGACTTCTGTAAAAGACCAGCCACATGTGATTAAACGACTGACCGTTGGGGAGGAATATACCCTTCGTGAAGAAATCGCACCGTATGGATATCTGAAAGCAACGGATGTGAAGTTCACACTGGAAGATACCGCAGAGATTCAGAAGGTAGAGATGAAAGACGAAGTGCCGACAGGACTTTTAATCATCAACAAAAATGGAGAATTTTTGGATAAAGTGACACTTCTGGACAATGTAAAAGGCACTGTGGAGCATCTCTTCGAATATGTAACCGGAAGCCTTACAGATGTGACTTTCGATGTATTTGCTGCGGAAGATATCAAAGCGGCAGATGGTGTCAGCAAAGATTATTACAAAGCAGATGAAAAAGTAGGAACTATTACTACAGATTCCAATGGTATTGCACAGATGGATAATCTCCCGGCAGGCAAATACTATGTGAAAGAAGTTAAAACTGCCCATGGCTATGTATTGGATGGAGAACCGAGATATGTTGATCTTTCCTACCGTGATCAGGACACACCGGTAATCACTTATGATGAAAAATGGCAGAATACCCGTCAGAAAGTAAAGGTTACTGTTCTGAAGAAAGAAAAAGATACAGACCGTGTTCTTGCAGGCGGCGTCTTCGGCCTTTATACCAGTGAAGATATCAAAAATGTAAACGGAGATGTGTTGCTTGAGAAAGATTCCCTCATCGAGCAGAAAGCAACCGATGAGAAAGGACAGATCACTTTTGCGGCAGATCTTCCAGTAGATGGAAAATATTATGTAAAAGAGAACAGTGCACCGGACGGATTTGTGACAACGGAAGAAGTGCAGGAGTTTACCTTTGAATATGCCGGAGAAGATCAGGCAGAAGTAAGCTATGATTTTACGTTTGAAAATCAGCCGACCACAGTGGAACTGACAAAAACAGACCTGACCACAGGCAAAGAACTTCCAGGTGCACACCTGAAAGTGACGGATGCAGATGGAAATGTTGTGGATGAATGGACTTCTACAGAAGGATCTCATGTGATCAAAGAACTTGTTGTAGGTAATGAGTATACCATGACGGAAACAAAACCGGCAGACGGATATGTTACTGCAGAGAGCATTACCTTTACGGTTGAGAATACAGCTGAGATTCAGAAGCATGAGATGAAAGATGATGTGACCAAGGTTCAGATCAGCAAGACAGATATCACAGGAGATACAGAGATTCCTGGTGCAAAACTAACGATTCTTGATAAGGACGATCAGGTAGTAGAGAGCTGGACTTCCACAGAGGAGGCACACTATATTGAAAAACTGCCAATTGGTAGATACACCTTACGAGAGGAACAGGCACCAAAAGGATATCTTCTGACATCGGATGTGACATTTGAGGTGAAGGATACTGGAGAAATCCAGAAAGTGGTTATGAAAGATGATACTGCCAAGGGAAAAGTCATTCTCAATAAGACAGATAAATCATCTGGGGAACCGCTGAAAGGAGTAGAATTTGAATTCCGTGACAGCAAAGGAAAGGTCCTGGAAACCTTAAAAACAGATGCTGCCGGTCATGCCGAGAGTAAGCTGTATGAGATTGCCGCATTCAAGAACGGCAAATATGATACAGCAATCAAGTATTATCTGGTGGAGACAAAAACACTGGATGGATACACACTGGATCAGACCAAGCATGAAGTGACATTTGCCTACGCAGACGACAGTACGCCGGTTGTAGAAGTTACTTTCAATCTGACAAATGAGAAACCGGAAGTTCCGGAAACACCAAGCACACCAGATGTGCCGCAGTCCCATGAAGAGACGAAGGTATCAGATGCACCGAAGACAGGAGATAACACAAATATCTGGCTGCCGATTCTGCTTCTGCTTATCTCTACCGGAGGCATGGCAGGACTTTATATCAGCAGAAAGAAAATCAGAAAACAGTAATCCTCAGTAAAGGGGGCCCTGAATCAGGGCTCCCTTTAAAATACAAAAATTCACAGAAAGGGACAGAAAAATATGATGAAAACAATGGAAAAGAGACAGGAAGCAAGAAAGAACCAGGAGAGAACTTTAAAAAGAATGATGGCTTATCAGAAAAAAGCCGAGCAGATGGTCAGCAGGAAAAGAATGAACCATCACATGATCAGAAAGGGGTAAAAGCGTATGATGAACAGAAAAGAATTTTATGAATATGTCAAAGATAATGTAAAAGACTATTTGCCGGATTCATATCAGAATGGAGAAATCCGTATTGAAGAAGTTGCAAAAAATAATGGATTAAGGTTGACTGGCATTTCAATTCCACAGGGTGATCAAAGAGCTGTGCCGATGGTATATCTGGATTCTCTTTATATGGAATATGTCAATGGAAAAAATCTGGATTCCTGTGTGGGTGATGTGGCAGATATGCGTATTGAAGTGCAGGACAAAGCGGCATTTATCAATATGGGTCTTCCGGATATTTTGGATTATGAAAAAATGAAGGACAAATTACAGGTGAGAATCTGTGACCGGGAATGGAATGAAGAACGCCTGGCTGATAAAGTTGTTACCGAACATGGAGATTTTGCAGCATATTACGCAGTGAATGTGGAAGAAAACGAGGGAGGAATTGGTAGTATTCCGGTTACTGTCAATCTTATGAATGAATGGGGTGTGACAGCAGAACAAATCCAGGCAGATGCAGTGGCGGCAGACAGAAATCGTGGTGTTGTTTTGATGGACATGAATGAAATGATAAAATCCATGATTTTTGGTGAAGAAGCAGAAAATCTTTTGAATGAAAAACTGAATGTTGAAGCAATGGAAAATCCAATGTTCTGTCTTTCAAATGCACAAAAAATGAATGGTGCATCACTGTTACTGCAGGAAGATATTCGTAAGCAGATCGGTGAATGCCTGGGAAGTGATTATTTTGTTCTTCCCTCTTCAATTCATGAGGTGCTGATTCTTCCTGATAACGGAATGTTTGAAGTACCGGAATTAAATGCCATGGTACAGGAAGTCAATGAGACGCAGGTAGAGAGGCAGGAACAGCTTTCGGATAAGGTTCAGTTCTGTGATGGAAAGACAGCAGTTATGGAAAATGCCGAACGCAGGGAAGCACGTCTGGAGAAAGAAAAAGCAGCAGAAAAAGCAACTGGGAGGACAGAAGCAAAAGGTGGAATCCATGGAAAACTGGAGAAAGCCAAGGCGGAGATCAAAGCAAAAGGGACAGATACAATCCCAAAGAATAGGGCGAAAGACCTTGCCTCAGTATTATAACGAGAAATAACGATGATTTTGAGGGGACTGTGTGAGCAGTCCCTAATTTTATGAAGATGGAGGAGAAAAGAATATGGACTGGTGTTTATATGGTGATGATAAAAGAAAGGAAATGGATAGAGATTTAAAACCGGAATATCTTTTGGATGACTTACGGAGATATCAGGATGTATTTGGTGAAGAATTTGGTGTAAAAGAGCTTCTTATGCTGGAGGATATCCGGGTAAAGGCTATGATTGCCGGAGCACTTGCAGATATGCCGGAATTTCTTATTGATCAGATTGGAAAAGCAAGTAACAGTAGTAATTTTCCTTCTATGACAAGGGCAATGGAACGGATTGCCGATGTTGTAGAAGAAAAGTGGGAAGAAGAAAGGGAGTAACAGATGGCAAATAAATTATATGCAATGGAACTTCTGACGGAGGAAGTGGCAAAGGATGTTGCTGCCAATCCGCAGGAATGGATGCGGTTTCTAAATACTGCATCCAGGCTGTACCGGTACACTTTTCCGGAACAGCTCTTGATCTATGCACAGCGTCCGGGAGCAACAGCCGTGGCATCCATGGAAATCTGGAACCAGAAGATGTACCGATGGATTAAAAAGGGTTCTAAAGGAATTGCCCTGATAGATAACACATCCGGACCAAAAACGAAACTCCGATATGTTTTTGATGTGCAGGATACTTATAAGGTAAAAAATCTGGGCAGAGATCCGCAGTTATGGAATCTTAATCCAGAAGGAGAACAACTGGTGGCAGATTATCTGCAGGAGCGGCTGGCACTGGAAGCAACAGAGGGAGGATTAGCAGAGGTTCTTCACCAGGCGGCAGAAGAAAGTGTGCAGGCCTGGTTGCCGGATGCTTTCGACGAACTGCAAATGGATGTAGCCGGCACTTTTCTGGAAGATCTGGATGAACAGAATCAGAAAGTGGAGTTCCGGGAACTGATGACAAACAGTGTCTGGTATGTGTTACTGAACCGATGCGGACTGGATGTGCAGGAATATCTTGATGCAGAGGATTTTCGTCATATTACAGATTTTAACCAGTTAAAGGTTATTGGACACCTTGGAAGTTCTGTGAATGAGATCAGCAGACCGGTATTGATGCAGATTGGACGATATGTGTTGAATGACTTGGAAAAAGATCTGAAAACGGTTGCAAAAGAAAAAGAAGTAGCTTATAATGAATTTAACACGTTAATTCGTGAAAGCAAAACAAGGAACACAGAAGATAGAGGAGAAAATAAGAAGGAAACAGAGCATGAGAGAGATCACTTACAGCCAGAATGGAGAGTACCAGATTCCGGATATCAGTCTGGAGGAGACGAGAGGAACGATCGGGAAGTACGGATTGATGAGGAAAGAGTATCTGAGAAACCACAAAGTAGCCAGATTCAACATTCTGACCTTACAGAACCGTCTGGACAGTCATCTGATGGAAATCGACAGCCAGGCAAGGCAGAGAGTAGACAACCTGATGTCAGAACTTCTGGAGAAAAACCCGGCACCGGACAAAATGGCAGACGGGATGGCATGGACCAGACACATGAACCAGATCAAAGCACAGGCAGAGGAACTGGTAATTCAGGAGATTATTTACAATTAAGTCTGTTCCCGACAGAAGAGGAACAGTTAGGAGAAATAAGGAAAGCGGTAGCTGCATTAGAACAGCCAGCCGCTTTTCTTATTTCTGATGAAGTAGTAGATGATATTCTCCGCACGGGAAGTGGACAGAAAAATACACTGTTTCATATTACGGCAAGACTGATTGAAGGTCTGGATAATGAAGAAATGCAGAACTTCCTGAAGGAGGAATATGAAACAGGTGGAAAAGGATTTACCATAGATGGACAGAAAATCAGTATCTGGTATGACAATGATGGTATCCGTATCCGACGGGGAGATTCCGCCAGAAGAAACTTTGATCGCATGGTTACGTGGGAAGAAGCGGCGGACAGAATCCGGGATATGTATGAGGATAGAAGTTACGTGGATAATCTGATTTCCAATAACGCCATTGAACAGGAGCAGGAAGAAATGACCAATCTTCTTGCACTCCATTTTCGGGATACCAGCAGAAACCGGGAGGAGCAGCAATCATATTCGGATTGGCAGGATGTCGTGCGGGAAGCTTGGACAGATTCAGCGGAAGCAGATGCAATTGCCCATCGCTTTGAATGGCTGCAGAAAGATATGGATGAGAATCCAGAAGATTATCGCAGGTGGGAGATTCAGCATAATCCGGAATATTTCCAGCGTTTTCAGGATCTCCAGAGGGAGCGTTCCTGGGTAGACCAGAAATTTACGGTCGAACGTCCGGCCCTTTCCTTTATCACACAGGATGAGATAGATGCAGTCCTTAGAAGAGGCGGGATCACTGCCGGAGGACGGAATCGGATCTATGAGTATTTCATGGAACATCACGATATAAAGGATGCAGCTGAGTTTCTGAAAAATGAGTATGGTACAGGTGGAGCAGCACCTGGGATACCGGGAGCGTATGAATCCGATGCTTCCCATGATGCGAAAGGATTAAAACTTGCGAAAGGGAAGATTGGCAGTCCAGATGTAGAAGTTCTATTAAAGTGGAATAAGGTTGCAGAACGTGTCCGTCAGCTGATTCGCACCGATGATTTCTTATCACCGGAAGAACTGGAAAAGTATGAAGAACGGCAGGAAGCACAGAGACAGGCGGATCTGGAAGGAGCTCAGCAGGCTTTGGAAGTGGAGCAGGAAGGCTCTGATCAGCAGGAAATACGAGAGGAAAATCAGGAACCGTCGGAGGTTGAGACACAACCGGAAGCAGTAGAAGATGCAGAAAAAAAGGAAGATATAACACCAGAACAGTCTGATATTCCAGCAACAAACTTCCATATCACAGATGATGAACTGGGACAGGGAACACCAAAGGAAAAGTTCCGTGCTAATATCATGGCAATCCAGCTTTTAAAGAAATGCGAGGAAGAAAACCGCAATGCCACACCAGACGAACAGGAGATTTTATCCCGATATGTAGGCTGGGGAGGTCTTGCTGATGCTTTCGATGAAACAAAATCCGCATGGGAGACGGAATATCTGGAATTAAAGACAGTCCTTACACCGGAAGAATATGCAGCAGCCAGAGCTTCTACCTTAAATGCCCATTACACACAGCCAATCGTGATTGAAAGTATGTATCAGGCGTTGGAAAATCTGGGATTTACAAAAGGAAATATCCTGGAGCCATCCATGGGTGTTGGTAACTTCTTTGGAATGCTTCCTGAGAAGCTGAACCAGTCAAAACTCTATGGTGTGGAACTGGACAGTATCAGCGGTAGAATTGCAAAACTGCTTTACCCAGATGCCAATATCCAGATTAAAGGTTTTGAGAAGACAGATTATCCGAATGATTTCTTCGATGTGGCAATCGGAAATGTGCCATTTGGAGCTTATAAAGTGAATGACAGGCAATATGACCGCTATAATTTTATGATTCACGATTATTTTCTGGCAAAGACAATCGACCAGTTGCGTCCGGGTGGTGTGGCAGCTTTGATCACAACAAAAGGAACCATGGATAAAGCATCACCGGAAGTCCGAAAGTATCTGGCAGAACGTGCCGATCTCCTTGGAGCCATCCGCCTGCCGAACACAGCATTCAAAGCAAATGCAGGAACGGAAGTCAGTGCAGATATTTTATTCTTCCAGAAGCGTGACAGCATGACAAAAGAGATGCCGGAGTGGGTGAATCTTGGAAGTGATGCCAATGGAATTACGGTCAATCAGTATTTTGCAGACCATCCGGAAATGATTCTGGGTGAGATGAAAGAGGTATCCGGTCCGTATGGTATGGAAACAACCTGTATGCCGATAGAAGGTGCTGATCTTGAAGTCCAGCTTGCAGAAGCTGTCAGGAATATTCATGGAAATATGGCACCTGCAGTTGATGTGGATGCAGAACTGGATGATGTACCAGAGAGTATCCCGGCAGATCCGAATGTTCGTAATTACAGTTATGCGGTTGTAGATGATCAGGTATATTACCGTGTTAACTCTCTGATGAATCAGGTAAAGATGCCTGCCGCTACTGCAGAACGTGTAAAAGGTATGGTGGAGATCCGAGACACGGTGCGTGAACTGATTGCCATGCAGATGGAAGAATCCGTAACAGATGAAGAAATTCACAAACAGCAGGAGAAATTGAATCAAGTATATGATGCTTACACAGCAAAGTATGGAGTCATCGGAAGTAATGCAAACAAGCGGGCGTTTTCTGATGACGCTTCTTATTGTCTGTTGTGTTCTCTGGAAGACCTGAACGAAGATGGAACATTGAAGCGAAAAGCAGACATGTTTACGAAACGAACCATCAAAAAGGCAGTGGCGGTAACCAGTGTGGAAACTGCGACAGAAGCCTTAGCATTATCATTGAATGAAAGAGCAAAGGTGGATCTGTCCTATATGGCACAGCTGACAGGAAAGACAGAAGAAAAAATCACGGAGGAACTGGTTGGAGTTATATTTAAGAACCCACTGACAGACCAGTGGGAGAGTGGAGATGAGTATTTATCTGGAAATGTCAGGGAGAAGTTAAACACAGCAAGAACCTTTGCAGAGAATCACCCGGAATTCACACCGAATGTCCGTGCATTGGAAGCAGTTCAGCCAAGAGAACTGGAAGCATCTGAAATCGAAGTAAGGATTGGGGCAACCTGGATTGAACCATCGGATTATCAGGACTTTATGAGGGAACTGCTTCATACTCCGTGGTATCTTGCACAGAAGGAGATACAGGTAAAATATTCTGAGGTGAATGGTGAGTGGCGGATTACCGGGAAAAATGCAGACAGTCCAAGAAATGCGTTTGCCTATGCAACGTATGGAACCGAGAGGGCAAATGCTTACCGGATTCTGGAAGATACACTGAATCTGAAAGATGTTCGTATCTATGATAAGAGTGTCAATGAAAATGGGGATGAGATTCGTGTCCTCAATAAAAAAGAAACTATGCTGGCATCACAGAAACAGGATGCCATGAAAGCAGCATTTAAGGATTGGATTTTCAAAGATCAACAGAGACGTGAAAGACTGGTAAGAGTTTATAATGAACGGTTTAACAGTATCCGTCCCCGTGAATACGATGGCAGTCATCTGACTTTCCCAGGAATGAACCCGGAAATTGAACTTCGCCCACATCAGAAAAATGCTGTCGCACATCAGCTTTACGGGGATAATGTGCTTCTGGCTCATGTAGTAGGAGCTGGGAAGACCTACGAGATGGTAGCGGCTGCAATGGAGAGCAAACGTCTGGGATTATCACAAAAGAATCTATTTGTCGTGCCGAACCATCTGACAGAGCAGTGGGGAGCCGAGTTCCTGCAGTTATATCCGGGAGCCAATATCCTGGTGGCAACCAAGAAAGATTTTGAACCGGCGAACCGGAAAAAGTTCTGTGCCAGAATCGCTATGGGAAACTATGATGCGATTATCATCGGTCATTCCCAGTTTGAGCGTATCCCAATCTCTGATGAGAGGCAGGAAGCCATGCTGCGGAAGCAGATTGACGATCTGGAAATCGCAATCCAGAGTGCAAGATATGAGCAGGATGGCGGCCGCTATACGGTAAAGCAGATTGAAAAGACCAGAAAAACGCTGATGACAAGACTGGAGAAGCTGAATCAGAAAGAGAAAAAGGATAATGTAGTTACCTTTGAAGAACTGGGAGTGGATCATCTGTATGTAGACGAGGCACACAGTTATAAAAATGCGTTCCTTTATACAAAAATGAGAAATGTAGCCGGAATTGCCCAGAACGAAGCACAGAAATCAGCAGATATGTTTAATAAATGTCAGTATCTGGATGAGATTACCGGTGGAAAAGGCATTACCTTTGCAACGGGCACACCGATCAGCAACAGCATGACGGAACTTTATGTCATGCAGAGATATCTGCAGAACAGCAAATTACAGAATATGGGCTTGGGATTATTTGATTCCTGGGCATCCACGTTTGGAGAGGTTGTGACCAGCATTGAACTTGCACCGGAAGGAACCGGATACCGAGCAAAATCCAGATTCGCCAGATTCTATAATATCCCGGAACTGATGAATATGTTCAAGGAGATTGCAGATATCAAGACTTCGGATCAGTTGAATCTTCCAGTACCGGAAGCGGAATACGAAACTGTAGTATTGAAACCAACAGAACAGCAGAAAGAAATCGTAGCAAGCCTAGGAGAGCGTGCGGAAGTGGTAAGAAACGGTGGCGTAGATGCTAGTGTAGACAATATGCTGAAAATTACCAATGACGGAAGAAAACTGGCACTGGATCAGCGATTGGTCAATGAACTATTGCCAGACGATCCGGGCAGTAAAGTGTCGGTCTGTGCAGAAAAAAGCTATGAAATCTGGAAAGATACAGTTGTACAGAAATCGGCGCAGATCATTTTTTGTGACTTGAGCACACCGAAAGGCGATGGCAGTTTCAATGTTTACGATGACTTGAAACAGAAGCTGATGGCGAAAGGTGTACCGGAAAAAGAAATTGCATTCATTCATGATGCAAATACCGAAGCAAAGAAGACGGAGCTGTTTGGAAAAGTAAAATCTGGGCAGGTTCGTTTTTTGATTGGTTCAACAGCAAAGATGGGTGCCGGTACCAACGTGCAGGATCGTCTGATTGCTCTGCATCATCTGGATATTGGCTGGAAACCGTCTGATCTGGAGCAGAGGGAAGGACGTATCTTCCGGCAGGGAAATCACAATAAAAAGGTTCATATCTTTCGGTATGTGACAGAATCCACCTTCGACAGCTACATGTGGCAGTTGATCGAAAATAAACAGAAGTTCATCTCCCAGATTATGACGAGCAAAGCACCGGTCAGAAGCTGCGAAGATGTGGACGAAGCGGCACTGTCCTATGCAGAGGTTAAGGCACTGGCAACTGGAAATCCGGCAGTAAAAGAAAAGATGGCACTGGACGTGGATGTGGCAAAACTGAAACTTTTAAAAGCCAATCACATGAATAACCAGTACCGTCTGGAAGATGATATTGCAAGAAATTTTCCACAGCAGATTGCAAAATTGACCGAGACTATTGATAGCTACAAAGCGGATATTGCCCATTATCAGGAGCATAAAATCACAGATCCAGAACAGTTTTCCATGGAGATCAGCGGCAAAGTATTTACAGAAAAGAAAGAAGCAGGAGCGGCACTACTGGCAGTCTGCAAGGACATGAAAGCAGTCGATGCAGCAATGGATATCGGAAACTATCAGGGATTCAACATGAGAATCCAGTTCGACAGCTGGAGTAAGGAGTTTATCCTGTCTGTGAAGCATGAATCGGTATCGAAAGTTCATCTGGGAGCAGATGCCCTGGGAAATATCACCCGTATCAATAATCTTCTGGAAAGCTATCCGGAGAAACTGGCAGAAGCGGAGCAACGATTGGAAACGGTACAGGAGCAGCTTACAAATGCCAAAGAGGAAGTTGGAAAGCCATTCACAAAAGAAGAGGAACTGAACCAGAAACTGGAGCGACTGTCAGAACTAAATGCCCTTCTTAATATGGATGAACGGGAAGACACAGAAGCAGAGCAGTCAGAATCGAAAGAGAAAGAAGAACGACCGGCACGTGGTTCTATCCATGAGAAATTGCAGATTTATAAAGAAAAAAGCCAGCGGGAAAGCGAGAATGGCAGGGAAGATAGAAAAAGGGACTTCGGTCTGGAATAAGAAAACAGGAAAGATGGCATAATTTGGTAGAAAGAATGTTCTGCCGGTTATGCCACTTTTGGGAATACAGGAGGAACTTATATGGCGAGAAACATGATAACAGGAATAGAAACGCAGAAAATGCAGGAATATACACAGGAACAAATAGACCGTGCAGAACACATGGGAATAGCAATTCCAGCGGACGTAAAAGAACAGATTTTTGAATATGCAAATCTGGTTGGCGAAGAAGAGAAAGTAAGGACGCTGGTAAGAAATCTGGCAGATGCAGTCAATCGGTCAGATGAAGATAGAGTAGAGGAACTTCTGGATGATGCCCAAATGGATATTCAGGACTTACCAGATCCAACCATAGGCAAGCTGGAACTTCGGGATTATGGATATACAGCAGAGGATATGGTGCCGCTTAGAAAAGCAGCAGCCCTGGATTATCACAGAATGGGTTCTAAAATCTATTGCCTGGGTAGTGATGGCAGCAAGGGAGAGTATGCAAGTAAAGAAATGATACAGGCACATGAAGGGCTGTTTGGCATGGAATCACAGATGTGGGAACGGATAAGGGATCAGGATCTGGATTATGCAGATGAAGATTTTGGAGCATTTCAGGAGCCGATGAATGTGATTGGACAGGAAGAAGCTCTGAAATTATATGATGCCGGAGCAGATATCTATCTGATTACCAATTTTTCATCACCAATCTATGTTACAGAGCGAATGGAGATTGAACGAGGTCCGGAGCATTATCAGATGTCTACAGAAGAACTGGAACGATTCCGCAATTTGGAATGGGAGATGCAGAAATATCCGCAGATTCAGTCTTTGAAAGAGGCAAATCTGCTATTAGGGACAAGACGAACATTCGGTATTTATCAAATAAGAGATGGTTTGCCAGGTGAAAACTATGCGTTTATGAATATGAGCTTCATTGAAAGTCACGGGATGCAGATTAAAAAAGAAGACTATGAACTGGTCTATGTGGGAGAATTATTTGGAAATATGTCGCTAGATGATATATTTGAACGATTCAACATCGACAGACCAGAAGACTTTCGAGGACATTCCCTGTCTGTCAGTGATATCGTAGTTCTGAATGAGGGGGGAAAGGTAACCGCTCATTTTGTAGACAGTATCAGTTTTGAACAGCTAGATTCTTTCCTGAATCTGGAAGAACAGGTTCTTAGTGAACTGGCATATGAGGTAGGAGAACGTTACTTTGCTATTCAGAGAACAGAAGGAGGATATGATTATTCCTTTTACGATGAAGATTTCCGCCTGATGGATGGTGGCGTCTATGAAAATGGTGAAATTTCTATTGAAGAAGCGGCAGAGGAACTTTTGGAAGACGAAGGATGGACTGGAGAACGCATCCGTGGGGATTATGATCAGTTGATGGAAAAGGTAGAAGAAATGGATGAGGTTGTAATGGCAGAGATTCAGAAAAGCCAGGGCGAATATAAGCCATTGGCAAAGGTAGAAGAACTGGAAGAGGCAAATTATAACATGATTGATAATGTCCTCAATAATATGCCACCGAAGAAAGAACCGTATCTGGAATACTTTGCCGCAGAATGTGATGAGTTCCATGATATGGGAGCTTATGAAAAAAGTACCGATGTTAATCAGATTGCTGCGGTTTATGAAAAATATAGGGAGAATCCTGAGAATGCCTATCGAGTATGCAGTATGGGGATTATCTATCGTGATCCGGAAGACAGTTACTATGATGATGCTGAATTTGCAATCGTAAAAGGAAATACAGTACTTGGAAATCTGATGGACGATGTTCGATTTTATGGAGAACTTGCACTGATACGGGAAGGGATTGAGAAAATTCATGATGCATTGCCGGACTATAAGTATGTACCAATGCGGGATGTTCGGGAAGCAATGTATCCAGAGAAGATGACCACAGAACAGTTGGCAGAGGCATTGGATGAGATTGCAGAAGCTTTTGATCCGTATGAGTATCGAGATAATGTGGAGACGGGAGAAAATACGGTACAAGAGGTGATGTTGGATTTGCAGAGTGGCAATACACATTCTTATATTTCTTATCTGAAGGATATTGTAGACGAAGAATGTGACCAGTCTGTGCGTGCAGGTGTATTGATTGAAAGACTGAAAGTCTATGAGCCGGAGTTTCCAAAGAATCTGGAACCAATGGTGTATGTAAACTATTGTGAAGAAAGTGCTCTCATGAATCCAAGATGTCAGAAGTTATCCGAGCTGGATGCAAAAACAGCAGAAATGGATAAAGAATGGTATGCAAAACGTGATTCGAAGACAGAGGAACCTACAAAAATCACAAAGATATATGTGACTGTATATTATGCGGAAAAAGGTGAACAGATGCTGCATCATTTCAAGAAGTCAATAGATATTGGAAATGGACATGGCGGTATTGTGAGTCAGTTGAAGTATGATAATGAAATGAAGCTTACAGATGAGTATTGGATCAATTACCAGAAAGGTAAAGGAAGTGAAGAGTTCCAAAAATATATGGAAGATCTGACAGACATGCAGAATCATGTGCTTCCGTATCTGCAGAGCTTTTGCAATCTGGAAGAAAAAGGTGTGAAAGAGAGACGAGAACAGCAGATAACGGAAAGAAATGAAGGAAGAGCAGATGAGCGGGGAACAAGTACCGAAGCGAATGCAGTGGTCAAGGATGCAGGAAAAGCAGATAGGAAACAGGTACAACAGAAGCAGGCGGTAGTTGGAAAAGATAAGAAATTATCCATTCATGAACGGCTTGAGATTAATAAGAGGATTATTCAAGAAAAGCAGGGAAAAGATAAGCCGGAGAGAGGGGCTGATCGGGGTGTGAGATAAGTATAATATTATAATTCTAATGAAGGATGTAGGGAGTCAATCCCTGCATCCTTTTTTAATGCGTAAATATGGATTGAACGTTATAATGAAAGCAGATTGGAGATGTTTTTCTTCTAACCACATCAATTAGGAAAAGAGTATCTGTAGCAGATAAATTCAAAAGGTTTGTGAATAAATTAAAAAAGATATTCAATATTTGAAAAAAGATATGTGATATTTGTAAATGCGAATTGTACAAGGAGTTTTTTGTGTGATAAAATAATTTTGATATTGATTGCACATTAAACGGAGGAAAAGAGGATGGCAATTAGTTATAATGGATTATGGAAACAGTTAATTGACCACGGAATGAAAAAAGGAGATTTGTGTGCCAAGACTGGTCTTAGCTCCAGTACAATAGCAAAGATGACAAACTGCGAGTCGGTGA
>URCR01000056.1 GCA_900546325.1 uncultured Lachnospiraceae bacterium | reverse complement strand
TTTCATTATGTTTTGTGCCTGAGCGAAGCGAAAGGAATGGATATAATTATGAAAAAAAGGGCAAACAAATTTATTGCAATGGGACTGACAATGGCACTTGGCGCAAGTATTTTAGCAGGGTGCGGAGGAGATGAAAAATCAAAAGGCGGGAAGACAAACCTCTCTGTCGGAATCTGGGATACAAACCAGAAAGCAACACTGGAAAAGATGATCAAAGCTTACACAGAAGAAAATCCGGATGTGTCCATAGAGATTCAGCTGACACCATGGAAAGATTACTGGACAAAGCTGGAAGCGAGTGCAACAGGCGGAACTGCACCGGATGTTTTCTGGTTAAATACACTGCATGCAGAGGTATACCAGGAAGGCGGAATTCTTGCAGATCTGACAGAACCTGCTGAGAAATCCGACATCGGACTGTATGAAAACTATGCAAAAGCAATGACAGATTCCTATACGATCGACGGAAAGTTATATGCGATTCCAAAAGATACCGGAACAGCAGCTCTCTGGTACAATAAGGAATTATTTGACAAGGCAGGTGTAGCGTATCCGACTGACGACTGGACATGGGAAGATATGCTTGCGGCAAGCGAAAAATTAAAAGGAAATATGGGAGATGGCGTATATGCGATCGGTGCTCCGGTTGATTTTGAAAATTACTCCTCAACAATTTTTGCAGCAGGCGGAAACATCATGTCAGAAGACAAAAAGGAGCCTACTTATACAATGCCGGAGACAATGGAAGGTGTGCAGTGCTGGATTGACCTGATTGACAAAGGATATTCTCCGTCCGTGGCAGATCTGACAGACTCTTCAGCAGCTACAAGATTTGAAGCCGGACGTCTTGCAATGTTTTTGGGAGGATCTTATATGACAACTCAGTTTGCAAGTAATGAAGAGATAAAAGATAAGATCAATCTTGTAGAGTATCCGTCTTACAACGGAAAAGAGCCAAACATGGCAGGCGGACTTGGTTATGCTGTATATGAAAACTCCAAACAAAAAGATGCGGCAATTGATTTTGCACTTTGGCTTGGAAGTGAAGAGGCTATGAAGATTCAAGGAGAGATGGGATCCGTTATCTCAGCAAGAACAGATGCACAGAAATATTTTGCCGACACTATTCCGGAGTGGAACCTGGCTGCATTTACAAACCATATTGATGAAGCAGTACCGATGCCATACTGCAAATCTATGTCAGAGATCCGCGATCTGGAAGTGAAAAAATATACAGAAGCATTTACAGGTGAAAAAACAATCGAAGAGGTCAGCAAACAACTGCAGAAAGAAGCTCAGGAAATCTATGACCGTATGAATGAAAAATAGAGGGAACTATTATGACTCGTGAAAAAACAATTACCAAAAAACCAAAAATGGGAAAAAGACAGAGAAAGGAAGAGATAGCAGCCTATCTCTTCATCGCTCCGGTCGTAATCGGGTTAAGTATCTTCTATATTTTCCCGTTTCTGCAGAACCTGTGGTTTGGATTTAATGATGTAAATCAGTTCAATGTCGCATCCTTCTGCGGACTGGATAATTACACCAGACTGTTTCAGGATAAAGAATTTCTCACAGCGCTTATGAACTCTTTAAAATCAGCAGTCATTATTGTGCCGGCGATCGTACTTTTATCACTTTTGACGGCATCGCTGCTAAATACGAAAATCAGGGGAAAATCCATTTATCGTACCTTATACTTTCTTCCGGCCGTAACAATGTCCGTTGCGATCTCGCTTGTGTGGAAGTGGATCTACAACGGAGAGTACGGAGTACTGAACTCTATTCTCGGAGCGTTCGGAATCGAGGGAAAAAACTGGCTGTCAAGCCCTCAGTATGCACTGCTCATGGTGCTGATCGTAGAAATCTGGATGGCAGTCGGATACAATATGATCATTTTGCTTGCAGGTATGCAGGGAATTTCAAAGTCTTATTATGAGGCGGCAGTGATCGATGGTGCAGGTCCGGTGGCTTCGTTTACAAAGATAACGATTCCGATTTTGACACCTACCATCTTTTTCGTGGTCATTACATCGATCATCAGCAGTTTCCAGATCTTTGATACGATCTTTATGATGATTCCGAAAGACAGTCCTGCGTTTGCAGCATCACAGACACTGGTCATGATGTTCTACCGAAATGCGTTTGACTACGGCAGAAAGGGATATGCGGCAGCGATTTCAAGTGTTGTATTCCTGATTGTAATGATCGTCACTGCAATACAGTTCATCATGCAGAAAAAATGGGTTCACTATGAGTAGGAGAGGAAAGATGAAAAAGAAGACAACAACAAAATATTTATTTGTACATATCGTCCTCATCGCAGGTACGTTATTGACTGTTTTCCCTTTCCTGTGGATGATCTTTACTTCGTTTAAAGGAATCGGAGAAACAATGAGAATACCGCCGACAATCCTTCCGGAATCTTTGAAACTGGACGGATACAAAGGGGTTCTTGAGGCACTTCCGTTTGCAAGAGTCTATTTGAATACGATTATCGTGACAGTGATCACGGTTCTGGGACAGATCTTATTCTGTTCTATGGCAGCCTTTGCATTTGCAAGACTGCGGTTTCGCGGGAAAAATCTGATTTTTATTATCATTTTATCGGTTCTGATGGTTCCGTCACAGATTTTTATCATGCCACAGTACCTGATCATGCAGAAGTTAGGTGTGCTTGACTCTCTGCCGGCATTGTTTATACAGAATCTGTGCAGTGCATTTACGGTATTCCTGCTGCGTCAGTTCTTTATGTCACTTCCAAAAGAGCTGGAAGAGGCAGCGATCGTGGATGGATGTGGATTCTTCCGGATCTATGCGCAGATCATGCTTCCGCTGATCAAACCTGGTATTGTTGCAGTTGTGATCTTTACAGGAAAATCGGCATGGAACAGTTTTATGTGGCCGATGATCGCCAATACATCACCGGATAAAATGATACTGGCACCGGCACTTGCAACACTTCAGGGGCAGTTTACGACAAATTATCCAATGCAGATGTCCGGGGCAGTGATGTCCGTGGTACCGGTCATTGTGATGTTCTTCATTTTCCAGAAACAGTTTATCGAAGGTGTAGCACACACCGGTGTGAAAGGATAGAAAAAGAAACGATATGAAATCAACATTAAGATTTGATGAAATCGTTCTGCCGGCAGCGGATCTGGGCGAAACGTCCAGCGTCCCTGACTTGGTGGGACATGTGAATCTCCAGCAGAGCAATACAGAATTTGTACTGGGAGAGACAGATGAAATCTATGAAGGTTACGGACAGTATCCAAGTGCGTATCCATATCGGCAGAATAATGGTTACAAAGGGGAGCTTCGCCAGAAAAAGCTAAAGACGGCAGTGCTGGAGAATGCATATCTGCGGGCAGAATTTCTGACAGAATTGGGCGGTCGTCTCTGGTCGCTGATCGACAAGAGCACCGGAAAAAATCTTCTCTATACGAATGATGTATTACAGTTTCGGAATCTTGCTGTCTGTAATGCCTGGTTCAGTGGTGGCGTTGAGTGGAATATCGGGATCATCGGACATTCTCCGTTTACGACAGCTCCGCTGTATGTGGCAAGTGTCAAAGGGGACGGATACCCGATTCTCAGAATGTACGAATATGAAAGAATCCGAAGGGTGTTTTATCAGATGGATTTCTGGCTCGAGGAAGAAAGCCGCTTCCTGAACTGCCGTATGCGGGTTGTGAATCCGGGAACGGAGGTCGTGCCGATGTACTGGTGGAGCAATATTGCCGTGCCGGAACATGAAAAAGGAAGGATCATCGTGCCTGCAAAGCAGGCATACACTTCAAAGGCAGGGAAAGTATACAAGGTGGATATTCCGGTTGTGGAAGGAGTGGATGTGACCAGATATAAAGAAATTCCACAGGCAGTGGACTATTTCTTTGAACTGGAAAAGGATTTTCCGACCTATATCGCTCATCTGGACGAGACAGGTTATGGTCTTCTCCATCTCTCAACAAAGCGGCTGCAGAGCAGGAAACTGTTCTCGTGGGGAAACAATGAAGGGTCGGACCGCTGGCAGGAATTTCTTACAAAGGATGCGGGGCGCTACATTGAGATCCAGGCAGGACTTGGGAAAACTCAGTACGGCTGTATCCCTATGGCGCCGCATACAACCTGGGAGTGGATGGAGCAGTATGGTCCGGTTCAGCTGGCAAAAGAAGATTTGTCTCAATCCTATGAGAAATTGAAATCGATCACAGCAGACTATATTTTAACAAAGACAGAATATCCGGATTTGGAAGAAAAGCTGATTTCTACAAAACAGACAGCAAAAGAACCTGCTTCTGCTGTGGCATGCGGAAGTCCGTTTGGCGCGTGGGAGAAAGAACGCAGGGGAACAGAACATTTATTCTTTGAGGATTCCGGGAAACATTTGGAAAATGACTGGCAGGAATTTTTAAAGACAGGAAAGCTGTGCAGCCGGGATCCAAAGCTTCCGCCGGGGGAATTTGTGATCGGAAGGGCATATCTTGATCTGCTGAGAAAGACTGTCTGTACAGACAATAAAGATAACTGGTATGCCTACTACCAGCTTGGAGTGCTGGAATATCAGGAAGGCTCATACATACATGCCAGGAAAGCATTTGAGAAGTCGTTAGAGATTGCGGAAAATCCGTGGGCCTGCCATGGTCTGGCATGTGTCTGCCTGCAGGAGAAAGAAGAGGCAAAAACCTCTCGTTACATCTGTCAGGGAATGGCGCTTGCAAAAGACGAACTTTCTTATATAAAAGAAGGTTTTCGCCTGCTTGATCTGTGCCATGACAGTGCAGGGATCGTCAAATGGTATGAGAAGCTTTCTAAGATCCAAAAACAAGAATCCCGGATTCGTTTTCTCTATGCCAAAGCACTGCACCAGACGGGGAAATCAAAGGAAGCCTTTGCAATCTTAAATGAAAACGGTGGTCTGATCCCGGACGATTTCCGTGAGGGGGAAGTGTCTGTGGAACAGCTGTGGAGCGAAATTCAGGAAACACTGACGGGTGAAAAACTTCCTGTCCCTCATGTGTTTCGTTTTTCCACAAATCCGTCGTCATAAAATACAGAAAACAAATCTCCGAAGGATAGACGGGGAAACAATTTCGGTATAAAATAAATAAAAAACAAGAAACAGTGAGGAAATTGGATATGAATGAAATCAAAGTAAGCCATCAGAACACAGCGCTTGTTCTGAACACAGAAACGCTCGGCATCGAGATTACAAGTTGCGGCGAAACATGGCAGTCAGAAAAAACGTATCAGCCGCATTTCTATGTGAACGATGAGAAAGTATATTTCAATCAGGCAGGTAAGATTGAACACTTCCAGTGGAATACCGGTGTCGGCTGTGGGGTCAGAAGTGTATTTTCCGGCTTTAAACTTTCCGGGAAAGAGGATATCTTAAGTTTTCAGACAGTGATCTGGATCGAGTATGCGACGGAGGATGTTTTCTTTGAGCTGAACCCTCTGACAGAATCAGAGCAGCTTGTCGGAAATTTCTACTGGCCGGGACAGATGGAATTTCGCAAAAAGGCAAGTGACTGGTATACCGTTATCACGAATCGTCAGGGACTGCTGATTCCAAATGACTGGAAATATGATGCAGGAAAAATTGTATTTGACGGGCAAATGTGCAGCGCCGGGGCATTTATGCCATGGTTTGGACAGGTAAGACCGGGAGCTGCCTATATCGGAATCGTCTGTGATCCATGGGATGCCGGCTATCAGGTAGAGCACCCGGAAGAGTCTGACTACTGTCATGTCTCTGTCAGATGGCTTCCGAGTCTTGGAAAACTTTCCTATAAGCGTACGATCAAATACCGTTTCTTAAAAGATGCAGACTACAATGATTTATGTAAAGTATACAGAGCCTACGCAAAGGAAAAAGCATTGCTTGTTACGCTGAAAGAAAAGGCTGCAAAAAACCCGGTCGTGGATAAATTCATCGGTTCCGCCATCGTACATACCGGAATCAAAACGCATGTATCGCCGGATTCCTTCTATTATGACAAAGAACATCCGGAAAAGAATGATGAAGTGATCCAGTTTGCAGTAAGGGAAGCGCAGATGCAGAAATTAAAGGAACATGGTCTTGAAAAAGTTTATCTGCATCTGGATGGATGGGGAAATCCAGGTTATGACAATCAGCACCCGGATTACCTGCCTGCATGCGAGGAAGCCGGTGGTTGGGAAGGAATGAGATCACTGTCCGACCGTATGAAAGAGATGAATTATATCTTCGCGATCCACGATCAGTACCGCGATTACTACTTTGACGCAAAGACATATGATCCGGAATTCTCCATGATTTCCCCGGAAGGAAAGAAACCGGATTTCTGCCGCTGGGCAGGAGGATGGCAGACATACATCTGTGCAAGCCAGTCACCACTTTACCTGAGGAGAAACTTTACAGAACTTTTCCGTCAGGGAATCCAGCTGGAAGGAACATATCTGGATGTCTTTACCTGCAACGAGCCGGACGAATGTGCGCATCCATGGCATACGATGACGCGAAAAGAATGTTTGGAATACCGGAAAAACTGCTTTGACTTCCTGAATGCAAATGACATTATTGCAAGTTCCGAGGAGACGATCGACTGGGCAGTTCCAAGTCTTGTGACAGCCCACTATGGTCTGTACTCATTTATGGTGGAAGAAAACGGTTCGACTCTGGGGGTTCCGGTTCCGCTGTTTAACCTCGTATACCATGATTGTATGGTACTCCCATGGATGATGGATGCCGATAAGCCGGAGGGAGACTATATGCTGTATGCACTTTTAAACGGTGGTGCTGCATACTTAAACTGTGAGGCAGAAGGAGAAGAACTCGAAAGAGAGATTGATCGCTATCGGACTGTGGCAGAACTTCAGGAGAAGGTTGCTTATTCTGAAATGGTGCGCCATGAATTTGTGGATGGAAATTATAAGAAACAAAAAACTGTCTTTGCTGACGGGACAGAAGTAAACGTAGATCTTGAGGCGGGAACTTATCAAATTCATCAGAAATAGATGAAATCATTTCGTTTCAGCGTGTTTTGAAAATCAGCAAAACCGAAGGGTGCTTTTAGAAAGTGCCGAAGATTTGGTTTTGCTGATTTTCTATTTATCCCTGAAAAAGCAGATTACTTTGCCGAATCCGATAGGAAACATCGTCGAAGTATGGTAAAATATGAGATATGCAAAAAACACCGAGAAAGTCTGAGTGACAGAAGAGAGAAAGGATCCGAATTTATGAAAGATATGAGTGGATATTATGATTTTTCCGGGCAGAAGTTCGGTTACCCGTTGAGTCTTAGTATCAATGGATTTTCGCAAAATGTTTTTACAAGACAGAGCAGCCTGGAACTCTCCTATGTGCTCTGTGGAGAATATGAGGCTGTGACAGAACAGTTTTCCACGATTGTTCACAGGGAAGAGCTGATTCTCATCGTACCCTATGAAATGCATCTGCTCAGAAAACGATGCAGGCGGGACGACGGGAAAATTTTGACGATTCATATCGATTTTGACCGTATGCCGGAGTCGATGACGGGAGAGGGAAAGGGACAGTTCTATTCGGGAGTGTTTAGCAGTCAGAAGAATCCTTCGGTCTATTTTCCACTGAAGCGCAAGATCGGGGAACTCGTAAAGATGCTGATGGACGGTCAGAGCAATCTGCTGCGATTGAATGTGCTGATGGCAGAACTTGTCTGTTTTTCAGCCCGTGAAAATGTTTCGCTGGAAGAACTTCCGCTTCAATCGGAGTATCAGGAGAACTATCTCAAGGCGATCCGGTACATTGATGAACATTTCAAAGAGCCATTGACGCTTCAGGATGTGGCAGATCAGCTTTCATTCAGCGTATCTTATACCTCCAAGCTTTTGAAAAAATATACGGGAATTCCGTTTAGCAAATATTTATCTTATGTCCGGGTGCGGGCCTCCCTGGAAGCATTGCTGGAGGGAAAAGAACAGATCGAGCAGATTGCTCTCGGATGTGGAATGCCAAATGGAAAAGCCTACACAAAGACGTTCCGGGAACTCTATGGAATTCTGCCGAGCGCTTATCGCAGGCAGTTCCGGCAGAATCTCAAGTACAGTAAAGATGAGGAGCGAAGAGCAATGCAGCTGGACGAAGAGCAGAAAAGCCTGCTTTCCCATCTTGTGGAGGAAAACAGGCAGATCGTGTATGAAGATGAGAAGCTTGTTCTTTGGAAAGAACAAGGGAAATTCTGCTGTCAGGCGAAAGAAGCGTGGAATGGTGCCACAGTTACGGCAGATGGGAAAATAGAATTGCTCTTTGCTGAAACATAAGTACAGATAAAATCAGCACAGATTTTTAGAAAAGATTGCAATCCAATGGCAAAAGAGGACAAAATCTGCCGGTTGGTGTATCTGAAAGGGCAGGTTTGGAAAAGAAAGACATGATACAATAAGAGAAGAACAAATGAATACGAAGGAGATACGAATTATGAATTCTTATGAACATTTACTTTCCCCAATTGCGATTGGAAGTACAACAGTAAAAAATCGTGTATTTATGCCGCCGATTTCCACAAACCTTGCTGACAAAGGCTATGTCACAGATGAGTTAGTCGAGCACTATGCAGCGCGTGCAAAAGGAGGAGTCGGCCTGATCATCACAGAGGTCACCACCGTAGAATCTACTTATATCTATCTGCCGGGAGATATGTCAATCTGCGATGATTCTTATATTCCGGGTTGGAAGAAGCTGACTGATGCAGTTCATAAATATGGTGCCAAAATTCTTCCACAGCTATTTCATCCGGCCTATATGGCATTTCCGGTGCCGGGAACTCCGCAGCTGATCGCCCCGTCCAATGTCGGTCCTTACTATGCAAAGGAGGCTCCGCGGGCAGTGACCATAGAAGAGCTGAAAGTGATCATCAGACAGTTCGGGGAAGCTGCATTCCGTGTAAAGCAAGCCGGCGGTGACGGAGTAGAGATCCACGCAGCCCACGCCCACGGCTTACTTGGCGGCTTTCTTTCTCCGCTCTATAATAAGAGAACAGATGCCTACGGCGGAGACATCCACGGCAGACTGCGCCTGACACTGGAAGTCATTGAGGAAGTCAGAAAAATGTGCGGGAAGGATTTCATTATCGATGTCCGTATTTCCGGCGATGAATATACGGACGGCGGTCAGAATGTAAATGATGCCGTCTATGTGGCAAAACAGTTAGAAAAAGCCGGAGTTGATTTCATTCATGTATCCGGAGGAACAACAATTATGCGAGGCAGTTCGATCCCGGCACCGGGAACACCTATGGGTTCCCACAGCAAAGTCGGGGAGGAGATCAAAAAACAAGTATCTATCCCGGTTGCTACGGTAGGACGTATCACAGAACCGTGGTTTGCAGAAGAACTGATTGCAAATGGAAAAGCGGATATCTGTATGATCGGACGTGCCAACCTCTGTGACCCGGAATTTGTACAGAAAGCTCGCGAAGGAAGAGAAGACGAAATCCGTCCGTGTATCGGATGCCTGCGCTGCCTGAATGGAATTATGTTTGGAAAACGTGTCGCATGTACTGTCAATCCATCTCTGGAGCTGGAAAATGAAGATAATATCCCGGCTGCCACAGAGAAGAAAAAAGTGCTTGTCATCGGAGGGGGTCCTGCCGGAATGGAGGCAGCGTTTGTTGCCAGAAAGCGCGGCCACGATGTCGTATTATGCGAAAAAGGGGACAGCCTTGGAGGACTCGTAAAACTGGCGGCAGTTCCGATCGCAAAGCAGGAACTTACAAAAGTGATTCAATATATGGAGAGAAAGCTGCTCCATGAAGGTGTAGAGATTCGTCTGAACTGCGAAGTGACAGAAGAACTGCTGCGGGGAGAATTTGCAGGCTATGAGGTGATCGCAGGAACCGGATCTGATCCGATCGTAGTAAATGCATTTACCGCATTTAAACATTGCGTGACCGCAGATGACATTCTTGCGGGAAAAGCATTTGCCGGAAGAAAAGTAGTAGTCATCGGAGGGGGATCTGTCGGATGTGAAACAGCAGACTATCTTGCACCGCTTGTCAATGATCTTTTCCCGAGAAACCGTGAGATCGTGCTTCTTGAGATGGCAGATGGAATCATGCTTCAGGAATCCGGTCCGGGCAGAAGCCTTCTGACACAGCGCATGATGAAAAAAGGAATCCAGATTCACTGTAAAGCGAAAGTAGAACGGGTAGAATCCGAGAAAATCTACTATACAGAAAGTGGAGAAGAACACTGTATTTCTGATGCAGATACACTTGTACTTGCAATGGGATACCGTCCAGATCCGAAATTAGAAGAAATGCTTCAGAAAGCAAATGTTTCTTACCATCTGATCGGAGATGCAAAGAAGGTCGGAAATATCAAAGATGCAATTACAGAAGGCTATCAGACTGCAAGAGAAATTTAACAGACAGCTCATATAATTTATGAGATTATAATAAGGAAGCTATATATATAAAGCAGGGGACGAGAGTGATTCTCAGTCCCCTACACCAAAATCTGTCTTTTCGTACAACACTTCTATCCTTGGATCCTCTAAGAGATCCGCATATTTATTCATAAACCAGTCCACCAGTTCCTGATCCCGTTTGACATCGGTACTGTTATCTGTAAACACATTGACCGTTCCCAGTTCAAAATGCGTCTTCAGCATTTGGATGTCGTAATCAATCATCTCTTTTGTCTGCCCTTTGATCCCGACCATCAAGCATGGTGAATCAAAATAGCTGCGGACTTCTTCCGGCGAATGAAAATCCGCATGTTTATTTAAATAGTCTTCCCGAAAACTCCGGTCAAATGTCTCTACACCGATCTTAAAAGTAATTGGAATTCCCATATAATCCCGCATTTTTTGTAAATGCTTCCGATACATCCAGTGCGCTTCAAAGAAGAGGCGGTGGATCTTTTTTTCTACAATGACATCTTTGATCATTTGCAATGTTTCTTCCGGAAGCTCAAAACAGCTGCCGGAGTTGATGACTTCCAACACTCCGAGTTCTCCTGTGACACGGGAGAGGATTTCATAGTTCAGATGATTTATTGTATCAATATCCCGGGAATTGTCGTCAATATAATCACAGAAGCGGCACTTTCCCCAGGCACATGGTTTGGCTTTCAGCAGTACGATTTCCTGGGGATTTTTATTGGTGATCTTATTATATCTTTCCATGAGGTTTCTCCTTACTTGTAACTGCTTTGACGGAAGAAGGAACCACAGCCAGCAGAGCAACAGTCAAAGCAAGAACAATGGATCTGTCTGCATAGTCTGTCAATCCTTGTACGACACAGACACTGGCAGTTAATCCCAGACCAAGATGATGGAGCAGCTGCACCAGAAGTGTGGATCCGGAAGAAGTAATTCCTCCAAACACGATTGCAGTGATGGAAGAACTGACGACCGTTCCGGGAATACTGATGATTCCCGCTCCAAGCAGGATTTTTACAAAACTTTTTCTATCGCGAAATGATATTTTCTGAAAGACAAGTCCCGCAATCCCACCGGTGATCATCTGAACGGGCAGGTAATAAAGTGCATAAATATCAGTAGTCACTCCTCCGACCAAATTGCTGATGATCCCCGGGATCATTCCGTAAAGAGGCCCCATCATCGCTGCTGCGAATACGGTTCCAAGAGAATCCAGATAAACCGGGAGTAGAAGCAGCAGTGCGATCTGGGCTCCAATGAGGTTTATCACAGCACAAAGTGCGAGAATGCAAAGTTTATTTGTTGAAAATTTTCTCATAGTGTGTCTCCTTTCATGATCTGCTCTAATACAGAACGGCTTATCTCGGGCTGTACTCCCAGAACTCTGTCAAAAAACATCTGCATAAATGCAGGAGGGGAAGTACGGGTCAGAATGTGGCTGTTTTTGTGTCCGTGCCAGAAATCAAATCCATCTACGACACTTTGCCCGATGCAAAGTCCGTCTGTTGCAATTCTCGTACAGGCATCGATGCCGCTGCAGAGTGTACGGTCTATAAAATAGGCCACCGCAAGAGGATCATTGATGACACAGCCGATGACACCTTCCTGCTTCCAGTGGAAGTCAAAATAAAACCGGGTAATCTTTCGGATCCGTTCTCCCATCGGCGGATTCACATAGCACATATATTCTAAGATGTTGGGAGTCAGGACAATTTTTCTTGTTACATCTAATCCGACCATATGAATTTTTTTATTCTGGCAAACAGGCAGGTTTTCAAATGCACGGTATACGATTTCTGCCGCATGAGGATCACACCAGTAGTTGTATTCTGCAACAGGAGAGCAGTTTCCGTGGCTTTGATAACTTCCGCCCATGCTGATCAGCTCCCCAAGTCCGGCAAGACTTTGTGGATCCTTTTGAATCACTCTTGCAAGGTTTGTAAGAGGTCCCAGTGCAATGATCGAAACCGGGTCATCATTTTGGGCAGCTCTTTGCAGTGTGCGGGTAAGAAACTCTACACCACTCGCATCCGCTATTTGATTAGTAATTTCAGGGTAATGAGATTCGCCGAGACCGTCTTCCCCGTGGGTATCCATAGCATCCACATAAGGACGGACAAGCGGCAGTTCTTCTCCAAGATAGACAGGAATATCCGGCCGGTTCATCCAGTGAAGGACTTTTTTTGCATTTGCCGCGCCTTTTTTTGCCGGTACATTTCCAGAGACAACTGTGATCCCTAAAATTTCTAATTCGGGTGAGCAAAGTGCCAGCATCAGGGCAAGTGCGTCATCGATTCCGGGATCGCAGTCAATAATGACTTTTTTAGCATTCATTCTCCAATCTCCTTTACTTTTTTATTTCTATGGTCATCAAAAGACCACAGTACGAGATACTTGGTTTTTTATACTGGGAAGTTCGCGAACCAGTCCAGAGGGTAAGAAAGCCCTTCTGATTTTATAAATGCGATGTAGAGTATAGCACAAAATAGAGTGAGTGTACAGTATTTTATGATGAAGATTTTACTCTTTTTTTACTTTTTCTTTGCGATAGATTAGTTTGTCCCAGCTATACTGGAAAAAAATCAATCAAACAGAGGTGTACTTATTATGAAAAATCAAATACGAAAGACAGGAAAAAATGAATATGCAGGTATTTTTACGACAAAGCAAATGCTAACTGTCATTGCCGGTGCTATTGGTATTTTAATCCTGGCGCAAAACGCAGCACTTCTGCTTGGAGCTGCTGCTGTTTCCTGTGGTGTTCCTTCGGCAGCGGGGAATATATTAGCGGGGCTTTTATATGCATTCTTTACCTGGAAGAGTGTCTGCCTGTTTCTTAGAAAAATTATGAAACAGCAGCCGGAGCAGTTTCATATTCCGAAATTTTCTATCTCGGCAAAGTGGGTGCTTCTGGCATTTGCCATGCCGCTTTTGGTACTTGGTATTGCGATGATCGCAGGCGGTCATTGGGAGATACAGTACAAAAATTTTGAGAAGATACCGGAACTGCTGACTGGAGGCATCTTTTTCTTCGGTATCGGCGGAGGTATCTCGGAAGAACTTATTTTCCGAGGACTGATCATGGGAAGTCTGGAACAGAAATTTTCTAAGAGAACGGCTGTTTTACTCCCTTCCATTTTCTTTGGAGCACTTCATCTGGTCGGAACTTCCATGGATCTTCTCAGTATTATCCAGCTTTTGGCAGCAGGAAGTATTGTCGGAATTTTATTTTCTGTTATTGTCTGTAAAACCGGATCTGTATGGAACAGCGCATGTGTACACGGAGTCTGGAATACAGTGATCATCGGCGGAATCTTATCGATTGGGAATCCTCCAGACGGGAGTGCTGTCTTCCAGTGGGTACTGGACTCTGATCGTATGTGGATTACCGGCGGGGATTTCGGAATCGAAGCATCTGCCTTGGCTATCTTGGCATATCTGCTTTTTACGTTGATCGCACTGAAGCAAAAATAAAAAGCGGGAAACTTCAGAAAGCTGCTTATTTTTTATTGGAATCTTTTCACTGAAAATGCTATAATATGTGCATATGATGGGAGACACCTTTATGATGACAAAAGAACAGTTTTTGTTTATTTTTTATGGAAAACATATTATTATTTTTGGAATCCTTCTCTGGCTTTGTATCCATTATTGCCGGAAAGGATTTTTTCGGTTTTCTTTTGAAAAGATGATCGACTGGAAAGGGAAACGGATACTGGAAAAGAAAAAACATTTTCTGGAAGTGTCAGTGAATATCCTGATTCTTTTGATGATGTTATTTCTTTTCTTTCGTGCGCTATTTCCAGCAGCGGCAGATCTTCCTTATGCGCTCAAAGACCAGTTTATTTCTTTTGAGGGGGTTGTAGAAGCGGGAAGCAATGTCCATTCAGAAAACAAATGGGAAAGTTACAATATTTCGGTTCAAACTCCAAAAGGGACTACGGTAAAACTCATCCTTCATGGAAAAAACGGGATTGCGACCGGGGATGTTATCTTGGCAGAGTATCTTCCACATTCCAAAGAAGGTATTTTACTTTCCCGTAAGAAAGCAGATACTTCTGCTCAAAAGACAAAAATTTGGCCTGAGAAAATAAATTCGTTACCACAGCCGGTTCGGATCAGCATCGCTGTGATCTGGATACTTTTATTTGGAGCATTGCTTTTTTTCGACAGAAAACAGAGACATGCAGAAGAACATTCGGCAAAAGGTAATGTCATCTTAGTACGGATGCCCCCAATACTTTTTTGGGTGCTTTCTGCCTTTCTCTGGTTTTCCGGAATATTTGGTACATTTGGCATGCTTGGGTTTCTCACACAGGCATTTCAGACAGGTGCCGACACCGTTTATGCAGGATTGATCGGTGTGTGTGCACTGCTCCTTGCTTTTTTACGCCTTTATTGCCGGAAAAAGAAGATACTGATCAAAGGGGCAGACATACGGATAGAAACATTGTTTCAAAAAGCAGACTTTCACAGAGATGATGTAGTATATCGTTTCACGGGACTGAACAATGACAAAGTTGTTTTTTATCAAAACGGGAAAAAGCTGACTTTTGTAGATCCTTCCTATACGGGATATCAAAAATTACTTTGCTGGCTTGAAAAAAGAGAGGTGTTCTAAATGAAAAAGAAACAATCAGAAAATGTATCAGAGAACAGTCGGGAAGATTTTGATTTTTACAGATGTAACCCGTTCCAGGGGATCTGGCGCAGCCTTGGAGCTTTGGCTGTTGTTATGGGAATCATCTTTTTCATCGCATTTATAGGATGTCTCTTCTGGAGAAGAGATGATCTTGTCGGAAGTGCCAAATTGCTGTTTTCTTTCTATAGTCTGATGATGATCGGACTTACAATCTTTATTGGTGGAGGGGCCTATGTACACCTGCGAAAAGTAGAACGTGCTGTTGGAAAACGATATAAAGACCGAACAGATTTTGCATTGCCGGAGCATCAGAGGGAATGGTTTACAGAATATTCGGTCAGTGCGGGATTTCAGGTATTTCACCGCAATTATTTCAGGGAGATCACTTATATCGGATGCGAAAGAGAACCAGGTGACAGAGGATCCGGTTCCCAGACATATTATAAAATATTTTTCATTGACTGTAATGGGGAAAAAGGTTCCTTCCGCTTAAATCACGATAAAAAAGAGTTGTACCGTTTTGCTAAATGGTACGGAAGGGAGGGATATCGGTGGAAGGACATTATGGAAGAGGAATTTTGACCGCCGTTTTTGGACTTCTGTTGTTTTTTGCAGGAAAGCTGTGGGATGGGCAGAGAAATGTTCAGGAATTCTTTTTGGAATGCCTTGTCTGCTCGGTGTTCTGAATATTTTAGTATGGAAAGTAGAAGTACGGGGGGACGATATTTTCTAACGATCCACTTTTGGAACTCTGAAAAGAAGAAAACTTCACATAATCTAAAACAAGAAAGGAGTGTCTGTGGCAGATAGTCTGCCGCAGAAAGAAAAAATGACAACACAATATCAAGATCTTATTTCCTCTATCCCGGTAACGATCACCGAAAAGGAACAACAGATAGTAAACGGCTACTTAAGAAATGTCAAACTGTTAAAGCTGGTTACGATCAGTACACTTGTGCTTTTTCTGTTCACTGTGCAATTTCAAATTCCCGGGCGTATATTTCTGTTGTTACTTGGGATGGCTGCAGTGTTTCTTTACTTTCGCTATCGAAGGAATTCTTCCAAACTGTTCCGCGATGTTCTTTTTGAGCAATGCGACCCGGCAAAAGCACTTTCTCTTTTTACCGCACTATACGCGCATACCAATACGAAAAAAGCGTCTGTATGGACAATCAATTTTTATAATATTTCCCGGATATTGAGTCATTGGGGAAGATTTGAAGAATTGCCTCATATTCAGGCTCTTCTAAAGACTTACTGTGACACGCCCGAAGGGGAGGCATATCAGTATGCGATCGGTGCAGATCTTGCACTACATAATCACGATCATGAGGCACTAGTGTAATGACCTTGTGATATTTAATTAAATATTCTGGTAATCACAGCTAGTT
>URCR01000055.1 GCA_900546325.1 uncultured Lachnospiraceae bacterium | reverse complement strand
CTTTTTATTATACATCAAACCAGCTGTGATTACCAGAATATTTAATTAAATATCACAAGGTCATTGCACTAGACAGATTGAATTTTTCCAATCTTGCCGCCAGTGTAATCTGAATTGATTTTAAGGTTTTGGCGCTTCCTGAGTGATAGCCCTTATAATACTTTACAGCGATATGATCCGGGTTCTTCATCTCCAGCCGCTCAAACAATTCATCCAACGGTGACTGATAATCGTCGTTGTCCTCCCGCACTTCCCCTGCCCGCAGCATTTCCATTACCATCGGGAAATTCTGTTCCTCTTTCGGCGCTTCGTATTTCAGATAAAAAATCAACGCCAGCAAAAGCATGGATGCGGCAGTATCCCAAAAAGGATCGTTGCTCTGGCTTCCTTTCGGCGTCGTTGCCTTGAATAAGTTTGTCACAAGCCGCTGCACATCATTGTCATCCTTCAAATATACAAAGGGATTGTAACAATGGCTTTTCTCCATATTGATCAAATCCAACACCCGTACTTCATAGCCTTTCGCCTCCAAAAGGTGTCCCGTATCCCGCAAATTTTCTCCCTTTGGATCAAGCACTACAAAAGAAGTGTTCGCCTGCATCAGATTGGGCTTGCAAAAAAAGCGGGTTTTTCCCGAACCGCTGCCTCCCACGGCAATCGTCAACAGATTTCTCCGGTGCTTCCGGCTGTTATAACTGATCCGCACATGTTTCGTCATCAACTTGTTTGCCTCAAATTTCTTGTCGCTGTATTTCTTGTTGATCTCCTGAGCATTTCCCCACTGTGCCGAACCATGTTCTTCGCCTCTCCGGTAATTTCTTCTCGTGGATAAATAAATCCCGATTCCCATTCCATAGCAAGCAATAAAAAGAAGGACAGTTTTCAGGCTGTCCTTACAAATTTGAATCCGAAACGGATGCTGGATTGCTTCTGGTAATTTTTCAATCACGCTCAAAAGCCCATCAAAGAAAAACGGAGCAGTCAATAGTGCAAGCCACACCACCGGAATGATTCCGAATAAAATCAGTACCCAGCTCTCTTTCCTGTCATCGCTCTTCACGGTGCCACCGCCCCTTTCGTTCTTTCTCCGGCAGTTGTTCCATTCCTTCAATGACTTTCATTAGCACATCATCTACAAGCTCTGTATCCTGATTCGTTTCCAACAACTGATTCCGCTTATCTTTCAGGGAATGAAAAATCACGCCGCACTCATACCGGTCTAATTTCAAAGTCACTTTTTCCTCATGCAAATGTCCTCACCTCCCATACGGAACTTTCTTTTTCTCATTCGTTTTTCCACTCCTTTCGTTCTCTGCTCTATCTCGCATCGTCTCTCTGCGGATGAGATTCCGCGCGTGGCTGCTGACGTTCCGTCTGATTGCGTTCCTGCTGCAAAGACTTCTCCATCCGGGCATTGATGTTCTTAAAGGATTCCTGCGCTTTCGCTAACTCCGCACGGACTTCCTGCGGTTCCATGTTTTCAAAAAACTCCGGTGCATGGCTGAAATCAAAATACTGTGTGTCAATGCCATACTTCTTGCAAAGCATATAAGACGCGCAGTAAGCATGAAATGCCTCTGCATCCCGGTCATACATCTTATTTCCATCTGCAAACCCTGCAAGTGCAAGCTCCGGGGATAGAGAGAGAAAAATGGATTGTGCGTCCATCCCTTTTCTTACATAGATACATTTTTCATCCGGTGCAAACAGTGCACCTTTCCCCTCCGGCATCTGATCCGGTTCTGCCGGAACAATATTCACCGGAGGATTGCTGAGCAGCGCACGAATCAGCTGTTGTTCTGTGACCTGTGGCTTCTCCTGCGTATAATTGCGTAAACTGGTCTGCGATGGTTCGTACAGTTTCTTGGCATTGTAATACGTTCCAATACTTCCATCTTCACGCTCATACTCTTTTCCCGGCTCCAAAATGAGTACCGGATTATCCCGCTCCTGTCGTTTCACAAAAGTGCCCTGACTTCTCCAGTAACTATAATCGCCTAACTTCTGCACCTCCGGTCGCTGCGCTAAAATCAGCAGGGAATTACTCGCAGTATAGCGGTCAAAGCGGCTCTGCACATCCAGATATTTCTGAAACATCTGACTATCCGTTGCAACTGCCGCCGTAATCTGTTCTGACAATTCATAACAACGGTTCCGGTTATTCTTACTCTCCGCAATAAATGCCGCTGTGCGATCATCCTGTGGAACTGCAGATACATTTAACATGGAATCAAAATTTATACTCATATCTTTTTACCTCTCTTTGCTTATTTTTTTCGGTTTCCTGTTCTGTGGCTGCCGATGCTCCAGTACTCTTTCTTGCTGTCTTCTTCCTCTTTGCTGTACACGATCTGAAACTGGCTGATTTCGATTCTTCTGGTTTCGTTCCGCCTGAATCTCCCGTAATTCCTCCCGCACCGATCTCTTCGCAGGTGTGGTCGGCATATACAGCTTAAAAGTACCCTCGGCGGTTTTGTTGTGCTTCTCGGAGATAGGCTCGGACAGAAGGGATTTCTCTGTCTTTGCCAAAGAGGGGTTTCGTGGCTGTGTCTCCTCTTTCTTACTAGGTGCGCCCATCAATTCCTCCATCAACTGATCGGTATCAGCTTTCTCCCGTCCGGTTCGCTCCGGCACATCCTGAGACTTCCCGGATTTCTTCACTCCAGTTCTTTCTTCTCCAACGGTCTTTGCTTTCTGTTCCCGTGATTTTTCGATTTCCGTCTTAATCTGCGCCGCCTCCGTAACCGATGCGAACTGAAAGCGTTCTAAAATACGGTTGATCCGAGGAGCGTCCTCTTCCTTTACCATGATGTCTACCATTCCATCACTGCTTCCTCTTGGATTTCGCACCGCACAGTATAAAATTCCATACCGCTTTGCCTCCTGCACAAATTTACGCAAATCACTTTCTTTCACGGAAAATACCGTCAATGGACGTCCCGAACGCACCAGCGTTTCCAGTCTCGCCCGCCCACGTGTCTTTTTCTGTTCTTTCAAAATGGCATATAAAAGCACTGCAAGTTGTTTGGCTCCCGCCCCGGAAATTTTCAATGCTGCTTCTCCCACTTCCAGCGACATCCGCACTACTTGATCAGCGGCTTCCCCTGATGTGTTCATGTCTTACCTCCTCCTTTCTCTCTATTGTCTCCTGCCTCACGATAGAAATTTTCCCTTTTAAAATCTGAGACCGCGCGGCAATTCCATCACAAAGTTTCACCTCCTCTTGCAGTTCTTTTATCTCTTCTGTCAATTTGGAAATCTCAGCTTTCAACGCTTCCTGCACATTCTCATCCTTTGCACTTCGGAGTCGATACCTGAGATGTGTACGCTCATCCACCAACTGTTTTCGTCGGCTTTCACAAGTTTCCTTCCACGAAAAAAGCTGCTCTGCGGTATCAATATGACAACGACAAAGCAGCCTTGTTTCTTTTTTAATCTGATTCAATTTATTTAAATCTTCCCTCAGCAATAAATGCAATTCTTTTTGATTCACGGATGACCGAGTTTTCGGAAGAATTCCCAACAGATAACAATAATGCAGGTACAGTCCCCGCAATCCTCCAATTTTTCGTTTCGGTTGGAATGTTCCATGCAAAAAGATCTGTCTGGTTTTTCTTTGCTCTTGTACCAAGCAATAAGAAGTTTTCTGAAACGGACTCTTTTCTTCTGTTAAAATTCTCCTGCGGATTGCTTCCATCGTGTATGCCTCTCCAAAGTTGCGAGCAAGTTTCAATCCTCTGTCTCGTCCCACCGGTCGCAAGGTAATATCCCGCCCGAACTTGATGTCATACCCCTTTTCCCTTAGAAAATGGAAAAACTGATTTTCCGTCCTTGCCCTGCGGATTGCTTCATCTACATCTGCCCGTACCATTCCCCGGTAAGTTGGCTTTTGTTCCTGATTCGCCTTCCACTCTCCATAATGCTGAGACTTGCCCTCACTTGGCTGTTCAATCACCGATAACGCATACTCCTTACACAATCGGTCTAATTCCTTTCGCATCTGGAGATAATCTTGTTTCGTCCGGTGATACCCTTTCCCATCCAAAAAGGAAACCGAGTTAACTACAAAATGATTGTGCAAATGGTTCTCCTTATCCAAATGAGTTGCCACCAACACCTGAAACCGATCGCCCCACAATGCTTCCGCCAGTCTCACACCGATCTCATGCGCCATCGCCGGCGTACACTCTCCCGGCGCAAAAGACTGATACCCATGAAATGCCATGATTCCCTCATCTTTCCCGTACCGTTTTTTTGACTGCCATCATTTCTCCACGGGCAGTAGCTGGTGCACAATTCACGCCGGAAACATACTGCTGCATAGCAATTACTTCCTCCGCAATTTCCTTTCCCCGTTTTTTGAGTCTTGTCTTTTCTTCATCTACTGCATATGCAATGACATCGGACAGCCCTTGTGATTCTTCTTCCGTGATTTCTTTTTGCTCTACATAAACTGGCTTTCTCGTCTTCTCTGGATTCTCTACATAAATCACGACCTTTCCAAGCCACCCCTTCACACTCCAAATGGATGTGGTTGCCATCTCACTGACCTCTTTTCTCACATCTGCCCGTTCTTTCCTGCGGATTTTTCTCCGGTAAAATCACTGCTTCCGTAATCTCTTTTACCGTCTGCTCGAACAGCCGGACTGCCGCATCATATCTCTGAACATCCATCACATTCAGCACATGGGCTTTCTGCGCAATCTGATTCAGGTTATTCCCGATTTTATGAAGCTCCCGTATCATGGAATAATAATCCGGTGGCGGTGCATCTCTTGGGACAACCCCGGTAATGACTTGACGCAGGTATGCCTCCCGGTTCAAACCGCTTTTCTTCACTTTCTTATCCAACGCCTCTGCTTCCTTTCGATTCAACCGAAACATGATGGCAATATTCCGTTTTCTCATCGCGTCATCTCCTTTCCCCGCTCTATGGATTCCGGAACTTCTACAATCTTCTGCTTTTCCTTATCGTAGCAGTAAACCCGATCTGATAACTGTTCCATCTTCTCCACCTGACTCTGATTTACTTCTCGCACCATCGCTCCCAGTTCTTTCGGCGAAATTCCCCCACGGTCAGGAAGAATCAAAACTTCATGCAAAGAAGATGGCAAGATATAAAATCCTTCCGGAAAGGACTGACTTAATTTATCCATCACCTGCGATTCAAACATCATGGCTGCTCCAAAATTTTTCTTTTCATTTGTGAGCACCAACATCATCGCCTCCTGATTGGAAAAGTCGATCTCTTTCTTCAGCAAATTCTCCGGTGGGGCGCCTCCTATAAGAATCTGCCTTGTTACCTCCTCTAAGTTTTGTAACACCGGAGTATTCGCAGGGGTTATATTTTCTGACGCAATCTGGAACACTTCTTCCTGATCCACATTCCACTTTTTTAATATCTGTTCCGTGATCTTGAAAGTCGCGCTGTAATCTCCCTGATCCACCGGAAGATCCGCATAGCAAAGCAGCGACAGATCCGCCACTTCCTTATGAGGCACTTGTTCTAACAGTTTCCGGTTCTCCGCCGTATTCACGACCATGACCGCCAAATAATCTTTAATCGACTCAAATTCCTCAATTCGGATACTCTGATCCAATGCCGGACCATCCAGTGCATCCTGAATCACTTCTGCGATGTTCCTCATAATTTTATCCATTGGTTCTCCACTCCGCACCTCATTATAAAACGATTCCATATAGACAATCGGAGAAGCAGCGTGTCCCGGCTTATCCACCTGAATTCCCACCTGCAATACACTGTTCGTCTTATTCTGTTCTTTGACCGAACATGTTACCGATTCATACTCCGGCGGAAGATATTCTTTGATCTGCTCCGCCACTCCTTCTGCAAATACTTTAACAGCTAGCATGTTTTTGCCCTCCTTTCTTCTTCCACTGTTCCAAATACTGCTCCATCCGTTTCCGGTCTTTCTTTTTCTCTTTTACTTCTATCTGTACCTGCATAGTTCCAACTTCCTTTCCTGTATTCTTACTCTTCCTGATCTGTATGATGAAGTCGATTGACTTGCACCAAACACATCAACGAAATGCCACACAATGTTCCCACAAACATGCCACTAAAAAACTGCCACATCTCTTCTGCCTCCTTTCCAACAATTCTTCCTTCTCACAGCACCTCCTTACACTTCTTTCACAAGGGTTTCAGGGAACTTCCCTGACAAGCTGCCGCAGGATGGCACAGACGGAACATCCGTCTGGCTATCCAAAGGCGTTGCTTGCTGGTATTGTGTATCCCGTACCCCTTGCGTCACCGCTTCGGGTGTACCAAAATCAACTTGCCGAAAATAACAGGTTCCTACGGTAACTTTTCCCCCTGTGGATGCGTACAGCTCCCACACTCTTGGCAGCGCCAATGGCAGATATCGCACGTTTCATCTCCACATTCACCGCACGATATCATAGAGCAGCTTCCACATTTTTTACAGAAAGATTCACATTCCTGACACCTGTTTTCCAGATCATCCATCATGCAGTCTTCCTCTTTCGGACAATAATACAAACACCCATCACACGCTCCCGGACATTCTCTTTCGTCCTTTTCTTCCACCACAATTCCAAGCAATTCATCTCCGGTCACGTCCAAATCTTTCTCTGCTTGCAGCATTGTTTTTAGGCTTTCTTCAATCATTTTTCGGCTGCCTGCTGCCAGTACAATCTCTTTTTTGTGAATAATTTTCAATTCATATTTAATTGCTTTCATCGTTCTCTCCCTTTCTCCTGACTCTTTTTCTCACGTATTGTCCGCTGTAATCCCAACCGGGAACACAAAAAATCATTGTAATCTTTCCCAATCAGCGGTGGCTTGTCCTTCGTCTGATAGTTCTTCGGCAATACCGTCTGAATCGCTTTTGTTGCAAGTCTTCCTGCCCGATCATTATCCAAGTGAAAGACTATTGTCTGCACATGCGGGTATTCTTTCAGGAAACGAACCAGTGTAGAAGGTATCTTACTTTCCTCAAGTTTCTGTGCCGGTCGGTAAACCCCCGCAAGAGACAACAGGTGCGTTTCTCTCCAGTTTTTCCCATCTAGCTTCTCCATCGTGGCATACGATAACAGATCAATGGCTGATTCAAATAAGTGCACTTCACTGCAAATTTCTTCCGCCGGAATAGAAAATGAATAGTGTTTATCACTTCCGCTTGCTTCTCCGATGAAGTCTGTTCCCACTCCCCGTAACGCTGCATACCTCGGTTGATTCTCCTGATCCCTGCCCACAAATACAGCATTGTGATGTTCTGCACTCTCATACAACCGCCCTGTTTTCAGGCAAAAATCAATCAGTTCCTCATCAATTCCTCGGTTCTTCAGGTATGAAACCACATACTCTGTATAGCGATATGGCTTCGGTAATAGCAGCACTTTCTCCGTTTTCTTTTCGGCAGATACCGAAACAGGCGGCTGAATCGCCGCCTGTCCTGCAATGATTTCTATTGCCTCCATAAAGGAATATCCTCTGACTTTAATCAGATAATCCAGTGCTGATCTGCCACCGATACTCTGACTCCACCACATCCATTTCCCGTTGGAAATCTTCAGACTGTCGTGACTCCTCGTTGTGTAGGTATTCCCTGAAAAATGCACAAGCTCCTGCGGCTCATAGTTCTTCAGGTACGTCAGTAAATCCATTCTCTTTACTTCCCGCACAACTTCCGGTGCGATATAAGGCATAATTTTCATCTCCTCTCCTGCCCATGATTTGATATTCTCAAATGAATTTTTAAAATATCAGGGCATAAAAATAGCCGGGTGATTCTCATATTGAAAACCACTCGGCTATGTAGATGATAAGGAAAATTTATTCTATTGTTTCTTCTTCAAATAGCGGCAATTCTAATGCTGGCATTCCATATGCTTCTGTAACTTTTTAACTGTTACATGTAAACATTACTGGATACTTACTTTCAAAAAGAATTGTATCCAAAACAATATTAGAAAACTCCGGAATTTTTCTGAATACATTTTCAATCTTCATTTTCTATTTTTAACTCCACGCATTCCATTTTTACAATAATTTGCACTCATTCAAAATCTTCTCTATTGCTTCCCATGCCGTAAGGGATGGATTTTCTTTATAATACTGGTAGCCTTTATATTGATGCAGAATATATCCATTCTCCTTATTTCTCTGCATGATTTTCTTTGCCCTGCCAATAGCAGCTATTACATTTGAAAGATCCATTTTACTTAAACACCGTTTGAAATTATCCTCGTGTTTATATTCATCCATATTTTCAAATTTCTCTCCAAATGCCCGGTTAATCTGAGTGACATATTGTTTCCTATGTGCATAAGAAGCATTACAATTCATCATATGCAAAATGATCCATAAATCAAATGTAAAGTTACTGTATCCCGATTTATACTTAATCTGTTTTCCCAGTTTTTCTGCCTTTTTCATGTTATCCATAACGTCCTGAAATCCTTGCACATGGATCGGCTCATCACTTTCGTAATCAAAAAAATGATATATTTCTATTTTTCTGGTAACTGTCAGGGATTTTGCATGTTTTAATGGATTCTTCTTTACAGGACAATCAATCGACACTTTACATACGGACTCCTCTGTACTGTTAATCATATCCTGCAGCCATTTCAAATACCATTGCTCAGTTTCTCCCTCAACACTAAAATAATATTTATTTGTTGGCTTTCTCTTTTGCATAACTTACACCTCTCGTTCTAAAATTTCTTCAAAGATTGGTGTGAAATCTATATCTTTGATTGCACCATACTGACTAATAAAATATTTACTCATATAATCTTCGTGTCTGCGAACCCCCTTATCTCCTGTCGTCCCAAAATCAGAAAGTGCATACAAAACACTTTGATGACTATCATCATCTCGTTCTACAAATTTAATTTCATCTCTTCTAAAAAGATTAGAATTTAAGAAAATGGGATTATGTGTATTAAATATCAGCTGTGCATGATGAATGTTCACATCATCATTATGGAACACATTGATAATGCTCATCAATGCCATTGGATGAATAGATGCATCAAACTCATCCACAATCAATGTTCCGCCTGTCTGAATTGCCTTTATGACCAATGGAAACATATTGATAAAGCGGATTGTTCCATAAGACTCAAAGATCTCTGATGCAATCGCAGCATTTTTTTTATTTTTAGAATTCCGAAAAACAGAATATAATTTTGCGTCCGGCTCATCTTCACTTACAACATATCCAACTGCATTTGAATTGATTCCAAATAATTTTGCTGCTTCATCTGTCGTTTTCTCTACATAAATCGCTTTCTTTTTCGGATCAGCAAATCTTTTAATCAACTGCATGGAGTCCGCACGGTAAATAACCATAAATTTATTTGTAAACCAATCTAATACCAATTTTGCAAATTTCTGTGAAATAATCAGTTTAAATCCGTTTGTCAAAAACAGCTCATCCCTGCTTAAACTATTCTTCGCAATTTCAGCGATACTTTCTGTATTCTGTTCTGTTACATCCGAAAGATATAATTTAATTACTTTCATATCTCCTATTTCCAAATCCTGCGTACGTCTGAAAATCAGTTCATCATTTACCGTAAGACTTTCAAATACAATATTTCTTGCGTAGTCTTCATCAAGGAACATCCCCAAATCTATTTCCAATTGATACTGAATTTTGAATTTATTCTTTTCATCCTCTTCATAAAATTCAACAGAAAAATATACTGGGTGTGACTCCGTAGCACTATTATTAGGGATTAGTTCCAATGCCACAGAAGCAGGGTTTGGAGATGATTTTTCTTCAGCATTTCGGATATTTCCTCTCAGCACAATGGCTCTCAGCACATCCATTGCACCGATAATATTTGTTTTTCCTGCCGCATTTGGTCCATAAATAACAGAGGAACTTAACCCTTTAATTTCCTTTCCCTTCACTTTCTCTTTCATAATACTGTAATCTAATCCTTTTTGTTTCGGTGCAGTAATCATAGAAAAGCACGCCTCATCAACAAATGATTTATAGTTTTTCGTCTTAAATTCAAGAAGCATATTTTTACCTCCATTCTGCTTAATTCTTGCAAAATCACACTATAATTATATGCTTATTATACTCAAACGTCAATTATATCATTCTTATTTTGCAATTTTTTTACAAAATGAAAACCTTTCTATGTTTACGTATAAGAATAACCGAGATGTCTTTTCTAAAACACCCCGGCTATCCATTACTTCTTTTTAAACCATCCATTTAATAGAACAATGCTCATTATATCATATTCGGTGCCAGTCCTCTGGCACCACATCTCTCATCGTTCCAGAACCTTACACTTTGTTTCTACCACTTCCACACTTTCATCCGGCTCCACGTCTAAAATCGGATGTTCTTTCTTATCCATATCAAGCATTGCATTTAATTCCCCTAATCTTGCGGTTTTCTGTTGTAACTCTTCTTCCTGCACAAAAGGTTTCTGTACCTCCAGTTTCGCTGTTTCAAGCTGTTCCTTTAAAGTTTCCAGTCGTTCCTGACAATACAAGAGCCGATCCGGTATCTTCTCAATCTCATTATCAATACGTGTAATATTTCCATAGATATCTGTTCCAAGTGCTACCGGATACCTTCTCTGTCCTTTCAATTCCACAACAAATTCTTTTGAAAATGTATTATAGGAAAGTTCCATCCCAAATCCTCGGTATGCTCCAAGTACAATCGGCTCCGGAGATTTCATTGCTTTGCATGCCGCAATCAATGCCTGTCCTGCTTCTTTTTTATCTACATATACCGTTCCCTGAATCTGCATCGGTGGGAAAGTCTCCCTGTCTTTCGGTGTATGCTCTTTTACATGCGCCAAGTCTTCCTTATATTCTGCAATCCACTTCTCCTGCTGTTTGATCTGCTGCGGAAAATATGTCATCACTTTATCTTCCATCTCATACTTTTGACTTAGATAACTCTGCTTTAAAAGTTGTAACTTCGACACCTGAATATCCAAATCCATTTTTTCCTTGATAAACGGATTTCCGGCGGCAAGTGCTTTGATTTCTGCATAAGACAATGCGGTTGCGTCCACATCTTCCACTGCTCTTACCGGATTTTTGGAAGTCATAATCTGGCTGATAATCTTCTGTTTATTTTCAATGACCTGATAGAGATACGCATCAAAGGTTCCTTCCGTCACATAACGGATAATGTCCACTTTCTTATTTTTATTTCCCTGACGGACCGTTCTCCCGGCTCTCTGTTCCAAGTCACGGGGACGCCACGGACAATCGAGATCATGACTGGCAATAATCAAATCCTGCACGTTCGTCCCAGCGCCCATTTTAAAGGTGCTACCCATCAAAATACGAACATCTCCTTTTCTTACTTTTGCAAACAATTCTTTTTTGCGGACTTCCGTATTTGCATCATGGATGAATTGAATCTCTTTCTCCGGCACGCCCTTTGAAACCAACTTATCCCGCACATCGTTGTACACGCTGAAACTCCCATCCTTTTTCGGAGTAGACAAATCACAGAATAATAATTGTGTCAATTTATCCTCTTTCGTATCATACCAAAACCGATACACCTCGTCGACGCAGGCATTCACCTTACTGTCGCCCTCATCCGGGAGCATTTCATTGACAAGCCGCTGATCTAACGCCAGCTTTCTTCCTTCATTGGTAATTAAAAGCATATTGTCTTCTGTCGGATTAACCATGCCATTTCGCACCCGTTCCGCCCGTTCTCCTAATTCTGTTACCATTTCCTTTTGCATGTCACTTGGCTTTACACTGATTACCCGGTATTCTGCCTCCGGCACCGGAAGATTCAGCATATCAGCGGTCTGGATATCTGCCACCTCACGGAACATCATCATCAATTCCGGCAGGTTATAAAACTTCGCGAATCTCGTCTTCAGACGGTAGCCCGTTCCTTCCGGGGCAAGTTCAATCGCAGTAACTGTCTCCCCAAAGGTAGACGCCCACGCATCAAAGAACTGTAAATTGTGTTCCACCAACGTGTTGTACTGTAAATAACGCTGCATCGTATATAACTCAACCATTGAGTTGCTGATTGGCGTTCCAGTGGCGAAAATAACACCTCGCCCTCCGGTCACTTCATCCATATACCTTGTTTTCATAAACATATCTGAAGATTTCTGCGCTTCTGTCTGTGCAATTCCACCCACATTCCGCATTTTGGTATAAAGGTACAGATTCTTATACGAGTCCCCTTCATCTACAAACAGGCGATCAATTCCCAGTTCTTCAAAGCAGATTACATCGTCCTTTTTGCTCTGATCATTAAGCCTTTTTAGCCTCGCTTCCAACGTTTTCTTCATTTTCTCCAGTCGTTTGACTGTAATCCGATTTCCTTTCTCCCTTCCTGCCTCTTTGATTCCCTGCACCGTCTCCTGAATCTGTTCCTGCAACATACGGCATTGACGTTCTACACTTAACGGAATTTTTTCAAATTGCGAATGCCCGATAATGACTGCATCAATCTCGCTGGTAGCAATTCTCGCACAAAATTTCTTTCGGTTTTTTGTCTCAAAATCTTTTTTCGTTGCCACAAGCAAATTGGCAGAGGGATATAATTGTAACCACTCTGCCGCAAACTGATCAATGATATGATTTGGCACAACAATCATTGACTTATTACATAAACCAAGACGTTTACACTCCATTGCGGCGGCAACCATCGTATAGGTTTTTCCAGCTCCTACCACATATGCAAGCAGTGTATTTCCACCATAAATAATACGGGCAACTCCGTTTTTCTGATGTTGGCGCAGCTGAATCTCCGGGTTCATTCCATAAAATTTCAAATGACTTCCATCGTACTCTCTCAGACGGATGGCATTGAACTTTTCATTATAATACGCAGTCAACCGCTGGCGTCGTTCCGGTTCTTTCCAGATCCAGTTCAGGAACTCTTGTTTGATTAAATCTTGTTTCCCCTGTGCAATGGCGGTTTCTTTCTTGTTGAGAATGGGTTTCTTCCTTCCCTCCTCGTCTTCCACATAGTCATACACACGGACATCCCGCAAATTCAATGTATCTTCTAAAATCCGATAGGCATTTACCCGATGTGTTCCATAGGTACTGTTTGCCTTTACATTTCCCTTATCAATGCTTTTCCCTTCGATATACCACTCTCCCGTCACATGAACAAACCGGACATTCATTTTCCATTGACAGTAATTCGGTGTCTGCAACAATTCAAACATGAAGTCTTTGATATCTTCCGGCGGTATCCATGTTGCTCCAAGTCGGACGTTGATCTCCGATGCACTCAGATCTTTTGGCTGTACCCGCTTTAACGCCTCTACATTTGGTCGATATAATTCTGAACTCTCAGCGGCAAGCATTGCTTCTTTTAGCTTTTCCCTTACATTTCCGGATAAATACTCATCTTCCGATACAAACGTCGGCTCTTTTCCCGACAGATCCGGAAGACGAAAAATCACGCCCTCCAGTTCCTTTTCAACCTCTTCTGCGCTCTTTCCAGTCAAAGTGCACATGTATTCCATGTCCACACGTGCATGTTCTGACAGTGACAAAGACAAGGCTTCACTGGCTGTATCTACCCGTGTAACGGTTTGATGCGGCTTGATCGTACGCTTGGTAAACATATCCGCTTTCCGTTCTAATGTTCCATCCTCTGCCACAATTTCAAGAGAACACAAAAGCGGGTAACTGTTATCCTCCGAAAACACAAGACTGTTTGCTCTGGAATTTAATAATCCATATCGGCTTTGGAACTGGTCATACAAACGATTCAATTTTCTTTGCTGCTCTGCAATGACTTCATCCGAATATTCTTCCATCTGATATGCAATCAGCTCCCGCACACAATCCCGAATGGCAATCATACTTTTTACCCGGTTCTCTCCGGTTACGGACAATTCTACCGAACGCATCCTGCTGTTTTCCCGGTAATAAATCTTCCCATCCCGTAACGCATACGAAAAATTTGCCACATCCGGTTCTGCCGGAATCGAATGATCTTCTGTCTCAACCAGTTCTTCCACTTCATACTCCGTAATCTGTGCCGAAATATTTTGAATCGCTTCTGAAAGCAATTCTTCTAAATCTGCATTTTCAAACGGTTTACAGACAAGTTGTGGTCCGTATGCGCCGGGTACGATCTCCAAATTTCCCAAAACCATTTCCGGGTGTTCCTGAAAATACGGATTGATACAGACGATCCGGCGCTTCGTTTCTCCCTTTTCATTCGTAAATTCATTCCGCTGAAGAACATTCACATCCACCCATGCCGGCAGTTCTGTACTTCTCGGATTTTCTTTCTTCTGCAAAAACAGAATATCCGTATTGACGATAGTTCCTGCATTTTCCAAAAAAGTATTGTTCGGAAGACGAATCGCACCTAATAAGTCGCATCGCTCTGCGATATACTTCCGTACCCGGTTATCTCGTTTGTCCATTGTACCGCCGCTGATTCCGTTGGAGGTCACCAGCGCAAGAACGCCGCCCGGTCTTGCTTTATCAATAGACTTTGCAATAAAATAATCATGAATCAAAAAATTTAAGGAATCATACCGTTTATCTGAAACTTTATAATTGGCAAAAGGCACATTTCCAACAACCACATCAAAGAAACTGTCCGGCAGGTTTGTCTCCTCATATCCTTGTACCGCAATCGCAGATTTTTGATATAACTGCCTTGCAATTCTTCCGGAAATAGAGTCGATTTCCACTCCATAGATTTTACAGTCAGATAAACGCTCCGGTTTCATCCCGATAAAATTTCCAATCCCGCAAGACGGTTCCAAAATGTTTCCGGATTGTAGTCCCATATTCTCTAATGCCTGATAAATGGAACGGATCACAACCGGCGGCGTATAGAAAGCTGTCATCGTAGATTCTCTTGCAGCCTGATATTCTTCCTCTGTCAAAATCCTTTTCAACTCCACATATTCCTGACTCCAGGCGGAAACAGACTCATCAAACACATCTGATAATCCGCCCCATCCAACGTAACCGGATAAAACCTGCTGTTCTTCTCTTGTCGCATAGCGATTCTGTGCTTCACATTGTTTCAGCACCTGAATGGCTTTCACATTTGCCCGGAACTTTTCTCTTGCAGTTCCCTTTCCAAGCGCATCGTCTGTGATCTGAAACTGAAGTCGTTGAGACTGTGGGATTTCTGGATGAAGATCAAAGGAATCCGTCCTTTTCGGCATGGCTTTTTCCCACGCCGGAGATAAATCCTGAGCGGTTTCTTTTTCGGCTGGTAAATCCGGTTCTTGCAAAGATGTCTCTTCTGTCTCTTTCCCCTTCTTCAAAGAATCATTTGCCGGATTTTCCCGCAATTTCCGCTCAAACTCTTCTCGTGGCATTTCCTCTGTGAAAATCGGATACTTCTGATTGCGCAGACGAACTACATCCTCAGAAATGGAAAGAATCTCATATTCATCCACTCCGATATATACAAGCGTATCTGTCTGTAACTCATAGACTTCTTCCTGATCCGGCTCTGAATCTTCTGCGTTCTCTTTCTCTTTCTCTGTCTCTTCCTCTATATGCTCAAGGGGAGGAAGCGGCTCTGATACAGGAAGTGGAAAAGTGTCCTTTTCGGCTGGTATCGGTGTAAACAGACTGAAAACACCATCCCGGAACTCGCACACATCCCGATATGCCTTCTGCATAGCTGCATATTTCCGGTCAAAATCTGCGGTATTTGCAAGAACAGCAGACATTTCTTCCGCCAATTGTTCCACACGTTTTTTCTCTTCAAGCTGTGGTCGTATCTGTCGGACTGCTTCGTCATACATTGCTCCACGCTCATATGGTCGTATCACTTCTTCCGGCTGATCGGAATAAAAATGATAAATTTCTCTGGTAAGAATGTGTTTCTCATATTCCGGGAGATATTCCAGTTCTTTATCTGTCATATACCGGTTCGCCGCTATCAATTCCTCAATCCGTTTCGCTACCTGCGACCATTTCAGTAAAAGTTGAGGCGCTCCCTCCTGATATCCTCTGCTCAGCTTTAATCCTTTTGCACTATGCTCTTCACTGATCCCCGTTCCACTTAAAATCGGAGACCGTCCGCCCATTCCATACTCTTCCTTCAGAAACTCTTCTTGCTCTCTCCTGCTATGCCCCTGCAAGAAATAAGAATAAATGCGAAACTTTCCATGCTGGATGCCGCTTCCGCTTCGCAGCACATAATCTACCATTTCCTGTGAAAAAGAAAAAGCAGAGTTTTTTTCCTCTGCCAAGTCTTGTAAAAATTCAAATTGTCCATCTACGGTTCGTAAGAGTTCTGTCTGACCCCGCAGTTCCCCAAGCAACCGCATTCCCTCAAAATAATCCGCAATCACACTCCAGTCATAATAGCCTTGTGCGATACGAGAAGAAACGCTTCCTTCCCATAGATGCAACACATTCTGATAGGTTTTATAACCAACCGTTCTGCCATCTTGCAATGTCAACTCTGTCGATTCATTATTAAAAATATTCTTGATATAGTCTCTGCGTTTTTCCCGATCTTCTTCCCGCTCGAAAAATACACGAATTTCTGCTTTTCCCGCCTTCAAATGAGGCGTGGTGAGCAAAAGTTCTTTGATATCTTGATCCCGATGAAAAAATGGAAGGCGGTTATCTTCCCTGCTTCTGTCATACCATGCTAACGGTTGATCAATTCTGTCCTCACGATCTCTTCCGCTGACTGCCGGATGTTGTTCGCCATTCCTACCCATTGCATCGGATCGCTGGCTTTCATCTCTTCCGTCACGTTCTGTACTTTCATCATCTCTGTCACCAACTGTTCCATCCTGCTCTGTGCTGTTTCCTGTATCTCTTTCAAGTGCCGGCTCAGTTTCCCTTGCGTCAGAAGATTCAGATAAATTCCGTAACGGTGTTCTTTCAGATAATTCAGACGAAGGGAGCCATATTTCCCAAGGTGTACTTCCGGTTCGTCCGGTACGGTCAGATTCGGTAACAGGTACTCGCCCTGCCTGCTGTATGTCACGCTTCTCATGTGCAAAACTCCTTTCCTTGTCGGCTGTTTCCCTGCCTTTTTCTTCAGTATAAGAAACAATTTCTGTTTGTGCAAAGGTGCGATCATTCCGTTTCTGTTCCTGCTGTAATGTTCGAATGGTATCGGATATCTCCGCTAAAGCCATCTCCGCCACATCACTGGTAGCAGTTCCAAATAAGTTGACAAGCTCCGGTGTATGAAAATCCCGGATATTGCGAAAATCTTCTTTTTCCAGATATAACTCAGAGTCGATACCACACCGAACCATTAACATGTAGGCAATACTATTTGACAACAGTTTTCTCGTTTCTACCTCTACACTATACGCATCCAGTTCTTCTAAGAAGCTGTCTTGTCTGTATGCAAGAATATCCGGCATATAATCCAACAGGTTATCTTCTGCCGCATGCTGTGCTGCCTGCAAAATCACCTCTGCAAATTCTGTCACAGCCTCTGATACCCGGAATGCATTCCGGAGCGTTTCCTGAACTGCCTCCCGGTTTTCTTCCGTAATCTTCCACAAGGAAATGGGACGAACCAAACGCTTATATTTTCCCTCTGACGTATCCGTGACATCAAAATAATATTTCAGCTTTGTGGTACTTCCACTTTTGTCAAATACAGCAATTGCTTTGGAATCATGCTTTACCCACCGTCCAAACTTCCGATTCCAGTCTTCCATTCCCAGAACTGCGGATGCCCCCGGTCTCTGCAAATAGACAAGAAGCTGTTCGTCGAAAGGCAGCCGGAAATTCCGACAGGCAGAATTCAAAAAGCGAAGCCATTGTTCCTCGTTTGCCGTTACTTCTTTGATTCCTTCTGCATACAACTCTGTAATCAAATCATATTTCTTCGCCACAATTCTGCCCTGCCTTTCCCTGCCAAACGAATCTCCGGATACCTCTCTGTTTTTGCATCATCATACGCCATCTCAAGCACCTCCCCTTTTTGCTGTTTACTCTTCTGCGGTCTCTTCTTTCCTTTTGTCTGCCAAAAAGCTAATCACTTTATTCGCCTTTACTGATTTTTGCATCTCATTGATCAGACTGATTTCTGCCACGGTAATTCCGGGTATGGATAAGATTTCATCCATTGACATTGCAAGAACTGCTTTCTCCGTATCAAATCCTGCACAGATTAACTTAGCCAGGCATTTCACCGCTTTTTGATTGATTTGTGCCATATTATCGATCATCTCCCTCATTCAAACAGGGGCAGATTTCTCCACCCCTGCCATGACTTCTTCTATCTGTTTCTTATTTTTTCTTACGAGTTCCTTTTCGTCTCCAAAAAGAAATTCCTGCCGCACTTGCTGCGGAAATACCCGCTACAATCAACCACAGCATAGCCTGACTGCGATCACCCGTTTTCGGTGTATCTGATTTTGGTGTTTCCGGTTTTGGCGGCAACTCTTTTTCCACAACTTTTACCGTCTGTCCCTGATCTTCCAGATCCTCATGTGCGGTTACTTCAATCTCACCCTCTTCGCTTACAAGATACAGTTTCTCAAATACAACCAATTCTTTTCCTGCAAGTCCGGTTCCATCAAAAGTAAACGTTACATCCACCGTTCCCTTTGCTTCTTTCGCCTCAAAAACGGTTTCCGCTGTTATCTGCTCATCCTGAATCAGTAATTCCTTTCCAGTCGTTTTGTCCATCAGCACGCCTGCCACTTTATATTGTTTTCCTGTTTCCAGATTTTCGTAGGCTACCGTATCTACAACCGTCATTTTCTCAGACTCCGTAACTTCCTGATCTCCGTCGGTTCCATCTTTCGCTATTGTATGAATCTGCGGGAAATAAATACTCTGCTCCTGATCTTCGATATCGGTATGTGTTGCAACTTCTTTCTCTTGATAGGTGAGTGTTTCAAAGGCAACAATCGTTTTGCCTTCTAAGACACTTCCATCAAATACAAAAGTAAGTTCCACGGTTCCTTCTGATTTTTCTGGTGTAAATACTGTCTCCGCAGTCACTTTCTTTCCATCTACCAGCAGTTCTTTTCCGGTCTCCTTATCCATAAGCACACCGGAAACTTTATACTCTTTCCCCGGAACTAAATTCTGATAAGAAACTGTATCTACAATCGTTACTTCCTCATCTGCTTTCGATACATGACTATTCGTCTCTGTATCTTTTGCGGTT
>URCR01000054.1 GCA_900546325.1 uncultured Lachnospiraceae bacterium | reverse complement strand
TACTTCACATCATCTTCGCATAATGTAAAGTCTACAAACTCCAGACTCAAGTGACCGCTGTAATCAGCAATCGGAGAGATATCGCGGAATACTTCTTTTAACCCCTCATCCAGAAACCACTGGTAAGAATCCTTCTGGACTTCGATCAAGTTCGGCATCTGCAATACTTCTTTTTGTCTAGAATAGCTCATACGGGAACTTTTTCCATTTGTGATGGGACGAATTCTATTTTTCTCCATTGACGTTTCACTCCTTGTATATTTATTTGGTTGCGTTGTATTTTCCTTGAATATACAATGAAAACAAGCAGTTACGAGTGTTTTCATATGCGCACTACGGGCATTATTATCCACAATAGCGCATTTTTAACTGTATCATGAAAATTTTCTGTTGTCAAGTAGTTTTTTAAGAAATTTAGAAAGGGCAGGATTACTCCCGCCCTGCATATTTTTAACTTATGCATTTCCCCTGAAAAACCGCTCTGCATTTTCAAAAAAGATTTTGTCTACTACCGCTTCTTTGATTCCTCTTTTCAACATCTGTTCTGCAAGTTTTGCATATTTCACAGGCGTATTCAAAGATGGATGGATATCCGCTCCGTCAAAATCACTTCCACATGCGATCACATTTTCTCCGCCCAGCTCCAGCATGCGGTCAATATGACGGTATACATCCTCCTCTTTTCCTTCGCCTGTATCACTTAAAAACTGCTGATGAAGATTAATTCCCACCAATCCCCTTCGCATAATGACCTTACAAAACTGTTCTTCTTTCAGATTTCTCGGATGGGAGCAGATTGAACGTAAATTTGAATGCGTTGCAGCAAACGGATGCTCCGCTATCTCGCAGACTTCATCAAATCCCCGGTCATTCAAGTGAGAGACATCTACAATGATTCTCCTCTCTTCCATTTTTCTGATCACTTCTCTTCCAAACGGCGTAAGTCCTTCCTCCGTATCATGTCCCGATCCAAGCTCATTTCTTCCATTCCAGACAAGCGTCATTACCTTTACGCCGCTCTCTGCCAGATCGTCTACACGCTCAAGCTTTCCACCAAGGGCCGCCCCGCTTTCCACCGCCAGGATTACTGCACATTTCCCCTGATCGGTAATCTTTCTGATATCTTCTCCGCAACTGACTTTTTCCGCAACTTCCGACTGTCTTTGCAAAAGCTGGTCCAGATAGTCTTTATACTTGAGAAAATATGCAAATGCGTCCTCTCCCCTGACTTGATCCGGGACAAAAATTGCCATCGTCTGGCAAAGGCGCTGAAACTTTTCTCTCTCGCATAAAGAGAACTGGGTTTCCGAACAAAAAAAGTCTGCCTTTTTCTCTCCAAGTGTTACAAGAGTATCACAATGTAAGTCAAATAACTTCATACTTATTTCTCCCATTTTTCAAAATTTCTTTCCATGCGGTTCTTCCTATTATTATACGCTTTTTCCACTGGCTTCTCCACCCCTTCAAAAACTACCTACTCTTTCTCCAAAAACAGTATGTGTTCTCGCCTCAGATACAGCTGCCCCGGCACACCTTTTTCCCCAACATCCCAGATTCTCTTGGAAACTTTCCACACGACCGGATCTTTTGCGCGTTCTGATGTGAAAAACTGCACATGATACTCAAACAGATCCTCTTTTACTTCCGGCCGGTAAAGCGGAAATACCAGTTCGCCGTCCGCCCTTGTACGCTCCGTCGTAAATTCATGCGCCCGGATACCGATTGCCTGCGCACGATCCGCTCTTTTCTGCCAGGCAGGAATCACCATATCCCATCCCGGCACATAGAAGGCTTCCTCTTCTTTCCATATAATCTCTTCGATGTTTTTGCATCCGGTCAGCTTGGCCGCCGCCACCTTCTGAGGCTGCTCAAACAACTCTTTCACCGGTTTCTGAATGACCGCTTTTCCTCCATCCATCACAAGCACTTCTTCACTAAAGCGGTAAATCTCATCCCGGCTGTGCGATACCAAAATAACAGTCCCCGGATAATTCTGAAGCAATTCCAGACATTCCCGCTGTGTCTGTTCCTTCAGGTAACTGTCCAATGCAGAAAAAGGCTCATCCAACAGAATCATCTCCGGCTTGTAGATCATGATCCTCGCAAGCGCCGCTCTCTGCTGCTGCCCGCCCGATAGCTGTCCCGGAAGCTTTTTTTCCAGTCCCTGCAGAGAAAACCGTTCGATCATTTCCCGAACCTTTGCTTCCTTTTCCCTTTTTCCACAGCGAAGTGCGATCCCGATGTTCTTTTCCACAGTCATCGTCGGAAAAAGTGCATAATTTTGGAATAGGTAGCCGACTTTCCTTTCCTGCGGCGGCAGAAAGATCTTTCTATCGGAATCAAAAAAGACCTTTCCCCCGGTTTCGATCTTCCCGGTTTCCGGTCTTTCAATCCCTGCAATACTTTTTAGTGTCAGACTCTTTCCGCAGCCGGACGCTCCCAAAATCCCAATTCTTCTGCTGTCTGACTGAAACTGCACATTCAGCTTGAAATCACCAAACGCTCTCTGTATCTTCACTTCCAGAGCCATACTACCACCTCTTCACCTGCTTCATTTTCTTGCCGAGCACGAGATTTAATACGAAGATCATCACAAACGCGATCACCATCACAATCCCTACCCATACACCTGCTGTCAGATAATCGCCGTCCTGAATGACCATTGCGATCTTCTGGGAGATCGTCCCGGTCTTTCCCGGAATATTGCCCGCTAACATAGAGGTCGCCCCATATTCTCCGAGTGCTCTCGCAAATGCCAGTATCGTCCCCGCTGTAACTCCCGGTCCTGCGGTCGGCATGACCACAGTCCAGAAAATACGAAGTTCCGACATCCCAAGTGTCCGCGCCGCATGAATCAGGTTGAGATCGATCTGCTCGAATGCCGCCCGCGCATTCCGGTACATCAGCGGAAATGCGATCACAATCGCAGCGATCACACATCCAGCCCAGGATTGTACCACTTTGATATCAAAATTTCCGTACAGAAATGCTCCAAACGGCCGCCTCACGCTGAATAAGAGCAACAGGAAAAATCCCGCAACCGTGGGAGGAAGCACCATCGGAAGTGTCAAGATCCCATCCAGTACCGCTTTCCCCTTCGGTCCCGCCTGCACAGATTTTCTCGCCGCGTAGATCCCGAGAAAAAATGAGATCACAGTCGCAACAGCACCGGTTTTCAGAGAGATCCAAAGCGGACTCCAATCCAGACCTGCAATGATCTGTCTGACTTCTTCCATATTTTCTTCCTCCCTTCTTTTTACAACGTTTCTTTCTCAGACAACTGCCCGATTCAGCGGCCGTCCAAAGGAAACCTTTCTCTTTATTCTACCTCTGTATCAAAATAATAACTTTCAAAGATTTCTTTCGCCTCATCCGAAACTACATACTCCAGAAAATCTGCGGCTGCTTCTTTCTGCGCATCATCTGCCTCTTTATTTTCCACCTGACAGATCGGATAAATGACATTGCCCGTCAGATCATAGCTGACCGTCTGAAGTACTTTTACCTGATCCTCATATCCGTATGTATCCGAATAGTAAGTCGTTCCGACTTCACAGGAACCTTCTGTCACAGCGATCAGCACTTTGCTGACATTATCCTGCTCGCTGATCTCCACACCGCCGAGTGCTTCAGACACTTCCTCTGTCGTGATCTTCGATACATCCTCTGCCCTCTTTAGCATTCCAAGATTGACAAGCGCTTCCCTTGTATATTTTCCGACCGGAACACTTCCTCCTGCAAGGGCGATGCTCTTTGCCTTTGACAGATCTTCCAGTCCGGTGACCTCTGTGCCGCTGTCCTTTCTTGTAAGCAGGACAACCTGATTGTTCACCACATTTTTTCTTGTTCCATCCACGATCAGTCCGTCTGCCTCCAGCTGATCCATCTGCTTTTGTGCTGCGGAGAAAAAGAGATCACATTCATATCCTTCTTCGATCTGTGTCAGCAGCGTTCCCGAACTGTCTGCATTGTAAGTGATCTTCACTTCCGGGTGCTCTTTCTCATAATTTTCTGCAAGCTCTGTCATAACTGTGTTCAGACTTGCCGCAATAAATACCTGGATTTCCGTCTCCTCGTTCTTATCAGCAACCGCTTTTTCTTCCGTCTGCTTCTCTCCTGCCTGTTTCGCATCTTTTCCGCCGTCCCCGGCACAGCCTGCCATTCCAACTGTACTTCCGATCAGCAGACATCCCGCAAGCAATACAGAACCTGCTCGTCTCCTTCCTTTCTTTCCGTTTCCCGTTAAAATTTCTTTCAGACGCATAAAACTATTCCTTTCCCTTCTTATCTTTTCTATGATTCATCTAAATATTTTTCACTGGATCGTTACATCAGACAGTTTCTTTGGGATTTATCCGTTTTTACAGACTCTCTGCTCCATTAGACGAATTTCATCTCCGACTTTGATATGTCCACCGTGGATCACCTGTGCAAACACACCTTCTCTCGGCATAATGCAGTCACCCATTTTCTGATAAATCTGGCAGTGGCTGTGGCACTCCTTCCCGATTTGTGTCATCTCCAGAATGACTTCGCCGATCTGGAACCTGGAACCGATCGGAAGATTTTTAAAATCATATCCTTCTGCAATGATATTTTCTCCAAATGCTCCAAATTCCACCTCCGCACCTCGCTCGCGAAATTCCTGAATACGCTTCAGGGAAAGTAAACTGATCTGTCGGTGCCACTTTCCGCCGTGGGCATCGCCGACAATCCCCCAGTCTACCTCAATATCCGCCTCCGGCACTTCACTTTTCTGGATCCCTCTGACATCACTGATGCAGATTCCCCTGATGATTCCCATATTATCCTCCTATCCGGGACATCTCCCGCTTTTCTGTGATTTCTTCTTTCTTTTCAAAACAGTGCGCTTCCGGTTTCCCATAAATTGCCTGCTCCAACAATCGTCTGACTTCCTCCGGCCGATGATTTCTGACTGCCTCCTTCACAGAAATCCCGGTGTCATAGCAGAGACATGGTTTGACGAACCCTTCCGCCGTCATCCGGATCCGGTTGCAGCTGTCGCAGAACTTTCCGTGCACTGCACTGATCAATCCGACACTTCCCAAAAATCCCGGTATCTGATAGTAGACTGCCGGGCCGTTTCCGTGTGAATGGACCGCTATTGTTTCCTTTGTGACTTCTCCATATTTTCCCCGGATCTTTTCGAGCAGTTCTTCATTAGAAACAGATGCCTTTCCACTGCCGTGTCCGATCGGCATCATCTCGATAAACCGGACATCGATCGGAGCTTTTTGTGCAATCCTAAGCATTTCTTCCCATGCTTCCTCATTGACATCTTTCTGAAGAACCGTGTTGATCTTCACCTTCAAGCCAAGTTCAAATGCCGTACGGATCCCTCTTCGCACGTCGTCTAACCTGTCATACCCGGTGATCGCTGCAAATTTTTCTGCACACAGTGTATCCAGACTTACGTTGACACCATCGATTCCCACTCCTTTTAATTGTTCTGCATACTCTGTGAGCAGAATCCCGTTTGTTGTCAGCGTCACCTGCTCTGTGAGCGGAAGTGCTTTCAGCATGCGGATCAACTCCATACAGCCTTTCCGCACAAGCGGTTCTCCCCCAGTCACCTTAAATTTGGTAATTCCAAGCTCAGAGGCAATCCGGCATATTTCCGTGATTTCTTCCAGTGTAAGAATCTGCTCCATCGGAATGCTTTTGATCCCTTCCGGCATGCAGTAGCGGCATCTTAAATTACATCTGTCTGTGATGGAAATGCGCATATAGTCGATGACTCTTCCATACGAATCTTTCACCTATTCATCCTCGCTTTCCAAAATCAGTGTGCCGCTCTTCCCGCCGGTCTTTTTGCACAGCCGGATATCGGAAATCCGCATTGCCTTATCGACCGCCTTACACATATCGTAGATTGTCAACAGCGCAACATTGACTCCCGTAAGAGCCTCCATCTCCACTCCGGTCTTTCCGACCGTCTTTGCCGTACATGCCGCTTCGATCGCGCAGCTTTCTTCCAGATACGTGAAGCTGATCTCAGCCTTGGATAGATTTAAAATATGGCAGAGCGGAATCAGCTCCGATGTCTTTTTTGCTCCCATGATCCCGGCGATTCTCGCTACACCGAGGACATCCCCCTTCTTCATTTCTCCTGATTTTACAAGTGCAAAACATTCCGGGCTCATATAGATCTTTCCCTTTGCCGTCGCTTCGCGCTGTGTTTCCTGCTTCTCGCTGACATCGACCATGACAGCATTGCCACTCGCATCAAAATGTGTAAATCCGCTCATCAATATCCCCCTTTTCCGAATCCGCAGTTTGGAAATGTACATACCGGACAGGACAGGCAGAGTCCACCCTCCCCCAGTGCATAAAATTCTTCTGCTTTGATCTTCTCTCCCGCCAGAAGTCTTGGAAGGACCAGATCAAAAATTGTCCGCTTCGCATACATCACGCAGCCAGGCAGTCCGATGACCGGTCTGTCTCCCTCGTAATAGGCAAGAAGGAACATTGCTCCCGGCAGCACAGGTGCCCCGTAGGTGACGATATCTGCACCTGTGTTTTTGATTGCAAGAGGCGTGCGGTCATCTGGATCCACACTCATTCCGCCGGTGCAGATGATCATATCCATTCCGGCATCCAGCATCGTCCGGATCGCCGCGGTGATCTGCTCATGGTCGTCGCTGCATATCTCATGCATCGAGATTGTCATACCATACTCCGCAAGCTTCTCCTTGATCACCGGAGAAAACCGATCCTGGATTCTGCGTTTGTAGACTTCACTTCCGGTTGTCACAAGTCCGATCTTCTTCTGTGTATACGGAAGAATTGAAAAAACCGGTCCACCCTCTGTCACCTTCTGCGCCCGCTCCATCTTTTCCTTCTCGATCACAAGCGGAATGATCCTTGTCCCTGCGATCTTCTCTCCTGCCTTGATCGGAAAATCTCCATGTCTTGCAGCGATCATCATCTGTCCCAGGCTGTTGACCGCCAAAAGCTTCTCCCGGTCGATCTTCAGCACACCGTCACAGTCGGCGATCAGCTCGATCTTCCCTTCTTTGACTTCCGATCCGTGCATATCGTCCCCTTTACAAATCTGGTATAAGATCTCTGCCGCCTCATTTTCATGGAGCATCGTGTCGTCATTTTCCCACACATAAATATGCTCTTTTCCGACACTCAGCAGCACCGGGATATCTTCTTTGGTGATCACATGTCCTTTGCGGAACACTGCATCTTTTACGACACCCGGGATGATCTGTGTAATATCGTGACACAAAATCTGTCCGACTGCCTCTTCCGTTTTACATAATTTCAAATTTCCCACTCCGTTCGTTATGTTTTTATTTACATATCGAAATATATCATATATAATTTTATTAGAAATTACAAGGAGTTTTTGAAAATTTATGAAAACAGGTGCAATTATTTTAGCGGCAAAACGCGGGAAACAGGACAGTACCTTCCTTCCACTTTTAGAACTTGATCATGTCTCTGTTATCCGCCGCGTGATCCTCGCCCTGAAACGGGCAGGGATTTCCCCGATCACCGTAATCACCGGCGAGGAAGCTGATCAAGTAGAAAAAGAAATATCAGGTCTTCAGACCATCTGCCTGTACAGCCCCGAGTACGAGACACTTTCCATGTTCGATCAGATCTGTACCGGATTAAACTACATGGAAGATCTCTGCGACAGCGTATTTATCCTCCCCGCAAAATATCCGATCCTCTTATCCGAGACACTGGGCCGGATGTTGTCGCAGTCTGCGCCGTGCGTCCGCCCGGTCTTCGAAGGACACCGGGGGCATCCGATTCTCCTTCGCAAAGAATTATTCCCTGAGATTCTGACTTACACCGGAGAAAACGGCCTGCGGGGTGCGCTGCGCCAGCCCTCTGTCGTTTCCCGCACAGCCGAAGTTGAAGTGAGTGATTCCGGCATCATTCTGTCTGCCGATACGATGGATTCCGATGCGAAACACCGAAGCCGGACAGAGACACTGCCGATCTATGCCATCGGTGAGTTTCAGCTCTGCCGGCAGACACCGTTTTTCACCTCAGAGACGGCCCGTTTCCTCATGCTGATCGAGCATACCGGCTCCATGCAGACCGCCTGCCGGCACATGCAGATTTCTTACAGCAAAGGCTGGAAAACGATGAAAGCGGTGGAGACACATCTCGGATTTCCGCTCCTCCACACAAGAACAGGAGGCGGCGGCGGCGGTTCCTCCTCCCTTACCAAAGAGGGCAAAGCATTTCTGCAGAATTACCTGCTGGCAGAAGAACAGCTTTCCGCCTATGCCTCAGAGCTGTTCCAGAAAATTTTCCTCAGGGAAAGCAAGAAAGAATGTGAGTGGCAGTAAATCCCCGGAAATTTCCTTACGGAGGATTCCACTTAAAAATTTAGATTGGAGACACTTATGAAAACAATGAAAGAACTATTTGAAATCCTTTTAGAAAACGGAGACGCCGGAAGAGATTCTATGATCGTGACAGTGACAAAAAGCTCCGGTTCAGCTCCCCGCGGCGCCGGTTCCCGCATGATCGTCCTCTCTGACGGAACATCCCACGGGACGATCGGCGGCGGCTCCATTGAATATGAAGCGACCAAAGAAGCCGTTACCGGAATCGAACAGCAGACTTCTTTTTTCAAAAGTTTTGTCTTAAGGCCAAATGCAGCTGCCGATCTCGGAATGGTGTGCGGCGGACAAGTGACCGCCTATTTCCAGTATGTTTCCCATGAAAATACTTCCTTTCTGGACCAATGCCGCATGCTTCTCGCCGACTGGGAGCCGGCAAAACAGCTCTGGCTCCTTCTCGATCTGACCGAAGAATCCCGCTGGGTTTTCCGGTACGTTTCCGACGATTCAGGAGCTTTGCAGGATATTTTTCAGGACCCGGGTCTTTCTCTCTCAGATCTCCCGAAAGAACCGTCTGAGCAGACTCTTTCCGGCAGACATTATTATATCGAGCCACTCGTCAAAGCCGGAACCGTCTATGTCTTCGGCGGAGGACATGTGGCGCAGGAACTCGTTCCGCTGCTGACACATCTGGATTTTCGCTGCGTCGTCTTCGATGACCGAAAAGAATTTGCAGACCCAAGGCTGTTCCCTTCCGCCTGCCGCTGTATCACCGGAAGTTTTGAACAACTATCTGAACTGATCGATTTTCACCCGGAAGACTATGTCTGCATTATGACGCGCGGACATCTCTGCGACTACATCGTCCAAAAGCAAGTGATGCAGACCCCGGTCTCCTACATCGGCGTCATGGGAAGCCGCCGGAAGCGCCAGACGCTCCGCGAGAAGCTTTTGGCGGATGGATTTACCGAGACAGAGATCGACCGCTGCAAGTCCCCGATCGGTCTGTCCATCGGTGCAGAGACACCTGCGGAGATCGCAGTCAGCATTGCAGGAGAACTGATCGCCAAACGCGCAGGCAAACTGCTTTAACTTTGCACTCCAGAATATCTTTGTAAAAAAATAAGAATCTCCCACAGAATATTGATCTTCACGGGAGATTCTTATTTTCAGATTTACAGAGTAAGCATCCGTATGAACCGACACTATTTCACTTCATATGTCCAATGGAAGGTATCTTCTAATTTGCCCCACTGTATACCTGTCAATGTATCATATAAACGCTGTGTGATTTCTCCGGTTTGAAAGTCATTGATGGTAATGCTCTCTCCTTTATAATTCAACTTGCCGATCGGAGAGATAACAGCTGCAGTACCGGTTCCAAATGCTTCCTGTAAACTTCCGTTTCTCCCTGCTTCCATCAATTCCTCAATCGATAGATGACGTTCTTCTACGACATATCCCCAGGACTTTAATAACTGGATCACCGAATCACGTGTGACTCCCGGCAAAACAGTTCCGTCGCACGGTGCAGTGACAATTTTATGCTCAATGATAAACATCGCATTCATTGTCCCCACTTCTTCCACATATTTTCTTTCCACACCATCCAGCCATAATACCTGCGTATAACCCAGTTTCTCCGCCTTTACCTGCGCCGCTATACTTGCAGCATAGTTCCCGCCACACTTCGTAAATCCCGTACCGCCTTTTGCAGCGCGCACATATTCATCTTCTACATAAATTTTAACCGGATTCACTCCCTCCGGATAATAGGCTCCAACCGGCGAAAGAAGGATCATAAATTTGTATGCGTTGCTTGGGTGTACGCCTACTGCACTTTCTGTCGCAAACATAAACGGGCGAATGTAAAGAGAAGTGCCTTCCGCCGTTGGAATCCAGTCTTTCTCGTAAGAAACCAACGTGGCAATTGCGTCCACAAACATTTCTTCCGGCAATAATTCCATACAAAGCCGACGGTTGGAATTCGCAAATCGTTTCGCGTTCATCTCCGGTCTGAACAAAAGAATCTTTCCTTCTTTGGTCTTATATGCTTTTAATCCCTCAAAAGTTTCCTGTGCATAATGCAAAACCATAGTTGCCGGATCTAATTGGATCGGTCCATAAGGTTCAATCGTTGCATTGTGCCAGCCTTTTTCTTTCGTCCAATCCATTGTGAACATATAGTCTGTGAAATATTTTCCAAAGCCTAACGCATTCTCATCCGGCTTTTCTTTCAATTGTTTTGCGGGTATAAATTTAACTTCCATACAAATCCTCCTAAATTATTTGGTTATCAGATTACACCTTTTTTTCTCTCAAGTCAATAACTGTTTGATATTTCTTTGATAACAAGAAAGAAATACCTCAATTTCATTTAAATTTAAAAAATAATTGACACTTGACAACTTATCATGTAACATAGACGCAACACATGAATATAAATGCAATAATCAAGACAATATTTTTTGTTTTTCCTCACGGAGAGTCTTTCCATCCGAAGATCAAACAGGAAGGAACGAAAAAATTCTCACCTAGGAGCAGTAAAATGAACGCATACTACGTGTTATTCATGGATACCGCGGTTTTGCCATGAACCTAAAACACACCCTTGCGATATGATCGAGCTGCATTTTTATGCAAATCAAGTAGTACTACGAATTTAATCTATGCTTTCATCTTAGTTCTCCTCCCGGGAAAACAGACGGAGTTTTTTATATTCATGCTGTTATCGAAAAGGAAGAGAAAAAGGAGGAAACATATGAACGGGTTATTATTATTAGGAATCACGGCTGTTGTATTAATCGGAGCTTATCTGCTGTATGGCCGGTATTTAGTAAAAGAATGGGGAATTGACGTACACGCAAAAACACCGGCAGTCAAAAAAGAAGACGGTGTTGATTATGTCCCTAGCAATAAATGGGAAGTCTTTGCGCATCAGTTTTCTTCTATCGCCGGTGCCGGACCTGTAACCGGCCCTGTGATGGCGATGATGTTTGGCTGGCTGCCGGCTTTCTTATGGATCTTAGTCGGAGGTATTTTCTTTGGAGCGGTTCAAGATTTTACATCTCTTTATGCCTCGGTAAAATCAGACGGAAAATCAATCGGGCAGATTATAGAAGTCTATATCGGGAAAACAGGAAGAAAGTTATTTTTCTTGTTCTGCTGGTTATTCACATTATTAGTGATTGCGGCTTTTGCGGATATGGTTGCGGGAACTTTTCACGGCTTTCGTGCAGATGGTACAAAATTACAGCCAAACGCTGCGGCGGCTTCTATTTCGATTCTTTATGTTTTTGTGGCTATCGCATTTGGCTTATTCTTACGCAAAACGAAAATCGACGGCTGGAAACAAGCTGTTTTAGGAATTGTATTAATCATCGCTATGCTTGCGGCAGGTATTGCTTTCCCTGTTTATCTGCAAAAGCAAAGCTGGTTATATTTAGTGTTTGTTTATATCTTCTTCGCAAGCGTGACACCGATATGGCTCTTAAAACAGCCGCGCGACTATTTGACTACCTTCTTATTCGTAGGGATGATCATTGCGGCTGTGATCGGAGTTGTTATTTCGAATCCTACAATCTCAACACCGGCCTTTACCGGCTTTGTCTCTGAGAGCGGGAGTCATTTATTCCCAACACTGTTTGTTACGATTGCCTGCGGTGCAGTAAGCGGATTCCACTCTTTAGTATCAAGTGAGACAAGCAGCAAACAGATTCGAAGTGAAAAAGACATGCTGCAAGTAGGCTATGGAAGTATGCTTCTTGAATCTTTATTAGCTGTATTAGTAATTGTGATCGTGGGCTCTTTGACCAGTTTAGCCACAACCGGCGTATTAAATAGTGATTTGGCCGCTATGGCATTGGCAGACACCGCTACTCCTTTTACGAAATTTTCGGTAGGAGTAACCGGATTGATCAGTAAACTGGGAATGCCTCAGGAATGGGGATTATGTATCATGACCATGTTTGTTTCTGCTTTAGCTTTAACTTCATTAGATGCTGTTGCGCGTATCGGAAGACTGTCTTTCCAGGAATTATTTGAAAGAGAAGAAGGAAAGGAAGTTTCTCCAGTCGTAAAAACTTTCACAAATAAATACTTTGCGACGATCATTACATTAGCCGGCGGATATTTATTGAGTTTAGGCGGATACAATAACATTTGGCCATTGTTCGGTTCTGCGAATCAGTTGTTGGCTGCCATGGTACTGATCTCTTTATCCGTATTCTTAAAAGTGACAGGCAGAAAAGGATTCATGTTATATGCTCCTATGACGATTATGTTAGTTGTGACAATGACCTCATTAGGCATGAGTGTTTATTCCATCTGCCGAAAGTTATTTGTCACCGGCGGATTTGTATTCTTAACGGATGGTCTGCAATTATTCTTTGCTGTTTTGCTAATGGCTCTGGGATTCCTGATCGCATTCTCTTCCGGAAGAAAACTGGTAGAACGCAATCCTCAGACAAGCAATACTTCATTTGCCAGAGAATAAAAGCCTTGCCAGGTTATAATCAATATAGCAGGAGATTTTTTATAACGATATCTCTTCTGCAAAAAGCAGGACTTGTCCTTGTAAGACAACTCCTGCTTTTTTGAAATCGCTCTGAATCACTGCACATCCAGAACCGACAATCGCTCTTCTCTTTTTCTTTTGTACTCTTTTCGACTTTACATATTTAAAATTTTCAGAATCATATCCGCGCTTCCCACATTGTATCCCGCAACACCGTAGATCCCTTTCATCTCCTGATCCACAATGACGATCAGCGGCAGTTTGCCCGGTTCCAGATACATTTTTCTTGCCAGCGTCTCCATATCTGCGCCAAATTCGTCGATAAGGAATTCCGCTCGATCCAGTTCCGCAAGTGTTTTGGCAAGTGTAGGATCTTGTTTGACTTCCATATTTTCAACCACAAAGTACAGATTGGCAGGCAGGTCGTGATATGCCTCACTTCTCTGCCGAATTTCATTTAAAATATGTTCGGTCGGCTCTTTTCCTTCTTCCAGCCAGATAAAAAGTCCCTTCTGTTCTTTTACCAGCTCCGACAGATGACAGTTTGTTCCGTCTTCTCTCTGCACAGCAAAATCTGTGATGTCATTTTCTTCCAGCATATCTTTGACATCGGCTTCCATCTGCTCCAGAATGATCTGCCGTTTCTCTCCATCCTTCAGTTCAAACACAAACTGTTTCGCAAAAACATTTCCGTTTGGCAGGCGGTTTGCCGTGAGAATCTTATATTTTCCCGGAAACAGAGGGATTTCTCCATAAACCGGCATTCCACTCTCATCACTTAACTGTAATGTCCGGTATTTTGTTCCGTCAAATCTCGCGATCGTCCAGTTCTGATAGTATGTCCAAACTTCTCCTTCCTGTTGTTCTACAATTATTCCTGCCGTCCGCACTTCAGACTGCCCTTCGCACTCTTCCAGAGCCACAAATGCTCCGTCCTTCCACACTTCCAGCATCCGGTCAGAAGGGTTCAGACGGGACGGGATTCCGAGTGTTCTTAACATCTGCACACTTACGACCCGCTTTGTAAGTTCGCTTCCATATCCGGTTGTGAATGCACCCTGCGCAGAAGTGATCAGATTCCCATATTCCAGCTGTTCCTCTGATCTCAAGTGGCTGCAGACAAACTCCCACACATACTTCGGATCCTCCGCCATCCTTTGTTTTTCCTCCTCGGAAAGCCACGACAGCAGAAAACTGCGGAACGGGCGGATCATCTCATTGTCCACACGCGGGCACAAGATATATGGCACAAACAGCTCTTCCTCCCATTTTTCAGCAAATGCAGCTGCCTGCCTGCAGTGCTCCTCGAGAATCTCTGCTGTGATATCAAGGTAGTCCTTCTCCCGGAGACTGTTTAAAATATTCAGTTTCAATGCCGGTTCGATATTTTTCCCCAGAAACTCTGCAATCTCCCTCTGATTTCCACACGCAAGCTTCATGATCTCCACCGAACGCTCCCGGAACTGCTCCGGCATACATCCGGCTGCCTTCTCTCCCATTTCTTTGTCGTAGAAAGCCTCTTCTTTCGCCATACGTCTTTCTGTCGCTTTCCTGCTCTTTTCTCTTCCAAGCAGAATTTCTTCTTCCGACTGCACACAACGGTTGACCGGAGAATCTTTCGGCGCCGTGACGATCATCTTTGTCCACACCTCCGGCTGACAGGATTCCTTTCCGAGTATGAGCGTGCAACTTTTCTGAGCCACAGCATCTACAAGCTGTTCCGCATATGCCCCGTCTTTGTATGCGGTCACCTGTACCGTTCCAAGCCCGGTTTCCAACGTCTTTTTCCCATCCTCACCTGCACGTACACAGGCAATTTCCCCGAAACCTGCATAATTTAACACTTCAAATCGAATCTCTGCACCCGAAGCCGGAGTGCCGTCCATATTTACCACAGTCACTTCCAGATTTGTCGTCCGGGCATAAGTCTTCAGCTGATTGACCACAAGGGACATCCCTTTTCGTCCGACCAGTTCCTCCTGCGGCTTTGCCGGAAGCAGCCAGCGAGAATGTACCATCATCGCGCGGGAGGATGCATTTGTAAACCATCCCTTGTTCAGGATTTCTTCCGGCTCGCAGGCTCCCAGAAACTTCCAGACTCCATCACTCCAAACTTCCACCCACGCATGATTGTCATCGCAGTGTGACCAGAGCGGCACATACACCTGCCTTGCCGGAATCCCGACACTTCGCAGAACAGATACCGCAAATGTCGACTCTTCCCCGCACCTTCCATATGCCGAACGATACACACATTCTGCACTTGCAGTTCTTCCGTCGGTCGTCCGGTATGTCGCCTCCTCGGCACACCAGTAATTGATCTTCAAGATCGCCTCCGGCATGCCCAAGCCCTTGATCTTCTCCATCAGTTTCTCATAGAAAAACGGGCGGCACGGTTTGAGATCTTCATTGTTCACTCTATGGTGAAGCACATACCCTGCAAAAATCTCCTCCGGAACCTTCCCCGCAAACGGTCCGGACTCCCACAAGAACACCCCGTGTTTTGCGTAAGATAAAAACAACTCCGGCTCATAATCTGCCGCATCACTCACCGGCATGGACGCATAAAGACATTTCAACGCCTCAGCCTCATCCTGGCTGCACGCGGCAAGCACGGCATCCACCTTCACTCTTCCCTCTCCGAGACGGCCCATCTGCTCTTCAAAACCGCGTTCCATTTCCTGCATAAACTTTTCTGTAAACATATTGTTTCCTCACCTCTCTGTAATCTGATTCATCTTTTGATTACTTTTACTGCTTTTTTCATTATAACATCTTATTTTGGAAATCAACAAGAGGGTTTTCCTTTCCGGGAGCTGCGCATTCTCACGCGAAGCGTGTTTTTTTATTACATAGGAATTTTCTATGTAATAAAAAAAGACTGCCGCCCCGCATTTCCGCAAGGACAACAGCCTCATCTTATGTCATTGTAATGTTTTCACAGTACAATTATTTTAAGTTAACTTCAGCACCTTCTGCTTCTAATTTAGCTTTCATTTCTTCAGCTTCTGCTTTAGAAACGCCTTCTTTTACTACCTTAGGAGCTCCGTCTACTACTTCTTTAGCTTCTTTTAATCCAAGTCCTGTGATTTCACGAACAACTTTGATTACTTTAACTTTAGATGCTCCAGCAGAAACTAATTCTACGTCGAACTCATCTTTTTCTTCAGCTGCTGCAGCTCCGTCTCCAGCTGCTGCTGCAACTACAACACCTGCTGCTGCAGATACACCAAATTCTTCTTCACATGCTTTTACTAATTCGTTTAATTCTAATACTGATAATTCTTTGATCGCTTCGATCATTTCAGCTGTTGTTAATTTTGCCATTTTACTTACCTCCATAAAATTTGCTTTATTTTCGTTTTTTGATTTTTATAGATTATTCAGCTGTTACTTCAGCTGCTTCCTCTGCTGCCGCTTCTACAACTTCGCCATCTTTCTCAGCGATTTGTTTAATAACACGAGCAAAGTTTGTAATTGGTGACTGAATGCTTCCAAGGAATTTGGAAAGTAATTCGTCTCTTGAAGGAATCTTTGCTAACTCGTTTAAAGCTGCGCTGTCATAAACAGTTCCTTCTACAACACCAGCTTTTAATTCTAATGCTTTTGCGTCTTTTGCAAATTTGCAAAGAATTCTTGCCGGAGCTGTTGCATCGTCTTTGGAAATTGCGATCGCGCTTGGTCCTTCTAAGTAAGAATCAAGTCCAGCGAACTCTGTTCCCTCAAATGCCCTTCTCATCATTGTGTTCTTGCAGACTTTGTAGATTACACCAGCTTCTCTTAACTGCTTACGTAACTCAGTATCTTCTGCTACTGTTAATCCACGATAATCAACTAAAACTGCTGACTGAGCACCCTGAATGTCTTCCGCGATAGCCTGTACGATCGGTTGTTTTAACTCAACTTTTGCCATGAATGGTATACCTCCTTATAGATTTATACCGCCGATATAAAAACCTCTCTGTCAAAAGACAGAGAGGCCAGAAAATTCATATTTAGAATTTACATCTCCTCGGTAGGCGTTTTCTCCTTATGCCTTACGGCACCTACTGTCTTCGGCAGTTATTGCTCTGCTATTATAGCATCTTTATATATTTGATGTCAATAACAAATTAAACTAATTTTGCTGGGTTTACTTTTACACCAGGTCCCATTGTAGAAGTAAGAGTCACACTTCTTAAGTACTGTCCCTTAACTGCTGCTGGTTTTGCTTTGTTGATTGCATCAATAAGCGTCTGGAAGTTGTCCGCTAACTGTTCTTCTGTGAAAGAAGCTTTTCCTACTGGCACATGGATAATGTTTGTTTTATCTAATCTGTACTCGATTTTACCGGCTTTGATATCTGCGATCGCTTTTGTAACGTCCATTGTAACTGTACCAGCCTTCGGGTTTGGCATTAAACCTTTTGGTCCAAGTACACGTCCTAAACGTCCTACAACACCCATCATATCCGGTGTAGCAACTACAACGTCAAACTCAAACCATCCTTCGTTCTGGATTCTCGGGATTAAATCCTCTGCTCCAACGAAGTCTGCTCCTGCTGCTTTTGCTTCTTCCGCTTTTGCATCTTTTGCAAATACTAAGATACGAACTTTTTTACCTGTTCCGTGTGGTAATACAACCGCACCACGGATCTGCTGGTCAGCGTGACGTCCGTCACATCCAGTTCTGATGTGTGCTTCGATTGTCTCATCGAATTTTGCTACTGCAGATTTCTTTACTAATGCTACTGCTTCTTCTTTGTCGTAGAGATTTCCTCTCTCGATCAACTTAGCAGCTTCAATGTATTTTTTTCCTCTTTTCATATTAAATAACCTCCTAGTGGTAGTATCGGGAGCTAGCCCTCCCACATTAACTGTTTACAATCTTCTTATTCTTCTACTTTTACACCCATACTTCTGCAAGTTCCGGCTACCATGCTCATAGCAGCTTCGATTGTTGCAGCATTTAAGTCTGGCATTTTTGTCTCAGCAATCTGTCTTAACTGTTCCTGAGTAATTGTAGCAACTTTGTTCCTGTTCGGTACACCTGAACCAGATTTGATGTTACATGCTTTTTTGATCAATACTGCTGCCGGTGGTGTCTTTGTTACGAAGCTGAAGCTTCTGTCATTGTAAACTGTGATCACAACAGGAATGATAAGGTCTCCCTGATCTGCTGTTCTTGCGTTGAACTGTTTTGTAAATTCAACGATGTTTACACCGTGCTGACCAAGAGCCGGACCAACCGGTGGTGCTGGTGTTGCCTTTCCTGCTGGAATCTGTAATTTAATATAACCTTGAACTTTTTTTGCCATTTTTCAGTACCTCCTTGTGGTATTCGCGGGGATTTCCCTCCCACTCGATTTGTTAAGTGATAGTCTTTGTTCCGTTCCAAAGACCATGTCTTATTGTTACATCTTTTTAACTTCTGTGAAACTTAGTTCAACTGGTGTTTCACGACCAAACAATTCAACATTGATTGTCAAACTCTGTTTTGCTGGGTTTACTGTCTGAACTGCTCCGACTGTTCCCTCCCACGCTCCGGCAACAACAGTGATTGTATCGCCTTCCTCAAAATCAACGACAATGTTTTCACTCTGGATTCCGAGCGGCAGCATTTCCTCTTCTGTGAGCGGAACCGGCTTAGATCCCGGTCCTACAAATCCTGTCACGCCCCGTGTATTTCTTACGACATACCATGTGTCATCATTCATGATCATATGAATCATAACATATCCAGGGAACATCTTCTTTTGAACTGCTCTTTCAGCACCGTTCTTCAGCTCGGTCACTTCCTGCATCGGAACACGGACTTCAAGAATCTGGTCCTCCAGATGTCTGTTCTCGATTGTCTTATCAATGTTGGCTTTCACCTTGTTTTCATACCCGGAATAAGTATGAACTACATACCATTTTGCCTCTGACATAAAATCACCTTTCATTATTGCTAACAGTTCACATATCCGTTCCTATTTCACCAATAAATCAATACCGTATTTTACGATAACATCGATAACCGAAATCAATGCCCCTAAAAAAACGGACACTGAAACGACTGCTGCCGTTTGTTTCGCAAGTGTTTTCTTGTCTGGCCAAATAACTTTCTTAAACTCAGCTTTTAAGCCTTGAAACCAGCTTGTCTTCTGAGCTTTTTTCTCGGGATTTTTCTTATCCTTAGTTTTTTCGCCCATAACATTCACTTCCTTTCAACGACTATTTCGTTTCTTTGTGTAATGTGTGTGATTTGCAGAACTTACAGTATTTTTTTGTTTCCATGCGTTCCGGATGAGATTTCTTATCCTTTGTCATGTTGTAATTACGTTGTTTACATTCTGTACATTCCAATGTGATTCTTGTGCGCACAACTTCCACCTCGCTTT
>URCR01000053.1 GCA_900546325.1 uncultured Lachnospiraceae bacterium | reverse complement strand
CGAACCCCTACTAACAGAGTCAGAGTCTGCTGTGCTACCATTACACCATTCCGCATTATTTGCTGTTGTTTTTTTGTGTTTGTTTTGTGTCCCTCACTCAACAAAACCTATTATAGCAGAGTTACAGAAAAAGTCAACACCTTTTTTGAAATTTTTTTATTTTTTTTAATTTTTTTCATTTTGTATATTTTTCAGTGGATTTTGGCACTTCCCTCTCTTTCCCTTCTGCGGGCAACAGCCGCAGCATCCCATCTTGCCTTTCCATCTCAAACCCTGATATAATACTAAGATCAATACATGTTCACTTTTGGGAGGTTATTATGAAACAGTATTTTAAGATCGGAGAGATTTCTCAACTTTATCATATCGGGGCAGATTCTCTCCGCTATTATGAAGAACTCGGAATTTTAACACCGAAGCGCGGCAAAAATAATTATCGGCTTTACAGTATCCATGACATCTGGCGCTTAAATGTGATCCGGGATCTCAGACAGCTTGGATTTTCCATGGATCGTATCAAAGAGTATTTAAATGACCGCAGCATCCATTCTACACAGCAGATGCTCTGTGAAGAACTGACGATCATTCAGGAAAAACTATCGGATCTGGAGAAGCTAAAAAAAAATGTTTCCGACCGCCTCTCCACTCTGGAAGAAGCTGTCCGCCAGCCAATCGGGCAGGTAGAGCTTGTCACCTACCCAAAGCGGCACTGTCATCTGATTCCCTCCGGTTATGACACCGACGAGGAGATGGATATGCTGATCAAGCAGCTCCTAAACAAAGACCGCTCTCATCTCTATATTATAGGAAATAACCGCATCGGCTCCCGCCTGCCCCTCTCCGCTGTGGAAAACGGAAATTTCCGCGGCTATGACGGTGTATTTATCATTGCAGACAACGGGCCGGTCCCGATTGAAGGAGGCTCCTATCTGCGGATCTGCTATTGCGGCCAATCCGATCAGAACGCCTACTATGTTCCACTGCTTCTTTCCTATGCAAAAAAACAGAACCTTGCACTGCAAGGTCCCATTTTAGAATTGTTATGGATTGATATTCACCAGTCGGAAAATATACGGGAACATATTACAGAACTTCAAGTCCGCTGTATTCCCGCTCTTTAATAAAGTTCTCCGTCAAATACAACTGTCGCCGGTCCGGTCATGTATACGACATTTTTTTCTCTGTCCCACTCGATGTTCAGGTCACCGCCGAGCAGCCGCACTGTCACACAGTCCTCTGTAAGACCGTTTACCATGCTCGCCACTGCGACTGCACATGCCCCGGTTCCACATGCCAGTGTCTCCCCGGAACCTCTCTCCCAGACGCGCATCTCCACGGTATGGCGGTCGATCACATGGGCAAATTCCGTATTGACACGGTTTGGAAAACAAGGGTGATGTTCAAACTTTGGTCCGATTTTTTCTATTTCCAGTTTTTTTATTTCCTCCAGATATACAACCGCATGTGGATTTCCCATAGAGATACAAGTCATTCGGTACTCATTTCCGTCCACACAGATCGGGACATCAATCGCCTGCTTTCCGTCCGCTTTCACCGGTATCTCATCCGGTCTGAAAATCGGCGATCCCATATCCACTTTCACGCAGGATACTTTTCCGTCCTCCACGGTAAGGCTCAGATATTTGATCCCGCCAAGTGTCTCCACAGATATCTCTGTCTGATCTGTCAGGCCATAATCATAGACATATTTTCCGACACAGCGAATTCCGTTTCCACACATTTCTCCTCTGGATCCGTCGGCATTATACATCTTCATCTCAAAATCTGCACGTTCTGACGGGCAGATCAAGATCAACCCATCCGATCCGACTCCAAAATGCCTGTCACTGACTCTCCTTGCCATCTCCGAAGGAGATTCCACCTTTTCCTTCAGACAGTTTACATATACATAATCATTTCCCAATCCCTGCATTTTTGTAAATTTCATCTGTTGTTCCTCTCTTTTCTCTTTCTATTTTTCCGACGGTATTTCTTCCATCATCTCTAATATCATCTGTGCGGTTTCTGTCAGGCTGTTTCCGCTCTCCATACTGTATTTCTGTAAGTACCGGTGTGCCTCTTCTTCTGACATCGATCTCTTTTGCATCAGCTGTTCCTTCGCTTTGGAAATAATCTGATTCTGCCGCTCATTTCGTCCGCTTTTTCTGCCGCGCCTTTTTCTCCGCTGCATTTCAAAGCCTGCCTCCATCTCCCGTACCCGTTCTAACAGCTCCTGTACTTTCAGAGGCAGCGAAAGCGTCCTTACCTGTTCCGTCTCTTCCACCGGATATCTCCCTGTCGTAAGCACCAGCATCTCAAAGGACTGCGGCAGATCCGCTCTCAGTTCTCCGTACATCATATCTTTGAGCTGGCAGGAACAGATGACGATCCCCTCCTCCAGAAAATCCGCATAATTTAATATCTGCACACCGGAAGTACAGACTCCGATGACGTCAAATCCATTTCGGACAAGCAGATTCCGAATCTGTATTCCGGTCTCCCTCTTCGGGATTCCCACTATGATCCTGCTCATGCTCACCCCTCCCTGCATCGTTCTGTTTGACAGAGCATCTTCTTATATCCGGTACAAATATTGCTCCAGCTCCCATGCAGTAACCTGCGCGCAGTATTCCCGGTATTCTCTCTTCTTCACCTGAATATATTTCTGTGACAGTTCTTTTCCAATTACATTTTGAATCAGTTCATCCTGAGCAAATGCTTCCACCGCCTCTAAAAGACTTTTCGGAAGTCTGCACGTTTCTTTCAGTTCCTGGCTCTCTTCCCTGCATACCGTTTCATCTATACAGGCTGGCGGAAGGATTTTCTTCTCAATCCCATCCATCCCCGCTGCCAGGCAGACCGCGAGTGCCAGATAAGGATTTGCCGACGCGTCCGGACTTCTGAATTCTATCCATTTTTTCCCTTCTCTTGCAAGCGGAATGCGGATCAGCGAACTCTTCTTCTTCGCTGACCAGTTTGCACAGATCGGCGCTTCAAATCCCGGTATCATCCTTTTATAAGAATTGACGATCGGATTGGTAAACAGCGAGACTGCACCGATATGTTCCATCAGTCCGCCGATGAAATAGTACGCTTCTTTGCTCAGTCCATAAGGATCCTTCTCATCGAGAAACAGATTCTTTCCGTCCTTTTGGAGTGTCAGATTCAGGTGCATCCCGGAACCGGCGCTTTCGCTTTTCGGCTTCGGCATGAAAGTCGCATGCAGTCCATGTCTTTTCGCAATGGTTCGCACGACCATCTTAAATGTCAGAATATCATCCGCCGCAGACAGCGCCTCGCTATGCCGAAAGACAATCTCATGCTGTGCCGGAGCCACTTCATGGTGGGAAGACTCGATCACAAATCCCATTTCCTCCAGTGTCAATACCATATCTCTCCTTGTATTTTCTCCAAAGTCCATCGGATCGATGTCAAAATATCCTGCACACTCATGTGTCACTGTCGTCGGATTTCCCTCTTCATCCATGTGAAAAAGGAAGAATTCACACTCACTCCCGACTTCCATCGTATATCCCTTTTCTTCCGCCTGCTTGATCGCCCGCTTTAGAATCTGGCGGGAATCGCTCTCAAACGGCGTCCCGTCACTTTTATAGACATCACAGAGAAGCCTGGCAACTTTCCCCTGCTGCGGTCTCCACGGAAAGATTTCAAATGTGCCGGGATCCGGATATAAATACATATCCTCTTCCTCCACCCGGATAAATCCCTCCATACAGGAGCCGTCAAATGTACACGCATGCTTCAGAGCCTTTGGCAGCTGGCTTGCTGTGATCGCTATATTTTTCAATGTTCCTAACATATCTGTGAATTGAAGGCGGATAAACTCCACATCCTCCTCTTCCACAATTCGTATAATATCATCCTTCGTATATGTTCTCATAACTTCCTCCCCGACAAAACCGAGTTGTCTGCTGCTGTTTTTATGCGATCCAGAAAGAGGGCGTTCCTTTCCGGAAAACGCCCTCGTCTGTTTTTTATCATAACAATCCCTATTTTATTTGTCAACGAAATCGCTGTTATTTTATAACTGCTTTTGACAATTCATCAATTCGTCTAAGCTCATCTTCACTGAACTCTGTTTTTTCAACAATTTTTACATTCTCCCGAATCTGTTCCGGCTTCGATGCGCCGATCAGGACACTTGTCACGTCTCCATCACGAAGTACCCAGGACAGCGCCATCTGCGCCAGTGTCTGCCCACGCTCTTCTGCGACTTTATTCAATGCCTCCAGCTGCTCTAACCGTTCTTTTGTGACTGCACTCTCCTTTAAGAACCTTCCGCTTTTCCGAATACGGCTATCCTCCGGGATTCCGTGCAGGTATCTGTCTGACAGCAGTCCCTGTGCCAGCGGACTAAACGCAATCAATCCGCATCCATTCTTCTTCGCAAATGCTTTCAGTCCGTCCTCCTCGATCCAGCGATCCAGGATCGAATAGCGGATCTGGTTGATCACGAAAGGACACTTTAATTCCTTTAAAATCTCCATCGCCTGCATCGTATGTTCCAGGTCATAGTTCGAGATTCCCGCATACAGCGCCTTCCCCTGCTTCACTGCCGCATCAAGCGCCATCATGCTCTCCTCCACAGGCGTCTCCGGGTCTACACAGTGATGGTAGAAAATATCTACATACTCCAGTCCCATGCGCTGCAGACTCTGATCCAGACTTGCCAACAGATATTTTCTGCTGCCGCCACTTCCGTAAGGGCCGTCCCACATATCATATCCGGCCTTCGTGCTGATGATCAGTTCATCACGGTAACTCCCGAGATCCTCCTTCAGGATCTTTCCGAAATTTGTCTCTGCGCTTCCCGGAAGCGGGCCGTAATTATTGGCCAGGTCAAAATGTGTGATCCCAAGATCAAATGCGGTAAAGCACATCTGCCGCATCGAGTCAAAGTCATCGTTTGTTCCAAAGTTATGCCAAAGTCCAAGTGACACTGCCGGAAGCTTCAGTCCGCTCTTCCCGCTTCTGTGGTACTTCATCCTATTATATCTTTCTTCATCTGCATGGTATTTCATCACTGCGTAACCCCTTTCTCGCTGCATTTTATTTTTTATTTTACTTCTTTCCGAGCTCTTTTGCAACTTTTACGCACGCTTTCATCGCTTCGATGACACTGCTTCTGAATCCTTTCTCCTCGAGCACGCGCACCGCCTCGATCGTTGTTCCTCCCGGCGAGCATACCATGTCTTTTAATTCTCCCGGATGTTTCCCTGTCTCTAACACCATTTTAGCGCTTCCATAGACTGCCTGCGCTGCAAATTTATATGCCTGCGCTCTCGGCATTCCATCTGCCACAGCCGCATCTGCCATCGCCTCGATGAATAAAAAGACATATGCCGGTGAACTTCCGCTTACCGATACAACAACATCCATCAGTTTCTCGCTTAGCACTTCCGCCTTTCCAAATCCACTTAAAATCCTGCAGATATGGGAAAGTTCTTCCTCTGTCACCAGTTCATTTTTGCAGACACCTGTAATGCCTTCTCCGACAAGTGCCGGTGTGTTCGGCATTGTGCGGACGATCTTCACCGGTTTGCCGAACAATTCCTGCAGATGTTTCAGTGTCTGTCCCGGTGCGATCGTGACGATGATCTGTTCTTCCGATACGACTTCCCGGATTTCTTCGATCACAGATGCATAAAACTGCGGTTTCACAGACAGAACGACTACTTCTGCGTTCTTTACCACTTCTTTATTATCCGTTGTCACAGAGATCCCAAGTTCCTCCTCTGTCTGCTCCAGCCCCGGCTGATAAAGATCTGATGCGATTACATCATCCGGTGACAGAATCTCATTCTTCAGGATTCCGCCCATCATCGCCTTTGCCATATTTCCGGCACCGATAAATCCTAATTTCTTCTCCATGTTTTCTTTCTCCTTTCACAGAAGCTCCAAAAAAGCAGCTTTCCTAATTAAATGATTGTTCTGTACGTTCAATGATCTCATCCTGCAGCGCCTTGCTCAGGTTGCGGAAGTGATCACTGTAACCTGCTACACGCACGATCAGATCCTTATACTCTTCCGGATTGTTCTGGGCATCGATCAGCGTCTGTCTGTCGATGACATTGAACTGGATATGATGTCCATCCATGTTAAAATAGCTCCGCACAAGATTTGCCATCTGTGTCAGTCCTTCCTCCCCGGCAACAACACCCGGTGTAAATTTCTGATTCAGAAGTGTTCCTCCTGTCCGCACATGATCCATTTTTGATGCAGATTTCACAACTGCTGTCGGGCCACAGATATCTGCCCCTTTTTCCGGAGAGATTCCCTCTGACACCGGCTTGTGTGCAAGTCTTCCGTTCGGGCTTGCCAGCATCACTTCTCCGAAGTACACATGACAAGTCGTCGGGAGCATGTTGATCCGGTAGGTACCGCCTTTCATGTTCGGTCTGCCTGTCACTGTGTGATAATAAAAATCAAAGACTGCCTGCATCACATCGTCTGCATAATCATCGTCATTTCCATATTTCGGCGTCTTGTTCCGAACAAGATTTGCAATTCTGTCATATCCTTCAAAGTTATGTTCCATTGCTTCCATCAGTTCTGTCATTGTAAATTTCTTCTCATCGAACACATTGTATTTGATCGCTGTCAGAGAGTCTGTGATCGTACCGATCCCTACTCCCTGCAGGTAGTTGATGTTATAGCGCGCTCCTCCGGCATTGTAATCTTTTCCGGTAGAGATACAGTCATTTGTGATCACAGATAAAAATGGCGCCGGCATATATTCCGCATAGATTTTCTCAATGATGTTGCTTCCTTCCATTTTGATGTCTGCAAAATATTCTACCTGCTTTTTATAAGCCTCAAACAATTCCTCGTAAGAATGGAAGTCTGTGGCCTTGCCGGTCTGAAGCCCGAGCTGCTTTTTGCTGACCGGATCGAACCCATTGTGCAGTGTGATCTCGAGAATCTTCGGAAGGTTGAAATATCCGGTGAGAATATACGCTTCATTTCCGAACGCACCGGTCTCCACACATCCGCTCGTTCCGCCTCTTCTTGCATCCTCAATAGATTTTCCCGCATTTAACAGCTCCTGGATGATCGCCTCCGTATTATAAAATGCCGGCTGTCCCCATCCTTTTCTGGAAATCTCACAAGCACGCTTTAAGAACTTCATCGGCGTCTTCTTGCTGATCTGCACGTTGGAGCTTGGCTGCAAAAGCTTCATCTCATCCATACAGTCTAAGATCAGATAACTGACCTCATTGACTCCGTTCTGTCCGTCCGGTGTGATCCCTCCGGTATTGATATTGGCAAAATCTGTGTAGGTACTGCTCTCTTTTAATGTGATCCCTACCTTTGGAGGTGCCGGCTGATTGTTAAATTTCACCCAGAGACACTCCAGAAGCTCCAATGCCTTCTCATCATCTAAAATACCTGCATCTGTATCTCTCTCATAGAATGGATTCAAATGCTGATCCAGTCTTCCCGGGCTGTAGGCATCCCACGGATTCAACTCTGTTGTCACACCAAGATGCACGAACCAGTACATCTGGATCGCCTGCCAGTATGTCTGTGGCGCATGTGCCGGAACCACATCACAGTTTGCCGCGATCTGCAGCAGTTCCTGCTTTCTGACCTCATCTTCCTCTTTCTCTGCAAGCTCTCTCGCAAGCGCTGCATAACGCTCTCCAAGGATGATGATCGCATCGCAGGCAATCTCCATGGCATTTAACTGTGCACGCTTGTCAAGTGCTTCCTTGTCATTGAGGAAATCCAGACGGTTTCTGCTCTCGATAATATCCTGCTTGTAATCGAGAAATCCTTTTTTGTAGATCTTCTCAGAACCGACTGTATGTCCCGGTCCTCTCTGCTCCATAAACTCTGTGAAAATCCCTGCCTCATAGCACTCTTTCCACTGTCTGCTCATATTATTGAGAATTTTGTGGCGGATAGAACGATTCTCCCAGTATGGGATGATTTTTTCTTCCTGAAGTTTTAAGTCTTCCTCTGTCACCTTAAAACTGATCAGATCCCGGTCATTCATCACATGCATGTCCTCCAGCGTATGACAGCAAAGTTCCGGGAACGTCGGTGCCGACTGCGGGCTGTCCCCTTTCTCTCCGACGATCAGTTCTCCTTCATTAATACAAAGTGTCTTATTTGCCATAAAATGCTTAAATGCCAGCGCCCTCATCTCCGGCACACTGACAGAGCCCTCGTACTTCATGTACGCATCTGTCTCCAGATCGGCGCGCTCCATATAAATGTGCGGAATTGCATTGACACTCTGTTCTCTCAGCTTCTGAATTCTTTCATTCATACCTCTTCCCATGATTAACCTCCGATTTTTGTATTTGAAAACCCATTTCTGATAAATTGTTTCCGGAATTCTTCCATCTGTTCTTTCGGCGGAATCGTAAACGCTTCCCCCTGATATTTGATATCCAGCTTATCATATTTTCCCCCGGCAATATTATGATACGGGAGCAGATTGACCTGGCTGACAGAAACATATTGCTTCAGAAAAGCAATGATCGCTTCCATCTCCTCTTCCGTGTCATTGACTCCTCCGATGACCGGAATGCGGATATAAATCCTCGCCCCATGTTCACTGAGGAAACGGAGATTCGATAAGATCAATTCATTGTCCTTCCCCATATATTTTTCATGTTTCACCGGATCCATTGTCTTGATGTCATATAGAAACGTATCTGCATAAGGCATCACCCGCTCATAATTCTCCCGCGGTGCATACCCACATGTATCGATCGCCACATTGTATCCCTTCCTCTTAAGCTTCTTTAGCAGCTGCTCGATATAGTCCATATCCTGTGCCATGACCTCACCGCCGGATATCGTCACACCCCCTCCGGACTCCTCATAGAACATACAGTCTTTCTCAATTTCTTTCATCAATTCCGGGATCGTATATTCCCTTCCCACAATCTCTCTTGCATTATTCACACAATAATCCAGACATTCTCTGCAAAGTTCACATTTTGTCCGGTCTGTGCAGGCAATTCCATCCCGAACCGTCACTGCATGGTGACTGCAGATCTGTTCACATGCATGACACCCGCCGCACCGCTCCGCGTGGAACATCAGCTGCGGCTTAAATTTCTGACTCTCCGGATTGTGGCACCACCAGCACTTCAAATGACAGCCTTTGAAAAAAACTGTCGTCCGGATTCCGTCTCCGTCATGGATGGAATATTTTTGAATATTCATAATCTCAGGATATTTCATGATTCCCTCCGCTTTTCCTCTCACTATGATTTTTTGTTTTCTCATTCAAGCTCGTTCGTCTTTCATTTTCACAAAAATGAAATTTTCACTTGCTTTTCATATTATATCACAGCATTTTTATTTTGTCATAAAATTGTGATATATTTTTCATTTATTTTTTCACAGAAATTTTTGAAAATTTTATAGAATTTCTTTTCTCTGAATTGATTTTTTGGGCCAAATCCTTTATCATAGAAAAAGAACGAAATGAAATGAGAAACAAAAAACAGAAACGGAGAATCTATCGTGAATAAAAGTGCTGTTATCGGACTTCGCATCAAAGAACTGCGAACAGAAAAGAAATATACATTGAAATACGTCAGTGAACAGACCGGGCTTTCCATCGGCTTTTTGTCACAGCTCGAGCGCGGATTGACCAGTATTGCGATTGATTCTTTGGAAAGAATTGCGCAGGTGCTGGAAGTAGAACTTTCCTCCTTCTTCGATCTTGCTTCCCCTCACGAGCAAAAATATGTTGTGCGGAGCTACGAAAAAGAGACAACCCTTGTCAACTCGGAAATCATTGAATATGCATTGACCGATCATCTGACCAGTTTCGATCTGCTGCCGCGTCTTGTGGAGATCATGCCTCCTCTCCCGGAAGAGAAAGAGACACTGGAACTCTACAATCACACCGGCGAAGAATTCATTTATATTTTAGAAGGAATCCTCACAATGAATATCGACGGGATGACTTATCAGCTTTATCCCGGAGATTCTGTCCACATCCCGTCAAGTATTCCTCACAACTGGTCCAACAAGACAAATCATATTACAAAAATCCTGACTGTTCACAGTCCGAACCCCCTGAAAAAGGAAGGCTGATCATCTGTCATCCGGAATCTGCCTCCCTTTCACATCCAGATGATATTCTTCCTGATATAACAACTCCGAAAGCGGCACCAGCTGATATCCCTGTTTCTGCAGATTTTCAATGAGCCCCGGCAATGCCTCCTTCGTGTATTTTGCTTCACTGTTCAGCCGGATAATCGCACCCGGTTTCAACTCTTTCTCTTCCATCACTGTCCTTATGATCGTTTCCGCTCCATAATCTTTCCAGTCCATGGAGTCTATATTTCCCATCACAGTGAGATAACCTGCTTCCTTCGCTGTCAAAATCACCGTATCGTTAAATGCTCCATAGGGCGGCCTGAAAAACTTCATATCTTTCCCCATCAGTTTCTTCACTTCCTGATGTGTTTCTTTCAGTTCCTGCACAATTTCCTCTTTCTCCATCTGTGCCAGGTTCCGGTGCGTCGCCGAATGATTTCCGATATCATGTCCTCCCTGAACAATCCGCCTGACATCCTCCGGATACCGTTTCACCCAGTCTCCGGTAACAAAAAAAGCAGCTCGAACATGATATGCCTCAAGGGCCCCCAGTATCTCATTCAGACTGCTGTGATCCCATGCGCACTCAAATGTCAGCGCTGCCTTTTTCTCTTTTGTCTCTGCCGACTGAATCGGCATTTCCCTTCCATATACATTATTACTCACAGTGACGATCTCCGGAAGGTGGTATGCTGCACCTATCACCAGAAGAAACGCAGCCATGACAAGCAGACAATATTTCCAGATCTGTTTCATACCTGTTCCCCATCGTTCTTTTACTCTGTTATATGTATATGTCAACTTCGCTTGTGATATTTCTTTACACTTCTTTCACTTTTGCACAAAATTTTTACAGAATCCTCTTCCTATTTTTCACATATTTTTTATTGTAATTTTTTCATCTTTTTGATAGAATATTTACGAACAATCTGACAATAATATATTTAACTATCACTAAATATATTTTTCATTTTATTAATAGGAGGTGACTAATATGAAGAAATATATCTGTGAACCATGCGGGTATGAATATGATCCGGAAATCGGTGATCCGGATAACGGAATTGCCCCGGGGACATCTTTCGAAGATCTTCCAGACGACTGGGTATGTCCAATTTGCGGTCTTGGAAAAGAAGTATTTGTAGAAGCTTAATACTAGTAAATGGTATAGTACATTTTATTTATAAAAAATCCAGGTGGAACTTATCTCTGCTACACAGAATAATTTCCACCTGGATTTTTTACTATTTTCTCTCTAAAATTTCCTCCATCAGTACAGAAACTTTGTAAGCCCCACTCTCTGCCAAATGATCCGAATCAATAAAATCATCATCTGTAAATAGGTCTGTTTCGTTAAAGTCTATGCTGTGAAACATTCCATCAATCTGATCTAACCCTTCTATGAACTGCCTGTATACTGCTTGGTCTAATTGTTGCAGATATGCTTTTGTGAAAGGTAGGACAACAACCCACACTTCTATCTTGCACTCATTGCATCTTTTTATAAATGCTTGCAAAATCTTCTGGTTTTCCTGAAATGTGGTCTCTCTATTTCTTATTTTATTGTGGGTGGCTGTACGCTGCATGGCACCTTTATATTTCTCTTCCTCTGTTAAATCTCTCCAGCAGGCAGATGTTCTCTCCCAGGTACACAATTTTGCATTTTCCTGCATGTCCGCATTTAAAAAATATGCCTCTCCTCTCTGGCCAAGCAAATCTTTAGATATGATTTGTTCAATCCTTTCCATATCCAGAAGTTCACTTTTCATTTTTGAAGTAGCTGGCGGCAATACTACTGCATGGTGCATATCGTGAAATATTGGGTAATATACATTTGAAATTCTATTCAGTTCATTTGATTTTGTGCGGGAAAGATCACTGTTGAAACTATAATATCCACATCCAATAATAATATTTCTAACGTTTCTATTTGTTTCTAATATCTCATCAGCAATCTTAACCGCGTAATAGAAATCCTGAGATACTAAAGACAGGTTCACTGTCTTTTCGTTAAAAAATGCTTCCTTCATTCCAAATCTCGCATACGAAGAACCAATAATCAGATTTGTGATGTCTGTACGCTTTGCTTTTTCCATATTGTAACACAAATAGTAATAGTCAAAGTTTTTCAGATAAAGTTCCCTTACATATTTATACAAATGCAGAAACAGTTCCTCCCACACAATCACTGATGCATCTTTTTGGAAATTCTCTTTTCTTTGGTCTGAAATAACCAGAACCGCCCCCTCTTCCATCATTTCTATCTCTTCTGGATGCAGCCTCTCCATACAAACATCATCTTTTAAAAACATTCTTAAAATATTCTCATTTATCGACTCATCTTTTATATAATAAACTTTCATTCTCCTGTCAACCTTCTCTTTTTATCCTAATATATCCAGATCTTTCTGCCAGAGCGCCACACATGCATCACTCGGCATCCTCCAGTCGCCTCTCGGCGAAAGTGATACTGCACCTGTCTTTGGTCCATCCGGAAGACAGGATCTCTTAAACTGCTGTGAGAAAAATCTCCAGTAAAATTTCTTCAGCCATTTCAAGATTACCTCATCTTCATAGATTCCCGCAAATGCATATTTTGCCAAACGATATATTTTAGACGGCTCATAACCGAATTTCAAAATGTAATAGAGATAAAAATCGTGCAGTTCATACGGTCCGACAGCTTCTTCTGTCTTCTGTACGATCTCTCCGTCCTTCGGTGGAAGAAGTTCCGGGCTTACTGGAGTATCCAGAATATCAAACAGCACCTTTTTTAACTCTGCATCTTCACATTCCTCTGCATAGCATCTCACAAGATGATATACCAGAGTTTTCGGCACCGAAGCGTTGACCCCGTACATGGACATATGATCTCCATTGTAAGTTGCCCATCCAAGTGCAAGTTCTGACATATCTCCGGTTCCGATCACCATCCCATTTATCTTGTTTCCCAGATCCATCAGAACCTGAGTCCGCTCTCTCGCCTGCGCATTTTCATAGGCGACATCATGCTCTTCCTCTGACTGCCCGATGTCCTCAAAATGTACGCGCACTGCATTCTGGATCGGTACCTCTTTCAATGTAGCTCCAAGCTTCTCTGTCAATGTGCATGCATTCTGATAGGTCCGGTCTGTCGTCCCAAAACACGGCATGGTCACTGACAAAATCTGACTTCTGTCAATCCCGAGAAGATCAAATGTCTTTGCAGTCACAAGCAGTGCAAGTGTCGAATCAAGTCCGCCCGAGATTCCGACTACCGCGTGCCGGCAGTTTGTGTGCAGCATACGCTTTTTCAATCCGACTGCCTGGATCATCAGTATTTCTTCACACTGTCTTTTGCGTGTAGTCTTATCTTCCGGGACAAACGGGGACATTGGAATATGTCTTGTAAGCCTCGTCTCTTCTTTCTCAATCTCAAATGGAATGTACGGGATCGAATACTCTCCCTTTCTTTGGAAGGTTGTATTCTTTCTCCGCTCTCCGAGGAGCATCTCAACGTCAATCTCTGAATAGATCGCTCCACTGGTAAAACGTCTGGATTCCTGTAAAATTGTTCCATTTTCTGCAATGATATTATGTCCTCCAAATACAAGATCCGTTGTAGATTCCCCTTCTCCTGCATTTGCATACACATATCCCGCAAGAAGTCTTGCCGACTGCCCTGCGATCAGACTCCTTCGATACTCTTCTTTTCCTGCAATCTCATTGCTCGCCGAACAGTTGACGATCAGTGTTGCACCCTCGACTGCCGCCTCAATACTCGGCGGCACTGCCGACCAGACGTCCTCACAGATTTCTGCTGATACAACCAGATGCTTCATCGTCTCCGCCTGAAAGAGCAGTCCCGGGCCAAACGGAATCCGCTGCCCTTCCGTCTCGATCATCTGTACCGACTGCGGTCCTGCCTGAAACTGGCGCATCTCATAAAATTCCCCATAATTCGGAAGGAATGTCTTTGTTACCAGCCCTAAGAGTCTTCCATGATTCAAAGCCGCCGCTGTATTATAGAGCTTCCCTGCCACTTCATACGGCACTCCCACAAAAATCAGTGCATCTTTGTCTTTTGTATGCTCCGCAATCCGATACAGTCCTTGTTTTGCCTCGCGCAGAAGAATCTCCTGCGAAAACAGGTCTCCACATGTATACCCCGTAATACATAACTCCGGGAATGCAATCACCTTGGCACCCTGCTCTGTCGTCTCGTCGATCATCCGGCAGATTTCACTTACATTATATTCGACATCTGCAACACGCATATCCGGTGTGACAGCTGCCACTTTTACAAATCCCTGCTTCATACTCTCTCGCTCCTTATGATTATCTGGTTGCCTTCTTGATCAATGTCTTTAATTCTTCCACCGAAAATTCATAGCTCTTCCCACAGAAATGACAGTTGACCTCGATCGGCTTTCCATCCTCGATCATCTCCTGAATATCCTTCTTTCCGATGCTGATGATTGCTTTTTCCACACGTTCCTTTGTGCAGTTGCAGTAAAACTGTGCCGGCATCGTGTCTTTTACTTCCACGTCAAATCCATCCAGCACCTCTCCCAAAATCTCTTCCGGCGTCATTCCTCGATCCAGCATAGACGTCACAGAAGAGATTTTCTTAATGTTTGCTTCCAGTCTGTCTACAACTTCCTCCTCTACAAACGGCATAAGCTGTACAATAAATCCTCCGGCCTGCTTCAACGTGTTATCATGTTCCATGAGTACCCCAAGCCCGACTGAAGACGGTACCTGCTCAGAAGTCGCAAAATAGTAAGTCAGGTCTTCCGCGATCTCGCTCGTCTGAAGAATCGTCTGTCCTACATACGGCTCTTTCAATCCCATATCTTTGATGACAGAAATCAGCCCGATTCCAAGCGCTCCTGCCACATCCAGTTTTCCCTGTGCATTCGGCGGAAGCATGACTTCCGGGTGCTCCACATACCCTTTTACATTTCCTTTGCTGTCTGCAGTGACTGTCAGCCCGCCGATCGGGCCATCTCCTTTGATCTGGATCGTCAGCATATCGCTGTCATTTTTCATCATGCTTCCCATCATCGCTCCTCCGGTCAGAAGCCTTCCGAGTGCGGCAGTTGCCACCGGACTTGTATTATGCGCCTGTCTTGCTGCCTCCACTGTCTCTTTTGTCGTCGCAGCAAATGCACGAATCTGATTATTTGCCGCTGTTGCTCTTACAATATAATCTGCCATAAGTTTCTTCCTCTTTCATTTCGTTTCTTTTCCTCTTTCTTTTGCGATCACATAGATACGCTCACTCTCAGTCGTCGGAGGGTTCTTTGTAAATGCGTCATATGCGGTGACAAATTCCATCCCGGATCGTTCCAGCAGACTTCTGACAGTCTCCAGTTCGTACCCTTTCTGGAAATGTGTCTCTACATATCTCCGATAGAGATCCTCCTCTTCCCGGATAAACAGACTTAACTCATATTCATTGATCTGTTCTTCCTCATAGTAATAATTATCCCAGATAAAACTACACTCTTCCCGGCTCTCCGCAATCGTCTGAACACCGATCACCTCCCGGTATTTGTATACGGTGTTGAAATCAAAGACAAACACTCCTCCGGGATCGAGATAATTGTTGACAAGCCGAAAGACTTCCTCCAGCTCTGCTTCCTCCGTAATATAATTGAGAGAATCGCAGATGCTGATCACTGCCCGCACAGTTCCATATAATTCAAATTCCCGCATATCCTGGAGCAGATATAAGATATCACTGCCGGATTCTGCCCTTTTCTCCATCGCAATCTCCAGCATCTCCTCCGAATTGTCAACACCGATCATATCAAATCCCCTGGCTGCCAACAATTCCGTCAAAGTTCCCGTTCCGCAGCCAAGATCCAACACGATTCCGTCTGTCACTTCATATTCTGCCAGCAGCTCTGCCAGATATTCTGTCCATTCCTCATACGGAATATTATCCATAAAAGTATCATAGACCGCCGCAAAACCTGTATATGCTTCCAATCTCTTCTCTTCCTTTCCTACACCTGACTATCGTCTGACGACTCATTGTTCCTCATAAGCTGTTCTTCGAAAGATCTGTCCGCATTTTCCGAAGAAAGCGCTGCCGGTACAGCCTTCTGCATGTTTTTGTCCGGTTCCGTCTCTCTCTGTACAGCATCCTCGCGAACCGCCTGTGATGGATTCTGTCCGCCAGCCCCTTCTTGCCGGTTCATCCCGTAACAAGGTCTTTTTCTGATATAAAACAGGTAGATTCCTCTGTAAAGCGGCACAAAAATCCCTAAAACTGCATGGATCACTGCAAAATGCAACGGCATATACCGTCTGTAAATCTGATAATCCACCAGTACATTCAATACACTCATCACCGCTTGATAAACAATGGAAATGACCAGAACCGGTATGCAGAAGGCAAATAACAGCACCGAAATGACTGTATCAGCTCCTCCGTTTATCATCACGCTCCCACCAAACATCGCGCACATAAAACATAGCAGCATGATAGAACTGCAGATTACTCCATAAGCAATCGGCATAAGTACAAGCCAGAGTCCCGGATTCTTCACCTTCCTGCGCTTCAGATAAATATCTCCCGACAGCTCACCTCTTAAATAGGTCCTCGCAAACGGCACAAATGCCATCCACGGCGACGGGTGATTTCTATTCGCAGCCAAGCGGTATAATCCCATTCCGAGAAAAACATACTCTGCTGCCGCCACCAAAAATGCTCCTGCCAGTACAATCAAATAAATCGTCAGAACAACCGTTCCACCAGAACTTCCATATCCATAATGATACATATAAACACTCCCTTCTAAAATTCATCACTATAAGTATCATATCATATCTCTGTTTTAAATACACGAAAAAAAGCAGTTCCAATTCAAAAATTTCTGTGAACTTTTTAGAAGTTTCTCCCGAAGATTTTTTTCTTGACATCTTCCACGGAATCAACTACAATTGAACCGAACAAAAAATATAAGAAATTCGGTAGGTGAGGTTCCCATAGGGATTTGGATTTTCCTAAGATTGCTGCCGCAAAATTGTGGAGACACAATTAGTTGGTTAGCAGGATATGTCGTAATAAGGCATAACCTAATGCAATTTTTATGCCCTATGATGCTAAAGCTTGAACGATTGTCTTTTCAGACAGAAATATAGGTCCCTTTGTATTTCCATCTTCGGCGTCTTTCAGGCATGTCGGAGATTTTTTTATTGCATAGAAAACTTTTTTATCCTATGTACGGAAAACACACTGCGTGTGAAGGTGTAATCTTTTTATGATACTGAATTTCTATCAGCTTCCAGAAAGGGGTGTATAGTTATGAACGCTAACATTTTTACTGAACTTCTGATCAAAGGTGATTTCAAAGCCGCCCACAGTATTTTAGATGTGATGAATGCGGTAGACATTGCTCTTTTATTAGAAGAACTCGATGAGAAAGAAGTCGCGATCGCTTTTCGTCTGATTCCAAAGGACAAAGCTGCCGATGTATTTTCCAATATGTCCAATACCATGCAGACAAACCTCGTAGAAATGTTCACCGAGAAAGAATTAAAAGAAATCCTCGATGATCTGTATATGGATGACACGGTGGATCTTCTCGAGGAACTTCCTGCCAATCTCGTCACCCGCATTCTCAATGCAGTGGACAGCAGCAAGCGGGCCAGCATTAACCTTCTGCTGAATTATCCGGATGACAGTGCCGGAAGTATTATGACGACCGAGTACGTCTCTCTTCACCAGTCCATGACAGTCAAAGAGGCAATGTCCCACATCAAGCAGGTGGGCATCCACAAAGAGACCATCTACACCTGCTACGTGCTGGAACGCAGAAAACTGATCGGAATCGTCTCTGCCAAAGATCTGATGACCATGGATGATGACACTGTGATCTCCGCAATCATGGAGACTGAGATCATTTCCGCCACGACCCACACCGATCAGGAGGAAGTTGCGCAGCTGTTTTCAAAATACGGACTCCTTGCAATTCCGGTTCTCGACACCGGCGGGCTGATGGTCGGGATCGTCACAGTCGATGATGCGATGGATGTCATGGTAGAGGAAGCTACCGAAGATATCACGATCATGGCAGCGATGAACCCAAGTGAGAAGTCTTATTTTGAGACCTCCGTATTCTCCCACGCCAAAAACCGTATCGTGTGGCTCCTTGTCCTGATGCTCTCCGCTTCCATCACAGGTGCGATCATTACAAGATATGAGGACGCATTCTCTGCGATCCCGCTTCTTGTTTCTTTCATTCCAATGTTGATGGATACCGGCGGAAATTGTGGTTCCCAGAGTTCAACACTGATCATCCGCGGTCTGGCGCTCAACGAAATACGGTTCCGGGATCTTTTTAAAGTCATCTTCAAAGAATTCCGGATTGCGCTGATCGTCAGCGTTGTCCTTGCCCTTGCAAACGGACTGCGGATCTTCCTTGTCTACCACGACGCGAAGCTCGCTGTTGTCATCGGTCTTTCCCTGATCGCCACAGTGATTTTATCCAAGCTGATCGGCTGTGTGCTTCCGCTCGCCGCAAAGAAAATCCACCTGGACCCTGCGATCATGGCAGCGCCGCTGATCACAACACTTGTGGATACCTGCTCGATCATCATCTACTTCTCAATTGCGACACGGGTATTTCATCTGAGCTGATCTTGCTCGTCTGCCGTCATGACCTGCCCCGGTGCATGTCATGACGGCATTCTGCTTTTTTGCTGCATCATTTTTGTCATCAGCATCATTCCACAGATCAGCACCACAGGAAAGACAACGGCTGCCAAAAGTCCTGCCTGCAGGAGATTTCCCGCTTTCTCAGACACCACGCCGACGACTGCCGGCCCAAGTGAACAGCCCAGATCTCCTGCAAGCGCAAAGAATGCAAACATCGCCGTTCCCCCGGCAGGACATGCGGCTGATCCGAGACTGAATACCCCCGGCCACATGATCCCCACTGAGAATCCACACAATGCGCACCCCACAAGCGCCAGAACCGGAACAGGAGAAAATACTGCGAGCAGATAACTGCACACACAGAGCAGACTGCTTCTGATCAGCATTTTCCTTAAGTCTACACGCTCACTGTATTTTCCATAGAGAAGCCTTGCCGTCCCCATCAGAAGCGAGAAACAGCATGGACCTGCCAGATCCCCCACTGTCTTTGAAACGTTCAGGCCTGCCTCTGCAAATACAGACGCCCACTGGCTCATCGCCTGCTCAGATGCCCCGGAGCATACCATCAGCAGGATGAATATCCAAAATAACTTCATTGAAAATAATTGTCTCACCGACATTCCCTCATCCTCTTCGACAATCTTATACATCGGGACCTGAGAATAATAGACTGCATTGCACACCGGAAGGATTGCCCAGTCAAGACCACCGGCTTAGCCGGTGGCTTGCTTTGACCCTATAAGGGTCTATTA
>URCR01000052.1 GCA_900546325.1 uncultured Lachnospiraceae bacterium | reverse complement strand
AGGAACTTGCGGACAAAATCGGTATCAATATGCAGAGCCTTTCCAAGATTGAACGTGGTGTAAATTATCCTACCTTTGATACGCTGGAAAAGATAATGGACGTACTGGGAGTAACACCCAATGAATTATTATCGGGAGAATGGAAGTATGTTAATCAAGCCGAAAAGGAAGTCTGCCAGTTTTTAAGAATTGAAGAACGATTAAATGCAGAACTAAAACATGGACATTATGACAACTTCTTTGACAGCGAGGAAGAATGGCTGGAATATGAGTTGGAAAAGTTACGGGAATATATTACCGACTATATCAACGGGAAAAGCATTGAAGCGTCTGACCTTTACCCAATCAAAGAATTTATCCAGCATTTGAAATTTCAAAAACTGTTAAACCGCTATGATGATTTATACAGCATGGATATGTTTGGGGAAAGCATAGAGGGGCATAAATATAGGACACCTTATCAAGTGGTAAAAATGATAAACCCAAATTCAAAAGAAGATATGGAATTATTACGGGAAGTATTGAAAAATAACCATTTTGATGATGAGGACGAATAACTTTTTTCCTCTTTGTAGAAGATACAGCAAACAAAAAGCCCAGTAAAGAGTGCAAAGCACCACCAATGGTGGCAAGGCTCTTGACAGGGCTTTTTCTTTTCTGTTGTGGGTAATCAAGAGGAAGAAAGGGATAAAAGTGATTTGTGTTAAATCAGACAAAAGCGTGTATCTCTGCAAGGGGCACACACCTATCCGATAGAAAATTATAAATGCGATATATTTATATCATTTTCTATTGACACTCTTTCATCAAAGTGATATATTTGTCTTGTAAAGATACAAAAACATCACATTGGAAAGAGGTATGATTATGTCAAAGAAACAAATTAAAACTTTTATCATTACTAGTATTATATGGCTAGTTTGCCTTATTGCAGGCATCACACATTCACTTCTATATAATGAAGGACGCTGGGTAGTAGAAATGGATTTGGAAAATTTATATTTTTCTGTAAAGGACATTCCTATGCTGACAGTTGGTGTATTGACTATTCTTTGGGGGATTTATGTCGTTATGGTAGCATTTAAAATCATTTTCAATGTTCTTTTTCCACAGGATAGTTCCAATCCGAGTTATACAAAAAAAATACCGTCTTTTATGGGAATATTTGGAATATGCGGTTTTCTGGGATTTTTAGGTTTTTGGACATATAGTGAATATGGTGTTGTGTCTCCGTTCCTATTTTTCGCTCTCTTTGGGCTATTTGGATTGTTTTTTGAGGGTAAACTCTCACACACTTTGAAAGATGAATTGTTTCAACAGAACAAAGTACGAGCAGATTTAAAAGCCTATAAAACGGGATTTATCCTTTTAGTGTTTGTTGTTCTGTTTAGTCGGTGGCATGTACTTGCCCTCAATGCAGAATGGTGTGCAATCTTTCTGCTTATATCCGTTTCTCTTATTGTGGCAATTATATTGTTTCAAAAAAGCTATTTATTGTATCACTATGAAAAAGAGGAATAAGTATGGGAGTAAATTTCAAATGTAATCTAAAAGTATATCGTGTGGCACAGGGATTAACACAAGAACAACTCGCAGAAAAGGTCGGTGTTCGCCGGGAAACGATTATGCGTTTAGAAAAGGCACAGTATAATCCCTCCCTAAAATTAGCGATTGATATTTCAAGAGTTGTGAATGCTCCGATAGAGAAGATTTTTGTTTTTTAATATAGGAGTGAAAATATGATAAGACTAAAAACGAGATGGTAAAAAGCATTGAAGTTTTAAATCAAATGAAGTAATTAGTAGTATAAATGAAGATAAGGGAGATACACAGTTATTTGTGCTATCTCCCGTAGTAATTTTACAGTCATATCAAGGCTCATTCAATCGTGGTAAATTCGTGGTAAAATGAGTGTTTTTCTATACCTCAAAGTGCTTGAAAGTATAGTGTTTATGCGGATAATTGAAAATTAGATATAAAATTTGTAAATAAATAATAGTTATTTTCTATGGAAAATGCTATACTAACCGAGAGAAGGAGGAGATTCGCTTGAATTTATCTTGTTTACGGTATTTTGTCACACTGGCACATGTCAGACATTATACAAAGGCCGCGGAGCAGTTATGTATCACACAGCCGAGCCTGAGCCATGCGGTCGCACATTTGGAAAAGGAGCTTGGGGTGCCTCTTTTTGAAAAACATGGAAGAAATACGACACTGACCCGGTTTGGGGAAGAGTTTCTCGCATGCGCGGAGCATACGTTGTCAACACTGGACGAAGGGATAGCCTCCATTCAGCGGAGTGCAAAGGGAGAGGGAATGATACGGATCGGGATGCTGCGGACGCTGGGAATCGAATATGTCCCGCGCCTGGCATCTGAATTTTTGGAGAGCAATCCGGGGAAAGATATCCAGTTTACGTTTCATACAGGTGCGACACAGAATCTTTTAAAAGGACTGGAGGAAAGGAAATTTGACCTTGTATTTTGTGCGCAGCCGGCAGAGATGGCAAACCTTACGGCGGTTCCGGTGCAGAGGCAGAATCTGGTGCTGATTACTCCGAAAAACCATCCGCTGGCATGCCGGGATATTGTGGATCTTAGAGACACACTTCCCTATCCTCAAATATTTTTTGATAAGAATTCGGGAGTTAGAAATGTGGTCGACAGCATGTTTGAGCAGCTTGGAGCAATTCCGGATATCGCATATGAGACAGAGGAAGATCAGGTAGTTGCAGGTCTGGTTTCCCAGGGGTTTGGAATCGCAGTTGTTCCCTATATGGATCTTTTGCTGAAGCTGGATGTGAAAATACTTCCGGTCAACTTAAAGGAGTGTGAGCAGGTACTGTTTGTCGTGCATGATGAGCGGGTATTTATGGCCCCGGCCGTACAGAATTTTCGCCGGTTTGTATTAGGAAAAAAGAGCTTGCCGGAAGAAGAGGAGCTGCAATGATGGAAAAGACGATAAAATCAGGGGCAGAAGGCAGAAAGGATGGAAGCTACATCATCACAATGGAAGGCTTGTCTGTTCATGTCATTGCAAGCAGTCGAAAATCCGTTTCCATAGAAGTTCGTTCTGACCTGACAGTTTGGCTTAGAATTCCCATATGGATGAAGCGGCAGGAGGCAGAAGCAATTTTACAAAAGAAGCAGAACTGGATCAAAACACATCTGGAGGAAATGGAAGCCAGGCACGGAGACAGGGAAGCTGCCCCTGCTTTGTCCGACCGGAAAATCAAAGAACTGACAGAGGAGGCGAAGAAAGTGATCCCACTGCGGGTGGCTTATTTTGCAGAAAAAATGTCGGTAACCTATGGCAGGATCACCATCCGAAATCAGAAGACAAGGTGGGGAAGCTGCAGCAGCAAAGGGAATCTGAACTTTAACTGCCAGCTGATGCTGATGCCGGATGAAGTGATCGACTATGTAGTTGTCCATGAACTCTGCCACCGCGTGCATATGAACCATTCCGGAGAATTTTGGAAGTTAGTGGAGCAGGTTATGCCGGACTATGAGGAGCGGAGGCGGTGGCTGAGAGAGTATGCCAAAACAAAATAGGTGGTTGCATGAAGGTTTTGTATGTGGTGAGGTAAAGATAGGAAAATAGGGGAGAGAAAGGTCGCAGAAATGCGGCTTTTTCTTTTCCTCATTTTCTTGAGTTGCAGATAAAAATCAGTTAAAATAAAGTGTAGAAAGTAGAGGACCATGTGAGAGAATTTGATAATCATGTATTAAGAATGACTGGAGGATAAAGTGAATGGAGTCATGGAAAGATTTGTTTCGTACACATATATTGGAACGTGGACTGAATTATTATGAAGAAGATTGTGTTACTTCGCTAGAACAGACTTCGACAGGATATACGGCAGTAGTAGAAGGAACAGATGATTATGATGTAGAAATAGAGATTCGTGCTGATCAAGTTTATGATATGACATGTACATGCCCATATGCAGCAGAGGGAAATTATTGCAAACATATGGCGGCAGTTCTGTACAAAATAGAAGAGGGTGATCCTGATACAAAAATGCCGGTGAATTCTCTCCAAACCGTGCAGAATCAAGAAAAGGAATTGAAAGAGATTGTTGAAGGAATACCAGTAGAAGATTTGCGGGAAATTTTATTTACGCTGGCAACTTCTGATAATTTTCTTTATAACAAAATTATGACAAAGTATGCGCCAATAACGTCATGTCATATGGCTAGATTGAAGAAACAGGTGGATGATATTGGTTACAACTATTCCGACAGAGGCGGATTTGTAGATTATTATCATGCAACAGATTATACAGATGCATTGAATGACCTCTTGGATGAAAACATTCCGCTATTACTGGAGAAAAATTGCAGAATGGAAGCATTTGAATTAGTCAATTGTGTCTTTCATGAAATTGGAAATCGGGATATGGATGATTCGGATGGGGGAACATCATTTGTAGCGGACAATTGTTACGAATATTGGCAAACAATATTGCATGAATGTAATGATGAAGAAAAAGAAAATATGTTTCAGTGGTTTCGACATCCTCAAGAAAATTATGTAATTGACTATATGGAAGAGTATGTTAGTGACTTTTTGCTGAATGAGTTTCATGATGAAGGAATGCTTCAGGAGAAACTTCATATGTTAGACGAAAAAATCGATAAGGTTCAAAAAGAAAAATACAGCGGTGATTTGTATTCTGCGTATTATGGCATGGTAAATAATATAACCGCACGGATTCGCCTGATGGAGGAATTGAATTATTCTAAACAAGAAATAAGGGATTATCGGCGGAAATATAGGAATTTTTCTGAAATTCGAAAGATGGAAATACAGGAATATTTATCTGACAGAAAGTATGAAGAAGCTATTGCGGTATTGAAGGAAAGTAAAATTTTGGATGCTGATCAAGCAGGATTGGTAGCAGAATATAGCCAGCAATTAATTGAAATTTACGAAAAAAGAAATATGCAGAAAGAATATGTACAGGAACTTCAATATCAAGTATTTGAATGTATGCAGCGGGATTTGGAATACATTGTGAAATGGAAGAAGCTGTATCGTGAAACAGAATGGGAAGAGCAAAGAGAAAAACTTTTACAAGATAAAACCTCTTCGTGGATACGATATGAATTTTTAGTGGAAGAAGAATTATTTGAAAGACTGCTCCAGGAAATTCGAAAGAATAATTCTGTATACGCATTGGATCAATACGAAAAAGTATTAAAAAAGCATTTACCGATTGAAGTCAGGGATATATATATACAATATGTGAAAAATGGGGCGGTTCGGGTGTCGGACAGAAAGGCATATAAGTATTTAATGTGTTATCTGAAAAAGATTACAAAATATCCAGATGGTAAAAAGATAGCGCAGGACATTGCAGATTGTTGGAAGCAAGATTACAAAAGAAGACCAGCTATGATGGACGAACTTAGGAAAGCCGGATTTTAATATGTGTGGAGAAAAGGAGATATAGTAGTATGGGAAATTGGAGAAATGTAACAAATACTTTTTCGGAAGAAAGAAGACACCTAGAAAAGAAGAGGTTTATGTGTACGATTACATTGATTCACATATGCGGTATTTTAATAAAATGTATGGGAAAAGATTGAGAACTTATAAGAAAACTGGATTTTCTATTTGGACAGGAGAAGCACAGTCTAAGCAGATTATTAACGCGATATATGATTCTGGTAATTATACAGAAAAATTTGAACAAGATATTGTGGAAGCAGAAAAATCAGTTGTGATTTCCAGTCCAAATATACGTCAGGATAAAATTGACAGATTATTATTTCTAGTAAAAGGAAGACAAGAAAAGGGTATGAATGTAACGGTTATTACTACGGATCCGGAAGAAGTTGTATATGGCAGTGTTGATATATGTTATGAACTAATCAAGGATATGAAGGCTGTAGGGATAGAGGTAATAACAAAAGCGGAAGAAAGATTTGCTGTGATTGATGATGAATTAGTATGGCATGGCGGGATGAATCTGCTTGGGAAAGTAGATGTATGGGATGATTTGATGCGTATTAAAAATCATCAGGTGGCGGCAGAACTTTTGGAGATTGCAATGGTGAGTACAGTAGAATTATAGGGATGTAAAGAGTTAGAAGAGTCAAGTGGTACGCAAAAATTATTCGGTGTTACACCATTTATTGCAACGAGTTTATTTTAGAAGGAATTGTTCTTATGATAGATGAACTTGACACTAAAATTCATCCGATTCTTTTGAAGTATATCATGAATATGTTTCCAGATTTAAGTGTGAATAAGAATCATGCACAGCTAATATTTACCTCTCATGATTTATCTACAATGAGTAGTGTGAGATGTTCAGAAGAGATGAAATTTGGTTTGTGGCAAAAGGGAATGGGGAAAACTCAGAGCTTTATTTGCTTGTAGAATTTAAAAATGAGAAAGGCGAATCTGTTCGAAAGGATGCGAAAGTTGATAAACAATATCTCGAAGATAAGTAGGGTACTGTTCTAGATATCAAAAGAAATATAAACTAATCGGGGTGTTACATTCCGCATACTGTCTCTTAGCTCTGCATACATTGTATAAACAAATTATACAGGGGTTTCCATGAAAGATTATATCGAAGAGCGTGCTGCTGCAATTGCAAATTATATTATCGAAGAAAATGCAACAGTGCGTCAGACTGCTAAAAAATTTGGAGTAAGTAAGAGTACGGTACATAAAGATGTAACTGACCGTTTGCTTCAAATCAATCCTGCACTTGCAGTAAGTGCGAGAAGAGTTTTGGATCAGAACAAATCAGAGCGTCATATTCGGGGAGGAATGGCGACAAGGGAAAAATATCTGCGTCAGCATTAGTGCACTAACATATTTGTATTTAGATTTATCCAGGCATCAGTGGTTTTGAACTGCCAGTTTGCTTTTACAGCAGTTGATTACGTTCAATCTCCCATGCGGGCTATAAATTCTGTGTCTTCTTTTAGTGGGATACACCGGTAGTCGTTGCGGTGAGGGAGAAGTTTGTTTTTAAGACTCTCCGTATGGTTTCCCTGCTGACTGGGATTTCAAGTCCAATCCGGCACCGTTCCTCCAGCAGGTGTAGTGTCCATCTGAAATGACTTTCCGGCACAGGGATACAGGTAATTTGAATCAGATGGACATCAATCCGTCCGTCAGACTTACGGAGCGCAGCACTGGAATTCGGACTGATATCATACTTAATGGTATCAGTAATACTATTTTTAACATAAGCTTGGATGGCATTAGTAATTGTAGATGGACAGACCGCACAACTGTTGGCAATCTGGGCATGATTCAGTCCGGCTCTATGAATCTTGTCCAATCCAAGCAAATCCTTTTAAATCTTGATGAAGATCATCGGCCAGCTTTAACTTACGACCAATGTATGTCAGTATGAAATGTTAGCAGTGCAAAGATTGCTAAAGCCGTGAAACTTTTGCTTCCGGAGGAATTGGTGTAGCTTTAAAAATCAACAGAAATATCAATTCCGATAACGCCCGCCGGAAGGTAGATGGCAGGACGGAAGCAAAAATAATTGAAATCGTCTGTGGGTCAGTTCCTGAAGGGCATAGTCGTTGGATAATATGCCTTCTTGAAAAACGAATGAAGGTTAAGTTGGAAGAATCTATTAGCAGAGAATCCATCGGCGCTCTCTAAAAAAGCAAATTTCGACCTGACCGTAGTGACTACTGGTGCCTCCCCGGCAAAGCGGATGTTGAATTTGCAGCATACATGAAAGATATCCTTGATGTTTATGAAATTCCTTACAATCCAGCTATTTCTATTGTCTGTATGGCGAAAAGCATTATTAGCTTTTGGGTGAAACCAGAGAGTCTTGGGTAAGGAATTCTGGTAACAACAAGAAAGTTGATTCTGAATATAAACGAAATGGAACCTATAGTATCTTCGTTTTTGTAGAAGGACTTGTTGGCAGGCATCATATTAGTGTGCATGAGCATTGATCAGCATTTTTATATCAGTCATTCTCACTGTAGGAAGCAAGAAGTATTGTCAGGAAACTGGAGATACATTATATTCCCAAACATGGCAGTTGGCTTAATATTACTGAGATTGAACTCAATGTAATGACATCAGTGTTTATCACAAAGGATTGTATCCATTGAGGAAGTGCGTTCAGAACTCGCAGCATGAATATAATCATAATCGCCGTGAAGACAAAGTAAACTGGTAATTTGCAACAAAGGATGCACGCATTAAATTGGCTTCCCTTTATCCCGACATTTAGTCAGGATAAAGAATAGTTTGAAAATGATTGTGCCAATACGATAGAACTATTTAAGTATAGTGGAAATGTAACCAAAATATTCAGACTCTAGGAACCCGGGATGATGTTTCCCTAATTTTTGAATTTTAACGTTAGGGAAAGATATTAGACTTTGTATTGATGTTTTATCGTTTATTTATCTGTGAGACAGAATAGGTTTGGACATGACTTATTCAGCTTTTTCTGGCTCCTCGGTAGCCGGTTCGTATTCTAAGAGATCTCCGGGCTGGCAGTTCAGTACTTCACAGATCGCGTTCAAGGTAGAAAAGCGGATTGCACTTACTTTCCCGGTTTTGATTTTGGAAAGATTGACATTTGCAACGCCAACCCGCTCAGATAATTCTTTTAAACTCATCTTTCGGTCCGCCATGACGCGGTCCAGTCTTAAAATAATAGCCATCGTTTTACTCCTTATAAGGTCTCGTCAATTTCCTGCTGCAGTTCAGCGCCATAATCAAAAATCAGTGAAATGCAAAATAAGATCAAAGCAAACACACCACAGAGGAAAACGGAAGCGAAATCTGATTTAAAAACAGACAGAACTGAGAAAACTACACAAACAATGATGCAACAGGCGATTTTGCGGATCTGCCGGGCAGTCTTAGTTGTAAATGGAGAACATCCGGTACTGATGCAGGCAAAGATCTTTTTTGCATAGTAAAGTGCAAGAAAGATGCAGAGGAATGTTCCAAGGCAGCAGAGGAAGAAAAAAACAATGTCAGAATACTGTAACAACTGTCCTAAACGCAGAGAAATGTTACAGAATTCCTGATAATACTTCGGTGCGATGAATGGAAGTGCTATAAACGAGAGGATTCCGAGTGACAGAAGAACACATAGGATTCCCATGACTACACATCCGGCCGTCAGAAGATGGGATAAGAAGCGGGCAGTTTTTTGTAAAGCTGGTTGTTTCATAATACAAGACTCCTTTCTGTGTAAAGCAGGTAGATAAGAAAGAGATACAAGTCAGAAAAATTCAGAAGACGGGCATTCCTTCCTGCGTGTTCAGTTCTTATAATACTAGAACGGTATCTGAACTATGAAGTCTATTATAGAACAGAAATTAATCTTTTTCAACTAATATTTAATGATAAACATTAAAATCAGGGGCTTTTGTTGAAAGGAAGGGTAAATAGCAAGTTGAGAATCCCGTTTGTAACCCTAGAGTCTCGTTTTGCAAATGAAAGTCCTGTTTTGTAATCGAGATCGTTGCAAAGAAAATGCCGCTCATTTCTGAACGGCAGATGATTAAAAACAGAGTTCTTTTTTATCAGGTATAAAAAATTTATGCTACACATTTTCTCGCAATGCAATGACCCTCGCGTATTTATTCTCGGAATCTTCTATGATCTCAATTTTCCCTTCTGCAATGAAAGCATCAATCCTTTTTGCATACCAGGTATCGCTGATCCCAAGTTGATAGGTTCCTAAAAGTTCCCCGATCAGTCTTGCCACTTTGATCGGCTCTGTGGTGAGATGTTTCCAGATCAGAAAGTCATAGAAAGATTCCGGAACACCGCACAACCTGCCGTTGATGACGGTACGAAGTGGACTGTTGTCGCTTCGGAGTTTATTCCAAAGATGGGCACAACGTCGCTGTTCGTTGTGAGAAAGCAGACGTTCGTGGGGCAGATATCCTGCAAATTCGTCAGCGGCGACATCGCCCCAGCCTTGTGGGATGATGATGGTGTCTGTATGGACTCGGTATTCCGGGAGTTTTACGACACAGACTTCATTTTCATAGTGCCATAAGATACTACATAAATGATAGAACCCGCAGAGAGAATAAGGCACCTCGCTGTACCAGATGCGGATCGGTTCACCTTCTTTCAGAAAATGGAGAAGACGGCGCAGTTCTTTTCCAAAACGTGAACTTTGCCGATGCAGTTCCGTATCCAGTTCTTTCTGGAGTGTTGCTGGTATCTGACGATGATAGGAATAGAGGGAATCAAGCAATTTCTTTCGGTAGGGACTGTCGGGTTCTTCTTGAATATTTCCGATATCAAGCTGGAAGCCAAGGCAGATCACTTCTGCGGAGGTTCCCTCAATCCAGCCGGAAGGTTCGCACAGTGGCGGCTGCTTTTTTCCGGCGGTAAATATAGAAGTAGGGCCGTCTGCTTTGATGGACATGACGGTACTTTTTGCCACCTTCATGGAGGCGGCTTCGCTTTCGCCAAATAATACTTCAATCATAAAATCCTCCCATATCTGTGTGTGGTGGACAGGTATTTCTGATAAGAATTGTCAGTGACTTTGGATTTTCAAAGAAACTTTTTGTGTAAGGAAGAAACTAATTTTCACTGCTTTTTGTCAGTGAGAAAATAAATTCTGTGCCGACCCCTTCGGTGCTGATGACGTTGATATTTTCCCCGTGTGCCTGAATGATCTCCTTGACGATCGCAAGCCCGAGACCGGTTCCTTTTTTGTCTTTTCCGCGGGAGAGATCGCTCTTATAGAAACGCTCCCACACTTTTGTGAGACTTTTCTTCGGAATTCCGATTCCGGAGTCTTTGACGGAGACGAATACTTTGCCATTGCGCTCAGTCGTCTCGATCACGATGGAAGAATCCGGGTTACTGAATTTGATCGCATTGTCCAACAGGTTGTATAAGACCTGCTGAATCTTGCCGCGGTCGGCAAAGACATTTTCCACGCGCGGATCAAAGAGCAGTTCGATCGAAATCTTCTTGGAGGTGCAAGTTCCTTCAAAGGAAGCGGCAGTGTGTTTGATCGTATCGTGCAGATTGAAGTTTGTCTTGTCAAGCAGAAGATCTTTGGTATCAAATTCATTTAATGTCAGCAAATCTTTTGTCAGATCCGTCAGGCGCTCGGTCTCAAACAGAATGATGTTCAAATATTTTCCCTGAAGCTCCTGCGGGATTGTTCCATCCACGATCGCCTCCACATATCCTTTGATGGATGTGAGCGGAGAGCGGAAGTCGTGGGAGACATTGGCAATGAATTTCTTCTGGTAGTCTTCCATATCTTTGAGCTGCGCTGCCATATAGTTCAGGGAGGCGGACAGATAACCCATCTCGTCTTCCGTCCGCACAGGGATCTCATAAGTCAGATTGCCGGAGGCATACTGGGTAGCAGCCTCTGTGATCTTCCGCAGCGGCTGGTAAATAAAAAAGTGAAATGCCAGCAGGATGCAGAAGGATAAAATATAGATGAACACAATCGTAATGTATACATTTCGCAGCAGAGAAGAAGTCTGCTGTTCAAGATCCTCGTATGGCTTGTGAAGCAGCAGGTATCCTTTCGTTGTAAATCCCTGGGTAACCGGAGCGATCACGGTGATGACTGTCTCATCAAAGACGCCGTGGTAGGTTCCGAGCAGATATTTGGAACTGCCATTTTCGGCAGGATCAAAGTCAGGGAGTTCGGAAGGAGGAACCGGCATTTCATCTGCGCAGGCAGAGAGAATCACCTGGCCGGTGCGGTCAATGAACCATGCCGACGCATGCAGATAGGTGGACATACCGTCTAACTGTGTGTGAATGTCGGAAAGTGTCAGATCGTCGGTAAAATACCCGGTCAGGTAATCATTGGCGAGCAAGGTCGCCTCCTTATAAAGTGTATCAGAAGTATCCTCTTCCAGACCGGAGATCGTCAGCTCATGGGTGAGTGTGGCGACTGTGAACAGGCAGAGGAATCCGAAGATCAGATAAATGCTGATGAATTTTAAGTACAAAGTGCTGCGCATGTTATTTCACCTCGAACTTGTACCCGATACCCCATACGGTACCGAGGCTCCAGGTCGGATGGTCTTTGATCTTCTCGCGCAGACGCTTGATATGAACGTCCACAGTCCTTGTATCTCCGATGTATTCGTAGCCCCAGATCTGGTCCAGGAGCTGCTCCCTTGTAAATACCTGATTTGGTGAGGAGGCAAGGAAATAGAGCAGTTCCAGTTCCTTTGGAGGCATCTCCACCACTTTTCCGTCACAGACGACAGAGTAGTTCGTCAGGTTGATCTCAATGCCGGGATAGGAAACACATTTGCCTTTCTCCGCGGCAGGAGTCTCCTGTCTGGGTGCCTGATAGCGGCGGAGCACTGCCTTGACTCTTGCGACAAGCTCTTTGGAGTCAAACGGCTTGATCATATAGTCATCTGCACCGAGTTCGAGTCCAAGCACTTTATCAAAGACTTCTCCCTTTGCGGAGAGCATAATGATCGGAGTATCCGATTTCGCACGGATCTCGCGGCAGACCTGATAGCCGTCGATGCCCGGCAGCATTAAGTCAAGAAGTACGAGGTTCGGCGAATAGCTGTCAAATGCAGCTAACGCCTCCTCGCCGTCATGTACCATCATGGTGTCGAAGCATTCCTTTAAAAGATAGAGGGAGATCAGTTCTGCAATATTTTCATCGTCATCGACGATTAAGATTTTCTGTTTGGTTACCATAGGGTAGGAATCCCTCCTTTATTTCCATTCGATTATTTGAATTCTACGATCGTGACGCCGGCATCTCCTTCGCCGAACGCGCCGAAGCGGTAGGATTTTACATGTTTTTGTCGTTTCAAATAGTTGTGGATGCCATTTCTGAGCGCGCCGGTTCCCTTTCCGTGCACGATGCGGACCGGGCTGATGTGCGACATGTAGGCATCATCCAGGTATTTGTCGAGTTCCGCGATCGCCTCATCCACCGTCTTGCCGAGCAGATTGATCTCCGGGCGGACAGACATTGTCTTTTTCATTTTCATCTTTCCGGAGGAAGTCTTCTGGAGGTTCTTGCCGGTGATAACCGGTTCGTCAATGATCTCCAGATCGGCGATATTGACCTGAGAGCGGAGGATTCCCATCTGTACGAAGAGATCTCCCTTCGCGTTCGGGAGGGAACTTACTGTTCCGGTCAGGTTCAGACTGAGTACTTTTACAGCCTCTCCGAGTTTGAAGTCACTCGGTTTATGCTGTTTTTTTGGTTTTTTCGTGTCAAGTTTCACGCCGGATCCCGTCTTTTTGATCTTCTGGCGAAGCCGTTCGCGCTCGCGTTCCATCTCTGCGGCAGAGATATTTTCTTTTCCGAACTTGCGGAAATTCTTCATGGTCTCATCGGCAACTTCTTTTGCCTCACGGAGAATCGCATTTGCCTTTTCGTTGGCTTCATTGATAATGCGCTCTTTGCGCTCGTCAAGCCGCTCCTGCTTTTGCTCCAATTTCTGTTTCAGCGCTTCGACCTCACGCTTATAGGAGGCAATTTCCTGCTGTTCTTTCTCAATCGTACGTCTGCTGTTCTCAAGGTCCGCAAGGAGATCTTCAAAGGATTCATCCTGTTCGGACAGACGTTCTTTCGCATCTGCGATAATATAATCCGGCAGACCGAGCTTGCTGGAAATCGCGAAGGCATTACTCTTTCCCGGGATTCCGATCAACAGATGGTAAGTCGGACGGAGAGTCTCTACGTCAAATTCACAGCAGGCATTTTCCACACCCGGAGTAGAAAGTGCATAGACTTTCAGTTCACTGTAATGGGTTGTTGCCATCGTGCGGATCTTACGCTCGTGCAGGTAAGACAGAATGGAAGTCGCAAGTGCGGCTCCTTCGGTCGGATCGGTTCCCGCGCCGAGCTCATCGAACAGCACAAGAGAGTGCTCGTCAACATGCTGCAGGAAGGAGACGATATTGGTCATATGAGAAGAGAACGTACTGAGACTTTGCTCGATACTCTGCTCATCTCCGATATCTGCATATACTTCGTGGAACAGTGCCAGTTCTGAGCGGTCCAGTGCAGGAATATGAAGCCCTGCCTGACCCATCAGTGTGAAAAGTCCGACCGTCTTTAGAGATACGGTCTTTCCTCCGGTGTTCGGACCGGTCACGATCAGAAGGTCAAACGCATCACCAAGTGTAACGGTGATCGGGACCACCTTTTTCTTGTCCAAAAGCGGGTGGCGTCCTTCGCGGATATGGATGTAACCATGGTCGTTGAAAATCGGTTTGCTTGCATTTAAGGAAAGAGCAAAGGAGCCTTTCGCAAAAATAAAGTCCAGTTCTGTGAGGAGCTTATAGTTTCTGCGGATCTCTGTCACATAGCCTGCGGCATCTGCGCTGAGATTTGCAAGGATGACTTGGATTTCCTCCTGCTCTTTTCCGTAAAGTTCTTTCAGATCGTTATTTAATTTCACGACAGCCATCGGTTCAATAAAGAGCGTGGAACCGGTGGAAGACTGGTCGTGGATCATTCCCTGCACCTGGCTGCGGTATTCTGCTTTGACCGGAAGACAGTATCTGTCCCCGCGCATTGTGATGATGGCATCCTGCAGATAAGTACGCAGAGAGCCGTTTACAAGCGACAGCAGCGTAGAATGTACTTTGTCGTTTGTCTGAGAGATACTTCTTCGGATGTGCTTCAGTGTACTGCTCGCATCATCGCTGATCTCATCTTCGTCGATAATACAGCGGCGGATCTCTCCGGCAAGGATCGACAGAGGCTCCAGCTGGTCAAAATAGATGTCGAGACAGTCCTGCTCCTCATCCACAGTTTCATGGCGCCCGTAAGCTTTGGCGCGGTTTGTCACTTCCAGTAATTTGCAAATGCGGAGCAGTTCATTACAGCCGAGCGCTCCGCCGATCTCCAGGCGCATCAGGGAATCTTCCACAGTGTAGACACCGCTGAAAGAAAGACGTCCTTTTTTTACAATTCTTGTAAAAGCCGCCGCGGTCTGTTCCTGCGCGGTTGTGATTTCGGCGAGGGAGATCATCGGAGTCAAATGGCTGCACAGCGCTTTCCCGCCCGGGGAAGAAGCCTGCTCTGCAAGCAATTCAGTTATTTTGTTGTATTCTAGTTTTTTTAAAGTCTTTTTATTCATAATCATTCACCTGTTTCCATTCTACCTTATATTTGTAATAAAGGAAAGCAGAAATATTCTATACTTATTGAACATTGACAAATGTTAGGGTATACTGTAAAGAAGGATGAAAAAGGAGATGCGTCATGTCTATGGAGAACAAGGAAGGACCAGAAAAATTTTCTTTTTTGCAAGAGGTGATCAAGGAGAAACCTCTGAATCGGAAAAAGCTCATGCAGAAAGCAGTCGGGCTGGCGGCGGCAGGAATTCTATTCGGTGCGTTTGCCAGTATTAGTTTTTGTGTGTTTCAGCCATGGTTTCATGAACAGATCAACGCGGAAGAGGAGATTACAATTCCCAAGGACGAAGAACCTGAAGAACATCCACAGGAGGCAAAGGCAGAGGAGGAAGTCAAAGAGCCGGAGCTTACCCTTGAAAATTTTAAAGAATTGGAACGTGCGCTGTACCAGGTGGCTGCGGGGGCGAATAAAAGTATCGTTTCAGTGACTTCTGCCGGAGGAGATGACAACTGGACAGAGGAGGAGCGGAAAGAAGGAACCGGTGCATGCGGCGTGATCATGCCATCCAACAGCAGGGAGTATCTGATCCTGACGATGACCACTGCCGTCAGAGATGCGGAGAAGATCCAGGTGACATTCGGGGATGGAGCGTCATGTGATGCCACAGTCAGACAGAAGGATGAAGTGCTGGGGCTTGCCGTGCTTGCGGTTGACCGGAATCATGTCAGCGACAGCACAAAGAGTCAGATTCAGGAAGCTGTCCTTGGCAACTCCAATATGACTTACAAAGGAGATGTGGTCATTGCACTGGGAAGTCCGTTTGGCTATTCCAAAGGGATGGGATATGGCATTATCAGTTCCAATAAAAATACAGTCAGTGTGGCAGACCGGACATACCGTCTGCTGGACACGGACATACCTGCATCCAAACAGGGGAGCGGTGTATTATTTAACACCGATGGAGAGGTCATCGGGTTTACATTTGCTGCCGATCAGGCGATGGATGAAAGCAGTACACTGCGTGTACTTGCAGTCTCTGATGTGAAGGAAGAACTTGAAAAGCTGCTAAATGGCAACAGCGTTCCGTATATCGGCATCGTTGGAACAAATGTGACTGATGAGATCGCGGAGGCACAGAATCTTCCGAAAGGGATTTATGTCAAAGAGATCGAGGCAGATTCCCCGGGCATGGCTGCCGGAGTCCAGTGTGGAGACATTATCACCGCAGTGGACGGCGATCCGGTGGTGACCGTGAAAGCACTGCACAACAAACTTCTGACTTTTCAGCCGGGCGATGAAGTGAAATTGTCAGCAAAAAGACTCGGCTCCGAAGGATATGTGGACATCAGCTATAACGTTGTGATCGGAGGAGCAGAGAAGAAATAGAAAAATAAAATGAGAATATTATAATAGAAAGAGGATAGCAATGAGATATATTAATACATTACATGAGGGAGAGACTATTCGCTGCATTTATCTGTGCAAAGGAAAGCGTTCTGCGGAGACGCGAAACGGAAAGGCATACGACAATCTGATCTTACAGGATAAGACAGGAACTTTGGATGGAAAGGTGTGGGATCCGAATTCCAATGGAATCGCAGACTATGATGAGATGGATTTTATCGAAGTATTCGGAGACGTCATCTGCTATAATGGCAATCTTCAGCTGAATATCAAGCAGATCCGCAAGGCATTTGAAGATGAATATGTGGCGGCAGACTACATGCCGACAAGCGAGAAGAGTGTCGAGGGAATGTATCAGGAGCTGATGGGATATGTCGCGCAGATCGATAATGAATACCTGCGAAAAGCAGTGGAATATTATTTCAAAGATGATGCGGCATTTATCAAACGGTTTCAGGCACACTCTGCTGCAAAAAGTGTTCATCATGGATTTTCCGGAGGACTGCTGGAGCACACACTCAGCATTGTGAAAATGTGTGAATACTATGTAGGGGCTTACCCGATCCTGAACAAAGATCTTCTGTATGCGGCGGCAATGTATCACGATATCGGGAAGACAAAAGAGCTCTCCGCATTTCCGGAAAACGATTATACCGATGACGGACAGCTGCTCGGCCATATCATTATCGGAGTGGAGATGGCAAACGATGCGATTCGCTCGATCCCGGGATTTCCGGAGAAGCTGGCAAGTGAGCTGAAGCACTGCATTATCGCACATCACGGAGAGTTGGAATATGGTTCTCCGAAAAAACCGGCGCTCGCAGAAGCTTTGGCACTGAATTTCGCGGACAGTACGGATGCTAAATTACAGACATTGACAGAGATTTTCAAAGAAAAAGATACGACAGACTGGCTTGGATACAACAGACTGTTCGAGAGCAATTTAAGAAAGACAAGTATTTAGGGAAATAAAAACAGAGAGATGAAAAAGGGTGCTGCAAAACAGAGAATTTCAACAAGATATAGACTGCATCGAATCAGAGATGAACTATACCATGTGTAAGAAATTGATTTTGCGGCACCCGCTTTCTTTGAAGTATGAAACGGATACAATTTTATGGCAGGAGGAAGATCATGAAGAAAAATGATACAGCGGTCGTGAGGATCGAAGATATCGGCATCAACGGAGAGGGAATCGGGAAAGTAGATGGCTATACGTTGTTTATCAAAGATACGGTGATGGGAGATCTTGTGGAAGCGAAAGTGATGAAGGCGAAAAAGAATTATGGATATGCAAAGCTGCTCCGTGTCATCGAACCTTCAAAAAATCGTGTGGAAGCAAAATGTCCGGTCGCAAAACAGTGCGGAGGATGTCAGATCCAGGAGATGGATTATAGGGAACAGCTGCAGTTCAAGCAGAAAAAAGTCATCGGAAATCTGGAACGGATCGGAGGATTTGCGCCGGAATTATTAGAAAAGATCACGCAGCCGGTGTGCGGGATGGATGAGCCATTCCATTATCGGAATAAGGCACAGTTCCCTGTTGGAACCGACAAGGACGGTAAGGCAGTTGCCGGATTTTATGCGGGAAGGACACACCAGATCATCCCGAATACAGACTGTGCACTTGGGGTTTCTCAGAATCGGCAGATTTTAGAGGAGATTCTTTCGATCATGAATGAGAACCATATTCCTGCATACAACGAGCAGGACTGCAGCGGGTTGGTACGCCACATCTTGATCCGCTATGGGTTTACGACGAAAGAGATCATGGTCTGCTTTGTGATCAATGGGGATAACCTGCCATGTGCGGACAAATTTGTGGATAAGTTGTCGCAGATAGAGGGTATGAGGAGTATAACTTTCAGCAAAAATAAAGAGAATACGAATGTCATCATGGGAAAAGAGATTGAAGTGCTCTGGGGAGACGGCTACATTACCGACTATATTGGAAATGTAAAATATCAGATTTCTCCATTGTCATTTTATCAGGTGAATCCGGTGCAGACGGAAAAGCTTTATAAATATGCGTTAGAATATGCGGGGCTGACCGGAGAAGAAACGGTGTGGGATCTGTACTGTGGAATCGGAACAATCTCTCTTTTCCTGGCGCAGAAGGCAAAGCAGGTGTACGGCGTTGAGATTGTACCGCAGGCGATCGAAGATGCGAAACAGAACGCAGAACTGAATGGCATGACAAATGCAGAATTTTTTGTCGGAAAAGCGGAAGAAATACTTCCGGAGTATTATGAAGCTTATGCGAAAGAACATCCGGGGCAGCAGGCACACGCCGATGTGATCGTTGTCGATCCGCCGAGAAAAGGGTGCGAGGAAGCGCTGCTTGAGACAATGGTAAAAATGCAGCCGGACAAAATTGTCTACGTCAGCTGCGATTCCGCTACACTGGCAAGAGATCTGAAATATCTGTGTGGGGAAGGGTACGAGCTGAAAAAAGTGCAGGTGGTTGACCAATTTCCGAATACGGTTCACACAGAGGGCGTGACGCTGTTGCAGAAGAGCAAAGTGAAGAGGTAATGCGTCAGGTAGTGCCGAGAGGGAAAGCAAGCGCTTCTTACGTCAGATTTTCAGGAAAAGCAAGGGTTTTTGATTAAAGGAGAAGATCATATGAGTAACATGGCAGAAAAGGTAATTAGAGATGGGAGTAAAACAAAAAGATCAAAATACAATAGGATTTCTATTTTGGCAGGAAGTATGTTGATATTGATCGGAGTCCTGTGTCTGATACTCAAGGGAATGACGGTGGAGTATATTGATGCACAAGGTATTTTACATGAAAACTTTTTTCTGATTCCTATTGGAGTTGCATGTTTGTTTTCGGGGATTTTAACATTTTTGATTGTGGGAATTCAGAGATTCTTTTTTAGAAAATAGTATGTTTTATTTGAAAAATCTTTCTAAAAACTCTGATTATCCCCTAAAACACTGTATCTATCGTACTTTTTGAGGACTTAAAACTTTGAATTTACTACAAATTTACTACGATTGAGCAAGCCTTGAACTCTGGAATAAGTCAAGATTTAAGAAGATATGGTACAGCACATCGGTATTGAAACAAGAAAAAAATTGAATAACTCATAGACTATGGAACATCAAAAAGGTGTTCCTTTTCTATTTCCAGCCGTTCTTATTGGACGGCTATTTTATTACCCAAAATGAAAGGAGCATTAGATTTATGAAAAAGATGTTAAAACGATTGTGTACGG
>URCR01000051.1 GCA_900546325.1 uncultured Lachnospiraceae bacterium | reverse complement strand
ATAGAATTTATAAAACAGTCCGTTTGTGTAATTACACATTATCGGGCTGTTTTTGTTTTGTTAAAAAGTTTTTTCAACTTTTTTCGGTTTCAACTTAGCAAATCACACCTGCCGTTCCCTATATGGTGCGGAAAGAGGGATAACCACTTTTCACGTCGTAACGGAAAGGGGGTGAGATTGATGAAACCGTCTGACTTCCAGAAAACAGTTCAATGCCGTTTTGAAAGTTGTTTGAAGAAAGTTGTCCGACATGTTGTTAAGGACTATCAGAAGAAATTAAAGCGACGACAAAAGGAAGAAACACTTTTTTGTGAACTTCCAGAAATCGTTGTAGAAAATCTGGCTGTCTGGGACGACTACGATACGGACTATACGATTTTCAATGTATGTGGTAGTGATATTCGTATTTGTGATGATGAACTGGCAGAAGCCTTGAAACATTTGTCTGAGCGTAATCGAGAAAATTTGCTGATGTATTATTTCTTGGAAATGAGCGATACCGAGATTGCAAAAAGACAAAATATTTCAAGAAGTGGTGTTTTTCAAAACCGACACAATTCACTAGAGCTTATGAAAAAAATACTAAAGGAGAAATGATAGCAAATGAAACACACAATGAAGAAGCCGTCCTACTACTTGCTTTCACAGGCAATGGACGGGGATGAAAAAGCGATTGAAAAGATACTGGCATTTTATGACCCGTACATATCAAAGTGCTGTCTGCGTCCACTCTATGATGAGTACGGCAATGTCTATATTGTTGTAGATATGGAATTAAAGGGACTTATCCGAGAAGCACTTATCAAAATGATTTTAGGGTTTGATATTGCCTTAGAAATCGAAGAAGAATAACAAGCAGTAACCGCAGAGCATGATTTGTTCAATCCCCTCTTTCCTGCTCTGCACCTGCTTTTACATGAAAGTAACACGCTTTCGCCACAGCTCTTTGACAACTGAATAAAGCAGACAGATACGTTTGTGAGATAGCGAGCCACGGGGACTGTACGCCACGACCTTTTCAAAAGAAAGCGAGCGACCCACGCAGTGATCCGAGAGCGACTGTTGGAAAAGTCGTTTTGCCACGACCTATCTTCACAGAATAATGATACGTCCGCATGGTGCGGTTCTGCCCACAAGAATGGGAATAGTTGAGATACTAACGGAGCTTTCCAAAGCCGTCTGTCTGCTTCTGTAACATTGTGAAAAATACGCATATTGGATAAGCCTATGTGCGTATGTTGAGAATAGATAGCTGACTAAGGGGGCTGATAACTTGGCTAAAAAAGAACCTGCACAATATATCGTAGAACGGGAATTTTTAGGTAAATTTTCCGTAGAGGAATTGCTTGTCCGTATCGTGAAATCTCATGTAAAAAAAGGACTATCAAGAGGGTAAAACCCTTGAAAACAATGGAAAGAAGCCGTACTTTATGGTATAATATTATCATAGGTACGGCAGTTGAATAGGTGGAAAAATGATTTATCAAAAAGGTTCAAACTTATTTAACGTAGCTATTTATATCAGATTATCACGAGAGGACGGAGATAAGGAAGAAAGCGATAGTGTAGGAAATCAGAGAAAACTTTTAACAGAATATGTGAATAAGCATGATGACTTTATCTTATATGATGTTTATATTGATGACGGTTTTACGGGAACGAATTTTAATAGACCAGACTTTCATAGAATGATTGCTGACATTGAAGATAACAAGGTAAATTGTGTTATTGTAAAAGACCTTTCCCGTTTTGGACGAGATTACATTGATACGGGGCGATATTTGGAAAGAATATTTCCAGAGCTTAATGTTCGTTTTATTTCTGTAACAGATAATATTGATAGTATGAAGCAGGCATACGATATGTTACTTCCTATTAAAAATATATTCAACGAACAGTATGCCAGAGATATTTCTAATAAAATTCAAGCGACTGTAAAATCAAAGCAGAAAGCAGGAGAATTTATCGGAGCTTTTACAAGTTATGGTTATAAGAAATCTCCTGCAAATAAAAATAAACTTGTGATTGATGAATATGCGTCCGAAGTTGTAAAAAGAGTATTTACTATGTATGCACAAGGAATAGGAAAACAAAGCATTGCCAAAATACTAAATGCAGAGGGTATCCTTTGTCCGTCGGAATATAAAAAGCTCAACGGCGAAAATTACAAAAATTGCAACCGTTTAGAGAAAACTTCTTATTGGACGTATTCCACGATTAAAGTGATGTTACAAAATGAGCTTTATATTGGAAACATGGTACAAGGAAAGAAACATCAACGTATGAGAAGCAAACAGCGTCCAGTTGAGAAAGAAAACTGGATAAGGGTTGAAAATACACATGAACCGATTATAGACCGTCAACTGTGGGATAAGGTACAAAAACTGCTGACGAAAAAGCATAGGGATATTGATTTAGAAACAAATAAAAATATCTTTGCAGGTTTTATTAAGTGTGGTGATTGTGGTCGGGCAATGATGAAAAATTTCTGGCGACGTGCTGACGGAAGTAAGTCCTATTCATTCTATTGTGGAACTTACAAAAGAAGTGGAAAAGATTATTGCACTCCGCACACGCTCCCGTTTCAAGTATTGAATGATATTGTACTGGGAGATTTAAAGCAGATTATCCGCAATGTAGAGAACTTGCAGGAACTTGTAAAATCACAATCTTTCACAGCAACAAAAATTAGAAAATCAACAGACATAGAACTGACAAAGTTAAAAGCAGAGCTTGAAAGAGTGAAGAAGTTGAAAAAGTCAATTTATGAAGATTACAAAGACGAACTGATTTCTAAAGAAGAATTTCTTTCTTATCGAGAGGACTATCAACAAAAAGAAACGCTTTACTCCAAACAGATTGAAACGCTGGAAGAAAAGAAAAAGGAAAGTGTAACAGAAGATGTTTTTGAAACACCGTGGTTAAGGCGGTTGTTGGAACTGAAAGACATTGAAGAATTAGACAGAGATATTATTGTGGAAATGATAGACCAGATAACAGTTTATGAAAACCGCAAACTTAAAATCTCATACAACTTCGGAAATGAGCTGGAACATTTATTTTCAAGCGTTTACTGTGAGGACTTGGAGAAAAAGGCTATCTAATCTCAATACATTTCTAACTCCCCATATATACTGGGGAATACATATCACAATTTGCGTAAACTACAATCAGCACACGGGGGTTTTGATCCCGGAAAAGTCGGGGTAGACCGTTTGTTGGAAAAGGATCTGAATCTGGCGGTTGCCAAGAAGCTTCAGAAAATTTTGACAGAGAATGGCGTGCATGTTGTGATGAGCCGTGAGGAAGACATTGCGCTCTGTGAGGAAACAGTGCCGAATAAAAAGATCAGTGATATGAAAAAAAGAACAGAACTGATCAATCACAGTAAAGCTGCCATTGCCGTCAGCATTCATCAAAACAGTTATCAGACAAGTGATGTGAAAGGGGCGCAGGTGTTTTACTTCACACATTCTGTGGAGGGAAAGAAGGCGGCAGAAATTTTGCAGAAACACTTAAAAACGGTAGATGAGACAAACAGGAGAGAGGCAAAGCCTAATGATACTTATTACATATTGAAGAAGACGGAAATACCGACGGTGATCGTGGAGGCGGGATTTTTGACAAATCCGGAGGAAGCCGCCAGACTTCAGGATGAGGCATATCAGGAAAAAATCGCACAGGCAATCTGGGAAGGGTTGAAAGAGTATCTTGGAATATAGAGAGAAAATGCAATTAAGACACTTGGTGAAATGTCAGAAGAATTGTTTACGAATAAATGCTGGAGATTGATCAAAAGATCATTTGTAAAAAAAGACTGATAAACAGTGGTTATTGTGATTTAACCACAGCTTATCAGTCCGTGCATGTCAACTCTAAAAAGTATCATCTGTTTTTAACTGAAAGCGGCTGACAAGCTCTCTCATAATCTGAGATTGATTTGCAAGTTCTCCACTGGCAGAAACACTTTCTTCCGCAGTGGAGGAGTTTGTCTGAATTACATCAGAAATCTGATTGATACCTATAGTAATCTGTTTGACAGAAGATGACTGTTGACTGCTAGCCTCAGAAATCTGGTCAATTAGTTGCGCGAATTCTCCGGTGTCTTTTACTGTATTTAAAAGAGATTGCGCTGTTTCGTTTACAATGGTTGTTCCATTTTTAACAGAATTGAGAGAGTGTGAAATAAGAGCAGCGGTACTTTTTGAGGCTTCAGCGCTCTTACTTGCAAGGTTGCGAACTTCATCTGCGACAACAGCAAAACCTTTTCCGGCATTTCCGGCCCGTGCAGCCTCCACGGCAGCATTTAGTGCGAGAATATTTGTCTGGAATGCGATATCTTCGATCGTTTGAATAATTTTGCCGATTTCATTTGAACTTTTACTGATTTCTTCCATCGCTTCGACAACCTTCTGCATTTTCTGATTGCTGACACGAATTTCATTACTGATTTTGCCAGCTTGACTATTTGCCTGTTCTGCAGTAGTGGCATTTTGATGTATCTGATCCGAGATAACAGTGATGTTAGAAGCTAACTCATGGACTGCACTTGCCTGTTCTGTAGAGCCTTGTGAAAGTGACTGTGCACCGGCTGACACATGTTCAGCACCGGTTGCTACCTGATCGGCGCTGTCACTGATTTGAACTACAATCTTATTGAGCTGGTCTGCAATCTGCCTAAAAGAAAGAAGCAATGGATGGAAGTCGCCGATATACTCTTTCTCACATGTTGTGTCTACTGTGAAATTGCCGGATGCCATTTCTCCTAAAAATGCATTTTCGTCATCTATGATTGCTTTCAGCTTTCTGGCTAACTCGCGGAACTGACTGGCAAGAATACCGATCTCATCTCTTGACTCATATGGGATTGAGATATTCAAATCTCCTCTTGATAAGGAAATGGTAGCTTTTTCAAGCTGCTGAAGCGGAATACGGATTCCTCTTACAATAATAAACGAAAAGATAATTCCTATTATAATTATAAAAGACAAGAGCACGAATGTGCTTAATTTAGCAGTAAAGTATGTTTCGTCACTGTTTGTATTGGCCTCAGTGCTTCCGTCCATATTATATGAGATGAGAGTATTTAAAGCTTCATTGATGGAATTGTAAAGAGTAATTCCATCAGTATTTAAAAGCGCCAGGGCATCACTTTGATTTCCATCCTGAAAAAGAGACAAGGCTTCAGTATCCAATTCTTTGTAGGAATCCCAGCAAGAAAGCAGAGTATCAAAGAGATCCTGTTCTTTCTGTGAGGAAATGGTCTCCTGATAGGTATCTAGAAGACTACCCATTGTCGTCATCTCCTTCTCCAGATATTCCATATTAGAAGAAATGTCTTCTTTAGATCCAGATGAGAGAATAACGGTTTCATTTAATCGGATATTTGACATAGTCGTATTCATAGTACGAGCAGTGTTTAGGCTTGGAAGCCATTTTTCTGCTATACCGTGAGTGGAAGTATTAAGATTTTTCATTTGGAATAAGGACATACTTCCTAGTGTCAGTAATCCGAATAGAGCAATTCCAATCAGTATGTACAATTTCCATCGAATTTTAAGATTTTTGATTGTCTTCATAAGAATCCCCCTTAATCAAATTTAAAGCATGCTGAATACACATATACACTGTATCATCGACTGCTTTTTACAAAAACTTAAGTGAAAAATTAGGAAGAAGCAATCGCTGCATTCCTGCACTTGAAGTGGAAAATTACAAATCCGACTACAAGCATTCCTCCGATCACGGCGACTCCGACTTTGGAGTTGTCGGCAAGCTGGGTTGTGATTCCCATCAGCATTGTGCCGAGGAAGGAAGCACCCTTGCCGAAGATATCGTAGATTCCGAAGTATTCGCTCGACTTGTTCTTCGGGATGATCCGGGCAAAATGCGATCTGGAGAGCGCCTGGATCGCGCCCTGGAAGACTGCCACGAGGACGGCAAGGAACCAGAATTCCCATGTCTTGTCCAGCTGAAGGGCGAAGGCAGCGATTCCGATATAGCCCAGGATCGATACGGAGATCAGATCGGTCGGGTGGTATTTTTTCGTCAGTTTTCCGAACAGGATCGAGAACGGAAAGGCTACAACCTGAGTGAGGAGTAACGCCAGAAGCAGACTGCTGTCGTCGATTCCCACATCTTTTCCGTAGGAGGTTGCCATCTCAATGATCGTGTACACCCCGTCAATATAGAAGAAAAAGGCGAGAAGAAAATAAAAGACCGTTTTATTCTCACGCAATTCTTTAAAAATATTTCCAAAGCGCTGAAAACTGCTCTTGATCGGGGAGCGCACAGGCTCAATATAGTAGACCTGCTTGTAATTTTTCAAAAGCGGCAGTGTTACAACAAGCCACCATACGGCGTTTAGGAGAAATGAAATGGCGGTTGCCGTAACGGTCGACAGTCCGATCGGCTCTGCGAACAGCACGAGGATCAGGCTTGCAATAAATGGAATACAGCTTCCGAGATATCCCCATGCGTAGCCAAGGGAGGAGAGGTTATCCATCCGGTCATCGGTAGTGACATCCGATAACATCGCATCGTAAAAAATGAGACTGGAGGCAAATCCAACCTTGGCAACTACGAAAACAGCCAGAAAAATGATCCAGGAGGTCGGGAGGGCAAGAGCAGCACAGCCAATGACACCGACCATCATGGAAAAGGTAAAAAGTGGTTTCTTGTAGCCTTTTGTATCTGCGATCGTGCCGAGCACAGGGCCTAAGATCGCGACGATCAGTGTCGAAAGAGACACGGCATATCCGTAGTAGGCGGTGGAGTCCGAGAGGGAAATTCCGTTGGCGGATGCAATGTTTTTGAAATAGATTGGGATGATCGTTGATACCAGAAGGACAAATGCAGAATTTCCGATATCATAGAGGATCCAGTATTTTTCCAGTTTTGTCAGTTTGTTCTTGTCCATAAAGGGCTCTCCTTTGTGAAATAGTTATTCAAAGTTTCTGTCAAACCGTTCTTCCAGAGGATCACCGGTAGAAAGTGCATCGTAAAAGCTTTCGGTCAGGTGGACGCCTACCGGGACCGCATGGATATACAGGTGGCTGAGTCTGCGGCAGATCGGCGCACAGTCCGGGTTGCGGTGGAAATTCATCACAAGCCCGTGAAGTTCTTCATAGTTCCCGCTGATTCGGAATGCGGCATTGATGGCTGCGCGGCGTATTTTGTGCGGGCTGATCAGGAAGTTGTTATAAAAACGGAATGATTTTAATGCCTCGAACATTTCCTTCTCAGAAATTGTCGGGAAAAACTGTGCGATGCAGGATGCGATCTCTTTGTTCACCTGGATGTGGGCGAGGGTTTTTGTTGTGATCGGATCTTTTTGGCAGTGGAGCAGAATGCTTCGGTCAAATTCTGTCTCGATTTCCGTGTGGGAAATTCCGGTCTCTGTCATCTCGCCGATATATCCATGACACTCGCTGTCAAGAGAGTAGTGGCAGATAAATCCGAGAATGTAGGCGATTGCTGCTTCCCGGTCATGACTCCGGTTGATGACGCGCCTTGCCTGCCGAAAGAAAGGTGCGGCGATCTCTGCATGCATCAGATGACCGGTTTTGCTGACGGGATTACTCTTTAACGGTCTGTAAAAGAACAAAATGTCAGGTCCGTGGAGTCCGATGTCAAAAAGTGCGCGGTGTTCTGCGATGATACGCCGGATGTCCGGATTTTCTATATTTGCAAGGACTTTTTTTCCAAATGTGTAGTGTGCATAAGCTGCAGGCATGCCAATTCCTCCTTTGAAAGTACAATGATAAAGTGTAATCATTGTATGTTAATTTTGTCGTATGTATTGTGTGAAAAACTTGTAAAATAGCTGCTTATTATTTTGTCAGCACTTCGATTCCGGTCTCTGTGACAAGCACCATGTATTCGATCTGTGCGGACAGTCCGTCGTCGATTGTGTAGACCGTCCAGTCATTATCCTCATCGACGAAGAAATCAGGGCTGCCTTCGTTGATCATCGGTTCGATCGTAAACATCATGCCCGGGACAAGAACCATCTCGGAACCCTTTGGGGTTACATAGGAGACAAAAGGTTCTTCGTGGAACTCCAGTCCGATTCCATGTCCGCCGATATCTTCCACGACAGAATAGCCGTTTTTCTGTGCGTGTGTGTTGATCGCATCGGCAATGTCTCCGAGGTGTCCCCAAGGCTTCGCTGCTTTTAAGCCAAGCTCGACACATTCTTCGGTGACGCGTACGATCCGTTCGGCGCGTTCGTTCACAGCTCCGATCTTAAACATTCTGGAAGCATCTGAGAAATAACCGTCAAGAATGGTAGAGACATCTACATTGATGATATCCCCCTCCTGCAGAATGATATCTTTGTCCGGAATTCCGTGGCAGATTTCATTATTCAGAGAAGTACACACACTTTTAGGGAACCCTTCATATCCAAGCGGAGCCGGAATCCCGCCGTGGGAGACGGTAAAATCATGGACGAGGACATCGATCTCTTCGGTGCTCATACCTGCATGGATGTGTGCGGCGACATGGTCGAGCACAGCAGTATTCAATTCGGCACTCTTTTTGATTGCTTCAATCTGGGCCGGTGTCTTTAACAGTTCTCGTTCCGGGACAATGTGTCCGGCTTCTCTTAACTGTTCCATTTTTTCTTCGATTGCCATGTGGCAGCGTTTGTATTTTTTACCGCTTCCACACCAGCATAATTCGTTTCTTTCCATAATGTAAAACTCCTTTTTATAAAATAATGTACATTGTCAGGCAAAGAAAACAGGAAAGGTCCTGCCTGTTCTTTTCCTGCCTTGCAATGGTTTGAAACAGTAACAGATGATTGGTACTTCATATAGTATACCGCATTTTTTTGTTGTTAGCACCTGAAAAATAAGATATACTATATTTGTTGAGAAATGGCGCTGCTGGGAACGGGGTGAACAGTAACGAAACAGCGGCGGCAGACCGGCATGTGCGAAGAAGTGGGGAGCGGATCCGGCACATGCAAAGGATAGCGGGGAAGGAAAATATTTCCAGTGAAAGGAAGTGCGTGTATGTTAAGAATAGGAATGTTGACAAGCGGCGGCGACTGCCAGGCACTGAACGCGGCGATGCGCGGTGTGGTAAAGGGAATTTGCTCAAAGATCAAGGATGTGGAGATCTATGGCTTCAAGGAAGGATATAAGGGGCTGATTTATGCTAATTTTGAGATGCTGACTCCGAAAGATTTTTCGGGGATCCTTACGATGGGAGGAACCATCCTCGGGACATCCAGACAGCCGTTTAAGATGATGCGGGTTCCGGATGAGAAGGGACTGGATAAGGTGGAGGCGATGAAGCACACTTACCATAAGCTGAACCTGAATTGTCTTGTGATTCTCGGAGGAAACGGGACACATAAGACAGCGAATCTTCTGCGGGAGGAAGGGTTGAATGTGATTACGCTTCCGAAGACCATCGACAATGACCTGTGGGGAACCGATATGACATTTGGATTCCAGAGTGCGGTGAATATCGCGACCAACACGATCGACTGCATCCACACAACTGCCACATCCCACAGCAGAATCTTCATTGTCGAGGTGATGGGGCATAAGGTCGGATGGGTGACACTCCACGCAGGAATCGCAGGGGGAGCGGACATTATTCTGATTCCGGAGATTCCATATGACATTGAAGTTGTGGCGGAGGCGATCCGGAGAAGGACAGAGGCAGGAAAGCAGTTTACGATTCTTGCGGTGGCAGAAGGAGCCATCTCCAAGAAGGATGCGAAGCTTTCCAAGAAGGAATACAAAGGGAAATTAAAGAATCGGAAATACCCGTCGATCGCCTATGAGGTTGCAGAGGAGTTAAAAGAACGCACCGGGCAGGAGATCCGGATCACCGTGCCGGGACATACGCAGAGAGGCGGATCCCCTTGTCCGTATGACAGAGTGCTTGCGACAAGGCTCGGAGCAGCGGCGGCAGAACTGATCATGTCTGAGCAGTACGGCTATATGGTTGCGATCCGAAATGGAGAGACGACAAAAGTGCCGCTTCAGGAAGTGGCAGGAAAGCTGAAGATGGTGCAGCCGGATTCCGGTATTATCCGGGAGGCGAAGACGACAGGAATCAGCTTTGGAGACCGGTAGAAGTTTTGAAGATCGTCTGAGGTCCGGCAGGCGGATGAAAGAAGCGGAGAGATAAGGAGAGAGAAATATGTCATATACAGCATTGTACAGAAAGTTCCGCCCGGGTGGATTTGAGGATGTAAAGGGGCAGGATCATATCGTACAGACATTGAAGAACCAGATAAAGGCAGAGCGGATCGGACATGCTTATCTTTTCTGCGGGACAAGGGGAACCGGAAAGACGAGTGTGGCGAAGATCTTTGCGAAGGCAGTAAACTGCGAGCATCCGGTAGACGGAAGTCCGTGCGGGCAGTGCGCCATGTGTCAGAAGATCGCGGAAGGAACATCGATGAATGTGATCGAGATCGATGCGGCGTCGAACAATGGTGTCGACAATATCCGAGAGATTCGTGAGGAAGTTGCTTACCGACCGACGGAAGGAAAGTATAAGGTATATATCATCGATGAGGTGCATATGCTTTCGATCGGTGCGTTCAATGCACTGCTAAAGACGTTGGAGGAACCGCCGGAGTATGTCATTTTCATTTTGGCGACAACAGAAGTGCACAAGATACCGATCACGATTTTGTCGAGATGTCAGCGGTATGATTTCAAGCGGATCACGATCGATACGATCGCGGCGAGAATGAATCAGCTGATGGAGACAGAGCATGTGGAAGTGGAGGAGAAGGCGATCCGCTATATTGCGAAGGCGGCGGACGGCTCCATGCGTGATGCGCTAAGCCTTCTTGACCAGTGTATTGCATTCTATCTGGGACAGAAATTAAAGTATGATGATGTGCTGGAAGTGCTCGGTGCGGTGGACACTGATGTTTTTAGCAGAATGCTGCGGCAGGTCATGGCGCGGGATGTGTCGGGTGTCCTTCAGACAGTGGAAGAACTGGTCATGCAGGGAAGAGAACTGACTCAGCTTGTGGCAGATTTTACATGGTATTTAAGGAACTTGCTTCTTGTGAAAAGTTCTGATAATATGGAAGATGTTCTCGATGTTTCTACAGAGAACCTGATACAGTTGAAGGAAGAGGCAAAGATGATCGAAAGCGACATGCTGTTTCGGTACATCCGTATTTTCTCAGACCTGTCCAATCAGGTGAAATATGCCACACAGAAGAGAGTTCTTCTGGAAGTGACCTTGATCAAGCTTTGCACACCTGCAATGGAGATGACACAGGACAGTCTGCTCGACCGAATCCGCGCGGTGGAAGAGAAGGTAGATCAGGCAGATTTTTCCGCGCAGGGAGAACAGAGAGTTGTCTATGTGCAGGAGGAGAAGCAGGCAGTGCCTGTGGAGCGCCCGAAGCTTGAGAAAGCGATTCCGGATGACGTGCGGGAAGTGGTACAGAATTTTAGGGGGATTGCCAATGAGGCATCGCCGATGCTGCGCAATTATCTGAAGTATGCGAAGCTGAGTCTTGGCGGAGACGACAGACTGCTGGTTGTACTGCCGGATGAGATTTCTGCAAATGTTGTGGGGACAGAAGAACATAAGAAGGAGCTGGAAGCTCTGATTGAAAACAGGATCGGCAAGACAGTGACGCTCGATGTCCGTCAGGTAGACGACGGAAGAAGGTTCGAGGATAGTTTTGTGGATATAGAAGATGTGATTCATATGGAAATTACGGTCGAAGATTAAGGAGGATATGCATATGGCAAAACGTGGAGGATTTCCTGGCGGAGGAATGCCGGGAAACATGGCGAATTTAATGAAGCAGGCGCAGAAGATGCAGCGCCAGATGGAAGAACAGGCAAAGGAAATGGAGTCGAAGGAATTTACGGCGACAGCAGGAGGCGGCGCTGTGGAAGTGACTGTTTCCGGTACAAGAGAAGTCCTGAAAGTGAAATTACAGGAAGAAGTAGTAGATCCTGACGACATCGAGATGTTAGAGGATCTGATCGTTGCTGCAACAAATGAGGCGCTCCGCAAAGTGGAGGCAGAATCAGCATCAGCAATGTCAAAACTGACAGGCGGTCTTGGCGGGGGAATGCCGGGACTTCCATTTTAACAGATGAAGGAGCGGAGGATATGGATTATTACAGCAGTCAGATCAGCAAGCTGATCGAAGAGCTGTCACGACTTCCGGGAATTGGTGCAAAGTCAGCCGGGAGGCTGGCTTTTCATATTATTAATATGCCGAAGGATCAGGTGGAACGGCTGGCATCTACTTTGGTGGAGGCGAGAAATAATGTGAGATACTGTGCGCAGTGCTGTACACTGACGGACAAGGAACTTTGCCCGATCTGCGGAAGCAATAAGCGAGACCAGAGAACGATCATGGTCGTGGAGACGACAAGAGACCTGGCAGCTTATGAGAAGACAGGAAAATATAATGGAGTCTATCATGTTCTTCACGGTGCGATTTCTCCGATGCTTGGAATCGGACCGGGGGATATTAAATTAAAGGAACTGATGGAGCGGCTTCAGGGGGATGTTGATGAGGTGATCATCGCCACGAATTCCAGTCTGGAAGGAGAGACAACGGCGATGTATCTCAGCAAACTGATCAAGCCGACCGGAATTAAAGTGAGCCGTATCGCAAGCGGTGTCCCGGTCGGAGGAGATCTGGAGTACATCGATGAAGTGACACTTCTGCGTGCTCTGGAGGGAAGAACGCAGTTGTAAGCGGATCATCCGTGTTCAGGATGGAGCTGACGCAGTATAGTGCCGGAATGGACAAAGGTGCTGCGGGAAAACGAAAATCAAATATGCAAGGAGGAAACGGGTATGAAATTTTTTATCGACACAGCAAACGTGGAAGAGATCAGGAAAGCAAATGACATGGGTGTCATCTGCGGAGTAACTACAAACCCATCTTTAATTGCAAAGGCAGGACGTGCTTTCGAGGATGTGATCGCAGAGATCGCGTCAATTGTAGACGGACCGATCAGCGGAGAGGTAAAGGCGACGATCACAGATGCAGAAGGGATGATCGAGGAAGGCAGAAAGATTGCGGCGATCCATCCGAATATGGTCGTGAAGATTCCGATGACAGCGGAAGGGTTAAAGGCGTGTAACGTGCTTTCATCCGAAGGGATCAAAGTCAATGTTACATTGATCTTCACTGCAAATCAGGCACTGCTCGCAGCGAGAGCCGGCGCGGCATATGTCTCTCCATTCCTCGGAAGACTGGATGATATTTCCGTGCGAGGCGTGGATCTGATCACAGAAGTGGCAGAGATCTTTGCGGTTGCAGGCATTGACACGGAGATTATCGCGGCAAGCGTCCGAAACCCGATTCATATTACCGACTGTGCGTTGGCAGGTGCAGACGTCGCAACGGTGCCGTATGCAGTCATTGAAAAAATGATACACCATCCTCTCACGGATCGGGGAATCGAGAAATTTCAGGCGGATTACCGGGCTGTGTTCGGAGAATAAACGGCTTGCATAAAAAGAAGGCAGCAGATATAATTGAGTAGGAAAACAAAATGTGGAGGCAGTCTAATGAATAAATTAGAATTAATGAAAATGGCGAATGAAATCCGCAAGGGCGCTGTGACAGCAGTTTACCATGCGAAATCAGGGCATCCGGGTGGATCCTTATCAGCAGCAGATATCTATACATATCTTTTCTTTGAAGAGATGAACATTGATCCGGCAGATCCGAAGAAAGCAGACAGAGACCGCTTTGTCTTATCGAAAGGTCACACAGCACCGGGATATTATGCGACACTTGCAAACAGAGGATTCTTCCCGGTAGAAGATCTGACGACACTTCGTCATGTGGGATCTTATCTTCAGGGACATCCGGATATGAAGCACATTCCTGGTGTGGATATGTCAAGCGGATCTCTCGGACAGGGAATCTCAGCGGCAGTCGGAATGGCGATCGGAGCAAAGCTTTCCGGGGAGGATTACCGTGTATACACACTTCTTGGAGACGGAGAGATCCAGGAGGGGCAGGTGTGGGAGGCAGCCATGCTTGCAGGACATAGAAAATTAGATAATTTGGTTGTGATCGTGGACAACAACGGACTTCAGATCGATGGAAATATTGCAGATGTCAATTCTCCATACCCGATCGACAAGAAATTTGAGGCGTTTAATTTCCATGTGATCAACATTGACGGACATGATTTTGATGAGATTGCTGCAGCACTCAAGGAAGCAAGAGAAGTGAAAGGGAAACCGACGGCGATCATCGCAAAGACGATCAAAGGAAAAGATGTTTCCTTCATGGAAAATGAGGCTTCCTGGCATGGAGCAGCTCCAAATGAAGAGCAGTATGCAGTGGCAATGGCAGATTTAGAGAAAGTAGGTGAAGCGTTATGTCAGATGTAAAGAGAATTGCGACAAGGGAGAGCTATGGAAAGGCTTTGGTAGAATTAGGAAAGCTTCACGAAAATCTGGTCGTGTTAGATGCAGACCTTGCAGGAGCTACGAAGACAGCGATGTTCCAGAAGGAATTCCCGGAGCGCCACATTGACTGTGGAATCGCGGAAGGAAATATGATCGGCGTTGCGGCAGGACTTGCCACGACAGGAAGGGTTCCGTTTGCAAGCTCTTTTGCGATGTTTGCGGCAGGACGTGCGTTTGAACAGGTAAGAAACTCTGTGGGCTATCCGAAGTTAAATGTGAAGATCGGGGCGACTCATGCGGGAATTTCTGTCGGAGAAGACGGAGCGACACACCAGTGTAATGAAGACATTGCACTGATGAGAACAATTCCGGGAATGGTTGTGATCAATCCTTCGGATGATGTAGAGGCAAGAGCAGCTGTTATGGCAGCATACGAACATGAGGGACCGGTCTATCTTCGTTTTGGAAGACTTGCAGTTCCGGTGATCAACGATAATCCGGAGTACCGGTTTGAACTTGGAAAAGGAATTGTACTGCGCGAAGGAACAGATGTGACTATCATCGCAACAGGATTGGAAGTATCTGAGTCATTAGAAGCTGCCAAGAAATTAGAAGCAGACGGAATCAGCGCAAAAGTGATCAATATCCATACGATTAAACCGTTAGATGAGAATCTGGTAATTGAATCTGCAAAGGAGACGGGAAAAGTTGTCACAGTAGAAGAACACTCTGTGATCGGCGGACTCGGAAGTGCTGTATGTGATGTGCTGGCAGAAAATTATCCGGTGAAAGTGCTGAAGATCGGCGTGAATGATGTGTTTGGAGAATCCGGACCGGCGTTAGAACTGATCAAGAAGTATGAGCTGGATGCGGACAGCATTTACAAAAAAGTAAAAGCATTTGTATCATAAGAGCAGAGAAGCAGAATCGGTTAGAGCAGAAACGATGATCAGAAAGAGTAAGAAATATAAAAGTTGGAAAAGGAAAGTCCTGCATATGCGCAAGGAGTGGCAGGATGAGTTCTGTGAGAGTATCCGGGACATCGCCACGCACCCTGTTGTGCTCAGAATGAAATTATATCCGCATCACGGTAACAGCAACTGTTATGAACATTGTCTGCATGTCGCGTATTATAATTATCAGTGGTGCAAGTTTCTTGGTCTGGATGCCAGGTCGGCGGCGAGAGGAGCGATGCTCCATGACTTGTTTTTATATGACTGGCACACGCACAGAAAGAAGACAGGGGATCGTTTTCACGGATTGACGCACCCGCGGACAGCGCTGAAAAATGCAAGTAAATTTTTCGACCTCAATGAGATCGAGAAGGATATTATCTATCGGCACATGTGGCCTGTGACATTCTTCCGGGTGCCACGGACACCGGAAGGGTTTATTACCACTTTGACAGATAAATATTGTGGAGCGTGTGAGACGAGCCAGAGAAAACCTAAGCAGCGAAAACAGGTAATTTTCGGATCCTATCAATAAAAATGAAGTAGAAAAAAGAAAGCGGAAGGGAAAGTACGATGATTGTACAATTCCTTCCGCTTTTTGTCGAAATATTCCGGCAATCTCTCGACAACAAGTGATAAATTCAGTCGGCTTTGTGTGCTATGCTAAGGAAAATATGCAGAGAGGTGAGTGAAGATGGAAAGAGAGATTCCTAGAAATGTGAGACAGATTGGCAACATATCCGGCGGCCCAAAAATCTATGTGGAAGACTATGTAGATACATTTTTTGGACAGATTTCCGATCAGACAGAGGAGATTCGGGGTGCATTTTTGATCGGTGAGATGGAAGGCGGTGAGCATCCGGATTACATATACATCACCGGAGCGATCCAGATGTATGAACTGAAGCGGGACGGAAATACATTTCAGATTACGGAAGAGACATGGAAAAATGCATACGAAGACTGTAAGCGCTACTTTGGAAACGCGACGATCGTGGGATGGTTTGTGAGTGCTCCGGGGCTTCCGGCGGAGATCAATGACGAGATGATCCGGACGCATGAAACGGTTTTTCCGGATACCTACTCAGTGTTTGTGATGCGGGACCTGCGGGAGAAAGAAGACTATTTCTATGTGAACAAGTTCAACGACCTGATGAAAGTGAGCGGATATTATATTTACTATGAGAAGAATCCTGCGATGCAGAATTATATGATTGCATCGCGCAGAAAAAACGGACTTACAATCAGTGAGTCGGTGGAGGACAGGGCAGCCAGAAGTTTCCGCAACCTGATTCGCACGAAGGGGGAGTCAGAAGATCAAAAACAGTCAATTCATTTTATGCGTATCGCCAGTTCGTTTTTGATCTTAGTCATGCTGGTGATGGGGATAACGATGATGAATAATTATGATAAGATCCAGTCTGTGCAAAAATCACTGGAGGCACTCACGGAATCTGCACAGTCGGAACAGGAAGCAAAAAGAGTCAGTGCGGATAATACACCATCGGTCGGATTAAAAAAGGAGATAGAAGAGCGATCTGCAGAGAAAAAGGAAGAAGCGGCAAAAGGATCAGAAACAGAATCGAAAACAGAGTCAAAAACAGAGTCGGAAAAGAAGTCTTCTAAAAAGAAAGAAGCTGATAAAACAAGCGCAGAGAAAAAGGGAAAAGAAAACGAAGAGACAGAAGTGAAGGAAACAAACCGGGAAGAATCTGACTGGGAAGGCGATGATTCGGAAGAACTCGAAGAGGGGAGTCAAGGTGATATCTATGTTGTGCGAAAAGGGGACACGCTTTTGTCTATCAGCAGGAAGGTTTACGGGACGGATGAAAATATTGCCTCGATCTGCAAGATGAACGGTTTGAAAGAAAATGATTTTATCTACGTGGGACAGAAGCTGATTCTTCCGTAATGATAAAAAGAAAATTAAAAACACACCAGAAAGAAAAAGTGTGATATAATGTACGCGAATATAAGTAAAAACAGCGGGATAACGATCAGATCCCAAAAAAACAAAGGGGAAAACTATGGCTTATAAAATCAATAAAGAATTACATTTGTCAGAGTCGATGCAAAATCTGAAAGAGAAGATCAGAAAGCATAAGTTAATGAGGTGGAAGAGAATTATTACAGCGGTGTTTCTGGGATTTATGATCATTTTTGGATCTTATCTGCTCTTAGAATACCGGACATACGAAAATACACGAGTGATCCGCACATATAAGGGAGACAGTTCGGCAGATGGAAGTTATAAGATGTTTGGCGATTATATTTTAAAATATACAAAGGACGGGGTGACACTGATTGACCAGAAAGGAAAGGAAGTGTGGAACCACTCTTATCAGATCAAGAATCCGATCATCGAGATCAATCAGGAGATTGCAGCGATCGGTGACAGTGGCGGAAACAGCATTATCGTGATCGATCAGGAAGGAATCAAAGGGGAGATTGAGACAGCACAGCCGATCGAGAAACTGTCCGTTTCCCAGAACGGGATCGTGGCAGCAGTGTTCAAAGATGAAGTTTCTCCGAAAGTGATGTGTTATGATTCGACGGGAAATATTCTTGTAGAAAATAAAGTGTCGGCAGGTAAAGACGGTTATCCGGTGGAAATCGCGCTTTCCAATGATGGAACGACATTGATCGTGTCCTATCTGCATGTACAAAGCGGAGCGCTCGCTTCCAATGTGGTTTACTATAATTTTGGAGAAGCGGGAAGAGAAGAGAAGAACAATCAGGTGGCCAAAGAGAGCTACGACGGACAGATTGTTCCGAGTGCGTTTTTTATGGATGATGAGACGTCTGTGTTGGTCGGTGAGTCCGGATTTTACATCTATGAGGGAACGGACAAGCCAAAAGTGAAGAAAGAAGTGAAGTTTGATACAGAGATCAAGAGTGTGTATCATACAGACAAATATATCGGGTTTGTTTTGAAAGCAAAGGATAAAAATGGTTATGAGATTTGTCTTTACAATCAAAAAGGGCAGAGAACAATGTCCAAAAAATTCCAAGGTGACTATGCGCATGTGAAGATGGTCGGGGAAACTGTGATGATGTATGATGGTGTAAATTGCTGTATTTACACCGCAAATGGAGTGAAGCGGTTTGTCGGACAATTCCAGGATAAGATTTTGGATATCATTCCGGTGGGAGGAATCAACACGTATACTGTAATGAATATCAATGGAATCCAGAAAGTCCGTCTGGTGAAATAGAAGGAGAAAAGAAAGATGGATCAGACAAACTGGCTGGTGCTCGTTGTTATGGCAATTTTTTTGATAAGTATCTGCAACGGCTATCGAAAAGGTTTTTTCAGACTTTGTGTTTCGCTTGCCGCGACAATTCTAACGGTCATACTGGTGGGAATTCTCACTCCGTATGTCGGGGAGGCGATCATGAAGTGGACGACCGTAGATGAGGCGGTACAGGAAAAATGCATGGAGATTTTCACACCGGCAGAGATCTCAGAAAAAGAAAATGTTTCGCTTCAGGAACAGATTCAGACAATCGAACAGGCAGAACTTCCGGAATTTTTTAAGCAGATCCTTTTGGAAAATAATAACCGGGAAATTTATGAAATACTTGGGGTGGAACAGTTCGCAGACTATATCAGCGGTTACATTACACGGACAGCGATAAATGTAATGGCATTTCTGGTGACGTTTGTTCTCATAACAATCGTGGTGCGGATGACCTTGTTCACGTTAGATGTGATAACGAAGATTCCGATCTTGCATGGATTGAACCGCTGGGCAGGAGCTGCCCTCGGGCTTGTAATGGGAGTTATCCTCGTGTGGATTTTCTTTTTGGTCATCACTCTGCTCGGAGGTACAGCATTCGGAGCAGAGTGCTTCCGGCAGATACAGTCCAGCAGATTTTTGTCAGGATTATATAAAGCGAATGTGATTTTAAAAGAGATGCTGTTTTAAGGTAGAAAGAGTTAGAATTTTATACAAAGAGTAGATTGCGGAACGCCTGGATAGGCGTTTCGTTGTTTTTGAATGGCTGTTACAGCAGAAGTATCATAGCTGCTTTAAAATGATTTTCAGATAAAAAATAAAAAATAAAAATGAAAAAAGTCATTGACAGTTTCTGAATAAGATGATATTATAAATGTCGCTGCAAACAACAGCGACTATATTTTTAAGACAACAGAATCAGAGTTAACAGAAATTGAAAAATAAAAATGAAAAAAACTGTTGACAAAGAGAGTGCGATCTGATATAGTAAAGAAGTTGTCGCGAAAAGCGATGACGAAATAAAAAATAAAAAAGTGCTTGACAAGTAAGGAATGCTGTGATAAAATAAAACAGCTGATTACAAAAAGCAAACAGAACATTGATAATTAAACAATAGACAACACAACCCTGAAAATTTC
>URCR01000050.1 GCA_900546325.1 uncultured Lachnospiraceae bacterium | reverse complement strand
GTTATCAGTCTACACCATCAGTTTTCTTAAGTCCAGTTAACCTCTGAACAGTAACACGTTGTTTATGAAATCAAAGAGATCGGATTCTTTTTACTTTCTTAATATAGAAAATAATGGTATAATGTAGAAATCGGGGCGGAGTCGGTTCGTTTGATCCGTCGCCATACAGGAAAATACAGAGTGGAGAGTGATAAGTATGAAACATACACAATTATCTGCATACGAACTTGTACGGAAGCAGGACGTGTCAGATTTACAGTCTGTCGGTTATTTATTCAGACATAAAAAGACAGGAGCAAGAGTACTCCTTTTAGAGAACGACGATGAGAATAAGGTATTTACGATCGGTTTTCGTACACCGCCGGAAGACAGCACAGGACTTCCGCATATTCTGGAACATTCTGTTCTCTGCGGTTCGAAGAAGTTCCCGGCAAAAGATCCGTTTGTGGAGCTGGTCAAGGGATCTTTGAATACATTTCTAAATGCGATGACATACCCGGATAAGACGCTGTATCCGATTGCAAGCTGCAATGACAAAGATTTCCAGAATCTGATGCATGTGTATATGGATGCGGTCTTTTATCCAAACATCTATGAGCGTGATGAAATTTTCCGGCAGGAAGGCTGGAGTTACAAGCTGGATTCGAAGGACAGTGAGTTGGAGTACAACGGAGTTGTATACAATGAGATGAAGGGAGCATTCTCCTCACCGGAAGGTGTTCTGGACCGGGTGATCTTAAATACGCTGTTCCCGGATACCTCTTACCGCAATGAGTCCGGCGGAGATCCGGATGTGATTCCGGAACTGACTTACGAACAGTTTTTAAACTTCCATAAGAAATATTATCATCCGTCCAACAGCTATATCTATCTGTATGGAGATATGGATATGGAGGAGAAGTTAGACTGGCTGGATCAGGAATATTTGAGCAAATTCGACCATCTTGCAATCGATTCAGAGATTCGTTTCCAAAAGCCGTTTGAGCAGATGAAGGAAGTGGAGATGGCATATTCGATCACAAGCAGTGAGTCTGAGGAAGATAACACGTACCTGTCCTACAACAAGGTGATCGGGACAAGTCTGGATGAGAAGTTATATCTGGCATTCCAGATCCTTGATTATGCACTTCTTTCTGCACCGGGTGCGCCGTTGAAGAAGGCGCTTGTGGACGCGGGCATCGGAAAAGATATTATGGGATCTTATGATAACGGGATTTACCAGCCGATCTTCTCGATCATTGCAAAGAATGCAAATCTGGAACAGAAGGAAGCATTCATCCAGGTTGTGGAAGAGACGTTAAATGAGATCGTGAAAAACGGAATGGATCAGAAAGCGCTGGAGGCCGGAATCAATTATCATGAATTCCGCTACCGGGAAGCAGATTTCGGAAATTTCCCGAAAGGATTGATGTATGGACTGCAGATGTTCGACAGCTGGCTCTATGACGATGAAAAACCGTTTATCCATGTGGAAGAGCTAAAGACATTCGCATTCTTAAAAGAGCAGATCGGTTCAGGATATTTTGAAGAATTGATTCAGAAATACATTCTGGACAATCCACACGGAGCGATCGTTGTGATCAAGCCGGAGAAAGGCCGCACTGCGCGGTTAGACAAAGAACTGGCAGAACGTCTTCAGGAATATAAGGAAAGTCTTTCTGAGGCGGATGTTGAGAAGATCGTGGCAGATACGAAAGAACTGATCGCATACCAGGAGGAGCCGTCGACGAAAGAAGAACTGGAAGCGATCCCGGTACTGGAGATTGAGGATATTTCAAAGGAAATCGCACCGATTTACAATGAGGAACTGCATCTGGCAGATACGCTTGTCGTACACCATGATGTGGAGACGAACGGGATCAGCTATCTGTCATTGATGTTTGATCTGGCAGATGTGCCGGAAGATCAGCTTCCGTATGTGGGAATCTTACAGTCTGTGATCGGAATGATCGATACGAACAACTATGCATACGGGGAACTGTTCAATGAGATCAATGTAAGTACCGGAGGGATCGGGACAAGCCTCGAGCTGTACCCGAACGTAACGAAGGTTTCTGAGAAGGAATTTAAGACTACTTTTGAAGTGAAGACAAAGGCGCTCTATGACAAACTTCCGGTTGCGTTCCGGATGATCCGCGAGCTTTTGATGGAGTCAAAATTTGAAGATGAGAAGCGCCTGGAAGAGATTTTAGCATTGCTGAAATCAAGACTTCAGATGAAATTCCAGTCTTCCGGACATATGACAGCGGTGCTGCGCGCGATGTCCTACCGCTCGCCGATGTCACAGTTCAAAGATCTGACAAGCGGAATCGCATTCTATGAAAAAGTGTGTCAGATCGCAGAGCATTTTGAGGAAGAAAAGGAAGAACTGACCCAAAACTTAAAGAAATTATCTGAAAAAATCTTCCGTGCAGACAACATGATCATCAGCTGTACTTCCAGAAAAGAAGGACTGGAAGGGTTAGCAGAACTGATTAAAGAGCTGAAGGGCGGAATCTATCAGGGAGCAGCAGAGAATACACCGTGTATTCTCCACTGTGAGAAGAAGAATGAAGGATTTAAGACGGCGTCAAAAGTACAGTATGTAGCCCGCACCGGAAATTTTATGGAGGAAGGGCTTGCCTATACCGGGGCGCTGCAGATTTTAAAAGTAATCTTAAGCTATGATTATCTCTGGCAGAATATCCGTGTAAAGGGTGGCGCATATGGATGTATGAGCAACTTTAACCGGATCGGGGATGGATATTTTGTCTCTTACCGGGATCCTAATCTGGAGAAGACAAATGAAGTATACGAGGGAATCACGGAATACCTCAGAAACTTTGACGTCGATGACAGAGATATGAAGAAATATATCATCGGAACGATCAGCAATATGGACGTGCCGATGACACCTGCCACAAAGGGAGAACGATCCATGAATCTTTATATGAACCATGTGTCAAAAGAGATGATCGAGCAGGAGAGAAAAGAAGTATTAAGTGCAAAAGTACCGCAGATCCGTGCGCTTGCCGACATCGTGGAAGCAGTATTGAAAGTAGGGGATCTGTGTGTAGTCGGAAGTGAAGAGAAGATCGATGCACAGAAAGAATTATTTATGGAGATCAAAAATCTCGCATAGGAGGAGAACGAATGAGAGCAGATTACAGATCGGGTTTTGTCACATTGATCGGAAGACCGAATGTGGGAAAATCAACACTGATGAATTATCTGATCGGACAGAAGATCGCAATTACATCGAACAAGCCGCAGACGACGAGGAACCGGATCCAGACAGTTCTGACAACAGAGGAAGGGCAGATTGTCTTCGTAGATACACCGGGAATCCATAAGGCGAAGAATAAGCTTGGAGAATATATGGTAAACGTGGCGGAGCGCACACTGAATGAAGTGGATGTGGTGCTCTGGCTCGTGGAGCCGTCCACATTTATCGGGGCTGGGGAACGACATATTGCGGAACAGCTGAAAAAGGTGAAGACACCGGTGATTCTCGTGATCAATAAGACGGACAAGGTCAAAAAGGAAGAAGTCTTCACATTTATCGATGCTTACAAGGGCATCTATGATTTTGCGGCGATCGTGCCGGTCTCAGCGAGAAGCGGGGAAAATACAGACGAACTGATCCGTGTGGTTATGCAGCATCTCCCATACGGGCCTCAGTTTTATGATGAAGATACGATCACAGACCAGCCACAGCGCCAGATCGTGGCGGAAGTCATCCGAGAGAAAGCCCTTCACAGTCTCAATGAGGAGATCCCGCATGGAATCGCAGTGGCGATTGACAGCATGAAAATGCGTAAGAAGATTGTGGATATCGATGCGACGATCATCTGTGAGCGGGATTCCCACAAAGGAATCATTATCGGAAAGCAGGGGGCGATGTTAAAGAAGATCGGAAGCACGGCGCGCTACGAGATCGAGCAGATGCTGGAGTGCAAAGTGAACCTGCAGCTCTGGGTGAAAGTAAAAAAAGACTGGAGAGACAGTGATTTCCTGATCAGAAACTTCGGATATACAAAGGAAGATTAAAGAAAACGCAAAATGAGATGCAAAAGCAGCTGTATAGTTTCATCCGGAATGGATACCCTAACAGTAAAGAAATACGAAGGGATGATTGGATGAAGAATGCATATTGGGATCATTTTGCGGAAACGGGAAAAGTAGAAGATTACCTCTGTTACAGAGGGATGGAGATCTGTCAGCAGACGATGGAACTGCATAAGGACAGAGAAAAAAGTTTAGGATGGGCAGGAGAACAGACAAGTGAATCAGGCAGTGACAGTGACAGGAATGATTTTGTCGGCGGTTCCGGCGGGGGACTACGATAAGAGAGTCGTGATCCTGACAAAAGAAAGAGGGAAGATTTCTGCATTTGCAAGGGGAGCGAGACGGCCGAACAGCTCCCTTGTAGGTGTGACAACGCCGTTTGCCTTCGGGGAGATGACGCTGTATGAAGGGAAAAGTTCCTACAATCTGATGCAGGCGGATATTTCCAATTATTTTTCGGAACTTCGCACCGATATGGAAGGGGCCTATTACGGGTTTTACTTCATGGAATTCGCAGACTATTATACAAAAGAGAATAATGATGAGCGGGAAATGCTGAAACTTCTGTACCAGTCGCTGCGTGCGCTCACAAGAAAGGTGATACCCTGTGAACTGATCCGGTACATATTTGAACTAAAGGCAATCAGTATCAACGGGGAGGCGCCGGAGATGTTTGCATGTGTCTCGTGCGGTTCGACGGAAGAACTGGAAGTATTCAGTGAGTTCGGACAGGGAATGCTGTGCAGAGAGTGCTGTCACAGTGTCAGAGATGGAAAAAAGCTGCATCCTTCAACAATCTATGCCATGCAGTATATTATCAGCAGCAGTATCGAGAAGCTTTATACATTTACGGTGAGCGGTCAGGTGCAGAAGGAATTGAAACAGCTGATGAAGCAGTATATCCGGCATCATGTTGACAGGAATTTTAAATCGCTGGAAGTGCTGGAAGTCTGTATGAGGTAAAAGAAATACGGTTCCGTGCGGTCAGTGGGAAAAACTATCCCGGATTGCTTGAAAAAACAAGTGGGAAAGGGTATAATAACAGACATTAATATCTTCTTTATCTATATACAGGGGCTGTTATAGATAAAGAGAAGAGAGTGAGGTAGATAGTTATGGAGAAGACAATGGACAAAATCGTGGCTCTGGCAAAATCAAGAGGTTTTGTATATCCGGGATCTGAGATTTACGGCGGACTTGCGAATACATGGGATTACGGTAATCTCGGTGTGGAACTGAAAAATAATGTCAAAAAAGCATGGTGGAAAAAGTTCGTTCAGGAATCAAAATATAACGTTGGTGTAGACTGCGCGATCCTGATGAACCCTCAGACATGGGTGGCATCCGGCCATCTCGGAGGATTCAGCGATCCGCTTATGGACTGTAAAGAATGTAAGGAGAGATTCCGCGCAGATAAGCTGATCGAAGATTTTGCTCAGGAGCATGGAATCGAATTAAAGGAAAGCGTAGACGCATGGTCACAGGAAGAGATGGCAGCATGGATCGAGGAGCACAATGTGCCATGTCCGTCCTGCGGAAAGCATAATTTTACAGATATCAGACAGTTCAACCTGATGTTCAAGACCTTCCAGGGAGTAACAGAAGATGCGAAAAATACAGTGTATTTAAGACCGGAGACTGCTCAGGGAATTTTTGTAAACTTTAAAAATGTACAGCGTACATCCAGAAAGAAAATCCCGTTTGGTATCGCTCAGATCGGAAAGTCTTTCCGAAATGAGATCACGCCGGGTAACTTTACATTCCGTACAAGAGAATTTGAACAGATGGAATTAGAATTCTTCTGCGAGCCGGGTACAGACTTAGAGTGGTTTGCGTATTGGAAGAAATTCTGTCTGGACTGGTTAAGTTCTCTCGGATTGAAGGATGAGGAGATCAGAGTCAGAGATCATTCTGCGGAAGAGTTATGCTTCTACAGTAAGGCGACATCAGACGTAGAATTCTTATTCCCGTTTGGATGGGGAGAACTCTGGGGAATCGCAGACAGAACAGATTATGACTTGTCACAGCATCAGGAAGTATCCAAACAGGATCTGACTTATTTTGATGATGAGAAGAAAGAAAAATACATCCCATATGTCATTGAGCCGTCACTGGGAGCAGACCGTATGGTTCTTGCATTCCTCTGCAGTGCATATGATGAAGAAGAATTAGAAGGCGGAGATATCCGTACCGTGATGCATTTCCATCCGGCGCTTGCACCGATCAAGATTGGTGTCCTTCCGCTTTCCAAAAAATTAAATGAAGGCGCAGAAAAGGTATTTGCAGAGTTGTCAAAGACTTACAATTGTGAGTTCGATGACCGTGGAAATATCGGAAAACGTTATCGCCGTCAGGATGAGATCGGAACTCCGTTCTGCGTTACATATGACTTTGAATCGGAAGAAGACGGAGCAGTTACAGTCAGAGACCGTGATACGATGGAGCAGGAGAGAATCAAGATCGAAGATCTGAAAGCATATTTTGAAAAGAAATTTGAGTTTTAATCCAAAAGCAGAATAAAAAATTGTGACTTTTCATAAAAATGATTCTGTCAGGATAGAAAAATGAGACAATCTGACAAGAACAGAAGTTAATGAGGCAAGCAGATAGTCCAAAAAAGGAGTATACTATACTCAGAATGCTATGAGATGTATGGTGGAAACTAATTTCTGCCATACATTGCATATAGAGAAAACGAAAAGGAGCGACGACAAAATGAAAAGAGAAAATCAGTGGAACAACTACGATGCAGCTGAATTAGAAGTGCTTGAAAAAGTAAATGCTGCATACAGAGAATACCTTGATGCAGGTAAGACAGAGAGAGAATGTGTGACAGAGTGTATCCGTCTTGCAGAAGAAGCCGGATATCAGAGCCTCGAATCTGCAATTGCAAGCGGAGAAAAATTACAGAAAGGCTCAAAAGTTTACAGCCAGTGCATGGGAAAATCTATCGTATTGTTCCAGCTCGGAGAAGAGTCTTTGGAAAAAGGTATGAATATTTTAGGAGCACATATCGACTCTCCACGTATTGACGTAAAACAGAACCCATTATGTGAAGACAATGAATTTGCTTACTTAGATACACATTACTATGGCGGAATCAAGAAATACCAGTGGGTAGCTACACCGCTTGCACTTCACGGAGTCGTAGTGAGAAAGGACGGAACAAAAGCTGAGATCGTAATCGGCGAAAAAGAAGATGATCCGGTACTTGTGATCACAGACCTTCTCGTACACTTGTCAAGAGAGCAGTTAGACAAACCGGCAAGAACAGTGATCGAAGGTGAAAAATTAGACCTCTTGATCGCTAACAAGCCATTAGAGGGAGAAGAAAAAGAAGCTGTCAAAGCAGGAGTATTAAAGTTATTAAAAGATAACTACGATATTGAAGAAGAAGATTTCCTCTCCGCAGAGCTCGAGATCGTTCCGGCTGGAAAAGCAAGAGAATGTGGTATTGACAGAAGTATGATCATGGCATACGGACAGGATGACAGAGTTTGTGCATTTACTTCTTTACTTGCAATGTTAGAGACAAAAGATGTGAAGAGAACAGCATGCTGTATCCTCGTGGACAAAGAAGAAATCGGAAGTGTGGGAGCAACCGGTATGACATCTAAATTCTTCGAGAACGCAGTGGTAGAACTGATGGATGTCGTAGAAGGATATTCTGAAGTGAAATTCCGCCGTGCAATGGCAAATTCCAAGATGCTTTCTTCTGATGTAAGCGCAGCATTTGATCCGTTATTCGCAGCAAGCTTTGAGAAGAAAAATTCTGCATTTTTCGCACATGGTCTTGTGTTCAATAAATACACAGGAAGCGGCGGAAAAGGTGGATCAAACGATGCAAACGCAGAGTATGTTGCAGAGTTACGCAAGATCATGGATGACAACAACGTTGCATTCCAGACAGCAGAACTCGGTGCAGTAGACGTCGGAGGCGGCGGAACGATCGCATACGTTCTTGCAAGACATGTCATGAATGTGATCGACAGTGGTGTGGCTGTACTTTGCATGCACGCTCCATGGGAGATTACAAGCAAGGTAGATGTATACGAAGCTGTAAAAGGATACAAAGCATTCTTAAAAGATGCGTAAGATGCAGATTCGTTATCGATGCTTTTGTCTGATTGTCAGGAGCAGGTATCAAAGATAACAATTGAAAAATAGAACAGAAAATAACAGTCCCCTCTTTTTGGATCCGCTGCGGAAGCAGTGAACTCTGGAAAGAGGGGATTTTTTGAAAAAGTTACTTGTTCAGTTTTTCTTTCACCGAATTTGAGATCGCATTTGAGATTCCTTTTACCGAAGAAGAATATTCCAGCGGAGACATCCCGGTGGCCTTTTTGAACTGCTTGGAGAAATACTGCAGGGAGCTGTAAGACAGATAGTGTGCAATCTCCGTGAAGTTCATTGTCCCGATCCGGATGATTTCTTTCGCGTATTCGATTTTCATCTGGCTGAAGTATTCGATCGCGCCGCAGTTTTTTTCTTTGTGGAACAGCGCCTGCAGGGCGGAGCGGCTGATCGAGAACTGGGAGCAGATCAGAGGGACCGTCAGATGGTCGCAGATGTGCTCTTCCATGTAAGTGGAAATCTGCTGAAACTGATTCTGCTTTGCGGTAATGTTTGCGGGAGATTCCATGAGCGGCGGTTCGAAAGAGTGATCTAACGGACTGGATGCAGCTCTGTTTCGCTGCATCGTGATCAGAAACAGTTCCAAATAAAGAGTGATCAGCTGCTGTGTACCAAAAGGCGCTTCATCTGCAAGATGGACCTGCTCAATCCGGGGCTCATGAAGCGGGGTGGAGAAGGCAAGTCTTGCCTCCGCAACGATCTGTGAGATGATCATGCGTTCCTCTAAAGTCAAAGTGGTGTGCAGTTTCTGAAACAAGTGCATGGCAGGGGAAAAGCAGTAAAACGAGATTGCGACAAGGTTTGGCGCTTTCTCTCCGATGGACTCAAAGGCATGGAATTCATTCGGGCGATGAAAGATAATATCCCCGGCGTTGAGTGTGAGCCATTCGTTTTCGGCGCGTACGGACACCTCCCCTTTATCAACATAGAGCAGCTCCCAGAAATCGTGGGACTCTCCTTTGAAGACAAAATTTTTCATATATTCAAAGTAGTGTATCGTGACGATACTCTCGATATTGATTTCTTTTTTCATGCGTGTGCTGACATATCCCATGGTATCTATCCTCCAGTGTGACAATTTGTCAATCATAAATTTCTATCCGTGATTGTTTCTTGAAATGATTGTCGTGTATTACCCGGTTATTTTATCAGAAATTGGATAATAAGACAATAAGCATAGATGATAAAATAAGCGGTTTTCCACAGAACAATATATAATAGAAAAAAAAGACGTTGTTGTAGTTCGCTGTGTGAACGGCAGCAGGAATCACAAAGAAAGAGAGGGTATAAAAGTTGGAGAACATTTATACAAAAGGAACGGAGATCCGCTTCGACGAAAGCAGATTGTCATTTACGATCACACACGAAGGAGAGAGCTGGAGCTGGGGAGAAGACTTCCGGCCGCGCATGGAGTGTGAAGAAGGCACGATTTATTTTGCAGATGCAAAGAAGATTTCCCACGAGGAGTGGAAGACCGGAATCGGACATGGAATCATAAGTCACTTTGAGGGATTTGAGCTGAATGGAACAGATGCAGGCATCTCATTTGACACGATCGTATGGATCGAAGAGGTGTCAGGAGATGTGTTTTTTGAGTGGGTTCCGCTTTCAACAGAGACAGTCAAAGTGAAATCTGTCTACTGGCCGGGATACATGGAGTTTGATGAGAAGAAAGACAGCTGGTATACACTTCTGAACTGGCAGCAGGGACTGTTGGTGCCAAATACATGGAAGACAGCAGTGGAAAAAGTTGTGTTTGACGGATTTATGGGAACGGCAGGGGCATATATGCCATGGTTTGGACAGGTGCGGGACCGCGCAGGATATATTGCAATCTGCGAACAGCCGTGGAACGCAGCATATTATACAGAACATCCGGCAGAAGGCCCATATACACATGTGGGAATCCGCTGGGAGCCGAGTCTTGGCAAGATGGATTACCGCCGTGTCATGAAGTACAGCTTTGTCAAGGACTGTGATTACAATGATCTCTGCAAGATTTACAGAAGCTATGTGATCGAAAAGGGAAGATTCAAATCGCTGGCTGAGAAGGCAGTGAAGACTCCTTCCATCGATGAACTGATCGGATCTGCATTTTTACATAAGGGAATCAAGACTCAGGTAATGACAAACTCTGATTTCTACGATGCAGAGAATCCGGATAAGAACAATCATCTGACGCCATTCTCAGTGAGAACAGAGGAGATTAAAAAATTCCATGAACTTGGTGTGGAAAAATTGTACCTGCACTTAGACGGATGGGCAGAGCCGGGATACGATAATCAGCATCCGGATTACCTTCCGGCATGTGAGAAGGCAGGCGGCTGGGAAGCGATGAAAGAACTGTCCGATACGATGCATGCATGCGGATATTTATTCGGAATCCATGATCAGTACAGAGATTACTACTACGCAGCGAAGACATTTGATGAAAACTTTGCGACACGTCTCGCAGACGGGACGATCCCAAGTCATGCGCGCTGGGCAGGCGGTCCGCAGACATATCTCTGCGCGACACAGGCTCCGTTCTATGTGAAGCGGAACTTTACAGAGATTGCCGACAATGGAATCGAACTGGATTGTGCATATCTGGATGTATTTACATGCAATGAAGGGGATGAATGTTCTCATCCATGGCATAAGATGACAAGAAGAGAGTGCTATGAGTACAGAAATGCATGCTTTGAGTATCTTCTGTCAAAAGGAATCCTTCCAAGCTCCGAGGAAGTGAATGACTGGGCAATTCCAAGTCTTGTCTTCTGCCACTATGCTCCGTATGATTTCATGCTGGATCGTCCGGGAAGTCCAAAGAGAGGAATTCCGGTGCCGTTATTCAACCTTGTTTATCACGACTGTCTGATCGAGCCGTGGATGATGGACAAGGTAAGTGAGGAAGAAGACTACATGCTGTATGCAGTGTTAAACGGAGGCGCTCCATATCTTGTAAGGGACGGTGCATACCAGAACACAGACGGTTCTTTCGCAGGAGGAGTCGAAATTACAGTGGAAGAGCAGATCGAGAGATGCAAAGTTGTATCAGACCTGCATGAAAAGGTTGCAAAATGTGAGATGGTACGCCACGAGATGGTAGATGGAAATCCGGAAGTACAGAGAACAACATTCGCCGACGGAACGGTTGTTACAGTAGACTTCCGGGCGCAGACTTATCAGATCCGGTAAGAAATATACTGAAAGGAATTAGGACAGAAGGAGTAATCAAAGATGAGCAGGAAAATAAAAGTTGCATTGGCAGGGCTTGGAAGCCGTGGGAAGGATGCGTATGCACCGACTGCAAAATTATTTTCGGAGAAAATGGAGATTGTGGCGATCGCAGACATTGACCCGGAAAAAGTACAGGCAGTTGCAAAAGAGTATCAGATTCCGGAAGAGATGTGTTTTACAAGCGCAGAGGAGATGATCGCAAGAGAAAAACTTGCGGATGTAATGTTTATCACCACACAGGACAGACAGCATGTCGGGCAGGCAATCCCGGCACTGCGGAAGGGGTATCACTTGTTGTTGGAAAAACCGATTTCTCCGGATCTTGAGGAGTGCAGAGAAATTGTAAAAGTTGCAAAGGAGTGCGACCGAAAAGTCATTGTCTGTCATGTGCTGAGATATACACCGTTTTACACGAAGATCAAGGATTTGATTGATGAAGGAACGATTGGTGAAATCGTATCCGTCAATTCGGTGGAAAATGTAGGGTATTGGCATCAGGCGCACAGCTTTGTCAGAGGAAACTGGAGAAACTCTAATACAACGAGTCCGATGATCCTTCAGAAATGCTGCCACGACATGGATATTTTATTATGGCTGACAGGAAAGACCTGCAAATCGGTATCTTCTTTCGGAAACACCTATCTGTTCCGGGAGGATAAAGCACCAGAAGGAGCGGCGCACAGATGTATGGATGGCTGTAAGGTGAAAGATCAGTGTCCGTATGATGCGGAAAAAATTTATATTACAGATCCGATGACCGGTGTTCAAAATGGAAATACAGACTGGCCGGTCAATGTGTTGGCGCTTCACCCAACAGTGGAGAATGTACGGGAGGCAATCCAGACAGGACCATATGGAAGATGCGTATATCACTGTGATAATAATGTGGTAGATCATCAGGTCGTAAATCTGAACATGACAGACGGATCTACGATCAGTCATACAATGTGCGCGTTTACCGCATATACAGCTGCAGGAAACCGCTATGCGAAAATTATGGGAACGTTAGGTGAGATCATTGCCGATATGGGAGAAAACACCATTCAGGTCAATGTGTTTGGAAAAGAGCCGGAAGTCATCGACGTACGCACTCTGGCGACGGATTTTTCGGGACACGGCGGCGGTGATAACCGGATGATCGAAGAATTTCTTGATATGCTGATCAATGAATCCGGACCGACAAAGAGTACGACTTCGGTGGAACAGTCGGTGGAAAGCCATTACTGCGCACTGGCTGCTGAGGAATCCCGAGTAAAGGGCGGAGCAGTCATTGATCTGGATACATACAGACGATAACGGTACAGCGCCGGTGAGCTGACAAAACAGAAAAAGGACTGTTGCAAAATGAGAAACATCTGCAAGAGGTTGATGGAAATTTGAAAATATTTCCACAGCTTGCAGAGAGGAGTCATTTTGTGACGGTCCTTTTGTTGCTGAAAAACCGGAAAAGGGATGAGAAGGTAATGCAGAAAGTTTCAGATTCTCCGTCAAAATGGACATAGGAAAGCCGGAAAAGAAATACAAAGTGTCCTAAATGACAAATATAGGACGATAAGACAAGTTAATGAGATTATGTTGTAAGCATTTATGCGCAATAAAATATATAATAAGACTAAATAAAGAATCAATGTACACAACAGCCGTCGCAGCAACGGATGGATCTGGGAATGTGCATCAGATGCATTACTGCATGGTACAGGCAAAAAAGGAGGATGATTTCAATGAAAAAGAATCTGAAAAAATTAGTAGCTTTAGGGTTAGTCGCTACGACAGGAACTACATTGTTAGCCGGATGTGGTGGGGACAAAGGCGGAAGCAAGGACGGTAAAGTCGAACTTGTAATGAGTGTCTGGGATTCAGACCAGGAACCGGTCATGAAAGAGATGGCAGAGGCATACTCAAAAGAAAATCCAAATGTAACTGTAAAGACACAGCTTACAACATGGAATGAGTACTGGACAAAATTAGAGGCAAGTGCGACAGGGGGATCCGCACCGGACATCATTACAATGAATGTTATGCATGTAGAAGAATATGCAGATGCAGGAATCTTAATGGATCTGACTGATGCAGAGAAAAAGTCAGACTTAAAGATCGATGAAAATTTCCCGGCACCGCTTGTAGAGGGCTACACTGTAGAAGGTAAGTTATACGGAATCCCGAAAGACTTTGACACAAATGCTGTGTTCTACAACAAAGAGATCTTTGATCAGGCAGGAGTTGCTTATCCGACAGACGACTGGACATTTGAAGATTTCAGAAAAACATGTGAAGACTTAAAAGCAGCCGGACTTCCGGACGGAGTTTACCCGACAGCGATCAACCGTAACTCCGGACAGACTACATATATGGCATCTGTATTTGCAAACGGTGGATATTTCTTAAATGAAGATAACACAGAGACAGGATGGGACAAGAAAGAGACAATCGAAGGTATCCAGCCATGGTTAGATCTTGTATTAGACGGACTGTCTCCGACCTTACAGCAGATGACAGATACAGACCCGGACAGCATGTTCCAGGGTGGACAGCTGGCAATGTACTTCTCAGGAAACTACATGATTCCTTCTTATAATAAGACATTAGAAGGAAAATACGGAATCGTTAAGAGACCTACATTCAACGGCGTAGAAAAAGATATCATCAATGGTCTTGCATTCTCTGTATCCGCAAACACAAAACACCCGGAAGAAGCAAAAGACTTCGCATTATGGTTAGGAAGCAAAGAAGCTCAGGAAATTCAGGGAAAATCAGGTACAGTTATTTCAGCTAGAAATGATTGCCAGGAATTATTCTTAGATACACACAAAGATTTAAATCTTCAGGTATTCCTTGACAATGTGCCAAACACAGAATTACTTCCTCACTGTAAAGTGAGCGCAAAACTTGGACAAGTTGAAAAAACTTACTTAGAGCAGGCATGGCAGGGAGACATCACATTAGAAGAGGCTTGTAAGAAGATTAAGCCGGAAGCAGATGCAATCCTTGACGAAATGAATGCAAAGTAAAGTAGGTAGATACAAATGAGCGAAGTAAAGAAAAAAGTAAGACGGAAAGCGAGCAGACGCGAGAAGAAAGACTGGGTAGCAGGCTATGTGTTTATCGCGCCGGTTACGATCGGACTTCTGATCTTCTATGTATTTCCGTTTATCCAGAACTTCTGGTTCAGTTTTAATGATGTAAATAAATTCAATATGGCAACCTTCTGCGGAATCAGCAACTATCAGCGTCTGTTCCAGGAACCGGATCTGATGCTTGCCATGAAGAATACACTTTTATATGCCCTTGTGACAGTGCCGATCGGGCTGGCGCTGTCACTGTTAGTGGCATCCCTCTTGAATTCCAAGATCAAGGGAACCTCTTTTTACCGTACAATCTACTTCCTGCCATCGGTAACAATGTCCGTAGCAGTGGCACTTGTATGGAAACTGATCTTCCACGGAGATTTCGGTATTTTAAATACGGTTCTTGGAATCTTTGGAATTGAGGGGCAGAGCTGGCTTACGAACCCGCATACCGCATTGTTCTGCGTAATGATCGTGGCAATCTGGGGTAGTGTCGGCTATAACATGATCATTCTGCTTGCAGGAATGCAGGGAATTTCAAGATCTTACTATGAAGCAGCGGCAATCGACGGAGCAGGACCGGTAAAACAGTTCTTCAAGATTACGATCCCGTTACTTTCCCCGACAATCTTTTTCGTCATGATCACAGGTCTGATCGGCGCCTTCCAGGTATTCGACAGCATCTATATGATGGTTGATCCGGTGACAAACCCGGCATTCAACAAAGTAAAGACGATGAACGTCCTGTTCTATCAGAACGCGTTCATGTACGGTGAAAAAGGTTACGCAGCAGCAATTTCTATCTTTATGTTCGCAGTGATCATGATCATCACGGTGATCCAGCTGATCGGACAGAAGAAATGGGTAAATTACGACTAGGGGAAAGGAGGAAATACGATGAAAAAGACATCTACAAGAAATCATTTGATCATACATATTCTTTTGATCGCAGGTATCGCAATCACAGTATTCCCATTCCTCTGGATGGTGTTTACATCATTTAAGACTTTGCCGGAATCTATGCAGATACCGCCGTCAATTTTGCCGGAACACTGGCAGTTTGACTCATACAAATATGTGCTTGATATTCTGCCGTTCGGTAAGGTGTATGTGAATACGATCGTCGTGACGATCATTACCGTATTAGTGCAGGTTGCATTCTGTACAATGGCAGCTTATGGATTTGCAAGAATTGAATTTCCGTTTAAAAATGCGATTTTCATGATCTTGTTATCGATCTTAATGGTACCGGGACAGATCTTCTTAATCCCACAGTACCTGATCATCCAGAATTTAGGGTTGATCAATACGTTACCGGGTCTCTTCCTCCCGAACTTGTTCAGTGCATTTGGTACGTTCCTGTTGAGACAGTTCTTTATGTCACTGCCGAAAGAATTGGAAGAGGCAGCGTTGCTTGACGGATGTAACAGATTCCAGATTTTTGGAAAGATCATGCTTCCGTTAGTGCAGCCGGGAATCGTAGCGCTGGTGATCTTTACAGCGAAATTTGCATGGAATGACTTCATGTGGCCATTGATCGTCAATACCGATCCGGCTAAGATGACATTAGCTCCGGCACTTTCTACACTGAAAGGACAATATGCTACAAACTATCCTGCACAGATGGCAGGTGCCGTAATGGCGGTGATCCCGATGATCGTGCTGTTCTTCATCTTCCAGAAACAGTTTATCGAAGGTGTTGCACAGTCTGGTATCAAGGGTTAAAAATACAATAAGATATGGAATAGAAACATCAAAAACAAAAAATGTACGGTTGTGAAATCGTGCATTTTTTGTAGAAAAAATAAGGGAAAGCAGTTGCAGATTGGATAGAGCTGATCGAAAACAGAATTCAGAATAACAGGCAGAACATTTCGGTTTGTCAAAAAAATGACAAAACGGTAGTTTTTACCAAGAAAGTCCTTGACTATCCGCTGTAAAACAGCTAAAATGATATACAGATAGCGGGGGAATCCGTTATTGGTTATATAAAAGATGAACGATTTCATGGCAAGAAGTCGTATTTTTCATGTTTTATACTAAAGCAAAATATTTTTAGGAGGTCGTTAAGACATGGCAAAATGGGTTTATATGTTCACCGAAGGTGACGCAAGCATGAGAAATACTCTCGGCGGGAAAGGCGCTAACCTTGCAGAGATGACAAAGTTAGGTCTTCCGGTTCCGCAGGGATTTACGATTACAACAGATGCTTGTACACAATATTATGAAGATGGAAGAAAAATTAACGATGAGATCATGGAACAGATCATGGACGCAATCGTTAAGATGGAAGAAGTTACTGGAAAGAAATTCGGTGACAAAGAAAATCCGCTTCTTGTATCTGTTCGTTCCGGAGCAAGAGCTTCTATGCCGGGTATGATGGATACAATCTTAAACCTTGGATTAAATGAAGAAGTTGTCAAAGTATTAGCTGAAAAATCAGGAAACCCACGTTGGGCATGGGATTGCTACAGAAGATTTATCCAGATGTACTCTGACGTAGTTATGGAAGTCGGTAAAAAATATTTTGAAGAACTGATCGACGAGATGAAAGCTGAAAAAGGTGTAACTCAGGACGTTGACCTTACAGCAGAAGATTTACAGAAACTTGCTGAACAGTTCAAAGCTGAATATAAAGAAAAGATCGGGGAAGAATTCCCGACAGATCCAAAAGAACAGTTAATGGGTGCTGTAAAGGCTGTATTCCGTTCTTGGGACAACCCACGTGCGAACGTTTACCGTCGTGACAACGATATCCCGTATTCTTGGGGAACAGCTGTAAACGTACAGATGATGGCATTCGGTAACATGGGTGAGACATCTGGTACAGGTGTTGCATTTACTCGTGATCCGGCAACAGGAGAGAAACACTTAATGGGCGAGTTCTTAATGAACGCTCAGGGTGAGGACGTTGTTGCAGGTGTTCGTACACCACAGAAGATCGACCAGTTAAAAGAAGTTATGCCGGAAGTTTACGAGCAGTTCGTAGGAATCTGCAAGACTCTGGAAGATCACTACAGAGATATGCAGGATATGGAATTCACAATCGAAGACAAGAAACTTTACATGTTACAGACACGTAACGGTAAGAGAACAGCTCAGGCTGCTTTAAAGATCGCTTGTGATTTAGTAGACGAAGGAATGATCACAGAAGAGAAAGCTGTTGCAATGATCGATCCTCGTAACTTAGATACATTACTTCACCCACAGTTTGACGCAGCAGAGTTAAAGAAAGCTGTACCGGTTGGAAAAGCTTTAGGAGCATCTCCGGGAGCTGCCTGCGGTAAGATTGTCTTCACAGCAGAAGATGCAAAAGAGTGGGCTGCAAGAGGAGAGAAAGTTGTTCTTGTTCGTCTTGAGACATCTCCGGAAGATATCGAAGGTATGAAAGCTGCTCAGGGTATCTTAACAGTTCGTGGTGGTATGACATCTCACGCTGCCGTTGTTGCTCGTGGTATGGGTACATGCTGTGTATCTGGATGCGGTGACATCACAATGGATGAAGCAAACAAGAAATTTACATTAGCCGGAAAAGAATACCATGAAGGAGATCCGATCTCTCTTGACGGTTCTACAGGTAACATCTACGACGGAATCATCCCGACAGTAGACGCTACAATCGCTGGTGAATTCGGAAGAATCATGGGATGGGCTGACAAATACAGAACATTAGGAGTAAGAACAAACGCAGATACTCCTGCAGATGCAAGAAAAGCTCGTGAACTTGGAGCTGAAGGTATCGGACTTTGCCGTACAGAGCATATGTTCTTTGAAGGAAACAGAATCGATGCATTCCGTGAAATGATCTGTTCTGAGACATTAGAGGAAAGAGAAGCTGCTCTTGAGAAGATCCTTCCAGAACAGCAGGGAGACTTCGAAGCTTTATACGAAGCATTAGAAGGAAATCCGGTCACAATCCGTTTCTTAGATCCACCGTTACACGAATTCGTTCCTACAACAGAGGAAGATATTAAGAAACTTGCTGATACTCAGGGAAAAACAGTTGAACAGATCAAAGCAATCATTGATTCTTTACATGAGTTCAACCCGATGATGGGACATCGTGGATGCCGTCTTGCAGTTACTTATCCGGAGATCGCAAAAATGCAGACAAGAGCTGTGATCCGTGCAGCAATCAATGTACAGAAAAAACATGCTGACTGGAATGTTTGCCCAGAGATCATGATCCCGTTAATCGGAGACATCAAAGAATTAAAATATGTGAAGAAAGTTGTTGTGGAAACAGCAGACGCTGAAATCAAAGCTGCTGGTGTTGAATTAAAATACCATGTAGGTACAATGATCGAGATCCCGAGAGCTGCCCTTACAGCTGATGAGATTGCAAAAGAAGCTGATTTCTTCTGCTTCGGTACAAACGACTTAACACAGATGACATTCGGATTCTCTCGTGATGATGCAGGTAAATTCTTAGAAGGATACTACGATGCAAAAATCTTCGAGAACGATCCATTTGCAAAATTAGACCAGATCGGTGTAGGTAAATTAATGGAGACAGCTGTCAAATTAGGAAGACCGGCAAATCCAGACTTACATGTAGGTATCTGTGGAGAGCACGGTGGAGACCCAAGTTCCGTAGAATTCTGCCATAAGATTGGATTAGACTATGTATCTTGCTCACCATTCCGTGTGCCGATCGCAAGACTTGCTGCTGCTCAGGCTGCTATCAATAACAAGTAATACACCGTATAGAATAGGTGTAGGAACTTCATTAGTTTCAATAACAGAACCCCTTACGCAATGAAAGCGTAAGGGGTTTTTGTCATTTTTTTAAATTTTTGTCATGTATTTTTTTATATCACTTATAACTGTAGATGGATTAGTTGTATTAGGAATTATGTCTGATAGGTATTTGCGGATTTTTTTATAAATAGGTTTGTATAAAACAAGAAAATCATCTAGTTCATAGCAACCGCTAAGGGAGGCTAATTTTTTCATATCTTTTAAAGGTTTAAAAAATACAAAATGTGCTTTAGGAATATATTCAGTAGTTAAAAAAACTTTTTTGAAATATTCAATTTTTGTTTCGTTTTCTACAATTAAAAAAATAGTATTTTCTAAATTGACATTTTTAGGGACACATCGTTCCAAAAATTTATATATATTGTCATCTTTAGTAAATTTATCATACGGATAGAGGTCTAGAGTTTTGTAATTTGTTGAAAAATCATTTTTACATTCAAATCTCATAGGTAATATATGAGAAAATTTTCCTCCTTCTAATTTCAAAAAGCGAATAAACCATAAAAAGATATGGCAGTTATTTGAATTAATGTTTACAGAAGAAGTTAAAAAGTGCAAATGGCTAGGAACGTAATAACTTAAAAGAGCCTTTTGTATTGTGGATAAGGCAATGGTTTTTTTATACACAATTTTTATATAAAGAGATAGAATTTCATCGTCCCAAGTATAAAATGGAAGGTGTACATCTTGTGGTGATGGAAAACGTTTTAAAAATGCTTTAAAAAAATTCTCATAGTTTTTAAATAGAGATATGATACCAGAACGTTGGTATTTTCTATTAAGAATACCAAATTTATTTGTATCTTGATTCAGTGCTTTGATTCGTAATGTGGCGTCTTTGTCTGTCCAGTCTTTTTTTTGCGCTTCGTCTATTAAGAACTTTTTGATTTTTTGTGGCATATACCCTTCTTCTCTTTTTAAAACACAGAATATGTCAATAGCTTCCTCTGACGTAAGAGTAAATTCTTCGTATATTAGTCTAAGTAAGTTTAAATTATCATTCATTTTATTTCCTCCTTAGATACATAATATCATAAAATCTAAAGAAAATTATAAAAAATGCCAAAAATGCTAAAATATATGTTAGATAAATTCAAAAATAAAGTCCTTTTTCTAAAGATTACTTTTGGAATAAGAGTAGAGAGAGGATTGTCAAGGGACGTAAGTTGAAGAGTGATTGGCGGACTTCTATTTAATATCTTGATAATATACAAGATGTAGGAAAGATAAACAAAAACCTACAAATTTCATTGCAATGGAATAGAAACTAGTAATTTTAACTTTCGCATAAAAAGTGCGAAATGTAACAAGGAGGTTATTAAAATGGCTTTACGAGAAAGTAAAAGAAAGCAAAAGAGTTATAGTGAATTAATGGTATTACCAGAAGGGAGATATGAGGGGACTATTGTCAAAACGACATCGAGTCAGACAGAAGACCGTTTGACAGATTTCTTAAATGTGTATGTTGAAACCCAGTATGTAAACTCTGAAATCACATTACGGAAATCCTTTGTAAAGAACATAGGGAGAAATTTTGATTTGATTTCGCTTGTACAAGATGCAGGACTACTTGAAAGTGGAAGAAAAATTTGTTATCAAGATTTAGAAGGAGTAAAAGTGTCGTTCAACTTACGCTTATACAGGAACAAACCCTATCTCACAGATTTTGAGGTTATTCCAGATTTCGACGAAGAAGAAAGTGACGAAGAAGATGAAGATTTAGAACTTGATGAAGATTTAGAGTTCGATGAGGAGTAGAGATGGATGATAAGTTATTTCAAATGGTTGAAAATATGATAAAAGATGGGAGAATAAAAATTATAAAACTAGAACCAGATGGGATAAGACTTCACATATCTACAGGGCAGGAGAACTGCCTTGTAGATATTGAACAGAGCCATAAAAAACTCAGAAAACTGTTTTATCAAGAGTATAATCTTTTTTTGGACGGCAAACAAATCCAAATGATTATAGACTACCTTGAAATCCATCCAGTTACAGATACGACAGTCTATCAGACAGCCAATAGAA
>URCR01000049.1 GCA_900546325.1 uncultured Lachnospiraceae bacterium | reverse complement strand
AAATAAATTTCGTTATTTTTTACAATGACTTATGCATACCTCTGAACAGTAACAAGTTTATGCAGTCACAAAGGAGGAAACGATGTATCACCCACTACTTGACACATTTACTGCCGTTGCCGACTACGGGAGTTTTACAAAGGCCGCTGAAAGCTTACATCTCTCACCGACCGCTGTCATGAAACAGATGAATACTCTGGAAGCGCACTTAAATCTCACACTCATTGAGCGCACCACATCCGGTGTCCACCTGACCCCCGCCGGCGAGGTCATCTACCGGGATGCCAGGTTTATGATGGACTACTCGAAGAAATCCATTTCAGAAGCCCTTGCAGCTACGCATACTTATGACACAACCTTCTGTGTCGGGACATCTCTGCTCAACCCCGCAAAGCCTTTTATGGACCTCTGGTACAAAGTCAATCAAAGCTTTCCCGGCTACAAACTTCACCTGGTCCCTTTTGAAGATGACCACGAAGGGATTTTATGCGAGATAAAGAAATTGGGGGAGAAATTTGATTTTCTTGTTGGCGTGTGCGATTCCAAAGCATGGCTGTCCCTTTGCCGTTTTTTGCCGCTGGGCAGATACAAAAAAATGGTCGCTGTATCAAGGGAGCACCCTCTTGCGGCCAAAAGCTGTATAAATATTGAAGATCTGTATGGTGAAACCTTAATGATGGTCCGCCGGGGAGACTCCGGCATCAATGATTTTATGCGAAATGATTTAGAAAAAAATCATCCTCAGATTCGTATTGAGGATACTCCTCACTTTTATGATCTGTCCGTATTCAACCGCTGTGCGGAGACCGGAAATGTGCTGCTGACCATCGAGTGCTGGCAGGAAGTTCATCCCGGACTTGTGTCGATCCCGGTAAATTGGGATTACTGCATTCCCTATGGGATCCTGTACAGTCTGGATGCTCCGGAGGATGTGAACCGCTTTATCGAAACAGTAAAAAACATGGGACATGCGCTCTGATTCACCAAAAGCTGCTGCCCGGGCAGATGACTTCATCTTCCCGGACAGCAGCTCTGACCCATTGTTATTCTACGGATTTTAATGCACTGAGCATATCTAAATGTCTTAATTTTCGATTCATCATATATCCCAGTATGCATGTGATCAATATGATCAGCACCGCAGGAATGAGAAATGCTTTTGCACAAAGAGCAGGGTTGAACATCACTTCATCAGGAGGTACAACCGCCAGGATATACTGATAGAGCATATCCCCGACTCCAAATCCCGCCAGGATTCCAAGCAGGGAGAGGAGGATCGTCTCCCGGTAAATATAAAGTGTTACCTCTTTGTTGTAAAATCCAAGAACTTTGATTGTGGAAAGTTCACGGATACGCTCTGCAACGTTGATATTCGTAAGGTTGTAAAGAATTACAATCGCCAGTAAAACTGCAACGAGGATCAGCACTTCCATGATCTGATTCAAAGAATCTACGATGGTATTGATCTGATTGATCATCGTTGTATTTTGAACAACCCCTTTGACCGCATCGGATTTCATAAACTGGCTGGCCTGCTTTTGCGCATTTTCTGTGGAACGGTCATTTAAGCTGACCAGATTTGCATTGGTCTGATAGTTTTCTGAGAAAGCTTTCTCATAGTAGCTGTCACTCAGAAACATAAAGTGCCCTGTGTACATCTCTGTAATATCTGCAACCTTGACTTTGTGTTCCTTGTCATCGGAGTCCTTGATCGTAAAGCTGTCTCCGACTTCTACATCCAGCAGCTTCGCCAGCCTTTCCGATATCACAACCCCATCATCCCCTAACTTGATTTTTGTCTTGTCCTCTCGATGAACAAGTGAAAAATACTCCCGGAATTGTTTTTCATCTTCTGTGACGATCATTTTGATCTCTTGCTCGTCTTTTTTCTTTCCGGCAACTTTCGTGACAGATTCATAGTGAACCGGAAGCTGCTGTTTGATGGACTTCCTTTCCAGAAGCGACTCTAAGTCTTCTTGTTCCTCTTTGCTTAGATGACTGTTTTGAGCTACGATCAAATCATACTTTATAATCTCGCCAAACTGCCGGTCGTTGATTTTTGAGATCGAATTCTGTACGCTAAACCCGGTAAACAGCAGCGTCACGGAGCCGCAGACGCCAAAGATTGTCATGAACATTCTTTTTTTGTACCGAAAAATATTTCTGGCAGTCACTTTGTGTGTAAAACTCATTCTTCTCCAAACAGGCGTAATACGTTCCAGGAAGATCTTAGACCCCTTTGTCGGAGCCTTCGGCAATAACAGAGCTGCCGGTTTTTCTTTCAACTCTTTTAATGCAACGACACATGCCGGAAGCACTGCACTTAAAATTGATAGGAGTAAAGCAGCCAGCGAAGTTTGCCAGTAGAAATTCTTTTCGATTGCAGGAACATCAAATCCGCTTTTATAAGCGCTGTAGACAATTTCCGGCAATAACAAATGCCCCATAAGGATACCGACGATCGTACCGGATACACCTGCAATCAGTCCGTAAACAGTAAACTTTTTCATCACATCTCTGTCTGTATATCCAAGTGCTTTTAAAGTCCCTGCATTCATTCGCTCTTCGTCTACAAAACGAGTCATTGTAGTCAGCGTCACAAGCGCAGCTACAAAGTACAGGAAGATCGGAAATACATTGGCCAGAGCATCAACGATCGTGGAAATAGAGTTATAGATCTTATATCCCTCTGCCCCCGGCACTTCTCTTCGGGTACTCAAAGTGTAGACCGGTATTTCCAGATTATTTACCTCATCTCTGGCATCCGCCAGCTTTTCTTCATTGTCTGCAATCTCCTTCCCGGCCTCTGCTTCCTTTTCATGAAATTCCTTTAAGCCGCTTTGATATTCTTCCTCCTTATCTGCCAGTTCCTTTTTTGCACTTTCTAATTTCGTTACATTTTCCTGATACTCCTCTTCTTTGGAAGACAGTGTCTCAAAAGATTCTGTCCATGCTGACATTCCCGAATAATAAGTGTCCAGACCGTCATTGTAGGCATCGACTCCCGCTTGATACTGCATGTAACCTGCATTGTATTCCGCCTGTTTTTCTTCTAGAAGTGCCTTCTGCTCATCCAGTGACTGCTTTGCCTGAGAAAGCTGTGCTTCTCCGGAGGCAGTTTCTTCCCGCGCGGCATCGAGTCTGGCCGAAGCAGCCTCGATTTCCTGCTTTGCAGAATCCAGCTGCTGGTTTGCATTGTTTAATTCCTTTTCTTTTTCATCGAGAAGTTCTTTTCCCTGCTCGAGCTCTGCCTTTTTCTGATCGATCTGTGTCTGCACAGCGGAAATCTGTTCCATCTGCGGTGTATAAGTGCCGTTCAAAAAGCTCTGATACTCTGTCTGGTAGTTTGTAAACCCTGCCTCGGCATCTGCCAGCTGCTGATTTAAAATTTCTTTCTCTTCCTCTGAGAGATTCGGGTTATCCAGCTGTTCTTTCAGTGTATTTATTGTCTGTGCATAAGAATCGATTGCCGCCTCATATTCTTGTTTTGCGCTTTCCAGAGCATTTCTGCCTGCATCCAGTTCCTGTTGATGAGACTCCAACTCTTGATATGCACTCTGATATTCCTTTTGCTTTTCCTGAAACTCTGAAAGTGCAGTTTCATATTCCTGCTGCTTTGTCTGAAATGCTTCCGACTTCTCTGCCAGTTCCTGCTCACCGTAAGCAATCGACTCTTTTGCCTGCGCAAGCTGGGATTCTTTGGAGGTTAAAGTCGTCTGGGCAGCCTGTATTTTCTCCCACCCATCCTGAATCGCTCCATAAGCGGTACTTAACTGGGGCTCTGTTGTAAGAAGGGTCGCTTTTGCATCGGCAAGCGCTTCTTTTGCGTCCTGCAGCTGTGCCCACTTCTCAGAAAGTGTTGCTTTGCCGGATGCCAGCTGTTTTCCGGCGTCATCCAGCTGAGAAGAGGAAGAGGCAATTGTAGTCTTTGCCTCATTGATCTGTCTGCCTGCATCCTCGAGCTGCTCTCTTGTATCTTCCAGTTTCTGCTTTGCTTCGTCGATCTGGCTCTGACCGTCATCGATATTGTCCTGGTATTCTTCCTTGATCGCCTGCAGACGAAGTTCCGGCTGGTCCTCCAAAAGTTGATCCAGTTCCTTTTTATGTTCCTGGATCAGATCCGTATATTCGTCTGAATACGGATCTACATTGTTTGTATCACGAAACGTTATTCTCGCGATCATATAAAAATCGGAATCAAATGCCTCATTGGTCACAAAACCGTAACCTTTTAATTCACCGGTTCCGGAAGTAGACTGCCCCATATTAATTGAGGAAAGGAATTCCGGAGATTTTGCAAACCCTACAATCTTAAACGAATGTCTTTTCAGCACCTTTGTCCCGGCACTTTCTTTTTCTGTAAATTGGATGGTGTCACCGATCTGATACTGATCTTTGTAAGTGTCCGACAAAACAATTTCATTCTCTTTTTCTGCCTGTCTTCCCTTCGTCAGTTCATACTTCGAAATTGTCTCCGGATTGGAAAACAGCCGGATACTGTCGGTCGTGTTTTTCATATCCACATCTTTTAAATATCCGTATTCGATCTTCTCTGTGCCTGACAGCTCGTTGATCGCCTTTTGGTTTGTCTCGTCAATTCCATAATTTCCGATGACTGTAAGATCTGACAGATTCCATTCATCAAAATAGTGCCTTCCCGTTTCTCTCATATCCGGTCCGGTTACTTTCAGTCCCACTAACGCAAAAGAACCTAGAAGCATCAGACAGAAAATCGAAATAAAACGTCCTTTGGAATTTGCAAAGCATTTTTTAATGTCTTTCCACAGTTTTTTCTTTTTCACCAACACTCACCTACCATTCAATTTCTGCAATATTTTTTGGGTGACTGTTGATTTCGATTTTTTTTACGGTTGCATCGTGCATATGAATGACACGGTCCGCAATCGGAGCGATCGCTCCATTATGCGTGACGATCACAACCGTCGCTCCTTTTTTCCGGCACATATCCTGAAGGATCTGAGCACCTGTTTTCCGGTCTGATAGTCTAATGCACCGGTTGGTTCATCGCACAAAAGGATTTTCGGGTTCTTTGCAATTGCCCGGGCAATGGCCACACGCTGCTGTTCTCCTCCGGAAAGCTGAGCCGGAAAGTTATCTATCCTCTTTGCAAGCCCTACATCTTTCAGTACCTGCACAGGATCCAGTGCATCCTTTACAATCTCGGACGCAAGCTCTACATTTTCTTTTGAAGTCAGATTCTGTACCAGGTTGTAGAATTGAAATACAAATCCCACATCATTTCTCCGATACGTAGTAAGCTGTTTCGCATTATAATTAGAAATATCTTTTCCATCTATGATCACATTTCCGCTGTCATTTGTATCCATGCCGCCCAGAATGTTAAGCACCGTTGATTTTCCGGCTCCGGACGACCCTAGAATGATCGCAAGTTCCCCTTTCTCAATAGAAAAACTGACGTCCCTGTTCGCAAATATTTTGGTCTCTCCCATCTGATAGGTTTTACAACTGTTTCGCATTTCAATATATCCCATAGCTAATTCCTCCTTGCAGCAATTCCCGTTAAGTGATAATGATTTCTTGTTCCTTCCAGTGTCAGCTCAATCCTTTGAGAATCAAAATGGCCGACCGCTGTATAAGCGACCTTCTGCATAAGTGAGATCAATGTCCCTGTCAGCCTGCATTTGCCGTGATCCAGCACCTGGCCGGATATATCACTCTTATGCTTTAAAATGTCGACGCAGCCGGAAATCACACCCCGTTCCACCTCCATCTGCAGATGACCATACCGTTTCCCTGCCGGTGTAATCAATGTAATTTTGTAAAAATACTGGCAGATATCATTTGCCATCGATCCATACACCTCCTTTTCACTGACGAGAGCCATTATAAAAAGAATTTGCCTGCCGGTACATGGTCAAATTCCCTCAATTGAGTGAAATACGGACAAATGTATGCTGATTGATGGTCAAAAGAGGGAGCTTTGTCTCTTGAATTGCTTGATGGACAACTGTATACTAAAAGTATCTGAGGAGGTTTGAAAATGAAATACGAAGTGACTAGTTTAAATACAAAAAAATTATTTTCAGAAGCCTTAAAAGAGATTGTTGTTCAAAAATCCTTCTCCAAAGTAACCGTCAGCGAACTGATCCGCGTCTGTAACGTAAACAGAAAGACCTTTTACTATCACTTTACAGATGTGTACGACTTATTGAAATGGACTTTGGAGCAGGAAGCAATCGACGTTGTAAAAAAATTCGATCTGATCATTGATTATGAGGAAGCGATCCTCTTTGCCATGGATTACATTGAAAAAAACAGTGTCTTCCTGAATAATATTTACTATTCGGTGGGAAGAGACGAATTGAAGCGATTCTTTTATTCTGATTTTATCGAGATTACGACTTCCATTATTAAAAAAGTGGAGGAACTAGCCAAAATTACGGTTCCGAAAGAGTTTGAAACATTTTTGAGTTCTTTTTATACGGAGGCAATCGCCGGAACATTGCTGGAATGGATCGTAAATAAGGAAAATTATGACAAACAGCAGACAATTCACTATATTTCCGTCATTTTCAGAACTGCTCTGCCTGCCGCCATCAAGCAGTATTCAGACGACGCAAACTAGCTGCCCCCACAATCTTTTTCCTTACTTCATACACTTTAACAGCCTTCCGCACACTTCTTTGCATCTGCTCCTGATCCTGCACGGCAGGGATATTGACATAATTCCATTGTTTATTTCCCGCCTTTCTCTTCGCTCTTCAAAATACGCAGATAATGATTTGCTTCGCGAAGTACATGATCTGCCAGCAGAGGAAGAATTACAGAGCGGATGCCGCAGCCTGTGATGCCTTCTGTGCCTGCGGCCTTGAAATCACGATATTCCTCTGTTGTCTCCACTGTTTTTCTCGTCACTTCATCCATTGTCCGGCAGTCCTGTTTTCTCGCCTCCTCCAGCAGGCGGCAATAGTCTCCCGCAAAATCATCCGCAGTTTTCATCAACTCACACTCCGTCGGGTCAAGCAATCCCCGTATAAACAATGCATGTTCCATCATAATCTGATTCCAGAACAATTCTGCCTCTTTTAAATCCGCAAGCTGCATACATCCGTCTTTTTCTAATGCGATCACAATCCGGCAGTATAATTTTGCTTCGCGCAAAATATGCTCAATCAGCAGCGGATAGTTTGCCGTGTAAAGCTGACAAGAGAGAACCTCCCGCAGAACCTCTTCCTTCAATGTGATCAGCCCATTTAACAGACGCAGGATATGCTGATTCAAAACGCTCACCTGCTGTTCCGTTCTCCTGTCCGGACATATTTTGCAGCCTGCCCGCAGTCTCTGTTCCGCCTGTGTGATCCGGACATTGATCGGTATCTTTGTCAGCTTTTCCGTCTGTCTTTCTGCCATTTCCGTAAATTCTGTAACCACTTCTCCGGAACATAAAACCGCCTCACCTACCATACCATCAGAAAGCCTGACAGTATGCTCCAGTGCTCTTTCAAATTGTTCCCGGAACCAGTCCGCTTTTCTTCTATATCCCGTCTCTCCCGCCGGAAAAGACGCCAGAAGAAACAGTGCGTGTTCTCTCATGATTCTTCCAAAAAACAAATGTGTTTCCAATGATGTTGTTACATATTCTTTCATTCTTCTACATACCTTACTGTTTTAGTTTAATGTATGCAAAGAGGGAGGTATTGGGGAATTGTTGATATATTTTCCCCCCTCCTGCCCGTTTTATAACAGCGTTATCATAGTCATAGCTGTATTATTACAGACTTATACATTCATTTTTCATTCATTGTCGAACTGTTGTAATTCTTCCAGCATCGCTTCCTGGTATGCTGCCCTTTTTTCTTTCTGCATACACCTTTTCAGCTCCTGCAATTCCGGAAAAGATACTTTCTCCAGCTTTTTTATCCGTATCTCGCTGATTTCTACCTCTGACAAATATTTTTTATACCATTCTGTCCGATAATTCCACAGAGAAAATTTCTCTCCATAACGTTCTTTCAGGCGCTGGGCGATCAGAAGCCCCTCAGGATCAAAATCTCCCTGATAGTAAAATGTATGATTTTCTTGCAGAAAATCCAGCAAAACAAGCGTAGAAAGCCGCGGCTGTCCATTCACACAGACAGCCGCACACTTTGGATACTTTTTTATAAAAACCGAAAATACTGCCGGATTTTCCAAAAGATACACCTGATCCCGATCTGCCCGCACACTTCCTAATTTTCCAATCGTACGAAGCGTCAGCCGGATCGGTTCTTCTTCTTTAAAAAATCCTTCTATCCCTTCATGAAGGCTTCCATCCCGTTTCCATGCCCGAATCCCATAGGCAAGTGTATCGTTAGACAGCTCATCTTTTAAAATTCCTGCCCGATAAAAAATTCGCTTTTCCTTCTCCAGCTTGGATAATTCGTTGTCTTCTTCCCCTGCCTGCTCTGACGAAAGAATACTCAGAAGCAATTTCTCCGCTACCGTTCCCGAATCAAAGTAATGCGGATCTCCGGTCACCTGAGCAGCAAAAACTGCCAACGGTTCTTTTTCTTTTCCTCCCTGCAGCTGCACAACTGCCTTCAGAACATTTTTCAGCACCTGATACAGTTTTTCCGAATCACGGTTATATTGCTGAATCATGATCCCATAACCATCTGTCTGTTTTTGGAGCGCCCTCTCTACCCAGTTTCCTGCAAACGTATCCTCATATCCTTTTATTACCTGCTCAAAAAAGTCCTCTCTTCTTCGCTTTTCTTCTTCCCTTTCCTCTTTCTTTGCTCGTATTTCTACTCCGAAATAAGCCTGCAACAGTTCCTCCAGCGAAATGCCCGAAAACCTGCTCTTAGATAAACAGGACTCAAAAGCTGCCGCCGATACTGTGACAGATCTATTCTCCGTATAATCTTTCTGTAAAAATCCACCAAGCTGTATCTTCTCAGCAGCGGTCAGATCAGTCAGTACTGCTTTTCCCCCTATGTATCCCAGACTTTCATATTTGCTTTTCAATTTCGTAAACACCTTTTGATAGACTGGACGTTCCCGGAAATATGCCAGACATTCCTGAAGAATTTTCTGTTTTTCCTCTTTCATTTTCTTACTTTTCCTCTTCCGTGACCATTATCTTATTTTTTCCATTCCAGATATAACGGATCACAGACACAAATTTTACATTTTCCGGCCGAATCAGTTGACAGATCGCCAGTTCCGGAACCGTATCATAATCCCCCCACAAAATCTGGGAATTGATCATAAAGTTAAATTTAAACTCTACCATAAGACGAAACATATCCCTGATATTCGTCTCATCGACACCGGCAAAAGCTTCATCTAACGAAATCAGTTTTGGTGCATCCGGACGTGCACCGGCATATTTTGCAACCACAGCTGAGAACAGCGGAACATACATCGCCATCGCCTTTTCACCCCCACTGAAGGTAAAGAATACACGATCTGTTAATTCTTTCTTTTTCTCTCCCGTCTTCTGACATTCCAGCTGAAATTCAAACCACTTACGGTAATCAAGCACTTCCTTCATTGTTGCGTGAAAAGACTGAACAGAGCCTGCCTCGCCGGAAATCTTTCTTGCCTCTTCAATTTTAGATCGGAAATGTCTGGACAGGCTTTCTACTTCTCCCTCCCGCATAATTTCCACATCCTTTTGAAGCAGCTCTACCAATGCTTTCGTATCCAGCTGATCTTCTTTTTCTGCCCGCTTATTTTTCCACCGAAGGCTCAGCTTGAGACCGCTCGATGTCTGCATGGACTCCATGAGCGTATTCATTTTCTCTACCCATCGTCTGCTCGCCTGAATTTTTCCGCGAATCTTTTTACTGATTGTATTCGCCAGAATATCCTCAAACAGTTCCCGGTCTCTATCGCTTAACAGCTGTTCCAATACCTCTGCATCCTCATTCATTTTTGCAATCAGTTCTTTAAATTTCACTGCTGTTCCGCGGTATTTTGCCAGGATATCAATTCGTTTCACACTCACCTCAGAAAAACTGCTCTCTACATCAACCTCTTCAAACAAAGACTGCAGCGTAATCTGATAATCAAGCAGATACCCTCTGTTCTGATGATAACTTTCCTGAAGATTCCCAAACAGATCACTCTGCTTTTTATTTCCAAAACTTCCGGCAAATAAGCCGCAGATCTTTCGTGCCTTACCTGCTATATCATTCACATCATTCAGATCCGCCCTGACATAGCCAAGCCGGTATTCCAGCTCAAAGACTTTCTGATACCTCTCTTTTTTTCCGCAAAGTTCTTGTCGCTTTTGTCCATTCTCTCGGTTCTTTTCTTCCAAAACTTCTATTTCTTTTCGGACTGCCTCCTGCTTTCTGACACAGCCTTCCCGCTCTCCAGGAAGATTTAAAAGCCGTTTTACACAATAATCGAGTCGTTCTTTGATCTGCTCATAGTCTGTCAACGCAAGCTGTTTCTGAATCGAGATCAGGTATCCTTCCGATTCTCTTACTTTCAGGCGGATACGATTCAACTCATAGCGGATATCATCCAAATCTGCCTCCAAGTCTTCCAGATTCTCTTTCTGACTGCTGATATAACGAAGTTCATTTTGATAATTTCCATGAGAAGCCTGCAGTTCCAAAAGCATTTCTTTATAGCGATGCAGCGATGAAACTGCCTGTGTGAATAAATCTAATCGCGGCGCTAGATAGCACTTTTCACAGATTTCTCTTGCTTTGATCCTCACTTCATCAAGCAGCTTTCTCTCCCTTTCCACCAAACTCTGCTGATCCCATAGTCTTTTATTTACTAATTGTAATTTATACTCCCGGTCCGCAACTTCTCTTGCAGCTGTTTTTAAATCTTCTTCTCCCGGAAATGCTCTCCACTCTTTCTGTAATTTTTCTGATCTGCTGTGGTTATCTCCTAACTGTCGTTCCAGCTCTTCTATATTTTTTCCGATCTGCTCACAAACTGCTGTCAACTCTGCGATCTTTTCCTGCCGGAATTTTTCTCTTGCACGCACTCCGATGAAATGTGCATGGTATTCTTTTGTAATCGTTCCCTCCAGAATGCCAAGGCGATAATTTCCATCCTGATCAACCCATGAATGGCTCTTCACTTCCTGACCATTCCCAAATTCGATCGATGCCAGAATGGCTGAAATTTTCTGCCCGAACAGCATATCCTTTTTTTCATTATCTGTTTTCAGTGCTTCCTGAAGATTCTGTCTGACAGATTCCGCATCGCCAAACAAATAGCGGTCACACACACCCGCATCCAGCGCATATACTTGTTCCCGGTATTCCTGCGGGATAATCAGCGCATCCAGTATTCCCATCTGAAGCAGTGCTTCTTCCAAATGATCCATACTGCTTTCTTCCTGCATTCGGTCAAATTCGACCGCCTTATAAAACTGCAGATACGGGATTCCTTTCTTTCTCAAAAGTGCCCGGTTTGCTTTCACACATTCCTGCTGTTCTGGTTCTGGATCTTTTTTGTTTTTCCATGCTTCCCGTTCTAGTTCTGCACACTGTAGAGATTCCTTCTTCTCTTTAAGGTCTCTTTCCAAAATCATCTGCTGCTCTGAAAATTGTCGTTCTAATTCATACAGCCTTGGTTTTGCCGCCTCCCTGATTTCTGAATAATCACTTCCCAGTTCATAACTTTCTATATTTCTTGCAATACTTTGCATCGTTTCCGCCGGAAGATGCAGTTCCTCATTTTGTTTTTCCCACAAATACACCTTCTCAGTTAATTCTGCTTTTGTCTCATGCAAAAGTGTTTCATATTGATGTAGTTCTTTTTCGATCAAATTTCGCTCTTCCCTGCAGTCATCCAGCTCCGCAAGATAACGGTCATATTTCTGCTGGCAGTTCCTCTCTTCCAGAAGAATCTCTTTCCCCTGCTCTGCCTTCTTCGTATAAGCATCCAAAAGTTGTCGGTGAGAAGCAAAACTCTGCTCTTTCTCCCGATCCTGCAGGATATCATTTTTCAGAAAATTAAATTCATCAAATGGGATTCCCTCCAGTTCTTCCTCCATTTCTTCCAGATTACTTTCAATCTCATCCCAGATACTTTCTGCTTTTTCTGTCCCCGCTTTTATTTTATCTTCTGTTTCCAGCTGCTTTTCTTTCTTTTCCTCTTCCTGTCGTTCCTTCGCCTTCTGCTCCTTTTTCTTCTCCAAAAGTTCCTCTGCCAGCTTACTTTCCTGTTCCTTCAGACGTGCCGCATCACTTTTATCCAGAGATGCTTTTTCCTCTTTCAGGATAGCTTCTTCCTGCTTTAATATTTCATAACGTTCCCTTTCTTCTTGAAGTTCTCTGGCACGTTGTTCTAAGTCTTTTTCAATTTGTTCCCCGCTTTTCACACAGTTTTCATAAGATTTGCACACATCAGCAAATAGAAGTGCTTTATCATACAGCACGATCTGGTTATACTGATCATATACCTTCTCAATTTGTCTTGCCGCATGAATACTTTCATTCAAGGCATCCAGGTTTGTTTTCAGATTATCCATATTTTCAATGGCTTCTGACATCGGACGAAGGTCATCCTCTGAAAGTGTCTGAAGGGAACTGCTCAGAATCTCATTGATGATCGTAGGCTTAAAGTCTTTGGAAAGTTTCGGTGTCCGGAGCTGAATCAGAAGTTCCAAAAGTTCTTTGTATTCCTCCTGCGTTTCAAAACCAAAAAGAAGACGATTGACACAACGGGCATACTCACTCTGCGTTTCCATCACTTTTCCGCCATCACCAATCCGGTATTTCAGTTCCCCTTTGGAGCAGGTAATCTTTGTTTCCAGATCTTTGTATAAAAACAGATCGATTCCCACACGTCTTCCATCCGTAATGCAGAAATACCACGATTCCAGTTTCTTACTCTTTCTCGCGCGGAGCCCGATTCCAAGCGTCAGATATTCCTCACTTTCCAGTCGTTTCAACTCCATATAGAGATATCCCGTCCGCTCTTCACGCTCATCTCCTTCTTCCAGAAGATAATTTTCCATCTTTCTTGCACGGGAGCCAAACGGATCCAGACGTTCCGGACGCATATTTCCATCAAGAAGAAGTGGAATAAAGCTCTGCATCGTTACAGACTTCCCTGATCCATTCGCTCCTCGAAGCAGCATACGCCCTCCCAGAAATTCAAATTCTTCCTCATCATAATACCAAAAGTCAAGCAATCCAACTTTGTTTATCTGCCATTTACCGTTCATCTTTTCCTCCATTCTTCAAAAAATCTTCCGGATATTTTCCGCAGATTTTCCCCACTACCGGCTTGATCCTGATTCCATCTTTTTCTGTTTCAATCAGCATCAGCTCCTCCATATAAGCCGACACTTCACGATAAAATTCCGAAAATGTCATCTCCCGGTACGTTTTATTCAAACCTTTTCCAAATTTTTCTTTGCATTCCTCCACGATCGCACAGAACATTTCCCTCGGAATATGTATCTCTTCATCCATCGGAATGGTAAGCTTTCCGTCTGCCACTTTCTCCTGCAGCAGTGTATTTATCAGAAGCACCACGTCAGAAAGTGTATTTCCCTCTGGAAAAGCTCTGCCAAGCCTGCATGTCTCCCCCAGTACAAGAAATGCACTGCTGCTATGTACATGCAGTTCACAGTCAAATATGTCTGATAAATCTCCCTGAATCATATTTCTATAATTTCTGACATAGGCAAAATCTTCCTCCGATTCTTCGTCTTTATACATCCCCATTGTCATCAAAAGCTTTCGATACACCCTCTGCCTTCTGACAATCCCCCGATCTTCATTTACATCAATCCATTCTTCCTTTTCAAACTCTTTTGGAGATGTATAACCCATAATATCCTGCGTAAAATTCTTCATAAAATAGCGTGATGCCCCCGTATTTTCATACAGCACTTCGCTCGTATCATCTCTGGCAAAACTTTCCTCACTCCCGTCATTTACCTTTAAAATGCCGCAGGAAACACAGTATTTCATTACTTTGATCATATGACGTCTGTATCGGTAAACAGTCCAGTCTATCTGTTCTTCCTGATACTGACTCTGCACATACTCTGTCAGCTGAGATAGTACAAACTGCTCTTCTGCCTCTTTGTCCTCGAGAAACATCAATACAAGACAGAACAACACATACTCAATCGGTTCTTTAAACTCTGTAATCCCCATCCAATTTTCCGGGATTGCCGGCATCTTCTCCGCTTTGATCATATATGGATTTACAATCACCTGATACCCAAGCTTCTCCATCAGAAATTTCTTCTCTTCTCCGGATGAAAGCGCCTCTTTTAATTCATAATAAAGCTCCCGGTCTTTCGATTTTAAAATCCAGCGCCGGCTCAGTAATTCCTCTAATACTCTCATTTTTCTTCTCCATCCTCAAACACAATGACATATGCCGGCATCTGAAAAGTTCCATCCGTACACTCCAATGTGCAGTATTCTTTTATATCAGTCTGCTCAATATAATAAATCTGACCATCTTCTGTCTTTGCTCGATGATCTTTTCTCTCCAATGCCTTAGACAACCATAATAAAAACATATCCCTGACATATGGCTCAATGACCGGAAGCTCTGCAAAATCCAGTCTTCCATTGTGAATATAACTTCTTAATAATACACGCTCTGCCGCCAACCGCTGAATCATAGCAGCGCGCATCTTCTGTTTCTCATTTGAACGATCGATCATCCCGCTCCGTCTTGCCTTTTCCTTATAAGTACGTACTCTCGGAATCACTGTCACTACATGTGTTTCTTCTTCATACACACCGCTGTTAATACTATCCGTATTTCTTTTTAATTCCCCTTTCAGATGAAGTGGTTTCTCTATACCAAATACAACCGCCGAAAGCCGGTGTGCTTCATTGATATTCCTGCATCTTCCAAAGATTTCTGCCAGCTTTCTGTATTCCTCCCTGCGGTTTGATCCCTGATTGCTCATCTCACTGATCCTTGTCGCATACCTCGTAATCTTCCGGATAATCTCATTTGTTCTGTCAAATACCTTTCCCGCTTCCGACTCCATCCCGTTCTTTCCTGAAAACCATTCAGAAATGCTTTCCCAACGCCCCTTTATCTTCTCATGGATTAGCTGCTCATCAATCTCTACATCCATTCTTGGAATAGAAATTTCATAATCAGTCACCTTTGTCAACACACTTTCCACAACTTGTGTATCAATCTCCCGAAACTGCTGTTCAATCGCAGCCACATTGACCTGAAGACTCTTTACAAAAGATCGGAGGTACTCGATCAAGCGGTCTTTGAACATAAGAAATGCTTTCGTTTTCATCATTTCCTCTGCTTTTACACTATTTAATTCCCTCATATAATCCTGATAGTTCTGATTCAACCGGATAAAATCATTGTTCAGATCATTCCACCAGCCATACAGCTTTTCTCCCTCTTCTGAATCCATCTCACTTAGCTTTCCAAGATTCATACGAAGCCGCTCTAACAAAGTAGGTTCCAATGAAGAGCCTTCGATAAACAGATTCTCAACACGAATCACCATTCGCTCAATTTCAACGGCTGTCTCGGAAAGCTGATAGCGAAACTTCTTATTTTTAAATTCTTCAATCGTTGTCACTTTTCTTGTGTCCTGGATTGTTATCAGATTCCCCCACGACACAAGCGCAGACAGATCCTGCTGGCACTGTTCCAGTGTATATTCTTTGAAATAAGGATCCTCTTTTAATTCTTCAAAGATCTCCTCCTGATACATCCAGTATTTTAATTTTTCATATTTTAAATAAAAAAGCCGAATGATCGGACGATATCTGTCTGTATTTTCTACATTCAGATATTTCGTCTCCATCATCGGCTTTTTCATCTTTTCTTCAATTTTCATTTGATCATATCCCTTTTGTATGTGTATTGTTAACAAAATTTTCTTGTTGTTTTTCTTTGTTAAGAATAGCATGGGCTATAAAAATATACAAGGAAATCAAGAAGATTTTTTATTTTTTGCAATATTTCCAAGAACTTCAGTGGCTAAATACTATCTTTCAGTACGGCAAAGTACAAATAATGATAAAAACTTATTCCACGATGCAGAATCGATATGCTGTGCCAGCTTATGATTACGGATCATTCCTTTTACATTTAAATCCTCAATGCAGATTGTTTGGCTTTCACAAATCAGCATGGTGGACTGTTTCTGTAAAATGTCCCGAAACGCCTTTGGTCCACAAACTGCAGTGCATACTTGTATGGCAGATTTGTAATAATATCCCCATCAAAATCTGCTCACAGGAATTAATCAACAGACTTGCTCCCTCATCATCCATACAAACATCAAAGCAATATGTATCTTGCTCTATGTTCATATTTGCATGTACACCCAAGTCTATTTTACTCTCGATGACATTCCCTTCATCATCTTTGATGATAATATATACACGTTTTCCGCTATACTCCTGTTGAGAAAGTTGCTCAATTTTGTTGCCTTTAATCTCAATTCTAATTCCTTCAAGGCAATTCAATTTTGAAATAAAATATCGGATGGATTCATCTTCCAATGAATACTTGATAAAATCCAAATCCAGGTCTTCCATAGCGCGTCTCACATTCCCAGTAATGCTACGCATGACGACACCACCTTTTATGGTCACATTTCTTCCCAAATTACTTCGTGCAATTGCCTTAAGCACAATATCCTGACACACACGTGCATCTGCATTTCGTTCTGAATAACCGGCATCCCTATATTTCTCTGCCATCTTCTCCAAGTTCATCTTTAAAGTACCTCCATCTGTAAAATTTCAAGCACTTTATTACTCTTTGGTGCCATCAACGCATAATCCTGAATTTTTTGTATATCCAATCTTGGAAGTAATTTACGATAATTTCTTTTTAATTTCCTTATAATAATCAAAAGGCAACTTGCTTTTATATCGCACAAGTTCAATCAGCATACGTTCTTTGTTATAAATCCGAATATCATACCCTTTATAATCAGCAGTTTCAATTCCTTCCTCGAAAAAGTCATCTGGAATAAAATACTGCTTCACTCTTTCATTTTTGATTTTCGTAGCATCACGAGTTGTTGCCAAATCACATTCATCCGGTATCACGTCCGTTAATCCGTGAAAGTAAAAAGCACTTTTCATCGTTACAACCACATTCGGATATTTGTATACGAACATTGCAATTTCCGGAACATATTTCTTCTCTGAATATATTCCTTTGCCAACTTTGAACAGTTCACCTTCTTCTATTTTTTTCTCAATAAAATAATCTGATCCATATTCTTCAAGACATTCCGCACGTGTTTTCATTACTTCTGCCTCCTTATTTAGAAATTCATCCGCATTTTTGATTGTTTTGCGGATGTTTTTCAAAATTAAAATTTATCAGAATTCTCCTGTGTGGCAATCTGTGCATACTTACAATCATCATTTCTGCTCTCCGCATACATATCATTGATAAGGCTTATCGACAACCGTTCCAAATCTGCCATCGATAAGCCTAATTGCACGCATCGGAGAAGAAACAACGGTGTTGTCATTTCACGGTCTGTCGGACGAAGTTTTTTTAGCTTCCACATCGGTCTGTACATTCAACCCTCAGAGTTCAATAATCTGTGAAAGCACCTGATAAATAGAAAAAGTATTGAATCTATCCTGCCATTCTTCCGGGGTGTTCGGAATGAATGTTCATCTGTTATCCTTAGAACGACAATATAACGTACTTTTTCCATTGCATCAACGGGCAAAAGAAATAAACGGATTTTTAACCTTTTTTGCAAAAATATATAAAACCTGCAAAGTCTCTATATCTTAGAGATCCTTGCAGGATCCTTTTACTTACGCTATTTATTTTTTCTTCACAGGAATCCAGATTTCACAATAATAATTTTCGTCCTGTGTTCCCTTTGGATATTTAGATGCATCCTCATAATATTCTACGCAATACCCAGCAGCAAATTCATATTCTTTAAGCGCTGGAAGCCATTCTGTAAAAATCTTTATGTTTACATCCTGTAATGCATATGGCATAGCACCTTTGCAAGGAAATACCGCCCATGTAAATTCTGGAATCGTTTTCACTATAAATCCTTCTGGAACTTCCTTGACTGGATTATACGGATCTGCAATCAGATACTCAAAAGTATCATGCCCCATGTTCAGGTCAATATTGATACCATATACTCCCATAACAACTTTTCCTTTTCCCGCCTGATAATGTTCCTGCCAAAACTGCGGCACTACATCCTTTGCACCTTCATAAGAAAATTCTCTTGTACTTGCAAGCACGGTAAAAGCTTCTTTTTTTACAATTCTGTAATCCATGATATATCCTCCTTCTAATGACAGTTTTACCTTCAGCGGTGCAAAAGATTTCAGCATCACCTGTTCTTTTCTGGCTACTGTCGGTGTCACCCCATGAAACCTTGTAAATGCTCTTGTAAAACTATCTGGAGAATCATATCCATATTTCATTGCAATATCTATAATTTTCTCCTCACCTGTAGCGAGATCATTGCCAGCTAATGCAAGTCTGCGGTTCCTGATATATTCCACAATCGTAAACCCGCAAAGCATAGCAAATCCTTTCTGAAAATAAAAGGAAGAAATGTTTATATTTTCTGAAATTCTGTCTGCTGTCAGTTCCTCTGTGATATGTTCCTCGATATACTGAATTGCTTTACTTATTGCATCCACCCAATCCATGCTTATTTCACCTCTTTCGCTTCGCTGTACCTATATCCTATCAGCCCGGAGAATCATTTTCCCGACTATTCTTGCCTTGATTTGTTCTTTTTGTTTACTTTCCTATCTTTTTAATCGGATGTCTTATGACAGTCTTTAACTTCTCTGGAGCGACACGCCTTGCATCTGACAAGTAAATCTCATGGTGCATTCTCGTCTCTGAAAAGTCATTTTCGTAACCTTGTTCCCTGATAAACTGATCCATAACCGCAATCGTTGCAGGTTCATCATCATATGCTCCTATGTGCATACACTGTACACATAAGCCTTCGGAAATTGTTAAAAATTCTACCTTTGAATAATCCTGTTTTTTCTTTCTTTGTGCTTCATCGACAGCCCACTGAAAGTCCCCCTCCGTTACAAAATCCGGCAGCCTGATTAGTGATATCCAGCAAAAATCCTCTTTTCGGCTGTAATCCACGCCCATAGCACCTTCCTGCCACCAGAATCCTTCCAGCGGCGGCACTACATAATCAAAATATCCATCCATTTTATGATCTCCCTTTTTACTCATCTTGATAGTAAAAGCAATCCCATACAACAGACCTATGGCTTTTTGGTATGCACCATCCTCCTCATTAGGGTTTCCTTTTCCCCTCACTGCAATAAATTTCATCTCCGGCACTTCCACCAGTTCCGGTTTCTTCTTCGGCATATAAAACTCTTTATATTCTTTTTTATAATCAAAAGCCATCCGAATCATCTCCTAATCCTTTATAGATTTCCTAAAATTTCTTTCTGTTTCTTTTTGCTGAATCCGCTAAGCACCAGATGATATGATTTATCCAGTAACTCTTTTGTCACACCTGCTTTCCCAATCAGATATTGATCCAGCCACACATACCTCATATTGCCTCCTCCATTTTCATCACTAATTCTCCGCACCGTGCGCTTTTATGATCTTTTTTGCAATACAAATCAGTTCTTCCTGTACCCATACAGGTTCCAATACTTTCACCTTGTCCCCAAAAGTCAGAAGCCAGCTGAGCAGATTTTCCTTTTCTGTATAATCTGCCGTAAATAGTAAAGTTCCATCTTTATTTTCTGTAAAACAATGAATGCCAAATTCTTCTACCAGTCTCCACTGCGAATCTTCGGTAAACAGTGCTTTGACCTTGATTCCACCGGGAAATATTTTTTCGTCAGACAAATTCGGCATTGGTACTTCTCTTGGCATAAAAGTGACACATTCTTTCAACAATGCATCCATCCGGTTTAGTTTAAATAATCGAAAATCCTTTTTCTCTGTACACCATCCCCACACATACCAGGACGACCATTTAAATACCAGATAATATGGTTCAATGCTTCTTTTACTGTTTCCTTTTGGTGCATAATATTGAAAGGTCAGCAGATTTCTTTCTTCTACAGCATTCTGAATCAACTCTATCTTTGGTGCCAAAGTATCCTTATACCACGAGGATAAATCAATTAAAATGGAATCCCTGCCGCTCACAAAATCAGACGAACCCGCCTTTATTTTTTCCATGAGTTGACCATAATAATGACTTCCGCTCACACTATCCAAACTGCGCAGCCCTGCCAAAATCATCTGCATGTCTTTGGATGTCAGCAGTGTTCTATCCATCCTATAACCATCCATAATACGGATGCCGCCGCCAGATCCTTGTGTTGTTGTAATTGGTATTCCCGCTTTGCACAAATCTTCTATATCTCTGTTAATGGTTCTGCGCGATACTTCGAATTTATCCGCAAGCTCTGGGGCTGTCATTTTTTCTTCCTGCAGCAATACTGAAAGTATTCCAATAAGCCTATCTATTTTCATAGCGAACCTCTCATAGTTACATCATATCAAATCAAACACGACAACTATATGTCATGTTCATTTTATCATTTTCATACAAGTCTCAAGAGGTGTTTCTCCCTTGGGGGATTCAATATCTGGTTTTGTGCCTTCCTCAATATTATTTGTTCCGTCCTCATTCAGTCTCCACAAACTTGTGACAGAACCCTCTAATCTACTATTTGGGAGGCTGAACCACAATGGCTGTCCACCTCCGCCATCTCCTTTTGTTTGCTTCCCTACTAGCACAGCAAACCCTGTCGATTTACAAAACGACACAAATGTTTCTGCTGCTGAATAGTTTTCCGAGTATGTCAACACCCATATTTTCCCTTTCAAAATCTTATGATTAAATCTTGGGAAAATTATTTTATCATTTCTTATGAAATAATCTGCATTTCCATAATCACTATTTTCAACCTGCAGTTCTTCTGGCAGCTGTGATATTGGAGCGGAGCCATATACTACCTCCTCTTCATATCCAATACGATACCTCTTCGGTTCACTCCCCACCCTTGAAATCAGATTCGCCTCCATAATGTCATTTGACATTTTAAAAAATCTTAATCCGACTTTTGTTATAGTTTCGTCAATATTCGGAGCAATCAGATTATAATACACAAATGTATCGTTTCCTCCTCGGTTTCCTTGCAAATCTAAAATAATATTTTCATAATCTGATACTTGTTTCATATACTCAAGCAACGTTTTTCCGGCCTCTTCCCGCTGTGAATTGTATGCGAAAGTCGGTATTGTAATCACTGCTGTTTTTTCATCTATGATCTTCAATTCTGGCATTGGTTCTGCCGGAATTCTCTGTTGTCTGCTGCTTTTGTATTGATATGAATTTTGTGATAACAATACATCCCAGTACTTTAAGATGGAACTCTTTTTATCTTTGCCCTTTGATTTAATAGTATCTGACTCATCAGACAATGTTAATCCTGCTGTCATTGACCAATACGGAGAATTTAACCCTATGTGCCAATATCCGGTACACATCTGCGCCGAATCATTTAAAGCCTCCCAAAATTCATAATCATTCTCACTCTCTTCTACTCTCTTACGGAAGCTCAAAATATATTCTTCCAAATCTATCCCATGTTTCTCAAAATATTCATCCAGACAGTAAGCTTTATCTTGTATCGTATTCCAAAAGAAATCAAAATCCTCCAGTTTCTGCTGTGTTGTCAGATTCAGCGGTTCGCTTGAAGAGATTGTATTTATGTAAATTTCGCGCTCCGCGTTACTCATCTGCTCTTCTCCCCCAATAACTGTTTTTTCCTCCCTCGGAATCGGATTTTCAATCCAGACTTCCTTTTCATCCTTTACCTGATTCTTCCGCTCTTTTTGCGTATTACTATCTATCGTCTGTTTCTCCAAAGAAGACTGCGACTGACCGGTCCGACACCCTGAAAGAAGCAGGCTCATGACTCCCAAACACAATATTGCTTTTTTTACACTTGTTCTCACCATTTCTTCCTCCACAATCTTTTTTCTCAGTCATAGAATAACATTTTTCTCGAGAATTACTGTTTAAATTATTTGTCCTAACTTTATTATAACATGGCTTTTTGCTTTTTTACCATATAGACATAATAGCGTTATCATAGTCATAGCTGTATTATTACAGACTTATACACTCATTTTTCATTCATTATCAAACTGCTGTAATTCTTCCTTTATTGTTGCATAAAAAGACTGGACAGAGCCTGCCTCACCGGAGATCTTTCTTGCCTCTTCGATTTTAGACCGGAAATGTCTGGACAAGCTTTCCACTTCTCCCTCCCGCACAATTTCCACATCCTTTTGAAACAGGTCTATATCTTCCACGCGCAAAGAATACTTCTGCTTGATTTTAGAAATTTCTGCATTTTGCGCTCTCCGGCGGTCGCAAATGCGTTTTGAAACGGCCGCTTTGCGG
>URCR01000048.1 GCA_900546325.1 uncultured Lachnospiraceae bacterium | reverse complement strand
ATCATCCAATGCAGTAGTGGTTGAAGCAAGAATCCCCCTGCTTTAGCTGTGGGGAGTGTCAAAATCGAAATGTAAAATGACACAAATACGAGTAGGAGGAAAAGAGATGATCATAGGAATTATCGGTGCGATGGAGAATGAAGTAGCAATTCTGAAAGAAAAGATGGAGATAAGCGAAGTTGTAGAGAAGGCTTCTATGACTTTCTGCAAAGGAATACTTTGTGGAAAAGAAGTTGTTGTTGTAAAGAGTGGAATCGGAAAGGTAAATGCGGCGGTCTGCGCGCAGATTCTTGCGGATAGATTTGAGGTGGATATGCTGATCAATACCGGAATTGCAGGATCACTCAACGCAGCCATCGATATTGGTGATATCGTGATTTCTAAAGATGCAGTACAGCATGATGTGGATGCGTCTACTTTTGGAGATCCGGTTGGGCAGGTTCCAAACATGGACATTCTGGCATTTCCGGCGGATGAAAGACTTGCAAACCTTGCGAAGGAGGCAAATGAAGAGGCAAATCCGGATATTCATACATTCATAGGGAGAATCGCGAGCGGAGATCAGTTTATCGCGGAATCGGGAGTGAAACAGAGAATTGTTGACCGGTTTGGCGCAGATTGTGTGGAAATGGAAGGGGCGTCAATTGCACATGCGGCATATCTGAACAAGATTCCGTGCGTCATACTTCGAGCAATTTCTGACAAAGCCGACAACAGTGCGGAGATGGATTATCCTGCGTTTGAACAGAAGGCAATCGAGCATTCTGTAAGACTTGTACAGAATCTGCTCCCACGTTTATAGGGGAAAATAGAAGGCAGAACGGGAAAAATGGAAACGATTCTGTCGAATTTTGATGAACGATTCCAGGGTCTCTCCTCTTTTTCTTCGGTCATTACTGGTCTATAATGGACGCAGAATCAGTAATGAGAAGAAAGAAGAAGGAGGGACTCTTTTATGTTCAAGACAATGTTAGACACACAGATGATTTTTTATCTAATGGGAGTGATCGGAGGGATCGGGATACTCAGCAAGCTGGTTTCGGAATGGACACTTCGAAGTCTGGTGAGGGCTGCGGAAAATATGTCAAAGAGCAGTCACCGCTTTATGAAGCTTGTCCGGGCAAAATTTGAACATGCGTGTATGGTAAGTGACAAGGTCGACAATGTAGGCGCATTTGTAGAAAAATTTATTCATGAATACCGGTCTGCCGGACTGCGGATGCATACATGGCAGCAGCTGGAGCGGCAGTCGATGAGATTTGTCGGGATTCTGGGACTGGTCGGAGCGCTGCTTAGTTACAGCATTTACGGTATGGGAGAGCAGGCATTTCGCTATGGCGCATTTGGGGCGATCGGCATGGTGCTTCTGTTTCTAATTTGTCAGGCAACCGATGAAAAATATAAAGTGGAAATGCTTCATGTCTATATGGTGGATTATCTTCAAAATGTATGTGCGCACCGGTATCAAAAAGCAGCGCGGCAAGAAAAGCAGGCTGACAAGGAGGCAGTACAGACAGAGTTGAATCAGCCGGAGGAGCTGATCGGTCAGGGGAACCTATCCAGGGCAAAGAAGGAAGAACAGACAGTGGAGCAGGTTCAAATGGAGATGCAGGGAAGCAGAGACGGAAGAGAGAAGGAATTGTTTGCGGAGGCACAGCAGGAGGAGAGAAAGTCTGAGGAAGTCATGGATAAGATGGAAAATGATCTGAAGCGGGAGGCAATGATCCGGGATATCTTAGAGGAGTTTTTGGCTTGATAAACAGAGTACCATTTGATAAAATAAATATGATTATGAGGCATATTTAGAAGGAGAGGATAACGATGGCAAATAAAGTAAGATTTGACTATTCAAAAGCGGGTAAATTTATCAATACTCATGAAGTGGAATATATGAGTGAACTGGCAGTTGCTGCAAGAGAAAAATTAGTGGCGAAGTCAGGAGCGGGGAACGATTTTCTTGGCTGGATCGATCTTCCGGTAGATTATGATAAAGAAGAATTTGCACGCATTCAGAAAGCGGCTGCGAAGATTCAGAGTGATTCAGAAGTTCTTCTTGTAATCGGAATCGGTGGTTCTTATCTTGGAGCAAGAGCTGCGAATGAATTTTTGGGACACAGCTTTTACAATGTGATTTCCAAGGAAATGCGCAAGACACCTGAGATTTATTATGTCGGAAACAGCATCAGCAGTACATACATCAAACATCTGATCGATGTAATCGGAGACAGAGATTTCTCGATCAATATGATTTCAAAATCAGGAACAACGACAGAGCCGGCAATCGCATTCCGTGTATTCAAGGAGTTACTTGAGAAGAAATACGGAAAAGATGAGGCAGGAAAGAGAATCTACGCAACAACTGATAAGGCGAGAGGAGCTTTAAAGAACCTTGCAACAGAAGAAGGATATGAGACATTTGTTGTTCCGGATGATGTGGGAGGACGCTTCTCTGTTCTGACGGCAGTAGGTCTTCTTCCGATCGCAGTCAGCGGTGCTGATATTGAAAAGCTGATGGAAGGTGCACAGGCAGCAAGAAAAGAAGCACTGGAAGCTGATTTCTCAGAAAACAGCGCGTTACAGTATGCAGCGGTCCGCAATATTTTACTTCGCAAAGGAAAAGCAATTGAAATCGTAGCAAATTATGAGCCAAGCCTTCATTATGTTTCAGAGTGGTGGAAACAGCTCTACGGCGAGAGTGAAGGAAAAGATCAGAAAGGAATTTTCCCGGCGGCAGTAGATTTGACAACCGACTTACACTCTATGGGACAGTTCATTCAGGATGGAAGCCGAATTTTATTTGAGACAGTCTTAGATGTTGAAACTGCAAAAGAAGAGATTCTGATCAATGAGGAGCCGGTTGATCTTGACGGATTAAACTATCTTGCAGGAAAATCTGTGGACTTTATCAATAAGAGCGCGATGAACGGAACAATTCTTGCGCACACAGATGGAAATGTTCCGAACCTGATGGTGCATATTCCGGAACAGAATGAATTTTATCTCGGACAGTTATTCTATTTCTTTGAATTTGCCTGCGGCGTGAGCGGATATTTATTAGGAGTGAATCCATTTGACCAGCCGGGAGTAGAAAGCTACAAGAAAAATATGTTCGCGCTTCTCGGAAAACCGGGATTTGAAAAGGAACGCGAAGAATTATTAAAGAAATTATAAGTGGAAAACGACAGAGGAAGTGGCAAGTTGTTATCAAGACAGATATTACAGAGAACGATCAACGAGATGAAAGAAATTGTGGCAGCAGAAATATCTTTGTGGAATGCAGAGGGAAAGATTGCCGTGAAAACGTCAGAGGCAGATGAGAGCGCGGAGGAAAAGGTCAGAATGCATCTTTCCGGATGGAAAGAGCAGATGGAGAAGGACGCGGAAGAAATCTCAGAGTCGATTGAAGAGGAAGCAGCATTTTTCCCGATCCTGAACCATATGAGTGAACTCGAATATGTTCTGCTCATTCAGGGGGCGAAGGACGACATAAAGGTAATCGGCCGATTGTGTGTGAGCCAGATCAGAAATCTGATCACGGCTTACCATGAACGGATGGATAAGAATAATTTTCTGCAAAATCTTCTTCTTGACAATTTTCTTCTGGTAGATATTTACAATAGGGCAAAGAAGCTTGGAATTGCAATTGAGGAGCGGAGAGTTGTCTTTCTGATCGAGCCTAAAAAAGAAGGAGACAGTATTGTCATGGAGACAATGCGCGGGCTCTATGCAACAGGAACAAAGGATTTCATTACGGCAGTGGATGAAGGGCATATTATTTTTATCAAACACCTTGAGGTGACAGACGGGTATCAGGAGATCAATGATGTGGCAAAGACGATCACCGATACACTGAGCGCCGAGGCGATGATGAAAGTGCGTGTCGCCTATGGGACTGTGGTCGAAGAGCTGAAAGATGTTTCCAAGTCTTATAAAGAGGCCTCGATGGCGCTGGATGTGGGAAGGATTTTTTACAGTGAGCGGACAATTCTGGCATACAATGAGCTCGGAATCGGAAGGCTGATCCATCAGCTCCCGGTCTCCTTGTGCGAGATGTTCCTGCAGGAAGTATTTAACGGAGATGCATTTGAGCAGTTTGATGAGGAGACTTTGGTTACTGTGTATAAGTTCTTTGATAATAATCTGAACGTGTCAGAGACGGCAAGACAATTGTATATTCACAGGAATACACTTGTGTACCGTTTGGAAAAGATTCAGAAATCAACAGGGCTGGATGTGCGTGTGTTTGATGATGCACTTACATTTAAGATTGCGATGATGGTCGCAAGTCATATTAAGAAATAAAAAGGATATTCCGAACGATTTAGAAGCGCGGAACAGAAAGCTGCGTTTCTAAATGTTTGGAATATTTTTTCGTCTGCCAGAAAAGCAGCATATAAAAAAGAATCTGTGTATTTCCAGTGGAAAGACAACAGAGGAATTTGTAAACAAGTCTAGTCAATACTCTTCCCTTTTGTTATAATACTTGTATTGTAAAAATAATGGAGGGATTTTATTATGGCACATCAGAATCATGAATATCACGAATACATCGTGGAACAGACTGAGAAAGTGATCGGGATCGACAGCCCGACAGGTTATCATTACAATGTACAGAAATATCTTGTAGAGACAATCCAGGAGATGGGATTTGAAGTCCGCACATTGAGAAAAGGCGGTGTGATCGCAAATCTCGGAGGAGAGGGGAATCCGCTGATGATGCTTGCGCATGTAGATACACTTGGCGCATTTGTACATTACATCAAAGGCAATGGACGTCTCGCAATTTCCAACGGAACATTGAACCCAAATAATATTGAGACAGAAAATGTGCGTGTCATCACAAGAAGTGGTGCGGTGTACGAGGGAACGATCCAGCTTGAGAACGCTTCGGTGCATGTGAATCCGGATGTCAATGCAGAGCGTAAATTTACAAATCTGGAAGTGGTGCTTGATGAAGATGTCACTTCCAAAGAAGACGTAGAGAAATTAGGGATCTGTGCCGGAGACTTTCTTGCAGTAGAACCGAGATTTCAAGTGACAGAAAAAGGATATATTAAGAGCCGTTTCCTGGATGATAAGGCTTCCTCGGGAGTTCTTCTTGGAATCGCGAAATATGTGAGCGAGCATCCAGGATGCCTGAAGAGAAATGTACAGCTGTTCTTCACAACGTTTGAAGAGATTGGTCACGGGGCAGCGGCAGGAATCCCAGAGGAGATCGAAGATCTTCTGGCAGTGGATATGGGATGTGTCGGAGATCATCTGGCATGTACGGAAAAGCAGGTGTCCATCTGTGCAAAGGACAGTTCTGGGGCATATCATTTTGAGATGACAAATGAACTGATTGAAGTGGCAAAGGCGCATGGAATTGACTATGCAGTTGATATTTATCCATCTTACGGCTCCGATGCGGGGGCAGCATTGAGATCCGGAAAGGATGCAAGATATGCACTGATCGGACAAGGGGTATATGCCTCACATGGATATGAGAGAACACACAAAGACGGCATGAAGCAGACATTCGAACTTGCTTTGAATTATGTTTTAAAGTAAGGTGAGGCAGGGAAACGAATGATGCAAAAGAAACATGAGTCTGATCTGACAAGGAAAGAGAAGTGGCAGTTAGAGAGGGAAAAAGTCGCTTCCATGAGCTGGAAGAAGCGAATCGAATATTTCTTCACTTATTACAAATGGGTACTTGTGGCGGTAGTGGCAGTGATCGCACTTGGAGTGTTTGGAGTAAACTGGTACCGGAATTTGCAGAAAGAAGAGATCTTAAATGTAGTGATCGTCAATTCTTCTGCGCCGGATACAGAAAAGCTGAATCAGGATCTCCGGAAAGCATTGGAGATCAAAGATAAAAATCAGATCATCACGATAGACACTTCTGTCTATATGGGTGAGGAAAATCAGACAACATACAACAGTACGATGAAGTTATCTGTTGTGATGGGTGCAAGAACCGCTGATATTTTCATTTGTGATAAAGAGACTTTTGAAACATATGATCAGGATGGTGTTTTTTTAAGTGTAGAAGAGTTAATGGGAAGTGAATTTTGCAAGGAACATGCGGGGGAAGTCGGAGAGAACTATATTCTTGCCGACCAAAGTAAGCTTGCGGAGGAATATGGAATTATCGGATATGAAGATGCATATATCGGAGTATTCTCTTACACAGAGCATAGAGAACATGCAAAAGAATTTGTAGAATTTCTATTTGAGTAAATTGCCTGCTTAGCGGCGATGTGATGCGGGCAAAGAGAGAAAAGACAGTCAGGATTTCAAAAGTCTGTAGATCGGATTTTTGAAAAACTGGCTGTCTTTTTATGCTATAGAATTTCATTGGAAATTCCAAATTTTTACAGTGGCTTTGGAGCCTGTTCCTGAAATTCGTCTTGTCCCCATTCTGGGTTGTAGAGTTTTGTTAAAATGTAAGGATATAGCAATATCTATAATATTGTAAACAAGATTTGCGTAGATTTGCTCATAAGAAGAAGTTATACTAGATTTAGAAAAATGCGAAATTGCTAGAAAAGGAGAAACACTATGGGTAATGAAAACACAAGAGGAAGGGTAACGATCCCGACAGACGTTGACGTTGTACCAGAGACACTGGAATTACTGGAGCGCTGGGGAGCAGATGCGATTCGTGACTGTGACGGAACAGACTATCCGGAAGGATTAAGAGATGTAGATGCAAAGGTATATTCTACTTACTATACAACAAGAAAAGATAATGAGTGGGCAAAGGCAAACCCGGATGAGATTCAGCAGATGTATATTATGACTTCTTTCCATACAGCAGTGGAGGAGGAGCTTTCTATCCATTTGATGGATCATTTGTATCCGGATATGCTGAAAGTAAATTCTCACGATGATATTAAGCGCTGGTGGGAAGTGATCGATCGTACCACAGGAGAAGTTGTCCCGACGGACAGCTGGTCTTACAGTGAAGAGACCGGAGACGTGACAATTCACGGAGCAAAGGCATTCCATGATTATACAGTAAGCTTCCTTGCATACATTATGTGGGATCCGGTACATATGTACAATGCGGTTGTCAATGACTGGAAAGGTGTGGAGAAACAGATCACCTTTGACGTTCGTCAGCCTAAGACAAAGGAATTTTCCATGAAGCGTCTGCGCAAGTTTATCGAGGACAATCCGCATGTAGACGTGATCCGTTATACAACATTCTTCCATCAGTTCACACTGATCTTTGATGAGCTGGCAAGAGAAAAATATGTAGACTGGTACGGATATTCTGCATCTGTAAGTCCATATATTTTAGAGCAGTTTGAGAAGGAAGTCGGATATAAATTCAGACCGGAGTACATTATCGATCAGGGATATATGAACAATCAGTACCGCATCCCGTCAAAGGAATTCAAGGATTTCCAGGCATTCCAGAGAAGAGAAGTTGCCAAACTTGCCAAAGAGATGGTGGACATCACACACGAGATGGGAAAAGAAGCGATGATGTTCTTAGGAGACCACTGGATTGGTATGGAACCGTTTATGGATGAATTCAAATCCATCGGACTTGACGCGGTTGTAGGAAGTGTCGGAAATGGTTCTACACTTCGTCTGATCAGTGATATTCCGAATGTAAAATATACAGAGGGACGTTTCCTTCCATATTTCTTCCCGGATACTTTCCACGAAGGCGGAGATCCGGTGAAAGAGGCGAAGGTGAACTGGGTAACAGCGAGACGTGCCATCCTCAGAAAACCGATCGACCGAATCGGATACGGCGGTTACTTAAAACTTGCACTGGAGTTCCCGGAATTTATCGATTATGTAGAAAGTGTATGTAAAGAATTCCGTACCTTATATGAGAACATCAAAGGAACAACACCGTACTGCGTGAAGACGGTTGCAGTGCTCAACAGCTGGGGCAAGATGAGAGCATGGGGAAATCACATGGTACACCATGCATTATATCAGAAGCAGAACTATTCTTACGCAGGAATCGTAGAGGCACTCTCCGGAGCACCATTTGATGTGCGCTTTATCAGCTTTGATGATATCAAGACCAATCCGGCAGTGCTTGACGATATCGATGTGATCATCAATGTCGGCGGAGCTTACACCGCACACAGCGGCGGAGCTGCATGGGCAGATGAAGAGATCGTGACAGCAGTGAAGAAATTCATCTACAACGGCGGTGGATTTATCGGTGTTGGCGAGCCGACAGCTTACCAGTGGGAAGGACGTTACTTCCAGCTTGCAGGCGCACTTGGTGTAGAGAAGGAAAATGGATTTAACTTAAATACAGACAAATACAACTGGGAAGAACATGATCACTTCATCAAGGAAGACTGCACAAAGGACATCGACTTTGGAGAAGGACAGAAAAACATCTTCGCATTAGACGGAACGACAATCTTAAGACAGATTGACAAAGAAGTGCAGATGGCAGTCAACGATTTCGGTGACGGACGTTGTGTCTACATCAGCGGACTTCCATACAGCTTCGAGAACAGTCGTCTTCTGTACCGCTCTATTCTCTGGTCTGCACACGATGAGAACAACCTTCACAAATGGTTCAGCACAAATTTCAACGTGGAAGTGCATGCATATGTGAAGAATGGAAAATATTGTGTGGTAAACAATACTTACGAGCCACAGGATACAACTGTATACAGAGGAGACGGAAGCAGTTTCGATCTTCACCTGGATGCAAATGAAATTATTTGGTATGAAATTTAGTGAAATCCTGAACAGAAAGAACCTCCGGGGCAGCACACGACAGCTGCTCCACGGAGGTTCTTTTCTATTAAGGAAGTTTGAGATTTTTGATAAGCTTTGATCAAATTTTCAGAGTTAGACTTCCGAAAGTGCTTTGATGGACGATACATATTCCGATGGTGTCATGCCGGTGATCTTCTTGAACTGTCTTGAAAAATAGTGGATCGAAGAATAGCCGAGCTTCTCGGAAATCTGTGTGAAATTCATCAGATCTGTGCGCATCATCTGCTTTGCGGCATCGATTTTCATATTAGAAAAATATTCGATCACACCAAGGCCGGTCTTTTGCTGGAAAATCTTTTGAAGCTGGGAGCGGCCGATCATATTGTCGCGGCAGAGCTGTTCGATCGTCAGATGCATGCAGAGATTTTTCTCCATGTAGGCGAGGACGCGGTTGAATACTTCCGAATTTCCTTTGGAATTGGTGACTTTCGGTGCGGCAGAAGAGCTGTTCTGCTTCCGCCGCAGTAAATGAAGCAGGAAATGCTCCAGATGGATCCGGATAAACTGTTCGGCGCCAAAGGGAGGATGCTCATATGTCGTCATTTCTGTGAGGTAAGGGTCATCCAGCCGGCAGTTGAACAGCTGCTTTGCCTCTTTGACAATCTCGCCGAGCAATACCCGTTCCGTCTCATCGAGCGAGAGAATTTTCCCTTCAAAAAACTGCATGACAGCGTCATTACATTCAAAAGAAATGACAACAAGGTTCGGCGCACAGCTTCCGGTTGCCTGAAGACGGTGGAACTCATTCGGCTTATGAAATGCAACCTCCCCCTTTTTCAGGCGGGCATGGATGCTTTCCATATAGATATCAATCTCTCCTTTATCGACAAATACAAATTCCCAGAAGTTGTGGGATTCTCCGGCAAAAGAAAAATCGCTCATATATTCAAAATAGTGGATCGTAAATACTTCATGGATGGATATCGTATCCCTCAGAAGTGTTCCTTTATACGTCATACCAAACCTCCTGTGACATTTTGCGAGTCCATGCTCTTCCGGTATTTATTCGGGGAGAGACCGGTCTCTTTGCGAAATACTTGAGAAAAATAGGACTGAGAGGAAAAGCCGACCACAGAAGCAATTTTTGCAATCGGGAAATTGGTAGTGCTCAGAAGATGCTTTGCCTCGGAGATCCTTTTTTCAATCAGATAATTAATGGGGGAGACCCCTTTGTAGTTTTTAAATGCATGTACCAGATAATACTTATTTAAATAGGTCAGATCACTGAGTGTCTGAAGTTTGATGTCTTCTTTAAAATGTTCATCCAGATACTGTTCGATAAATCTACATTCCTTCGTGATCTTCTTTGTCGGAGCAACAGAAAGTGTCGCCTGCGTCTGACGGGTAATGTTCCAAATGATCAGCTCGAGAAGATTCTGGCAGATGGATTCAAAATTTTCTTCTTTTTGCCGCACTTCTTTAATCAGTGTCCTGAGGTAGAAATGGAGCTCTTCCCGATAGTGAAAGAAATTGTGTATAGTATAATTCGTATACTCTTCCCCGTTTGTAAACTGAAGTCCATTGATCCCAAGGACGATGTACTCAAGGGGAGTTCCGGTTCCCCCTGATTCTGTGTGGGAAACATTCGGGTTTACGATGATCAGATCGTTTTCTTTTACAGGGAAACATTCGTTTTCAATCGTAAAATTCCCGGTTCCGTGGGTAATAAAAAATAATTCAGTAAAATGATGTGTATGCGCAAGGCTGTGCCAGTCCTGCTCATATTTTGCTTCTGTAATATAGAGCAGATGGACATCGATTTTTTTGGAATTTTTCTCTTCCAGACGATAATTTTGATTACTCATAATATGTAATATGTCTCCTTTGGGTTTATTATATAGATGTTTGCAAAAAAAAGCAATAAACGAACCGGCATCATCTCTGTGCAATCTGGACTGTCCGTATTGTTTCTCCCTTTCAGAGCATGATATATTTTTTCGTTGCCAATACAGGCATCTTCTGATACAATCATAAACAGCGGAAAAAAGAAAAGCAAGGAAGAGTTTTTTATTAATTTGATATTTTTAGCCCCGAGAGCAATATATATAAAAATGAGGACAAGATTAATATAGAAAAAATGACGGATGTAGTGTAGAATATAGAGTATAAAGTGAACGAAATGAACAAAAGGAGGAGTTCAGTTATGAAAATGAAAAAAGTAACAGCGCTTTTACTTACAGTTGCGATGGCAGCTACCATGCTTGCTGGCTGCGGAAGCAAAGAGGAAAAAGCAGAAAGTAAGACAGAAGATGGAAAGAAAGTTCTGAAATTTGCTGCATTTGAAGGTGGTAACGGAGCTGAGATCTGGAAGAATATCGAGAAAGCATTTGAGGAAGAGCACAAAGATGTAGATGTAGAGTTACACCTTTCTTCTGAGCTTGATAAAGATTTACAGAAAGATTTTAAGAACGGAAATGTTCCGGATGTTGTATATTACAACTTAGGTCAGGAAAGCGGATTCGTAGAGACTATGTTAAAGGAAAAAGCGATCGCTGACATCTCAGATGTATTTGATGATGAGTTAAAAGGTAAATTGGTAGGTGGTATCACGGAGAATGCTGCTGCACAGCCATATGGGGACGGAAAAGTTTACCTTGCTCCGATCATTTACACACCAACAGGATTATGGTATAACAAAGACTTATTTGAAGGACCAAATAAGAAATATGACCTTCCGACAACATGGGACGAGTTCTTTGAACTTGGAGACAAAGCAAAAGCTGACGGAATCGCATTATTTACATACCCACAGGCAACATACTTTGACGCTACAATGTATCAGATGTTAGCTCAGGCAGGCGGAATCGATTTCTACAACAAAGCTGTAAACTATGACAAAGATACATGGACATCTGAAGAAGGTAAGAAAGTTGTTGATACAATCGCAAAACTTGCTTCACCGGATTACCTCCAGGCAGATACTGTTGCAAATGCAAACTCAGACGGTGGATTCAAGATCAACCAGCAGAATGTAATCGACGGAAAAGCGTTATTTATGCCAAATGGTAACTGGGTAATCGGTGAGATGGCGAACTCTACTCCGGAAGGATTCAACTGGGGAATGATGGCACCTCCGAAATTCAATGCAGATGAAGACAACTACATCTACACATTCACAGAGCAGATGTGGATCCCGGCAGATGCAGAGAACATAGACCTTGCAAAAGAATTTGTGAAATTTATGTACTCTGACACAGTTGTTGATTTAATGCTCAACAACAAAGTAGTGAACAAAGAGACAAATGAAGAATCAGCAGCTCCGATCGTATCACCGGTTCTTGGCGCATCAGACAAGCTGGAAGACGGAACAATCAAAGATACTTATACACTGGCATCTTCTGACGGATATGAAGCAGTTGCAGGTACATGGGCTACAACAAAACCAATCGATGGATTTGATATGAAAGCAACAGTTTACGGTGCGATCGATGCTCTTAACACAGGAGAGATGACAGCAGATCAGTACCAGAAACAACTGGTAGATGCATGGGAGAAATTATTAGAAAACGTAGAATAATTAATCCAGATAAGTTATAGTTAATCAGGACGGTGAGTTATCAGGACTCACCGTTTTTTAAGGAGAAAGATAAGATTATGAACAGAAAACGATCAGAAAGAAGATTTGTCTTTGCATGTCTGGCACCGGCAGTAATCTTGATGGTTCTTTTTATTTTCATTCCTACGATCAATGTATTTCGGATGTCCTTATACCGTATGGGAGGAATCACGAACAAGCAGACATTTATAGGACTTGAGAATTTTAAGACGCTGCTGGGGGATAAGAACTTCCTTCAGGCAATGCAGAATACGATATTGATTATTGTGTTGGTAATGATCTGCACGATCATCCTTGCTGTATTATTTGCAGCATTGTTAAACAGAGGAACATTTAAGGGAAAGAATTTCTTCCGTGTTATTTTTTACATCCCGAATATTTTATCCATCGTTGTTATTGCAGGTATCTTCGGAGCCATTTATAACCCGAGCACAGGTCTTCTCAATACCTTCCTGAAAGCGGTCCATCTCGATGGGCTGGCGCATCAGTGGATGGCAGAGCCGGATATTGTTATCTACTCGGTAATCTTTGCACTGATCTGGCAGGCGATCGGGTACTATATGGTAATGTATATGGCAAGTATGGCAGCGATCCCTCCGGATTATTATGAGGCGGCATCTCTAGACGGAGCGACAGAGATCCAGATGTTTTTCAAGATTACATTTCCTCTGATCTGGAGCAATATCCGTACCACACTGACATTCTATATCATCAGTACGATCAACTTGAGCTTCCTGTTTGTTCAGATCATGACAAACGGCGGGCCAAACGGAAATACAGAAGTAGCGCTGAACTATATGTACAAGCAGGCATACGCAAACGGTTCTTATGGATACGGTATGGCGATCGGTGTTGTGATCTTCCTGTTCTCATTTATACTGGCAGGAATTGTCAATAAGATCACGGACAGAGAAGTTTACGAATTTTAGGAAAGGAGAGCAGATATGGAGAAAATTAATAAACACAAAAAACCAAGCAGTTATATATACAAGCTGTTCATCTATGTAGCTCTTCTTGCACTGGCAATTTCCATTATCATTCCGGTAGCATGGGTGTTCATGGCAAGTTTGAAGCGGAACTCAGAGTTTATCGGGGGAGATGTAAGCCCGTGGGCACTTCCGAAAGAATTTTTTGTACAGAACTTCGTTGTGGCATTCCGCGATGCGAACATGGGAACGTTTTTCTTAAACTCTGTGATCGTCACTGCAACAGCATTGATCCTTTTGTTACTTCTTGCACTTCCGGCGTCTTATGCGCTTTCAAGATTTAACTTCAGAGGGAAAAAGATTCTGAATGTTGCATTTATGGCGGGACTTTTCGTCAACATCAGTTACATTGTAGTACCGATCTTCCTGATGCTCAGTGATGCAAACAAATTGCTCGGAGTAGACTTTTTCCTGAATAACCGGTTTATCCTGGCACTTGTCTATGCATCGAGTGCACTGCCGTTTACGGTATATCTTCTGAGCGGCTATTTCCGAACCTTGCCGAAAGGATTTGAGGAAGCGGCATATATCGATGGATGCGGTTACTTTAAGACGATGACAAAGATCATGGTGCCGATGGCGAAGCCAAGTATCATCACAGTGATCTTATTTAACTTCTTATCATTCTGGAATGAGTATATCATTGCCTACACATTGATGGATGGAAATGATACGCTGGCGATGGGGCTGAAAAACCTGATGGCAGTGGAGAAGACCGCCACAAACTACGGTATCATGTATGCCGGACTTGTGATCGTCATGCTGCCGACATTGATCTTATATATCATGGTACAGAAACGTCTGACAGAGGGTATGACTCTCGGCGGACTGAAAGGATAGGAGGGATTGGTAATGAATCGTAGTACCGTAAGAAATATTATCATGTGTGTTGCATTTGTTATTTTCCTCGCCTTGATCATTATCGGACAGAAACATATTTCTGTATCCGGACTTGCGATGGAGGTCATCGGATTGATCGGACTTCTGACACTTTTGTTCGTATATAACCACAGATATAAATAGAAACACACAAAAATATGCTGGAATCTCGGAAGGGGTTCCGGCATATTTTTTTTAAAAGCATTCCTTTCTTTTTTGAAAAATATGAGTTATATTAATTGAGAACACTACATAAGAGGAAAGAAAGGCATAGACCTTAAAAGGAGACGATTGTGCAAACATAGAAAGAAATTGACTAAAGATTTTTTGAAAAACATCGGGTAGAATAGTAGATAATACAAAACAGAAACGATAGATGAACAGGAGGTAATTCAAAATGAAGAAACCAGTATTAGTAATTATGGCAGCCGGAATGGGAAGTCGTTACGGCGGATTAAAACAGATCGATCCAGTGGATGAGCAGGGACATATTATTATGGATTTCTCTATCTTCGATGCAAAGAGAGCAGGATTTGAGAAAGTCGTATTTATCATTAAGAAAGAAAATGAGGCAGATTTCAAGGAAGCAGTCGGAAAACGTATGGAAGAAGTGATGGATGTTGCTTATGTATTCCAGGATCTTCATAACATTCCGGAAGGATTTGAAGTGCCGGAAGGACGTGTGAAACCTTGGGGAACTGCACATGCCGTATTAAGCTGTATCGATGAAGTGGACGGACCATTCGCAGTCATCAATGCAGATGATTACTATGGAAGAGATGCATTCCAGAAGATCTATGATTTCCTTTCCACACACGAGGATGATGACAAGTTCCGCTACACAATGGTGGGATACCAGCTGGAGAACACACTGACAGAGAACGGACATGTAGCACGCGGTGTATGCACGACAAATGAGGCAGGCGAGCTTGTGAAAGTAGAAGAGCGGACAAGAATCGAGAAAAAAGGCGACGGCGCTGCTTATACAGAAGACGACGGAGCAACATGGACAGATCTTCCGAAGGGAAGCATTGTGTCAATGAATATGTGGGGATTCACAGCAAGCATTTTGCAGGAGATCAAAAATGGATTTGCTTCTTTCTTAGAGGAAGGATTAAAGACAAATCCTCTGAAATGCGAATACTTCCTCCCGACAGTTGTCAGCAACCTGCTGGAAGAAGACCGCGCAACCGTATCGGTACTGACATCTGCAGACAAATGGTACGGAGTGACCTATAAGGAAGATAAACCGGTCGTGGTAGCTGCGATCAAACAGATGAAAGAAAATGGATTATATCCGGAAAAATTATGGGGAGAAGAGTAAGATCATGGGAATCGTATCAAACAGACAAAAAGATGAAGCAATTGCAAATTTTAGATTTGAGGGGGTTCTGATCGATGAACGCCCATATGGAAGCGGACATATCAATGATACCTTCCTGCTGACATTTGACATCTCCGGCATGGGACTTCTGCGCGTGATCTTACAGCGTATGAACAAGGAAATCTTCACGCAGCCGGAAGAACTGATGGAGAACGTACTCGGTGTTACTTCTTACCTTCGTAAGAAGATCATTGAAAACGGTGGAGATCCGGAGAGAGAGACATTAAATATTATCCGCACGGTTGCAAACAGACCGTACTATGTGGATTCTCAGGGGGACTACTGGAGATGCTACAAATTCATCGATGGAGCTACCAGCTATGACCAGGTAGAAAAACCGGATGATTTCTATCAGAGCGCAGTATCTTTCGGGAACTTCCAAAGATTACTTGCAGACTATCCGGCAGAGACTCTTCATGAGACGATCAAAGGATTCCACGATACAAAGGCGCGTTTTGAAGTGTTCAAAAAAGCGGTGGAGGCAGACGTGTGCGGACGTGCAGCTTCTGTTCAGAAAGAGATTGATTTTGTTCTTGCACATGAAGATGTGGCAAATGTATTCGGAGATATGCTTGCAGCAGGAGAGCTTCCGCTTCGTGTGACACACAATGATACAAAGTTAAACAACATTATGATCGATGATAAGACCGGAAAAGGAATCTGTGTCATCGACCTTGACACAGTCATGCCGGGACTTGCAATGAATGACTTCGGTGATTCCATTCGTTTTGGAGCAAGCACAGCGGCGGAAGATGAAATCGATCTGAGTAAAGTATCCTGCGATATGGAATTATTTGATCTGTACGCAAAAGGATATATCGAAGGATGCGGCGGGAAACTCACAAACAAAGAGATTGAGATGATGCCGATGGGAGCAAAGGTCATGACATTTGAATGTGGTATGCGCTTTTTGACAGACTATCTTGAAGGGGATCACTATTTCAAGATCCACAGAGAACATCATAATCTTGATCGCTGCCGTACACAGTTTAAGCTTGTGGAAGACATGGAAGCAAAATGGGATATCATGCAGGATATCATCAAGAAATATAATGTTTAAGCAGAAAAATTTTCCTGATGGCGTGCGGGAAACCGCACGTATCAGCTCTGGAATGATTTTGTGAGAAATAGATTAGAACAGAAAAAATGTTTTAAAACAAAAAACATAAAAAAGAGTTGTACTGCCTGAAAGGCAGTATTATAATAGAAAAAGAGAAGGATTTCTCATGTTACTCTACAAATCATAAAAAACAGGAGGATACGAACATGGCAATTTTAGTAACAGGCGGAGCCGGATATATCGGAAGCCATACATGCATCGAACTGATCAATGCAGGATATGACGTTGTTGTATTAGATAATTTATGCAATTCCAGCAAGGAGTCGTTAAAGCGCGTTGAGAAGATTGTCGGAAAGCCGGTACCATTTTATGAGGCAGATATCCGAGATGCAGAAGCTTTAAAGAATATATTTGAAAAAGAAGAGATCGATGCAGTGATTCACTTTGCAGGATTAAAGGCAGTCGGAGAATCTGTTGTAAAACCATTGGAGTATTATGACAACAACATTGCAGGAACACTGGTGCTCTGCGATGCAATGAGAAACGCAGGAGTGAAGAACATTATCTTCAGTTCTTCCGCAACAGTATATGGAGATCCGGCATTTGTACCGATCACAGAGGAATGCCCGAAGGGACAGTGTACAAATCCATACGGCTGGTCAAAGTCAATGTTAGAGCAGATCCTCACAGACTTACATACAGCAGACCCGGAATGGAATGTTGTATTACTCCGTTACTTCAACCCGGTAGGAGCACACAAGAGCGGAACAATCGGAGAGAACCCGAAGGGAATTCCGAACAACTTAATGCCTTACATCACACAGGTGGCAGTTGGGAAATTAGAATGCCTCGGAGTATTCGGAGATGACTATGATACACATGACGGAACAGGTGTGCGTGACTATATCCACGTTGTAGATCTTGCACTTGGACATGTGAAAGCATTGAAGAAGATCGAAGAAAAAGCGGGCGTATGCATCTATAACCTCGGAACAGGAAACGGATACTCCGTTCTTGATATGGTAAAGGCATTCGGCAAAGCCTGCGGAAAAGAGATCAAATACGAGATCAAGCCGCGCAGAGCCGGAGATATCGCAGCCTGCTACGCAGACCCTGCAAAAGCAAAAGCAGAACTTGGATGGGAAGCCAAGAGAGGCCTTGAGGAAATGTGCGAGGACTCATGGAGATGGCAGTCCAACAATCCAAACGGATATGAAGAATAAGAAGATATAAGAATCTCGCGGAGATAAAGAAGAAGGAGAGAAAACTGGTCCGGGTTACAGGGACGATCGGTTTCTCTCCTTTTCGGCTCTTTGTCAAGGGTTGGGGTAAAATATTTTTGAGGTGCAGGAATGCGCCTCTTATTTTTAAGGAAAGTTCTCCCGTTTGGGGCAGGTTTGCAGGCCGGTTGATTGGTACTTCCATATCCGGGCAAAAAGTGGTATAATTTAATGGTAACTTTAGTTCTATTGAGGGTTAAAATATGAAGAAGGATATTCGATTAAAAGGACAGCTCCGCTTCTATATGCAGTGGCCGATCTTCATGCTGATTCTGCTTGTGGCAATGACCGTCTGGATCTTTTTTATGAGCAGGCAGGCAGGGATCATGATGGCAGTCATTGTGACAATCTATGGAATCGGAGTGGGTGTGCTCTATATGTACAGCAAGTCGCTGATCATGGCGGATCTGGTACAGTTTGCAGCACAGTACGGTGTTGTCCAGAATACACTGCTGAAGGAACTTTCTATTCCATATGCGCTTCTGATGGATGACGGGCAGATCATATGGATGAATGACAGCTTTAAAGTGGTGACCGGGCAGGGCGATAAGGCAGAGAAGTATATTAACAAGGTAATTTCGGAACTGAACCGGGGGGTATTTCCGAAGGCAGAAACAGAGCAGGTACAGCTGAATGTGATTTACAAAGAGAAAGAATATTCGGTGGCTATGCACAAAGTATCTGTGGAGGGCTTCAGTGAGACGGAAGAGCTTTTACAGCTTCCGAAGGAGAAGGAATACTTCATTGCAATTTATCTGAAGGATGTCACGGAACTGAACAAATACATTCGTGAGAATGATGCGCAGAAGATGATTGCAGGTCTGATCTATATTGATAACTTTGACGAGGTGATCGAGAGCGTCGAGGAAGTCAGGCAGTCACTGCTTGTGGCGCTGATCGACCGGAAGATCAATCAGTATATTGCAAAGATCGACGGAATCGTCAAGAAGATGGAGAAGGACAAGTACTTTATCGTTATTAAGAAGAAGTATTTTCAGCAGCTGAAAGAAGATAAATTCGCACTGTTAGAGGAGGTCAAGGGCATCAACATCGGAAATGAGATGCCGGCGACGCTTAGCATCGGGCTTGGTATGAGCACCGACACCTATGCGCAGAGTTACAACTATGCCCGAGTGGCGATCGACCTTGCACTTGCAAGGGGAGGAGACCAGGCTGTTGTAAAGGATGCCAACAATATCACGTATTTTGGCGGAAAGCGGGAGCAGGTGGCGAAGAATACGAGAGTCAAGGCGAGAGTCAAGGCGGAGGCACTGAGAGAATTTATTGCCGCGAAGGACAAGGTCATTGTCATGGGACACAAGATCGGGGATGTCGATTCTTTTGGGGCGGCTATCGGGATTTACCGCGCGGCGACGATCATGGAGAAGAAAGTACATATCGTGATCAATGATATTACAAGTTCTGTCAGACCTCTGTATGAGCGTATCCGGGACAATGCAGCGTATGATGACGATCTGTTTCTGACGTCATCTCAGGTAAAAGACGTGGTGACAGAGAACACGATGGTTGTTGTGGTGGATACGAATAAGCCGGAGCTGACAGAGTGCCAGGAGCTTCTCGGTATGACGAAGACGATTGTTGTACTGGATCATCACAGACAGGGAAGCAACAGCATAGACAATGCAGTATTGTCCTATATTGAACCATATGCATCTTCTACCTGCGAGATGGTAGCGGAAGTGCTGCAGTACATTGCAGATGATATCCGGATCAAGGCGGTGGAGGCAGACTGTATGTATGCGGGAATCATGATCGACACTAATAATTTTGTGAGCAGAACCGGTGTCAGAACCTTTGAGGCGGCTGCATTTCTGCGGCGCTGCGGTGCAGATATCACACGGGTGAGAAAGATGTTCCGGGATGACATGGATTCGTACCGGGCTAAGGCGGAAACCGTGCGCAGTGCAGAAGTGTACAGAGGTGAATTTGCCATCGCAGAATGTCCGGGCAAGGGCATTGAGAGTCCGACGATCGTCGGAGCTCAGGCGGCGAATGAACTGCTCAATATTGCGGGGATCCGCGCGTCGTTTGTATTGACAGCGTACAATGGCAAGGTGTATTTAAGCGCCCGCGCCATTGATGAAGTAAATGTTCAGATCATTACAGAGCGTCTCGGAGGAGGCGGCCATATCAACGTGGCAGGAGCACAGTTTTCTGATATGGAAGTCGGGGAAGTCATCGAGATGATCAAAGGCACATTGGACGAGATGATAGAAGGAGGAGATATATAATGAAAGTAATTTTATTAGAAGATGTAAAGGCACTTGGGAAAAAGGGAGAGATTGTAAACGTCAATGACGGATACGCGAGAAACTTTATTTTACCAAAGAAATTAGGGTTGGAAGCAACCGGAAAGAATTTAAATGACCTGAAGCTTCAGAAAGCGAACGAAGAAAAGGTTGCCCAGGAGCAGTTAGAAGCTGCCAAAGCGCTTGCAGAGAAGATCGAAGCGGGAAAGGTAACACTGCAGATCAAAGTCGGAGAGGGCGGAAGAACATTCGGTTCTGTTTCTTCAAAGGAAGTGGCACATGCAGTCAAAGAACAGATGGGCTATGATATTGATAAGAAGAAAATCCAGTTAAAAGAAGCGATCAAGACATTGGGAACACATATCGTTCAGGTGAAACTTCACACAAAAGTGACAGCAGATCTGAAAGTCGTTGTCACAGAAGCGTAGGTGGAACGCATGGAAGAGGCATTGATCAAGAGAGTCCTTCCACACAGCATTGAGGCGGAGCAGTCCGTTGTCGGTGCGATGCTGATGGATAAGGATGCGATCATGACAGCAGCAGAGATCGTCAGCCGGGAGGACTTTTATCAGACGGCATACGGCATTCTGTTTGAGGCAATGGTGGAACTTTTCAATGAAGGAAAGCCGGTCGATCTGATCACCCTTCAGGAACGCCTGAAGGAAAAGGATGTTCCGCCGGAAATCACCAGCCTTGAATTCGCAAGAGATCTTCTGACAGCGGTTCCGACTTCTGCGAACGTAAAATACTACGCAGAGATCGTCATGGAAAAATCGATGTTGCGAAAACTGATCAAGCTGAATGAGGAGATCGAGAACATGTGTTACCTCGGTCGGGAACCTCTGGAGGCGGTACTTGAGACCACCGAGAAGAAGGTGTTCGAACTTGTACAGAAGAGAAATACCGGCGACTATGTTCCGATTAAGCAGGTCGTGTTAAATGCGTTAGATAAGATCGAGAAGTCTTCTAAGACAAAGGGAACGGTTACAGGAATCCCTACAGGATTCATTGACCTTGACTATAAGACATCCGGTCTGCAGCCGTCGGATCTGATCCTTGTGGCGGCGAGACCGTCTATGGGAAAGACAGCATTTGTTCTGAATATTGCACAGCATGTCGCCTTCCGCAGCAATAAGACCGTGGCGATCTTCAGTCTGGAGATGTCCAAGGAACAGCTGGTGAACCGTCTGTTTTCACTGGAATCCCAAGTGGATGCACAGCTTCTCCGTACCGGGAACCTGAAAGATTCAGACTGGGAAAAGCTGATCGAAGGGGCCGGGATCATCGGGAAATCAAAGATGATCATTGACGACACGCCGGGTATTTCTATTTCAGAACTTCGCTCCAAGTGCAGGAAGTTTAAGCTGGAGCAGGGATTAGACCTGATCATCATCGACTACTTGCAGTTGATGACCGGGCGTGTGGGCGGACGTGCGGAATCCAGACAGCAGGAGATTTCAGATATTTCCAGATCTTTAAAAGGGCTTGCCAGAGAGCTGAATGTGCCGGTAATCGCACTTTCTCAGCTGAGCCGTGCCGTGGAGCAGAGACCGGATCATCGTCCGATGATGTCAGACCTCCGAGAATCCGGTGCGATCGAGCAGGATGCCGACGTTGTAATGTTTATTTACCGTGATGATTATTATAACAAAGACACTGATATGAAGAACATCGCAGAGATCATCATTGCGAAACAGAGAAACGGTCCGATCGGAACCGTGAATCTTGCATGGCTTCCAAATTACACGAAATTTGCCAATGCGACGAGAAAGCAGGAATAATGGCGAAACTTGCGATGGAAAGTGCAAAAGAACAGACCTTCAATATGCTATAATCTTTATAGGTTATTACATATTGGAGGTTATTTTTTATGGGCGAAGTTCACTATATGATTTCAGAAGCTGCAAAACGAGTGGGGGTGGAGGCACATGTGCTGAGATACTGGGAGGAAGAACTTGACCTTCCGATCGGCAGGACAGAGATGGGACACCGCTACTATACAGAAGATGACATCCGCTTATTTCACTGCATCAAAGATCTGAAGGAGCAGAGCATGCAGCTGAGAGAGTTAAAAACCGTAATACCAGAGTTAAAGAAAGCAAGGGAACAGAAGAAGAAAAAACTGGCAGAGATGGAGGAAAGAGAGAATAACAGAGTCAGACAGAGCCCGGAAGAAAGATCCATAGAGACACCAAAGAGAGACATCCGGGAGCAGATGGAGGAACAGAAAAGAGGACAGATTGTCAAGGCACAGCCGGAAGTTGTGGATACGGACAAGTTCCTGCAAGTCCAGAATTTTATCGGAGAAGCACTCCAGAAGGTGATTGCCGAGAATAATACAAAGCTTGCCCAGGAAGTCAGCCATACGGTCACAAAAAATGTACTCGGGGAGATGGAAACGTTATTCCATATGAAAGAGCAGAAAGAAGAAGAGCATTACCGTAAGCTGGACAGCCTGATCAGACAACAGCAGCAGATCAGGCGGGAGAGCGTCAAGGCATCGCCGGTCGGAAAGCTGAGGAAGCTATTCGAAGTGTAGCCTGATGCGGGATGGAGATGCAGGCCGTACATATTCTATGTATAGGACCTTATCACACAAAAAAGGGGACAGATCAGACATTGTATCTGATTTGTCCCACTTTTATGCTTATATACTTACTGAGCTATGCGGCCGTCTGGCAGCCGTCTGTGAATTATTCAGCAGAGATAGCTCCTGTTGGACATTGTGCAGCACAAGCTCCACAGTCTACGCAAGCATCAGCATTGATTTCGTAGTGATCTGCTCCCTGAGCGATTGCTCCAACTGGACATTCAGCTTCGCAAGCTCCACAGCTTACACATTCATCGCTAATTACGTGTGCCATAGTATGTATCCTCCTTTTCTGTGGCAGAATCAACTCTGCCTATTTGTGTTTATTTTAATACAAATGAGTCAAATATACAAGTCCATTTTGTGCTCTGAATTTAATACAAAGAAAAAGCGGTTACTGTTCAGAGGTTAACTGGACTTAAGAAAACTGATGGTGTAGACTGATAAC
>URCR01000047.1 GCA_900546325.1 uncultured Lachnospiraceae bacterium | reverse complement strand
TATATCGGCATTTACCAACTTATGAAAAGATAATCAGAAATTTAGTAAGTTTTTGCAGAAAAAAGACGGCAGGCTGTGTCCATCTCCCGGATGCAGCCTGCCGCCTTTTCTTACTCTTTGCAATAAAATAAACGTTTTCTACCGTTTGTCTTTATTTTTTATCCTCTGTCTTTTTCATCTTAATCTTCAGAACGGTATCAATCTGATCCGGCAGTGGATAAGTAAATACCGGATTTGCTCCGAGCGCCACAAAAGCAACGTCTTGAAACAGCACTGTATTCCATGCTTCCCCGCGTGTCATCTCACTTCCGTCCGCAAGATAGTACGCCTTCTCCAACCGGTCCGGCGCGATTCCATATAGCGGAAGTGCTCCAAGCGGCGCCTCATAGACATGTGCATAAATCGTATCCCCATTCTGCGTGTACCTTCCCCACTCCGGTTTCGGAATTTCGCAGATTCCACATCCATAGATACTTTCTCCGTTCCGCTCCATCCACGCTCCGATTTTTTCAAGGATCTGCACACTCTCTTTTGGAATTCTTCCTTTGGCATCCGGTCCCACATTCAGGATCATATTTCCGCCTTTGCTCGTACATTCTACCAGTTTTCGGATCAGCATATCTGCCGGCTTATATTCGTGATCAAAATTGCAGTAACCCCAATGATTGTTCATAGTCGCGCAAAGTTCCCATGGGATGCGCTCTCCATTTTCATCCACAACCCCTTCCGGTGGAATGATCTGCTCCGGACTTGCAAAGTCTCCACTGTAAATCAGCGGTTCTGCTGTCGAAATACTTCCGTGATTCTCCCCGGATCCCTCCAGTCTGTTGTCGATCACGACATCCGGCTGGTATTTTCTTACCATCTGAATCAATTCTGTCGCACGCCATTTTTCTCCGCACATGTCATCGTAGGAAAAGTCAAACCATAACAGATCCAGTTTTCCATAGTTTGTGACAAGCTCTTTGACTTGACCGTGCATGAAATCAAGGTATCTGTCAAAGTCTATCTGTTCATCCTTGTATCTCTCCTGATTTCGCATCGGGTGCTGGCGGTCTCCGTACTTCGGAAAATCCGGATGATGCCAGTCGATCAGGGAAAAATACAGTCCGACCCGGATTCCCTCCGCCCGGAATGCATCCAGAAATTCCCTGACAAGGTCTCTTCCTGCCTTTGTATTCGTCGCCTTATAATCGGTCAGCGCCGAATCAAACAGGCAGAATCCATCGTGATGCTTTGCCGTGAGGACCGCATATTTCATCCCCGCACGTTTTGCCAGTCTTGCCCACTCTTTCGGATCGTAGGCTGTCGGATCAAACTCCCTAAAATACTGCTCGTATTCCTCGTTTGTCATCTCCCGCTGGGACATTACCCACTCACCGCACGCCGGAATCGCATAGACTCCCCAGTGAATGAACATCCCGAATCTTGCATCCATAAACCACTTCGTTCTCTCTCTGATTTCCTGATTCATTTTCTCGCTCCATTCTCTTTTTGTTTTTCTCGTCAAAACTCCCTTACTTATCGAGAATTGATTTTAACTCTTCCACAAAGGTGTTGACATCCTTAAATTCACGATACACGGAAGCAAATCTCACATAGGCAACTGCATCCAGCTCTTTCAGCTTGTCCATCACAATCTCTCCGATCACCTTACTCGGAATCTCTTTCTCTTCCCTGCTGAAGATCTCCGTCTCTACTTCCTCCATAAACTTCTGGATCTGATCTGCCGAAACCGGTCTTTTATAACAGGCGCTTAACACCCCGGATTCAATCTTTCTTCTGTCATACTGCTCTCTGTTGTCATCTTTTTTGATTACAATCAACGGGATCGTCTCAACTTTTTCATAAGTTGTAAACCGCTTTCCGCACTCATCACAGGCACGGCGGCGACGGATCGAACTTCCGTCGTCTGCCGGTCTGGAATCGATTACCTTTGTATCTGGATTATTACAATAAGGACACTTCATGTTCTGTTCCCCTTCCGCATTTTTCTTTAGTATATCGGTAATGGAAATCAATGTCAAATCATTTGCATGGAACAAGGTATTTTTCTTCGCAGATTTCCACAAAAATGATGTCTTCCCCTATTTTCTTGATACAGGAAAACGGAATCACGTACTCGCTGTCCGATCCAAGAAAGCCGCAGATTTTCCCCGGTCCCGGAATCACGATCGCCTCGATGCAGCCGCTGCACGCATCAAAGACAATGTCCACCGGATTGCCAAGCCGCTTACAGTTACAGACATTGATCACTTCCTTCTCTCTCAGCTCACATACCCGCATCTTCCTCCCCCTTTATTTCTTTTTCTATCATTTTCTATGTTCTAATGGACATACCTGTCACACAGCTGCTCAAATATTTTCACATGACACTGTTCATCTAAGATGATCCGCTCCAAAATTTTCCTGATATGACAATCCTGTATCCACTCTTTCTGCCTGCGGTATTTTGCAATGGTCTGTTGTTCCCCGCGAAGTGCATTCTGAAGAATGTTACCGATGTTTCTGGAATACTGATTGCACGCCCCTGACCAGTAACGGTATCGTCCTCTCTCGACACTCCACATGCGCGGATCAGCTCCAAGCAGATTCGCAAGCATTGCAAAAGTGTGTAAATGATGCATCTCCACAATACTGATCTTGTGAAAACATTCCGCGATTTCTTCAAATTTTCCCTCCGCGATCACGCCATTATAAAAGTAGAGACTGACTGCTGACATCTCAGAGTCACACGCTCCCACATTGCCGAGCATCGCCGCCGCATACTGTCTGTTTTTCTCCTGCACACAGACTTCCGGGTACTCTGACTTATCCGCATAAATATATTTTGTTTCTTCCATAAAAAAAGCCTCCCTGATCCGTTCTACCATACAATCTATGGCAGTTCCGGATAAAGAAGACCTTTTTTATTTTCTTTTTTACTTTTTTCGCAGCACCGCTAACTGATATCGATGACTGACACCGGACAGCTGTCTCTTGCCGCTTTTGCTTCCTCTTCGTTTTCTGCTGTGACTTCCGCATACGCCTCTGCCAGCCCGTCCTCCCCGAACCGGAACACTTCCGGGCATTCTCCGACGCATGCGCCGCAGGAAATACATCCCTCTTCTACAATCGCTTTCATGTCATGCCTCCCTCTTCAGATTTTAACCTTTTTCAGCGGACACCCGCTTTTCTTTCTCTGAGAGTGTTCCCGGCATCTTTTCTTTCAATACATCTTTTCTATATTTTTTCCTCTGTATTTTCTGACAATCTCCCAAAATTCTACTCTGCAAACTGGCTTTGATACAGCTCTGTATAGAAACCATTTCTTGCAAGCAGTGTTTCATGATTGCCCTGCTCGATAATGTTTCCGTCTTTCATCACAAGGATCACATCTGCCTCCCGGATCGTGGAAAGTCTGTGGGCGACAATAAAGCTTGTTCTTCCCTGCATCATTTTCTGGAATGCTTTCTGGATCTGGATCTCTGTTCTTGTATCAATGGAGGAGGTCGCCTCGTCAAGAATCAGCATCGGCGGAAGTTTCAGCATCACTCTTGCAATACACAGAAGCTGCTTTTGTCCTTGTGACAGATTTCCGCCATCCTCGGTAATAATCGTATCATACCCTTCCGGCATACGTTTGATAAATCCATGGGCATGCGCCGCCTTCGCCGCCGCAATGATCTCTTCTCTCGTCGCATCCGGATTTCCATATGCAATATTTTCTGCGATACTGCCGGATTTCAACCAGGTTTCCTGAAGGACCATCCCAAAGCTTGCACGCAGGCTGTCTTTTGTCACTTGTGAAATATCCTTCCCATCCAGCAATATTTGCCCTCCATCCAGATCATAGAAACGCATCAGCAGATTGATCAGAGTCGTCTTCCCACATCCGGTCGGTCCTACGATCGCAATCTTCTGCCCCGGCTTCACAGTGAGATCAAGATGCTCCAACAGCGGCACATCCGGCTGGTAGGAGAACGACACATCAGCAAGTTTTAATTCTCCCTGCACCTGACTTAAGACTGGTGCATCTTTCTGATCCTCCGTCTCCGCTTCCTCCTCGATGAAGTCAAACACCCGTCTTGCACAGGCGAGCGCATTCTGCAGTTCCGTGATCACGCTGGAAATTTCATTGAATGGCTTTGTATATTGATTGGCATAAGTCAGAAAACAGGACAGCTGTCCGACCGAAATCGCTCCTCGCATCGCAAAGACTGCACCGGTAATCCCAACTCCCGCATACACAAGTCCGTTGACGAAACGTGTGCTCGGATTTGTGATAGAGGAAAAGAAGATTGCTTTCAGACTACACGTCTGCAAGTTCCGGTTTATCGTATCAAACCGTTTCAATGCTTCCTCCCCGTACCCAAACGCCTGCACGGTCTTCTGATTTCCGATCATTTCCTCCACAAGCGAGGTCATCTCAGCTCTCGTCTCAGACTGCTTCTGAAACATTGTATATGTTCTTTTTGCGATAAAGCTTGCCACAAACAATGATACCGGTGTAATCAAAATTACAACCAGTGCAATCTGTACATGGATGCCAAGCATAAAGACAAGTGTTCCCAAAATCGTGACAATCCCGGTGAAAAACTGGGAGAATCCCATTAACAGTCCATCCGAAAACTGTTCCACGTCCGTGATAATCCGGCTGATCGTCTCCCCCTGCGGATGGCTGTCCACATATTTTAACGGCAGTACCTGAAGCCTTGCAAACGCCTTTGTCCGCACATCTTTCACAACGCGGTAGGTGATCCTGTTATTGCACAGATTCATCAGCCACTGTGCCACACAGGTCAACACGATGACAACTGCAAGTTTTTTCAAAATTGCAAACACTGCAAAAAAATCCACCCGTCCTTTTCCAATGAGAAAATCCACGCCGTCTCCGATCAGAATCGGTGCATACAGCGTCAGAGCAACAGAGATCATCGCAAATACAAGTGACAACATCAAAAGATACTTATAAGGTCCGATCAGTCTCAGTACTTTTCCCACCGTTCCTTTATTCTTTTTCATATCGCTCCACCTCCTCTTTTGCAAGCTGGGAATAACAGATTTCCCGATAGACCTCACATGTTTTTAACAACTGCCTATGTGTACCGATCCCGGCCACTGCACCGTCATCCATGACAATGATCTTATCCGCATGGAGAATGGACGCTGCTCTCTGCGATACAAGAAATACCGTCATATCCTTTGTCTTCTCCGCGATGGCTTTCCGAAGCCTTGCATCTGTCGCAAAGTCAAGTGCCGATGCACTGTCATCAAGAATCAGTACCTCCGGCTTCCGCACAAGCGCACGGGCAATCGTCAGGCGCTGTCTCTGCCCTCCCGACAGATTCTTTCCGCCCTGACTGATCATCGTATCAAGTGCCTTCGGTTTTTCCTGAACAAACTCTTTTGCCTGTGCGATCTCCAGTGCTTCATAGATTTCCTCATCTGTGGCATCCCTTTTTCCCCACTGGATATTTGCCCGGATCGTGCCTCGGAATAAAGTAGCTCTCTGCGGAACAACTCCGATCTTTCCACGCAGTTTCTCAAGCGGATATTCTCTGACATCTGTGCCGTCAAAAAGCACGCTGCCCTCGGATGCATCGTAAAATCTCGGTACCAGATTGACTAGAGTTGATTTTCCTGATCCGGTTCCCCCGATGATTCCGACAGTTTCTCCCTTCTTTACCGAAAATGTCACATCCGAAAGTGCCGGTTCTTTTGATCCATGATACCGAAAAAGCACATGGGCAAAAGAAACTGCTTCGCACTTTTTATCAGCTGCTTTTTCCACTCTGCTTTTTGGAGATTCAATCGTTGTGCGAAGCGCAAACACCTCATTGATTCTTCCCGCAGATGCAAGTGCCTTTGTGAAAGATACGATCAGATTCGCAAGCGCCACAAGTGCAGTCAGAATCTGTGTCATATAGCTGACAAGTGCGATCATCTCCCCCTGTGACACCTTCCCCGTATTCACCTCAAAAGCTCCCGCCCACACCAGAACGATGATCGCTCCATTGACGATCAAATACGTCAGCGGATTCATCAATGCCGAGATCCATCCGACTCTCAGCTGATCATTCATCAGTGTATGGCTCTCCTTTTCAAATGCTTTCTGCTCCTCCTTCTGTGTCCGAAATGCACGGATCACACGGATTCCCGCCAGATTTTCCCTTGTCGTCAATAGAATCCGATCAAGCCCTTTTTGTACTTTCTTGTAAATCGGGATTGTGATCATCATAATCCCATAGATCACAATTGAGAGAAGCGGCACCGCGACAACGAAGATCCATGCCAGTCTGACATTGACCGTAAATGCCATCACAACCGCGCCGACAACGATAAACGGTGACCGCAGGAACAGCCGGAGCACAAGATTGACCCCGGACTGCACCTGATTGATATCACTTGTCATCCTTGTCACAAGTGTCGCGCTTCCCGCCTGGTCAATCTCCCGGTAGGACAGTGTGCTGATATGCCGGAACAGATCATGGCGCAGCTCGGTTCCGAATCCAACCGCTGCCTTTGCCGCAAAGTATTGTGCCGTCAGCGAACAGACCAGACCGATCACACCAAGCAGTACAAGAATTCCTCCCATTTTTAAAATATACGGCATGTCCCGGTTCTCAATTCCTACATCGATGATCTTCGCCATCACAAGTGGAACAATCAATTCAAAACATGCCTCCAAAAGCTTAAAGAGTGGACCGATCACACTCTCCTTTTTATATCCTTTCAGATATGGAATCAGTTGAAACATCTTCTTTCCATCTCCTCCTTCTAATGATTCTTTCTCATTATAGCGATTCCCGCCCGGAATGACAAGAAAAAAGGAACACACAAAATGGGTTTTGCAATGTATTTCCTTTAGACATACCACCCGAGCGGGAATAAATATTTTATATACTTTACAGCAGGCAGGTAAGCGGATAGATTGACAAATACCGGACACAGCACCACTTGTACCACAACAAAGGCGAGAACCCAGGCTGACAGTGCCATACTGCTCCTGAACCATGCTCCGACAACAGACACCCACAGTGCACCTCCGAATACGAGCAGCAGCATGCGGAACAATTCTATCACCATTCCTCTGCTCTCCCCCGCAGCCATGATCACGCTGATCCCGGTGACTGACGGAATCGTTGCCGCCGCAAGATAGCCGAGATACTCAAATTTCTTCCGTCTTTTCCGGTCTAAGGCAAGGCAGATTCCTCTGCCGTTCCCTTCAAATCTCCGTCCGAATGTCATCCAGAGCAGAACAAACAGGAAAATTCCCATCACTCCCTGTATCGGATAGATATCTGTCAGCCCTTCCTGCCCTGAAGTTTCCTGCACGGAGATTTCTTCCACCTCTGTCCGGAAAAATTCTCCGCTTTTTAAATACTCGTCATTCTTTTCCAGGAGAAACGGAACAAGGTCTTTTCTCTCCTCTCCGTAAATCTCCTTTCGCCCATCCAGCAGGATCTCCTCCCCATACCTTTCCAGGAATGCGGCATATACCGTCTCTTTTGCAACCGTTCCTTTTGCAGAAAACGGTGTCTGTAAAAAAGTAATCAGCCCTTTGGTTCTGCCTTTCTCTGCCTTCTCTTCAAACTGTTCCGAAAAGAGAAATCCACTGTCAATTTCTGCTGTTTCCAACGCTTTTTGCAACTCGCTCTCTGTTTCGAAAACAATAAATTCAAACACGGATTCTCTCTGCCTTAACCCGGCTGCGATTTCTTCAGCCATCGGATCTTCGGCAAGATAAAGACCAACCGAGACATTTTCCCCATCCGGAACCCGCATCTGACCGACAAGCAGCGCAAATGCAATCATTGCCGCCGGGATGATCCACCATGTTTTCCGCTTCATTTCTGCTTTCAGTTGTAATGTGTACCACGTCTTTTCCATGTAACCAAGACTCCTATTCCTCCGGCTGCCAAAATCCAGATCATCATCCATAACACCTGTCTTACTTCCAATCTCCCAAACAGCATCTCTGCACTGTATCCATGAAACAGATTCAGCGGGAGCCATTTGCCCACACTTCCTACCGCCCCCGGGAGATACGCGGACGGAACCACTGTTCCCGAGCATACGATCATCAGCACATTCACACAGAGGAGCAGAAGATTTCCCTGCATCCCTCTGCCTGCCAACGCATACATCATGGCAAAATATGCCGCCATCCCAAAACAGAGCGGAACCATCTTCCAGAAAACTGCACCGTCTATGCCCATTGCCCTCATTCCCATCGCCTGCAGAACACCGATTCCCGACAGATAACATCCCGCCGCAAGAATCCACAACGTACCGGCCATCGCTGTAATTTTTACAATCGTCTGCGAAATAGCTCCCAGACCATTTGCATACATTTTCTGTTCCACCGCCCGGCTCTCTTTCTTATACAGGAATCCATAATTCACCCCGCTCATCATAAGAAATACTGCCAGCACTGCCGCAATATAAAATTCGGACAGCTCCAGATTCCCGACAGGAGAATAAATACTCTCTTGAAACATCTCCCCGCGGCGGAAAGCATTGCCGATATATTCATAGGAAATAAACTCGGCAATCTCATACGATTCCATCTCCTCCATCTCCGTCTCATACACTGCTGCGGTATCCATCGCCGCAAACACTCCTGCCTCCGCTGTCCTGATCATCGAAACCCCGTCTGACAAAAGTTCTCTGAAAACCGCCGTATTCAAATCCATCTTTTCCGGAAACAAAAGCTTCACCTTTGCGGGATGCCCCTCATAGATGTCCTGATAAAAATCTTCAGGCAGTACCACTGCCGCCTGAGCCTTTCCTTCATAGACCGCAGTCCTCGCCTTCTCCTCTTCCATGTATTCAAATCTGCATACATTCCTCACACTCTCCATCCCCGCAAGAAACTGTGCAATGATCTTTGATTCCTCTTCCGACTCCGGGATCACAACTGCCACCTGTATCGGCTCAAAGATCTGGGAATGAAACAATATATAACTGACTCCGAGCACTCCGCCAACGGTAAGGCACAGAATCACAAGCAGACTCACAGCTGATTTTCCAAGTACCTTCAGCGATCTTTTCCATTCCAGTTCCAAATATACGATCAAATTTCTCATAGCATAACATCATTCTAGAGATAATAATCAAGTTCATACAAGAAATCTTCCAGATTCTCATCGTCCTCAATCTGTTCCCTAATTTCTTCTCCCAGATCTTCTAACTCTGATTCGGAAGCCTCTCCGACATCAAATATGTTCCCTTCTAATTTACGGAACTCTACACCTTTTTGGAAGGACAGCAGGAAGTCTGCATCTATCCGATTTCCATAGATTTCTACCGACTCTGCTGACAGTTCCATTTTTTTCTTATCTGCCAGAAATACACCTGAGATTGCAATATCATTTTGCGGTATTCCGATTTCATAGTCTCCGGACTTCTTGTCATATTCCATTTCCAGAGCCTCTTCCCCTTCGATGTAAACTGTCGCAAGTTCTGTTGTCCCTTCTGTCTCTCCCTCAATCTCTATGACGGTCTCATCCTCAACGGAGACCTCTATGTTCTGAAGCCTTGTCTCTCCGCCAAGGAACTGGATCTCCACATCATTGTTCTCCACTTCCAGACTGACTGCCGCCAGTTTATTTTTGTAAAGGTAGCATGTCACATCTACGTCGGACATATCCTCTATGGCATACTCCATCTCTGAAAACAGGTTTGACAGCATATCTTCACAAAGCTTACTGTCATAGTAATCTGTCACTACATCTTCTGTCACAGAAATCAGATCTTCCAGATTTTCTTCCGTGAGTGATACCGTATACCCTTTACACTTTCTGAATTTTCCATCTACTTCGTATTCTTCCGGATTCGTTTTGACAAATTCTACCTCTTTCCACTCTTCGGACACCGAAGACGCCAGTTCTTTCCACATCTTCTGAACATCTTTTCCCTTCCCAAAAGCCTGCCCTGCCGACTGTAACACTTCATCGATAGTCTCTAACTCTTCCTCTTCTGCAAGATATCCGCCTTTCTCTCCTGTGTAATTATAAGCGAACATTTTATCGCTGAGCCTCGGTACTTCCAGCCTGACTTCCCTCTCATTCATCTCTGCAAGTGCACTTACCTGATCAGAATCCGGGAATTCCACATTTGCCGCTATCTGAACCTTTGATTTTCCCTTGAGCACCTGCGCCTCCACTGCCGTGCCCTCTGCTCCGGCATTGATCGTCGTTGTATATTCCCCGGAAGAGAAGATCTCTGCTGATTTTGCCACGTCGGCAAAGCCCTCCATGTCCTTTGCCGTATTTGCCGCGGCAATCAATACTTTTGTGGTATCACTGAAAAAAATTCCGCTTTTCACCGCTCCGAACACAGCCAATCCACCTACCGCAACTGCAGCGGCAGCTCCGATCATCACTATCTTTTTCCCGTTTTTTCCCGGTTTTCCATAATTGCTATACAGTGGTTTCCCTGTCATCGGATCAAATTTCGCATCCGGGTCGATCGGTTCCCCTGTCATTGGGTCAAATTTCGCATCCGGATCAATCGGCTCTCCTGTCATCGGGTCAAACTGCATCCTCTTTCCATACTTTTTCATCTCTTATGTCCTCTCTTCCTTTTTCTTTTGTTTCTGTCAGATTCTTGAAAAATCTTCCAGTCTCATTCTCATCATCCTCTTGATCTGTTCAATATCCCTGGATTCTGTTTCGGTTTCACGCAAGCATCCCTCACACATGACCAGACATTTGTCACTCTCCATGATTTCCTTCTCATCATGTGTCGTCATGATCACAATGCCATTCATCTTCTTGTATTCTCTGATCCAGGAACGGATCCCGTCTTTGTAATAGAGATCCAGAGCAGTTGTAGGCTCATCCAGCAGAAGAATCGGTGGCCACTTTGCAAGGGCACAGGCAATGCTGAGCCTTCTTTTCATTCCTCCGGAAAGCTTCTGCACCGGCATTCTCATGATTTCTCTAAGATCAAATGACCTTATGATCCACTCATACCGTACCGACCGCTCCACTCCCCATAACTTCAGGTTGTCTCTCACAGACAGTTCTTCCAGCAATGGCATATCCTGCGGCACATATCCGCAGTACTCCTGATAATAGCGGAATTTCTTTAGCGGTTCCTTTCCAAAATAGCGGATTTCTCCTCCATCCGGTTTTAATACACCTGCAAGAATCTGCATCAGCGTTGTCTTGCCGCAGCCGTTTCTGCCGACAATGGCTACGCACTCCCCGCATTGTGCCGTAAAACTGATCTCTTGAAGAACTGTTCTTTTCCCATAATGCTTTCTCAGATTCGATACTTGTATCATTTTCTTTCTCAACTCCTACTGACACTTTTTATTATTTTACCATTTTTCACTGGAAAATCTATACCGTCTTTTACATTTTTTTACAAACACTCCGATAAAGTGCTATAATAGTCTAATATTCGATCATGATATTTTCTAATGTTATCTTTGGAAGGAGAATTTGAAATGAATATAAGCAACATCAGCGATCAGCTTTATACAACCGCACCGGACAAAACAGGACGGCTCCCAAAGGAAATGGCAGTCTATTCCCTTCTGGATGAACTTTCCATCCCTTACGAACGCGTGGACCACGAAGTCGCCGAGACAATGGAAGCCTGCGAGAACATCGATACGCTTCTCGGTGTGTCCATGTGCAAAAACTTATTTCTGAGAAACCGGCAGAAAACTGCTTTTTACCTTCTGATGATGCCTGGCAAAAAAAAGTTTAAGACGAAAGATGTCTCAAAACAGCTTGGCACCTCCCGTCTTTCTTTCGCCGAGGCAGAATATATGGAACAATATCTGAATATCACACCGGGATCTGTCAGCGTTCTGGGACTGATGAACGACAGCAGCCACGCCGTACATCTGGTCATCGATAAAGAATTACTGGACAACGAATATATCGGATGCCACCCCTGCATCAACACATCCAGTCTGAAAATACGTACAGAAGATATCCTGAATGTATTTGTCAAACATACAGGGCATACATGGACAACTGTGGAATAATCCTCCTCAAAAAAAATACGCCTTGTGAGAGAATTTACCTTTCTCTCTGCAAGACGTATTTTTCCTAATATTCTCCCTGCCATCTCCCCGAAACAATTTCTATGATCTCTCCGGTTCTGAGACTTTCGGGAACATCTATGATCCTCTGATTTCTGCTCCCCCTATATGCAAGTGACAGGCTTCTTTGCTCTTCGATATACGGTCCGTCAATCAGCACATCCAACTCCTCCAAAAGCATCTTTTGTGCCTGGGATCCCTCCAAAAGTTCTTCCATAGTAAACCCCGAATAGCTTGCCACTTCATATCCCCTGCTCCTTAATTTCTCTGCAAGTTCTGCGAATGCTTCTGCCTGACTAAAAGGCTCTCCTCCAGAAAATGTGACTCCCCTGACAAGAGGATTTCCCTCAATCACTTTGACAAGATCTTCCGTGGTCCACCAGGTTCCGCCTTCCAATTCCCATGTCTCCGGATTATGACATCCTCTGCAGTGGTGAGGGCAGCCCTGGGCAAACAGCGTTATGCGGATCCCCGGTCCATCTACAATACTGTCCCCGGCAATTCCTGCAAGCCTTAGTTGTCTATTGTCCCAGTCCATGTTTCACTCTGTCTCTCTCTTCTGCTTTTTTCGCATCATTCCACTTATCCATTGTTCCCACAAGATATCCTGTGATCCTTCTGATTCTCTCAAATTTTACATCTTTTCCAATTGTGCATCTTTCTTCCATTCTGAATCCTTCCTTTCACTCATCTGTCTATTGGCTAAGTATCTACTGCCTTTTCCTGAAAACATTCTCTTTTTGTACTTATCTGCATCCACAAAATTGCGGCATTTCCGGATAGAGTTTTCTCAGTTCTTTTAGCTTTTCTTCGCTGATCGGTTCTCCTTCCCGCCGTCCGCATCTTGGGCAGACATCGTCGATCACCCCTACATATCCACATGCCGGATCGCGATCCACCGGATGATTGACACTTCCATAACCGATTCCGGCATCGTGCATACAGCGGATCACACTCTCGAACGCCTCCACATTTTTTGCAGTGTCTCCATCAAGTTCCACATAACTGATATGCCCGCCGTTTGACAGTGCATGATATGGTGCTTCTTTTCTGATCTTCTCGTATGCAGAAATTGGATACCAGACCGGAATATGGAAACTATTTGTATAATATTCTCTGTCTGTCACCCCCGGTATCTTCCCGTAACGTTTCTGATCCATCCGGATAAATCGTCCGGACAGCCCTTCTGCCGGTGTGGCAAGCAACGTGTAATTCATCTTTGTTTCCTTCGCTTTTGCATCTGTAAATGCCCGCATATGACCGATAATCTCAAGACCTTTCTGCTGCATCTCTTCGCTTTCCCCGTGATGCTTTCCATACAGTGCAGTCAACGTCTCTGCCAGGCCAATATATCCGATCGACAGCGTTCCATGCTTTAACACTTCTCTGACTTCGTCGTTTGGTCCTAGTTTTTCCGAATCCAGCCACACGCCTTGTCCCATGAGGAACGGATAATTATATACACATTTCTTTGCCTGGATCTCAAAACGGTCCATCAACTGTCTCGCAACCAGTTCCAGCATCGCATCCAATTTTTGATAAAAGACCTTCTCGTCTCCTTTACTCTCAATCGCAAGGCGAGGCAGATTGATAGAAGTGAAGGAAAGGTTTCCTCTCGAATACGCAATCTCATGCTCCGGATCATAGACATTCCCCATCACACGGGTGCGGCAGCCCATTGTAGCAACTTCCGTCTCCGGATGCCCCGGTTTGTAATACTGAAGATTAAACGGGGAGTCAAGAAATACAAAATTCGGGAACAGTCTTTTGGCGCTTACCTTGCAGCTTAATCGGAACAGGTCATAGTTTGGATCTCCCTCATTGTAATTGACCCCTTCTTTTACCTTAAAAATATGGATCGGGAAAATGCAGGTCTCCCCGTTTCCAAGTCCCGCATCTGTTGCAAGCAGTACATTCCGGATGATCATCCTTCCCTCCGGGCTTGTATCCGTCCCGTAATTGATGGAAGAAAACGGCGTCTGCGCCCCTGCCCGGCTGTGCATCGTGTTCAGATTATGTACAAATCCTTCCATCGCCTGATACGTATCGCGCTCTGTATACTTTTCGGTACGCTTTCTTACCTTCCCTGCAATATGTGCCGCCTTTTCTTCCGTGAAATGATACCGTTCGCAAAGTTTCTGCTGTACTGCACGATCAAATACCTCTTCCTCCTGTTTTAACCGCGGTAAAAGCCCTGCCGTCTGCTTCAGTTCTTCCAGCATCTGTGCAATCTGCGCTTCTTCATCCTCAAGATCTGCCAGATCCTCCACTGCCTCTGTAAGCTGCTTTTTGTAAATCTTTTGGAAAGACTTTGCCACTCCCTTTGCCAGTCCATAGTCAAAGTTCGGAATGCTCTGTCCACCGTGCTGGTCATTCTGGTTCGACTGAATCGCAATCGCCGCCAGCGCTGCATAACTCTGAATGCACTGCGGTTCCCGGATCACACCATGTCCGGTAGAAAATCCTCCCTGAAATAATTTTTCAATATCGATCTGTGTACAAGTTGTTGTCAGTGAATAAAAATCAAAATCATGGATGTGGATATCTCCCTCGCGGTACGCTTTCGCCTGCTCTTGTGTCAGAAGATATGCCTCATTGTAATTTTTCGCTCCTGCTGCTCCAATCTGGAGCATGCTTCCCATAGAAGTATTTCCGTCAATATTTGCATTGTCGCGCTTCATATCGCTCTCGCGCGCATCTATATTCGTGATCTCATCAATCGTCTTCATCAGGCTCGTGTTCGCTTCCCGGATATGGGTTCGCTGTGCCCGGTATAAAATAAATTTCTTCGCCGACTCCTCGAACCCTTTCTTCATCAGCGCCCGCTCCACCGTATCCTGCACCTGCTCAATCTGCGGCGGCATATCCTCAGGCAGCTTTTCAAGCTTACTCTGCACATCGTTTGCCACATTTGCGGCATCTGTCGCATCTCCCTCACCTGCAGCCTCCATCGCCTTTAAAATAGCCGATGCGATCTTGCTCTCGTCATACAGTACCACGCGGCCGTCCCTTTTGATAATACTTCTAATCATCCCGTCTATCGCCCTTTCTCTACAATATGTTGTGTCTATTCAGTATTATGATACTAAATATCCACAAAGTCAATACCTTTCTCACCTGCACTTCCATACACCGGACAACATTCGACACTGCCTTTTGGCGGTGCTGCTTTCACCGTTTTCGCCTTGTTTGGAAGAGCTGAAAGTGCTGTTCTCAATGGAAAAACCGACATGAAAAGATGTAATTTCCTATCACGAAAAAGTAGACTGGCTGGCTGTTTTGGAAGAATTTTGTCGATGAAATTCATTGCTGTATTTTCCCGGTTGTCATCTCTCTTCAAAAGATAGTTTCATCTCTCTTTGAAATGAGGAATGTCTTGGAAATTTTCTTTTATACTCCGCAAAAATCAAAGTCCATTAAATTCTTTCTTCCTTTGTATCAGGAAATCCTACATATACAGCCACATATGTAGTAGTTTTTGACAGAAGATGCTTCTCGTATAAATATAATAAAAATAATCTGATTCCATCCTGAATAAAAGAATAATTCCATCCCAAAGACCCTTTCGGGTTCTTCGATGCCGCTTTTGCTTTTTCAAATTTACCTGCATAAAAGCACAAACTGTAATATTCATAATCTCCAAGTATATTTTTATACGATTCCATATTTTTCTGTCGGTACGCTGAATTTCCCTTCATATCGCTTAGCAGTACTTCTCGACCACGTATCCCATACTTTTCTTCCATTTCTTCTGTTCCAAACAACCGAAGATAATTTTTCACACTTGAATCAGACCGAAAGCATTCATGCCCATATCCATACAATACTGCTCGACGGTTGTCTGCATCCACCACATCATTTGAAGAAGAGCATCCAGGTGAAAGCTGAATAAATAAAAAGATCGGTTCATTGAGTCGGTCTTTTTTGCCCTTTAAGGAGATTGATGAAAAGTGTGAATAGGATTCCTCTATAATTATATATAATAAACCAATTAGTCAGAAACGAACAGATATGAGATACTATAAAAAGCTTCTTAAAAAAGAAAAAGGAACATCTATAGGAGGGAAATATTATGAAGCGAAGAGTGGTAAGTGTACTGTTATGTCTGACAGTGGCAGTTGCATTGGCGGCATGCGGAGGCAAAGAAAAAGAGGAAAAGGGAAGCAAGGAAAAGGATGACAAGGTAATCCGTATCGGATGTGAAGCTACTACACCTGGCTGGATCCAGACGGATGAAGACGGAAAATTATCCGGTTATGATTATGATGTGTGGACAGAGATTGGAAGAAGAACCGGCTATGAGATTGAGTATAAAGTCATGGAGTGGGATGGCATGTGGACGATGCTTAATGATGAGCGTTTGGACGCGATAGGAGAGCAAATCTCTTCCAATGACGAGCGTGAAGAAAAATATTATCTGTCAGAGCCATATGCGTATAACGTATATTCCCTGTTATCCAGGGCAGATAACGAAAATCTTCAGACAATGGATGATCTGAAAGATGGCATGACGATTTCTTGTGAGACAAACACAAGTGACGAGCTGATTGTGGAGGCTATCGAAAAAGAATATGGTATAAAATTAGAGCCTACATATTTTGATGGAATGTCAGTGCAGGAAGTTGCGCTTGGAAGATGTGATCTGTGGCCAAGAGCAAGAACGTCTTGTCTTACAACACTGGAAGAAGTGGATAATCTGAAAATTCTTGGAGATACAAATGTACTAGAGACGAACGTATATCCATTTTCTAAAACAGAAAGAGGAAAAGAATTATGCGATATGGTTTCTGAGACATTAAAGGAAATGCACGAAGACGGAACTCTGACAAAATTATCAGAGAAATGGTTTGACACAGATATTTCTGTAAAACCGGAAGGCGCAAAAGCATTGTAAGCGGAGGTTGAAAGTAGCTCATGGATTGGGAATTTACAGTCAGCGCACTTCGAACAATGTTTAATGCATTGCCGACAACTTTATGGTTGGCGGCAATTTCTTTCGCACTTGCGCTTATATTGGCGATCGTGATCGCAATTATAGATTATTTTAAGATTCCGGTGTTAAGACAGATTTTTGCAGTGTATGTATCCTTCTTCCGGGGGACACCATTAATCCCGCAGCTATTTTTGCTGTATTTTGGGATTCCGACATTTGTTCCGGAGCTTCGGGACGTGTCAGCATTCCATGTATGTGTTGTGGGACTCACTTTAAATGCAGCGGCATATATGAAAGAAGTTGTAAGAGGTGCCATTTTGTCGGTACCGGATGGTCAGAAAGAGGCGGCGTTAGCGCATGGAATGACATCCATGCAGGCCATGATACATATTATTCTGCCACAGGCGGCCAGAGTTGCGGTTCCATCTTTATTTAACAACCTCGTAGATATCGTGAAAGGAACGTCGATGGCATTTACCATCGGAGTAATTGAAATTACAGCTGCTGCAAATTTACGAGCGTCTGTAACATTCAATTATTTTGAGGCATATATGATCTTAATGCTGATGTACTGGGTGATTATTTTGATATTAGAGCGGATCGAAGCACTGATAGAAAAAAGATTTTCCGCAGGTTTTGTGAGATAGAAGGGAGTGGGGCGACGTGGTAAAAATAGAGAACCTTCATAAGAGTTTTGGAAGCCTGAATGTATTGAAAGGAATCGATCTAGAAGTGAAGAAGGGAGAAGTTGTGGCAATTATTGGTCCTTCTGGGACAGGGAAATCTACGCTTCTTCGATGTATGAATTATCTGGAAGCACCAGAAGAAGGCCGAGTCACGATTGGTGATATCACCGTGGATGCCAAGAGCTGCACGAAAAAAGATATTACAGAGTTGCGCAGGCATTCGGCAATGATCTTTCAGGGGTTTCATCTGTTTATGAATAAAACAGTGTTGCATAACGTGATGGGTCCGCTGATCTGGACAAAAGGAATGAGCAAAGAAGAAGCCAAAGAAAAGGCGATAGATTATCTCAGGCAAGTAGGAATGGAAGAAAAGGTTGATCAATATCCCGTGACCTTGTCAGGAGGCCAGCAGCAACGGGTAGCGATTGCAAGATCACTGGCAGTTCAGCCTAATGTCTTGTTGTTGGATGAACCGACTTCTGCACTGGATCCGGAATGGGTACAGGAAGTGTTAGAAGTGATCGGAAATCTAGCGAAACAGCATTTTACGATGTTGATCGTAACTCATGAGATGAAATTTGCAAGAGAAGTGGCAGACCGAATTGTATTTATGGAAAATGGCAGAATCGTAGAGGAAGGAACACCAGATGAGGTTTTAAATCATCCCAAACATGCAAGGACAAAAGTTTTTCTAAATTTAGAAGAGAAAGAAGAATATAAGATGATCGCTTCTATGGCATACAAAGAAATGCTTCCTATGTTTATTCGGAACGGTCTTGAAATTGCAGCAGATTCTGGGACGCCGGAAGGTCTTCTGACGTGTATGGAAATGATAGAACAAACAACTGGAAAACGCGTGGGAGGAGCGTCTCTTGTATATCAGCAGAACGAATTCATTATGAAGACAGTAGCTATTGAAAAAGAATGGCAAGGGAAAGGGCTTGGAACAATCCTGGTCGAGGCTGTGGTTGATGAAGCGAAAAAACGGGGAGCAAAACGAATTTATTTGAATGCTAAAGTACCAGAATTTTATAAAAAGCTTGGCTTTGTAGTAGTACAGAAAGAAGACGCTCCTGATATATCCGATTGCATCAACTGCCACCGGTATCACCACGGCTGTGATTCTGAAATTATGAAGAGAGAATGGTAAACGATGGAAATAATCATTTATAAAAATACAAGTTGTGAGAAATGGGATGGTCTACAAGACCAGTATGGCTAAAGCAGTTTTAAAGCTCCATCCAAAGCTTCATTTTGGAGCTTTGGAGTCCTATAAATTTTACTGTAATATCTGAAAAGAATTATAAAGTTAATGGTTACCAATAGCGGCGGCATACATAATCATTTACTGACTACAAGCGTGATTTTCATATCCTTAACATTGATGATTGTTTCTTTTTTGCACTTCGGACAGTAGAGAGGAAAGTTTTTCATCTCGGTATCTTCTCGTATCATAGTACGGGTTTTATTGCCGCAGACAGGACAAAGTATCCATTGTGTTTGGCTCACCTCTTTCCCCTCCAAGCTATTTCGATTTTTGTTTTTTCAAAACTATCCCACATACAATTATCGCCACAAAAAGAACAACGATTAGATACCATAGATTTTCAAAACAAAATCCATTATCCAACATCAATCGGTATCCCCAAGAAGCAGGGAAAATACGCCCTATGGTTTCAAGAAAATCAGGCAGCAAGTCGATAGGAAACATAATCCCCGAAAGCATAATTGAGGGCAAAAACACAAGTTGTGCTATCATTGTCAGTTTCGCTTGATTTTTTACCATCAATCCTAAAACACTTCCGATACTTAACGACACAATAATGTATATAGCAAGTGCAAGAAAGAAAAACGGAAGTTGTGTCGGCAAAGTTGCTTCAAATAAAACAGGGGCAAGCAGCACTATCACGATACAGGTAATCATCAAATGAACAAATGCCGAAAGGAACATTGTAACAAGTCCCAAATAGATAGGTACTCCGTTTGCTTTATAACCCTTTTTTATGTCACTTCCGTAAGTTTCAATCAACGACGGCGGTAATCCGATAAATGCCCCCATTGAAACACTCATTACAATCATAGATTGTATCAGTGTACTTCCCATTTCAGGCATAACGGAAGTAAAAATACCACCCATAAGAAGAAAGAAAATAAGCGGAACGATATAGCAGGTAACTAAGAGGGACTTACTTCGTATATCCAATTTCCACTGTAACACTAAACCGTATAAAAAACCGTTCATTCTGTTTCCCTCCTTGCCATTTCTATAAAATGTTGTTCCAGTGTGCCACGGTCAACTTTAATATCCAATATATGAACTCCTTTTTGCTTCAAACCATTAAGCAAGGAAATCAAAGCATCTTCAATGTTATCTGTTTCAAAAGTGCTGTTCCCTTGTTTCGTTTTGATATGGATAAAATACTTTTCTCCAATCGTGTCTGTCAGTTCTGTCGCTGTGCCGCAAAAGGCAATGTTCCCATTATTCAAAATTGCAATGCGGTCACACAAGTTTTCCACTTCTGCCATATCGTGGCTTGCTAAAACAATCGTTTTTCCTTGCGACTTGAGTTTGCGAATTTGCTCGTGAAGTGAAACCCTACCCTCAACATCAAGCCCCGCAGTCGGTTCATCGAGAAAAATAATATCTGGGTTACCGATAAGTGCAAGAGCAAGATGTAATCGTCTTTTTTGTCCTGTGGATAGTTGGATATATTGTTTCTTCTCAATTTCTTTAATGCCAAGAGCTTTAAGCATAGTAAAATCAATCTTTGCTTTATTCCATTTTGAAAATAATCTTATAGCCTCCATCGGTTTGATATGAGCAGGTAAAGAGGACGATTGCAACTGTATACCCATTTTTCCGTTTACTGTAATTGTACCGCTATCATATTTTCTCAAGCCCTCAATACATTCAAGGGCTGTTGTTTTTCCAGCCCCATTTACACCGAGCAGAGCGAAAGTTTCTCCCTTTTCAATTTCAAAATCAAGTCCTTTGAGAACAATGTTACTGCCATAACTTTTCTTTAATCCATAAACTTGTATTGCACCATTCATCATTCCACACCCTCAAACGGATTTTCTCCAAGTCTTGAAAAGTAGATTTGCAAAGCCGGTTCTAAATAGTCATTTACAATTTTTTGTCTTTCTTCCCAAGCATTTGTAGCGGTATCAATATTGCCGATCTCCATCAATTTCGGCAGCATACTCATATCACCATTAGTAAATTCTGTAATTAGTCCCCAATATTCTTTTACAATTTGTTGGCATTTCTCACTTTCAGGGGAAACATTTGCCTTTTGCAGTTCTATAATTTCATCGCTCAAACGATTAAATCTATCCATAAAATTCAAACCGCTTTCCTTATCAAACCGATTACGGATATGGTCAAGCGTATCATCATCAAACCTCTTAATGAGATAGTAAGAGTCGTTTTTCATTTGCAGATTGACAATAATATCTGCATATTTCTTGAAATTGACTGTCTGCATTTGTAACACTTCTTCTTTTAACTGTTCGATTGCTGCCAAAGAAGCGGTTAACTGTTCTATCTTTTCCCGTATGCTATCTGCCTGTTCAGTAAGGGCGTTTGCTACATCAGTCGGTGTTTCCAAAGAAATTAAACGGTGCTTTATATCATCTAAAGAGAAACCCAACGATTTCAAAGATATAATTTGATGAAGTATAACTAAGTCTTTATCTGTATAAAGTCTGCGTCCACCTTCGCTTTCTGCTGAAGGGGATAACAACCCCTCTTTATCATAATATTGCAATGTACGGACAGTAACCCCTATTTTCTTTGCAACTTCTCCAACTGTCATATAGCCCTTTGGTATTGCTCTATGTTTTGCCATAATCATCTACCTCCTACTGTAATGTATTATACATCATTACGCTGCGTCACAAACAAGACCTTTTTCAAAAAAATTGCGGCAGAGATTTCTCCCTGCCGACTTTGGTTTATGCGTAAATAATTTCTGCGTTAACGATTTCTCTCGCCCTTGCTTGTATCTCGTTCATTCTTCCAATCCACAACATCGGTTTTTCTGCTTTGAGTTGTTCGGTCACACCCTCCTTATCAGCCATTCGACCAATCGGAACATCATTTCCGTTGCCTGTTCGTCAATATCAGCAAGATAACAGTTCAATTTTCCGCTTGTGAGAAGCGTGGTGTAAACTGTCCGTTTATGTTCCTGTAGATAGCGTTTGTGTCGCTGTCCCCATAAGCCGATAGGCTTGTATTCTTTTTCGGTTGGTAAAGTAAGACAAGGAATATAATAATCTCCTTGTAGTTCATACCAAAGACCATTGCTTTCATCATAAATGTACTTATCCATTAAAAAATCCTCCGTTATAATATATTCGCACATACATCACATTTCCCCGATTGGCACACTCTGTTATATCTTGTTATGAGATTTTCTTGCCCTTGATTTTGCCCTTATAAGCAATCAAGGAAAGAGTAAACTTGTGTGAAATCATATAAAGGGATAAGGCGAACACATTGCGATAAATCCTTTATTTTCAAGGCTTTTGGAGGATTTTATTAACGCCCTATGAGTGGCAGTAACCACTTATAAAATCATAGTTTTCAAATTCTAATTTATTTCTTTGATTTATAATTATGCATCACCCAACATCATTGTAAAGCAAAAAGTTTCCCATCCAAAAACATATCCCCCTTCCTATTTGAGATTCTATGTTCCCAGAAACTTGTCTCATTCTTAAAACCACGAAAGATTATATAACGTCCGGAAGTGGTTTTGAAGGATTTGAAACAGAATACCAATTCTCTCCGATCATTAAATACCAGTTATCTTCTTTATACGAGTTATAAGTAAACAACACATTTTGGTGCTTGTCTTTGAAAACATACACTTGATTTCCATATACAAGTTCTTCTGGTGCTTCACACATTAAATACTCCAATGTTTTGCTCCACTCCTTTAATGTTTCCAAGTCACTTCCTGAAATAATATAAGTTTCCATATTCCCTGCAGCTCCAAATTCAACATTTAGTTGCGTTATATCTTCTGGAATAAGCACATTTTCTTCGTATTCTGTATTAGGAGATATCATATTGGACAAATTTGAAACACTTATTCCAACTATAAAACATAGGGAAGCCGCCATAACTCCCCACCTACTCCAACCTTTCTTTGCATTCATACGAATCCCTCTCTTTGAATCAAATATTGCTACAACTAATATCCATTTCCCATGGGGTAATAATATACTGCTATTTATAAATCGATTTCTAAAAATACCATGTCATCTATAAAGAAATTTTCTTATCACTATCCCGTATCAACGTTTCATCATGTGTAACCATAATAACCGTTTTCCCTTCTGCATTTAATTCATGTAAAATTTTTATGACCATCTGTCCATTCTTCCTGTCAAGAGAACCGGTTGATTCATCTGTAAACTGTACCCCTATCCCCTTATGCCTTGAAAACAGGGGCTTGAACGGTATATACATTTGTGTACTGTGTATTACCTTCCAGTATGAAAGGCAAGAGCAATCTGCCCCTGCCTTTATATATTACTTATTTTTCTTTTTATAATTGTACTTTTTATATGATTGAGTTGCATCTCGTTTTTCAGCTTTATTATACTTCTTCTGTTCCTCTTTAGGTGATTTAGGTTTTGATAACGAAAATGATATCCCATAATCTTTGATTGTATTAGCCATTTTACTCTTAATAGCTTCAGAATCAAATTCTATCCTCCCTTCAAATACTGTAATAGGTCTATCAAAAACCTTTTCTGTTTTCTCCACAAACTCCACCAGAATATTAGGATAGAAACATACAAATTGTTCATCTGTTTCTTTTCTTATTAACACAGATACTTCTTTTCTTTTTATTTTATTGTTAGTGATTTCATGAGATGTCACAAGATTCCTCACATCAGTTGACGCTCATT
>URCR01000046.1 GCA_900546325.1 uncultured Lachnospiraceae bacterium | reverse complement strand
ATATTATATTTTTTTGGTCTTGCCATAGGAATCACCGCCGTTTCTTTTTATTATATATCAAACTAGCTGTGATTACCAGAATATTTAATTAAATATCACAAGGTCATTACACTAGAGCGTGTTTGAAAATTATGATCTTTTGATTATTTTATCCAAATCAGGATTGAAGCAAGGCATATGAACCCCATATATATGAATGCCAACTTATCATAACGAGTGGCAATGTGGCGAAATCCTTTCAGTTTGAGAAAGTATTTTTCTACCAGATGCTGCTCTTTATACAGCCACCAATCGCAATGACGCTTAAATTGGGCTCCTTTTTTGGAGGGGATGGTTGGTTCAGTTCCTTTTTCATAGATATAATCAATTAATTTTTGACTGTCATAACCGCGGTCTGCAAGCACACTGCTTTTTTCTATATCAATATGTTCCAGCAAGGGGATTGCAAAGTTAATGTCATTGCGCTGTCCCTCACTAAGCATCAGATAGACAGGATAGCCATACGCATCTACCGCTGCATGGATTTTGGAACTGGCTCCTCCGCGGCTGTGTCCAATCTCGTTAGGAGCCCCCTTTTTTTGCACCTGCACTGTGCTGGTGAGCCTGAACGATGGTAGCATCCAAAGAGAGCTCATCAAGTTCAGCTTCAAGGCTGAATACCCGGAAGATATTATCAAGAATCCCGTCATCGATCCACTTGCTGAAGCGACTGTATACCGAATTCCAAGGACCATAACGCTCCGGCAAGTCACGCCAAGGTGCGCCGCTGCGTGCAATCCAGACCATCCCATTAAGCATGGTACGATTATCTTTGGAAGGACGTCCGGGTTTCCCGGTTTTTTCAGGAGGGAGTAAAGCTACAATTTGTTCCCATTCCTGATCTGTTAGTTCGTAACGTCTTGACATAATATCAGCCCCTTTTTCTTTAGTTTACCATGAAAGAAGGGCTACAAACAAATATTTTGTGCACTTTTTAATTTTCAAACACGCTCTAGAAAGGGTGAGACTATGAGTTTTCAAACAAGTTTAGTTGCAAAAATTTGTCGCTTGCAATAGTGGGCAGTTCAAATTATTATTTTTAGATTTTTTCTATTTCACATTTGACAATTCAGTCTTTTAATAGTAAACTATTGAAAAGAAATTTTATTTTTAATACTAAAGCTTTATCGTAACTATATTTTTCAGAAAATCTGCCTGTGGCAGTTTCCGCTTGTGGAGGTATCTTGTGTTTCAGAATTTATTTCAAAAATTGAGCAGGGACGATGATCGTTAGCGTTTGTATCTGTAATTTTCACAGGCACAAGCGCTAATTGTGCTATGCCTGTGTGAGATATCCTGTCACATACCACTTTCGCACCCCCATCTCATTTATGGAGAGGAGAACTTCTGCTTTTCCATACAAATCCACTGCCGAAAGGAGTTTATCACAATGTTTCATTTTTTTAAAAAGCAGCCAAAAACTTTATGGATCTCTATGCAGGATGTTCTTGCCATCATCAAGAGCGACTATGACAAATCCTGGCCATTTGAGATTATAGAATTTCGCTATGGAGGCACAACACACCGCATGGGCGCCTGCGTGGAAGATTTAGAAGAAAAATTCCATGATAACATCAAACAAGAAGAAATCCGTTTCGTGTTCGATGACCAGACGTACACTTCTTTTGATGAATTTGTAAGCTCTGTCTATGTAGACGGAATTCCGATTGCCGATGTACTCGGTCCAATCGAAGTCCTGCAGGCCGGAATCGTCAACGGCGAAACAATGTTAAGTTCCCCGTGGGGTGAAACAAGACTTAGCGAACATGCGATCCAGAAAGAATAGCCGTATTTCAAAAAAGAAGCAAATTATTATTTTTAGATTTTTTTCATTTTATAGTTGACAATTCAGTCTTTTAAGAGTAGACTATCCAAAAGAAATTTTATTTTTAATGCTAAAGCATTTTATTGGAACTGTATTTTTCAGGAAATCTGCCTGTGGCAGTTTCCATTTTTGGAGGTATCTTATGTTTCAGAATTTATTTCAGAAACTGAACAGGGACGACGATCGTTAGCGTTTGTATCTGTAATTTTCACAGGTACAAGCGCTGATTGTGCTGTGCCTGTGTGGGATATCCTGTCACATACCACACCGGTGAAGTTTTTCTTTGCTCGTGTGGTTTTTTTGTATCCTTTTTGATTCCGCGCGGGCACATGATTTTTGAAAGAAGGTGATCGCATGGAACATAGAGACGATGTTCTTATGGATTGGATTTATTTTCCGAACATGATGTAAAAACTCAACTCAGAAAGGATGACGACTTATGAAACAAATCAAAGAATATCAGAATGTAACTACAATCGAAGTCGAAGAAATAAAGCAATATATTGGAAAGACCGTTCAGATTCACGGAAGTATCTATAAAATTCGGAAAATGAAAGGATTTTCTTTCGTGCTTCTCAGGACAAAACGAACGGTTGTCCAGTGCACCGCGAAAGAAGACCTCTCTCTTCCTTTGCCTGAAAGCTGTGTGATCCTGACTGCCTCTGTCGTATCAGAACCCCGAAGTAAAAGTGGCTTTGAACTTCGGATTCAGAACATAGCAGTGTTAAGCCGACCATCTGAACCGTCTCCTATTGTGATCAATCAAAAAACTGTGGACACTTCCATCGAGCATCTGCTCGACTTTCGCCCAGTTACCCTCCGCAACGAAAAAGAACGGGCGGTCTTTAAACTGCAGGAAGGAATCTGTCAGGCAGTCCGGGAATTTCTCTGCGGAGAACATTTTACAGAAATTCACTCCCCAAAACTTGTGCAGGCAGGTGCCGAAGGCGGCGCAAACCTCTTCTGCCTCGACTATTTCGGTCAGAAAGCCTTCCTGGCACAGAGTCCTCAATTTTATAAGCAGATGATGGTCGGCGTGTTTGAGCGCGTATTTGAAATCGCTCCGGTATTCCGCGCAGAAAAACACGACACTTCCAGACATTTGAATGAATATACGAGCATTGACCTTGAGATGGGGTATCTTCATTCTTTTGAAGATATTATGACACTCGAGCTTTCCATGCTAAAACACATGATGTCTTTTCTTTCCCGTCACTATCGGCAGGAAATCCAGCTTCTGCAGATCACCCTCCCGGAGATCGAGACGATCCCTGCCATCCGTTTCCGCGAAGCAAAAGAAAAAATTTCCGAAGCTTACCACCGTCCGGTCAAGGACTGGGAAGACTTTGAACCGGAAGAAGAAAAATTACTGTCCGAACTGATTTTCAAAGAAACCGGAAGTGAATTTGTCTTTGTCACGCATTATCCGAGCAGCAAACGTCCCTTCTATGCAATGAACAGCCCGGAAAATTCTGCTGAAACGGAGAGTTTTGACTTGATTTTCCGCGGATTGGAAGTCACAACCGGCGGACAGCGCATCCATAATTACGAAGAACAAGCTGCCAAAATGAAGGAACGTGGAATGGATCTCACTCTATTTGAAAGCTATCTCATGATGCACAAATATGGAATGCCTCCACACGGTGGACTTGGTCTTGGTCTGGAGCGTCTGACCGCACGATTACTCGGATTTGAAAATGTAAGATATGCAACACTCTTTCCGAGAGATACACACAGGCTGATTCCTTAAGCTGTAAAAGAAATTCTGCTTGACAAACCTCCTTTGATCGTTTATTTTAAACTTGAACAACGTTCATTTTAGAAGGAGGTTTTAATGAATCCAGCAGTCACTTCAAAGGAAGATATTATTGCCGCCTGCCAGAAGATCGCAAAGGAGCAGGGACTGGAAGCAATCAGTATGCGCTCAGTTGCCTCGGAATGCGGCATGGCAGTCGGCTCCGTCTACAATTACTTTCCCTCTAAATCAGAACTTCTCTGTGCGACGATCGAGAATATCTGGAAGGATATTTTCCATATGTCTGCAAGCCAGTGTGCTTTTTCTGATTTTGTGGAATGTCTGACCTGGCTTTTTGACAGTGTCCAGAGAGGCAGTCAGATGTACCCGGAGTTTTTCTCCCGGCATGCGATGATTTTTGCTTCTGAAGATCAGACAGCCGGACATCAGATGATGGAGAAATATTTCCGACATTTAGAGGTGAATCTTCTGAAAGTATTACAGAGAGATTCTAATATCCGGGATGATGCATTTAATGAAGTGCTTACCCCCGAATTATTTATCAGCTATGTGCTGGAATTGTTCGTCTCCTCTGTATTTCATTTTCAGGAAGACTACCGCGGGATCCTTGAGATCGTCCGTCGCTGTCTCTATGATCCTGCTCACTAACTGCTTTGTTTTTACGCAGCGGGAACTACTGATGGCAAGCGTAACATTTATTATACACGAACATGAACAGCGTTCATCGTTTTATTTGACAGGAGGTATGCTTATGAAGATTAAAAAACAGAATCTGCTGCTTCTCGCAGCGATCGTCTGGATGATCGCCGGATTTAACATCCTGCGCATTGGAATTGAAACTTACGCTGCTTACAAAGGCATCATCAATTTTGCACTTTCTCTTCTTGTATTTCTTTTATTCTGGTTCATGGTCTTTTACAAACTGACCGTAAAACACACAGACCGAATTCGAAATTACCAGGAAGAACGACAGTTTTTTCTTAACTTCTTTGATTTGAAGTCCTTTTTGATCATGGCTTTTATGATCACATTTGGAATCACAATCCGCACATTCCATTTATTGCCGGACCGATTTATCGCTGTGTTTTATACCGGACTTGGTGCCGCACTGTTTCTTGCAGGGATCACATTTGGGCAAAACTACATTTTCCCGAAAAAACTGAGTCTGTAAATTAGTTTTTTCACATATTATTTTTCTATCAGTTTGTCAAATTTAAAATATGCTTGACAAATGTGACTTTTTCTCCTATTCTTTAACGAGGGAATGAAGTTCTCCCTTAGGGAATCTAAAACCGCCAGGTGGAGTATGTCTCCCCTGATTGCTGATGACTTCTGCTTTTTGCAGGACTCATCAGCTTTTTTATTACATAATTACATAATTTTCTATCGGAAAGGAGAAAAAACAAATGTTATTTAGTATTTCTGTTCTATTACTGCTCGGCATGTCACTCGGCGCCCTCTGTAAAAAACTACATCTTCCGGCGCTGACCGGAATGCTGATCACCGGAATCTTTCTCGGTCCTTATGCACTCAACCTGATTGATTCCTCGATCTTGTCCGTATCCGCTGATCTTCGCAAGATCGCGCTGATCATTATTTTGATCCGGGCCGGATTATCACTGAATCTGGAAGATTTAAAAAAAGTCGGACGTCCCGCAATCTTGATGTGCTTTGTTCCTGCCTGCTTTGAGATGGCAGGAATGATTCTGCTCGCACCGAAACTTCTTGGGATCTCCGTACTGGATGCGGCGATTATGGGAGCTGTCATTGCCGCAGTTTCCCCGGCAGTCATCGTGCCGAACATGGTGCGTCTTATGGAGGAAGGGTATGGCACAAAAAAAGGAATCCCTCAGCTGATCTTAGCCGGAGCTTCCGTCGATGATGTGTTTGTGATCGTTGTATTTACTGCATTTACCGGGCTTGCCGGAGGAGCTTCCGTTTCCATCAGAAGTTTTATCAATATCCCGGTTTCCATCCTTCTCGGAATTGCGGCAGGACTTGGGATCGGATTTCTTCTTGCGGGATTTTTCCGCCGGGTTCATATCCGCGACACTGCAAAAGTCATTGTATTCCTCTGTATCTCGTTCCTTCTTGTCACACTGGAAGATTCATGTGCAGATATGATTCCGTTTGCCTCTCTGATCGCAGTCATGGCAGTCGGTGTCGCTCTGCAGCAGAAAAACGAAAATCTGGCTGCCCGTCTTTCCGCAAAATTTAATAAATTGTGGGTCGGAGCAGAAATTGTGCTTTTCGTCCTCGTCGGTGCGACTGTAGATCTCAGCTACCTGAAGTCCGCAGGCGGAAGTGCCGTCCTTGTCGTTCTGCTTGTTCTCTGTTTCCGGATGGCAGGTGTCTTTCTCTGTCTTGCAGGTACAGATCTCACAGGAAAAGAACGGATTTTCTGCATGATCGCCTACACTCCGAAAGCAACCGTGCAGGCTGCCATTGGCGGAATTCCACTCTCCCTCGGGCTTCCATGTGGAAATCTTGTCCTCACAGTTGCCGTTGTCTCAATACTTGTTACCGCACCGCTTGGAGCCTTCTGTATCGAGAACAGCTATAGAAAATTTCTCACTCGCTAAACTTCTGTTCTTCTCATCCTCTTTGTTACATGCGGCTCCGAAGGATTCTTCTACATAGCAAAATCCGGAAACCTGATAGAACTTCCAGGTCTCCGGATTTTTTTGTTCTGACTGAAACTATTATTCCAGTTCAAACGCCCCTGTATATAATTGATAATATTTTCCTTTCTGCGCGATCAATGTCTCATGATCTCCTCTTTCGATGATATTTCCATGTTCCAATACCATGATCACATCAGAATTCCGTACAGTAGAAAGACGGTGCGCAATGACAAATACCGTTCTTCCTTCCATCAAAGCGTCCATACCCCGCTGTACGATCGCCTCCGTACGCGTATCAATAGAAGATGTAGCCTCGTCCATGATCATAACCGGTGGATCTGCCACTGCCGCACGGGCAATTGCGATCAGCTGTCGCTGTCCCTGGGAAAGGCTTGCCCCGTTTTCTGTAAGCGGTGTGTCATAGCCTTCCGGAAGTCTGGTAATGAAATCATGTGCACCGGCAAGCTTTGCAGCCGCGATACATTCTTCTTCTGTGGCATCCAGTTTTCCATAGCGGATATTATCCATGACTGTTCCGGTAAAGAGATTTGTCTCCTGCAGGATCACTCCGAGAGAACGGCGCAGATCCGCTTTTTTGATCTTATTGATGTTGATTCCATCATAACGGATCTTTCCGTCTGCAATGTCGTAGAAACGGTTGATCAAGTTTGTGATCGTCGTCTTGCCCGCTCCTGTGGAACCTACAAAAGCAACCTTCTGACCAGGCTCTGCATACAGTGTGATATTATGAAGTACAGTCTTCTCCGGCACATATCCAAAGTCCACATCGAACATCCGTACATCCCCTGTCAGTTTCGTGTAAGTCACAGTGCCATCCTGATGCGGATGCTTCCATGCCCATGTTCCGGTATGCTCGCTGCACTCTTTGATCTCTCCGTTTTCTTCTCTTGCATTTACCAGCGTCACATAGCCTTCATCCATTTCCGGCTCCTCATCGATCAGTGCAAAGATACGCTCTGCACCGGCAAGTCCCATCACGACAGAGTTGACCTGATTTGATACCTGACTTATATTTCCTGCAAACTGCTTAGTCATATTCAGGAAAGGAACTACAATGCTGATTCCGATCGCCATTCCTGAAATACTGATGTTCGGCGCTTTTGTAAGAAGCAGGATTCCGCCGGTCAGCGCAACTGCAACGTAGATGATATTTCCAATGTTGTTCAATATCGGCATCAGGATGTTTGCAAATTTATTCGCATTCTCCGCATTATGGAAAAGCTCCTCGTTCAAACGGTCAAAGTCCGCCTCGCTCTCCCTCTCATGGCAGAATACCTGGACAACTTTCTGTCCGTTCATGATCTCCTCAACAAACCCTTCCACCTTACCAAGTGCTACCTGCTGGCGGATAAAGTATTTTGATGAGTTTCCGCCGACCTTCTTTGTCACAAAGAACATCAGCACAACACCGCAGATAACGACAAGCGTCATCCACAAGCTGAAATACAGCATGATTGAAAATACTGTCAGTACCGTGATCGATGACATCAGAAGCTGTGGAATACTCTGTGACACCATCTGGCGTAATGTATCGATATCATTTGTATAGTAACTCATAATATCTCCATGGTTGTGTGTATCAAAATATCTTACCGGGAGATTCTGCATCCCATTGAACATCTTCACACGGAGTTTCTTTAAGAACCCCTGTGTGATCCCTGCCATCATCTGTGTGAAAGTCACTGCAGAAATGATTGAGAGAACATAAAACGTCAGCAGCATTCCTACATAATAGACGATTTTTCCTGATACTGCACCCCAGTCTCCGCTCTTCCAGCTCGTCTCAACGAGTGCAATTACATTTTGCATGAATATAGATGGGATTGATGATACGACCGCACTGAAAATAATACAAAACAGCACGACCGGCATCTTTACCGGATAGAACTCAAACAATGTCCGGATCAGCCGCCCCATCGTTCCTTTTTTTGCTCTTCCTTTTCCTTTATTTTTCATCATCATCACCTGCCTTATTCTGAGATGTGTATACTTCTCTGTAAATCTCATTTCCTGCCAGAAGTTCCTCATGTGTTCCGATCGCATTGATCGTGCCGCCATCCATGACAATGATCCGGTCTGCATCCTGTACCGATGACGTTCTCTGTGCGATAATGATCTTCGTTGTCTCCGGTATAAATTCCCGGAATGCCTGGCGGATCAGTGCATCTGTCTTCGTGTCTACCGCGCTTGTCGAATCGTCAAGAATCAGGATCTTCGGCTTCTTCAGCAACGCTCTTGCAATACAAAGTCTCTGCTTCTGACCGCCGGATACATTGCTTCCGCCCTGTTCGATATGTGTATCATACCCTGCCGGGAACTGATTGATAAACTCATCCGCCTGTGCCAGCTTACATGCCTCGATCAATTCTTCATCCGTTGCCTCTTTATTTCCCCAGCGCAGATTTTCCTTAATGGTACCTGAGAAGAGGATATTCTTCTGAAGTACGACAGATACTTGATTTCTAAGTGTCTCAAGATCGTAATTTCTTACATCGATTCCTCCGACTTTTACAGATCCTTCTGTCGTGTCATACAGACGGGAGATCAGCTGGATCAGAGAAGATTTGGAGGAACCTGTGCCACCGATGATTCCGATTGTCTCTCCGGACCGGATATGCAGATCAATGTTAGAAAGCGCCATCTTCTCTGCATTTTCTGAATATTTGAAGTTTACATGGTCAAAATCGACAGATCCGTCTTTTACATCATAGATCGGATCAGCAGGATTCTCAATCGTACTCTCCTCGGAGATCACCTCTACAATACGCTTTGCAGACTCACTGGCCATTGTGATCATAACAAATACCATGGAAATCATCATGAGACTGCTGAGAATCTGAAAGCTGTATGTAAGCAGCGCCGAAAATTGTCCGACATCCAGATCCATTCCTTTTGATGTAATGATCACGTAGGAGCCAAAATAAAGTACAAAAATCATAACCGCATACATACAGAACTGCATCAGCGGATTGTTAAACGCAAGGATTCTCTCTGCTTTCGTGAAATCCTGACAGATATCATCTGCCGCCACTTTGAATTTCTTTTTCTCATACTCTTCACGAACATAGGATTTTACGACACGGATTCCTTTGACATTCTCCTGTATGGAATTGTTCAGTCTGTCATATTTTTTGAAGACTTTTCTGAAGAGCGGCATGGTAAGCCGGACGATCAGAGCCAGTCCTGCTCCGAGGATCGGAACAAGGATCACAAAGATCCATGCCATCTTTCCTCCCATAATAAATGCCATTGTAAATGAAAAGACCAGCATAAACGGACACCGCACCGCAATTCTTATAATCATCATATATGCCATCTGCACATTTGTGACGTCCGTCGTCAGTCTTGTCACGAGTGATGAAGTGGAAAAACGGTCAATGTTCTTAAAAGAGTATGTCTGTATTTTATAGAATATATCCTTTCTCACATTTTTTGCAAATCCACATGACGCTGTCGCTGCGACGGTTCCCGCCATTGCACCGAACAGCAGGGAAAGTGCTGCCATCGCAATCAAGATCAATCCATACTTTACAATGACTGAAAATTCGCACCCGGCTTTGATCTGGTTGACCAGCTGGGCAATCACGAATGGAATAATACATTCCATAATTACTTCCAACGACACATACACCGGCGCCTTAATGGAAGCCGTCTTGTATTCTCTAATACATTTTGAAAGTTCTTTTATCACTTTTGATTCCTCCTATTCCTTATTTTTTTCGTAAAAACAAGGCATCCTCAATCTTTAATTGTTAGATACCTTACTATCCTATTATAGCACTATCAAATTTAAATTGCAAGGTTCCTAACATTATTTTCTTACATCTTTTTGAAACGTTTTCCAAAGAAAAACTCCCCGGATAAACCGGGGAGCCTCCAGAAGCTTTCCCTTGCAATCCTGCGGCAGTCAGTTTCTTTCAACTTTCTTCCGCTGCCTGGAAATTCCATACAGCTTTCTGTGACACTTCTCTTTCTTTTTTATTCTCCTCCGAGCTTATTGGCTGTCAGCCATCCAAGTCCGAATGTGATCACTCCGGCTCCGATCGTAAATACGGAAACGCCCGACCAGTTCATCTTCATCAGAATCGCAATCGGTGATGCGACAATCAAACCGATAATTCCGTAATACGCGTGGATCTCTGCTTTTGAAAAAATAAATTCAATCAGTTTCGCAATGACCCCGATTCCGATCAGCACACCGACTCCAAACGGTGCAAGAACACCAACTCCCTGCATCAGCCCTGTCATATCGAATTTCACAAGAGAATCTACAAATAAATTGATCGTCTTTAAGATTACATCATAATAACCAAGCAGCATCAGCATCATCGAACCACTGACTCCCGGTACAACCATCGTTGCCGCCGCAATCACGCCGACGAAGAATAGCTTGATCACATTTACAAGGCCAAATGTGACATCTGCTGCCTTTCCTCCCGTCTCTCCGAGCATCGCCATCACGATCACGACCGCGAAGAAGACAAGGAACGGAATGATTTTCCCGATGGTAACCGAATGTCCTTTGACTTTCTTCACGATAAACGGAAGACTTCCGAAAATCAATCCACAGAACGCAAAGTTCGTCGGGATCGGGTATGTATCAAGTAAAAATTCAAATAACTTTGACAGTACAACAATCGCAATTCCTGCCCCGGCAAAAATCGGGATCAGAAGCTTCATACTCTGTTTAAACTCGCTCTTCAAATGGGTGATCGAATGAATCAGCTTGTCATACAGTCCCATAGCGACCATCATTGTTCCACCGCTGACTCCCGGAATGATGTTCGCAATTCCGACAACCATTCCCTGCAATATTTGTTTCAGCATCAATTAATCTCCTTTCCATGCACTCTGCTAAAAAATTTAGCATAAATCCTTTCTTTTTTCAATCTTTCTCTTTTGATTTACAAAAATTTTATTTCTCTTACGGACTTTCGTTGTGCTTTGCCGGACTTATCTCTGAAAATACTGCTTTGCAAGTTCCTGAAATTTCGGAAGTGCACCGGTAATGGTCTCATATGCCACACAGTAAGCGATCCGCACATAGCCCGGACACCCAAACGAGCTGCCCGGCACAAGCAGGATATTGTATCGCTTTGCCGCCTCACAAAATTCCTTCTCATCTTCGATCGGAGATTTCACAAACAAATAGAAAGCTCCCTGCGGCTTAATGCAGCGAAATCCACATTGTCTCAATCCTTCATAGAGCGTTTCCCGGTTCCTGTTATAATAGGTAAGATCCGTCTTCTCTCCGATACATTTGGCAACAACTTTCTGAAGCAGTGTCGGTGCATTGACAAATCCTAAGATCCGGTTCGCCACACCTGCCGCTGCGATCACATCACGGCTGTCTGCCACTTCCGAGGGAATCACAAGATATCCGATCCGCTCTCCCGGAAGGGACAGCGACTTGCTGTAAGAATATGCCACAATGGTATTTTTATAATAGTTTGTCAGATACGGCACTTCCACTCCATCGAAGGCAAGTTCCCGGTACGGTTCATCGGAAATCAAATAGATCTCCGTCCCGTACTCTCTTTGCTTCTCCTCCATGATCCGTGCCATCTCCCGGATCGTCTCCTCTGAGTACACAACACCCGTCGGATTATTCGGCGTATTCACGATGACCGCCTTCGTCTTCGGTGTGATCTTCTCCGCAAATTCATCAAGTTTTGGCTGGAAACTTTCTGTGTCCGGTGAGATCTCCACAAGTACACCGTCCACATTGGATGTGTAGCTTCTATATTCCCCAAAATACGGTGCGAAGACAATCACTTCCTCCTGCGGGTTGACAAGCGTCTTTAAGATCACATTCAATCCCCCTGCCGCACCGACTGTCATAATGATATTCTCCGGGGAGAACGCTGTCTGAAACCGCTCATTCAACGACTCTGCCACTGTCCGGCGCACATCCTCATACCCTGCGTTACTGTTCGTATAGCCGTGAAGTTCCAGCGGGGTCTCTTCCGTGACAAGGGAAAGAATCGCTTCCTTTACCGCCTGCGGCGCTTCCACATTTGGATTGCCGAGACTGAAATCAAACACATTTTCTCTCCCGTAAATTTTTGCAAGACGGTTTCCTTCCTCAAACATCGCGCGGATAGCGGAGCTGTTTGCCACCATCCCTTTCATCTTTTCTGCGATCATACTGTTTCCTCCCTCTTTGTCACAGTTCCTTTCTCCACGAGAAATACCGGGCGGTACGACAGTTTTGCTTTGCGCAGCCCCTCTGCGCCTGTATCCTCCTCACGGTTAATGTATCTGTACTTCATACACTCATGTTCCACAAACTGCTGATTGATCATCGTATAGGCTCCCTGAATATCCGCAAATGCCTTCTCAATGTGGACTACAAACGTATCGTCGCTGACTTCCTCTCCAAGTGTAAATGCAACAACATCTCCGTCCACCCTCAGAAGTCCTCCGGTCAGCCCCAGTTCTTCATAAAGCCGCAGAGAATTGAGTGTCACACACATCTCTGCATTTTTTTCTTCATCCGCCTCACATCCATTTTCGCCTCTCCACCGAAGCGCCATCTGGAAACATTCTTCAATGTTTTCTTTCGTAATTTTTTCATACGACCAGTCTTCATTTACAATCTTAAATTTATTGATGTGGTTCCGCTTTCCGTGAAGCTTTTTGCCTGAAAGCGTCGCCAGCTTCTCTGACTCATATACATAGTCTGCGCTGTCTCTGTCATACTCGATTTCAAACTGTTCCGGATACCACTGTTCCAGCTGTGCAAAATTCTCTTCTGTCACACAGTACATGGTAAATGGATACCCCTGTTCCCTGCTGTACTCCATCAGCACTTCAATCGCCCGCTTTACATCCTCCGGAGCTCCCACCGGATAGGCGAAGGACAGACCATTTTCATTTGACCGGAAGACAACGGTATTTTCCACCATTGCATACCCTACCTGATAAAATTTCGCCCACAAGTACACATTGACAAATGTGCGCTCACAGCTTCGCGATGGATAGTTTCTAAAGTAAGATGTCAAAAGTTCCTTGTCCTCCAAAGTCGGTCTTTGAAAGTCTATCGTTATCATTTTATTCTACCTCTTTTCAAAATTTGCTTTTTATCTGTGATCCGTTCCAAATCTCCTGCTCCATCTGCGCCTCTATCGAACACTTCTTTTTGCAAGGTCCTCTCTTCTAGCACTCAATCCCTTTTCGGAACTGCATCTGATAAAGATCAGCATACACGCCGTCTTTCTCAAGCAGCTGCTCGTGAGTTCCTTCTTCCTCGATTCCATTCTCGGTCAGCACAAGAATCCTCTTTGCATTTCGGATCGTAGAAAGTCTGTGTGCGATCACAAATGTGGTACGGTTCTTTGCCAGACGTTCCAATGACTGCTGCACAACTTTCTCGCTCTCATTATCAAGCGCCGATGTTGCCTCATCGAAAATTAAGATTGGCGGATTTTTCAAGAACACTCTTGCGATGGACAGACGCTGTTTTTGTCCGCCGGAGAGTTTTACCCCGCGCTGACCGATATCTGTATCATACCCTTCCGGAAAACTCATGATAAATTCATGTGCATTTGCGTTTCTTGCCGCCATAACAACTTCCTCATCTGTCGCATCCGGCTTTCCATAACGGATATTTTCCATGATCGTCCCCGCAAACAGATAGACATCCTGCTGCACGATCCCGATATTATTTCTCAGATCATTCAGTTTCATATCCCGGATATCGATCCCGTCAATTTTGATCGAACCGCCGGACACTTCATAAAAACGCGGGATCAGGCTGCAGATTGTCGTCTTTCCGACACCGGACGGTCCGACCAGCGCCATATAGTCGCCTGCCTCCACATCCAGATTGATGTGATCCAGTACATTTTCTGTGCTGTCCTCATAGTGGAATGACACATCCTGAAATTCAATTTTCCCTTCCAGATGCTCAACACTCACCGCGTCCTCTTTGTCCTTGATATCCGGCGCGATGGCCAGGATTTCAAGGAATCTCTCAAAACCGGAATACCCATTCTGGAACTGCTCTGTGAAGTTGACAAGCTTCTTCACCGGCTCTGTAAAGTTATTGATATACAGAAGAAATGTGATCAGATCGGTCACTGCCACTGTTCCTGCTGCCATAAAACGCACTCCGGCAATCAACACAACAACCGTGACAAGTGTCGTCAGCGCCCCAAGACCGGAATTGTACGCACCCATGTAACGGTAACTGATCTTCTTCGCAGCGACAAAACGGTCATTGCCATCCTGAAACTTCTTCATCTCGATCTTTTCATTTGCAAACGATTTCACAACACGGATTCCTGAAAGGCTGTCCTCAATCTGGCTGTTGATATCCGCAATCTTCTCCCGGTTCCGCTTAAAAGCCCGCTTCATCTTCCGGTTATAATATCCGGCATACACGATCATGACCGGAATGAATGCAAATGCCACAAGTGTCAATTTTTGGTTAATGCTGAATAAAATTGCAAAAGAACCAACCAGCTTGATGATGGAGATCACAATATCCTCCGGCCCATGGTGGAGAAGTTCTGTAATGTCAAACAGATCACTCGTAATTCTCGATAACAGACCTCCCACTTTCTGATTGTCATAAAATGCAAAGGTCAGCTTTTGGTAATGTCCGAAAATGTCACTTCGCATATCGGCTTCCATCTTCGCTCCCATCAGATGTCCATAGTATCCGATAAAATAATTGCAGCCAAATTCCAGCACGACAAGCCCGAACATCAGCACACCGATCCATGTGATCGTATTCAGTGCATCCTCCGCCTGAAAATAAACTACTTCATTTGTGATATAACGCACGATCAGAGGCAGCACTAAAGTAACCGCAGCCCCAAGAATCGCAAAAAACATATCACTGAAAAACAACCCTTTGTACGGCTTATAGTATGCCGCCAGCTTCTTTAATTTCTCTCCCATCTCTTATTTCCTCCATCTTTTTTACAGATAACTTTTCTCATTTGCAGCTCTTCTCCTTTGTTTCATGGGACTTGCCAACAAAATCAAAAATCTCTCTCTCCACATCCGCGATCGTCTTCTGCTTTAGCCGTTCTTTACAGCACTCATTCAATTCCGCATAGATTCCTGTCATCACATCTGCCATCCCTGATGCCACACAGCACTTTTTGTCCGGATCCCCGCTTCTCCACGAAGTCGATACAAAGGAAATCTGAAGTGCCTCCGCCACCTGTGCAAGCGTAACCGCCTCTGCCTCCCGGAAGAAGAGATATCCTCCCTCCGTTCCCTCTTTCGTCTTGATCAGATCTGCTTTCTTTAATTTCGCCATGACCTTCCGGATGCGTGCCGGATTGGTACATACATTTTTCGCCAGTTCCTCACTGGAGATCACAATTCCCTTGTGCTCCAGAAACACAAGCGCATGAACTGCAATCGCAAATTCACTTGTCATCCTGCTCTCACCACCCGATTCTTCCGCTGTATTCCGTTCATCTTCTCACCTTCTATCACTTCCATTATTTATGTTCTTTTCCCACATCCGCATATTATTCCTGATTCTGTGTCTGTTCAATAATATTTCGCATCACATCCTCACTTAACTGGCCACTGACATATCCATACACATTGCTGTCCTTGTCGATCATAAAAGTCGTCGGAAATGCACTGATTCCATAGCTTGTGAAAATTTCCCCGGTCGTATCCATCACAACCGGATAGGTGTAACCGTTTTCCTCCAGAAATGCCTTGATCTCCTCCTCGGAAGCTTCCCCTCCAAGATCCGGCGCCGCAATTCCGAGAATTACAACATCGCTGTCCTCCTTGGCCTGATATTCCTCATACAATTTCTGAATCTCCGGCATCTCATTCCGGCACGGTCCGCACCAGGTCGCCCAGAAATTCAAAAAGACCGTCTTTCCCTTATAGTCTGAGAGGGTATGTGTATTTCCATACTGATCCTTTAAAGTAAAATCGATGGAAGGGACCGTCTTACGCTCCTTGGAATCCTTCTCTTCTTTCTCTTCCTCCCCGGAAGCGGATTCCTGTGCTTCTTTCTCTTGTTTTTCCTCCTCATTGTCAGACGCTGCCTTTTTAGTTTCCTCTGTACTTTCAGTCGCATTTCCCGTTGTGGATACTTTTGAAAGATATCCGGTCACTGCGTTCATCTTTCCGGTAAACATCAGAAGTCCCATCAAGATCATCAGCACTCCGCCGACTTTTACCGTATACTTCACAACATTCATATGTTTTTTAAACAATTCCAGAAGGCTTGTTGTGAAAAGCCCGACTGCAAGAAACGGCAGGACAAATCCAAGGGTATACACACCGATCAGTGCAAATCCCATCCACTTTGTTCCGGCAGAGGCTGCCATCAGAAGCACACTTGTCAGCGCCGGCCCCACGCAAGGTGTCCATGCAAAGCTGAACAGAAATCCCATCAAAAGGGCTGTCAGCGGAGACATTGCAAGCACATCCAAGTGAAACGGAAGTCTTCGTTCCTTTCCAAGGATTCTGCTCGGTCCAAATACCCCAAGCTGATACAGTCCGAATGCGATCACCAAAATTCCACCGATTCTTGCAAATAATATCTGATTCTTCTGAAGAAAACTTCCAAGTGCCGACGCACCGAGTCCCAGAAGCAGAAATGCAAAGCTGACTCCCACCACAAAACATATCGTGTGAAGCAGCACCTTTTTCCTCTTATAATGAACCTTTCCATCCTCTCCGACCTCGCCGGTCCCGCCTGACAGATACCCCATATACAGCGGTATCAGTGGCAGAACACACGGGGAGAAAAAACTAAATAAGCCCTGCAGAAATACTGTCAGAACCGGGATGCTGATATCCAGCGAAAATCCCATACATCCACCTCTTTCTTTTTTTAATACAGAAATTTTTTCTATTTTCCTGTTTATAAATAAATCATTTCCTGATTTTCAGGTAAAATGTAACTTTTTTCATTACATTACCTAACTGTAACTTTATCAAATACACTTCTGGTTGTCAAGAAATAAATTTACGTTTGTTTTCCTTTGCATCTGTCCTTTTATATGTATAAAATTCCATTCAAAAGGACACCTCCTTATCCGAATCTCTTCGAAAGGAGGTGTCCTTTCTTTGCTGCAACACAGCCTTATTTTTTCTGACGCTTTCTGCTATTCTGCCACATCATATGCCGGACCGATCAGAAGTATCTCATCCTGTTTCATCTCTTCTGCCGGGCAGAGATCTGTGAGTGCCTTCATCGTGATGACTGCAAGTTCATCACTTCCATGATACAGCGGCTTATCTCCGCGGTTTGCAAATGCCAGGTTAACATAAGCAGTTCCATCGCTGTATACCTTATTGACTGTCAAGTCTTCCATCTCACCTGCCGCCCCTGTTCCGACAGCTGATACAAATTCCAGATGAGAAGGATCGTAATCGATGACAGATCCGAAGGCATTGACGTTTTTCGCATCTTCGGCAAGTACGGTAAGCGTAAATGATTCACCTGCTTTGACACATTCTTTCTCTGTACAGAGTCTTGCCTGACCGGATACTTCTCCGCTCTGTTTTGTGCCGCCATCCAGTTTGAACATTGTGAATGCATAATCATAAACATCATAGATGCCATTCATGTTAACGTCACCGCTTCGTTTCTGGATCTGATCAACGAAGTTGGAACCGTCTTTGACAGAAGTACCAAGATAGTTCTTCATATTTGTGTAATCACCCTCGGAGACTGTCTCATTTTTATTCGTACTTCCGACTGCAAATGGTTTGGAACCATCCTTTTTGTATACCGGAAGTTCGTGGGAGGCAAAGTAATTCCGCCGTGATTTCATGATCTGAAGTTTCAGATAACGGGCGCTGACTCCGGCAAGCGGAACCGTCTTTGCATTTTCCTCTACTTCCAGATCTGTATTGTATGTCCACTCTTCTTCTTTTGTTCCATCCCATTCCAGCTTCCAGTGTTTTCCATCTAAGCTTGAATAGACGTTCATCTGCTCTACCGTACCGCTTCCATAACTGTCGCGCGGATAATACTCAAATCTATCCAGTTCATAAGCTGCACCGAAATCATAGATAAACGGAGTCTTGTCACCGACAATGTCTCCCACTGAGAAGAACAGCCCGCGGAAGCTATGGTCTGTCGCATACTTCAATGCGCCCGCGTCATCTCCTCCGGTCCATGTGATCGTTCCGAGTGCACCGATTTCATTTCTCCATGGGTCTAATAAGGAGCTTGTCATAAGCGGTTCACTCCATGCAGAATATCCGTTCTCATTTCTTGCACGCACACTATAGGTATGCTCGGAATGATATTCAAGATCATCGTGAATATAAGAAAGCGCCTCGCCCATTGTATAGAGGTTGCCGTCCACAAGCATTTCGTACACCGCTGCCCCCTCGCTTTCTGTCCAGCGCAGTCCGATGCTTGTGGAAGTTTTCTCTTCCTCTGCCGCGGTCAGCTGCGGAACAACGAGTGCGGTGTTTTCTTTCTCTGGCATCCGGTGAACTGCATTTTCAAATCCTTGGATCTCCACAGTCTGTCTTTCTTTTTGACTGTCCACTGCTGCCAGTTTCACATACAGTTTCGGAGCGATCTTTGCCTCTTTTACCATGGCGCGGAAATGTTTTTCCTCCTCCGAAGCATAAGTACAAAGAACCGGATGCTCGTCATAGAAGAAAACTGCCTCTCCCTGTTTTGGCACATTCTGCTCAAATGTTTCCAGATCTCCTGCTTCTGTCAGACAAAGGGAGGACTCTCCGTTATATGCGAGCACTGTTTCCGGACGTTTTGATAAATGTACGATAAACGTCGTGCTGCGCTCTGCGTCATATCCTTCATAAGTACCTTCAGAGCACTCTGCTGTCAGAACTGCTTTTTCTCCCTCCACATGAGAGGTATACGTTGTCGCAACATGGCTTCCATAGGAAACGTGGTCGATCGTTCCGTAAGCCTCATCTTCCTCTGTCTGATTGTGAATGTATTTTCCGTCATCCTCATAAGTCGTATAAGAGCTGTCCCCACCCGGCCAGAATTCTACGATCCGTTTTGTCCGGTCGATGGCATCCGGTGTATTGTTTGCCTCATACATCGGAAGAATGGTCCCATTTTTCACAAATACCGGAAGCTTCCAAAGCGGTGCAGCAAAATTATTCAGCACTTGCCCGCCCGGATATTTTTCTCCGGTCAGATAGTCGATCCACACTTCATTCTCATCCGGAAGGTAAATGTGATTTCTCACATCATTTCCCTCTTCATCTGCCGCTGTATTTTTGTAAACCGGAGCAACTAAAATATTAGCCCCGAGCAGGAACTGGTACTGCATCGTTCTGCTGTATGCATAAGTATCTTCCGGGTATTCCAGAAACATCGCACGTACGATCGGCAGTCCGGTGTCGTCATTTCCGGTATCCAGATTGGAAGCTGAAACTGCTGTCGTGTAAATGTAAGGCATCAGCTTTGATTTGATCTTCATATACATCCGGTTGATTCCCGTATAAGGATCTCCGAATGTGTACGGCGCTTTCATATAAGTGCCCCACCCATCCATATTTAACATCTGCGGAGTAAATGATTTCCACTGGTAATCACGGGCTGCGATCAATGCTTTCCCTCCGAAGATTCCATCCATATCACTTCCGATATTCGGGTTTCCGCTCAGAGAACTTCCGATATAAGTCGGGATATGAAAACGGATATACTCCCAGTTTCCTCCGGTCTGGTCACCGCTCCACACACTGTTAAACCGCTGTGATCCTGCCCAGCCATCCAGGGAAATGATATTCGGGCGGAACTGTTCCGCTGTCGTGATAATATCATAGGCAGTCTTTACTCCGTTCAGCTGGAATGAATAGCCCGGTCCAACCCATGCCACATCTGTCTTCAGTGTCGTTGCTCCTCCGACCGATACTTCTTTTCGGAAGTCCCGGAGCAAGTGCCAGTAAGTCTGATTGTCTGAGTCCGGCGCCAGGTTACTCTCCGTCCAAAGCCCTGCCGCAACTCCTTTCCCGTTGGCATACTCTCTGAACTTTGCGAGATTTTCTACATTGGCATCTACCGCAGCGATCCGCTCCGGAGAACTGCTTCCATCCTCATTGACGCCTCCCTGTACATAATACCCGTTCTGCCCATATCCACCGCCATATCCGTCATTTGGCAGGAAATATCCAAGCGGCATATCATATCTGACGTACTGATCCAGCACAGCTCTGGCTGAATATTCATATGGTGTATCTGCATTTTGAGGATAATGCTCCGCTGCCACCGTTGGACCTTCCCCGTTCAATGATTCGGAATGCTGTCCTTCTGACAAACGGTATCCGGTCGCCATACCGCTTTCATACCTTGTGATCCCTTCCGCAGTACTTTCCGCTGTTCCTTTGATATTCCATTCCTTATCCCCGGCTTTCTCAGACCACGCATCACGGTTGTAGCAGTTTAAATGTCCTTCATAAAATCCATATTCCGGCAGGAGCAGCGGATTTCCCGTCACATGATAGTAGGCTTTCAAAAGTTCCTGTGTGATACGGCTTCCGTTTTCCCCGTCAGACAGAAAATAGTAGGCACTGAACTTTTCTTCCTTATGCCCGGCGCGAACAATCTCCGCTTCGCTCTCCCCAAAATCGTAGCTTCCATCGGCAAATGTATTTCTCAAAACACCATATCCGCCCGTCGTAAAATAAAATGGATTCGGTGATGCAACACCCCCATCCATCCACGCACTCTCATTGACAATCTGGATTGTCTTTCCTGTATGTACAAATCGTCCATTCTGGGTACCGCCGCCGTAGAAATTTTCATGCTCTCTTTTGACCAGCACCTGAATGGTCTCCTCACCGACTGTGAGTGCCTCCGCTTCCTCAAGAACAGCCTTTCCATTGATGCAGACTTTCATCTTCGCTGTCTCTTTTTCAAACATCACTTCGGTCTTTCCACAGCAGATTTTAATCGTCTGATCTCCTTCACAGATTTCCACTTCCGGTTTTGTATAGAAATCTGATTCGTCCGGACACTGCTGGATCTTCGCTGTATGCTCCTTCTCTCTTGGAGCCGCATAGCTCTCAAACGCCCCGCTCGGATCTACATCATAGCGGAAAATATTTTCCTCCAGAAAAGTGAGTTTTCCCTTCAGATCCTCCCCAAATGTGATCCACACAATATGCCTTTCTTCTCCCTTTTCCACTGCTCTCACAGCTTTTAACTGTCCGCAGAATCCTTCCTTCTTACCATCCGGCCCCGGATGTGGTGTCATCTCCTGATTTATGTCACTCATAGTGTCCCTCCTGTTGTGCAAGATTCTCGCTTTTATCGGACTCATTATATAATAAATCCGGCTTTTTTACCATATATCTGGCTTTATAGACAAACAGGCAGGACATTTTGACAAGAAAATCAAAATTCTTTTAGGAATAAAGATGACATGCCACCCAATGTCCCCTTGTGATTTCTCGCAACAGAGGTCTCTCTCTTTTACATTTTTCCATACATTTCTTACACCGGCCGCTAAATCTGCATCCCTTTGGCGGATCCACCGGACTGGGAACATCTCCATTTAACATGATTCTGCTTCTGTTTTCAGACGCTTCCGGATCGGCAATTGGTACAGCCGATAACAATGCCTCTGTATATGGGTGATACGGATTTTGGTATAAGCTTTCAGAATCGGACAACTCTACAAGATTTCCTAAATACATAACACCGATCCTGTCTGATATGTACTTGACCATAGACAAATCATGTGCAATAAACAGCATCGTAAGGTTCCGTTCTCGCTGCAGTTTCATTAGCAGATTGATAATCTGAGCCTGGATTGAAACATCCAGCGCTGATATTGGTTCATCGCAAAACAAAAATTCCGGATCTACCGCAAGTGCCCTCGCAATCCCTATCCGCTGACGCTGTCCACCCGAAAATTCATGCACATTTCTTACCGCATGTTCTGCATTCAACCCAACCATCTCCATTAAATCCATAACCATTTTCCGTTCTTCGTCTTTACTCTTTGCAAGTTTATGAATACGGATTCCTTCACTTACAATCCTGTAAACTTTTTGATGTGGATCTAAAGAAGCATATGGATCTTGAAAAATCATCTGAACTTTTTTTGTAAATGCAAATCTCTCTTTTTTTGACATTTGATGTACATTCTTTCCCTGATACAAAACATTTCCACTTGTTTTTTTCAACATTCCAATACATGTCTTTCCACAAGTTGTCTTCCCGCAACCAGATTCTCCTACTATGCCAAGTGTTTCTCCTTTATATAGCTCAAAAGAAACATCATCTACCGCTTTTAAAACTTTATGTTTGCCAGCCGGATAATATTTGCTCAAATGCTCCACTTTGAGTTCCACACTTCTACCGTTCATTTCTATTTCCTCCTACCCCAAATGGAACCTCTCTTCTGTCTGCGCGTTCATCCATTAACCAACAGGCAGCCGAATGTCCATTGCTTATCTCTATTTCATCCGGCATATATTCTCCGCAAATATTCATCGCATACGGACATCTTTCACAAAAAGCACATCCTTGCGGAGGGTTGGTCATATCCGGAATGTTTCCTTCAATCGATATCAATGGTTCCTTTCTGCTCACATCCAGACGCGGCACCGATCTTAACAGTGCCCATGTGTAAGGATGCACCGGTCGGTAAAAAATATCCCTGCACGTTCCTCTTTCCACAATTTTGCCCGCATACATTACAATAATTTCATCCGCAATATCTGCCACGACTCCTAAATCATGAGTGATCATAACGATTGCCATTTTCATTTTTTCCTGGAGATTTTTCATCAATTCCAGTATCTGTGCCTGTATTGTCACATCCAACGCGGTGGTTGGTTCATCTGCAATCAATAGTTCCGGATGTGTAATCATTGCTGTTGCTATCATAACTCTCTGACGCATTCCTCCTGATAATTCATGCGGATATTTTTTCATACACTGCTTTGCGTCCGGAATTCCTACCAGTTCCAAAATTTCCTTTGCCTGCTCATACATCTTTTCTTTGCTTGTTTCCATTCCGGAGATATGATTTTGAAGGTTTTCCATAATTTGTTTTCCAACGTTCATTGTTGGATTCAAAGACACCAGTGCATCTTGAAATATCATGGAACATTTTTTCCCTCGAAACTGATTCCACTCTTTTTCACAGTATCCCTCAATGTTTTCCCCATCATAAATGATACGGCTTTTTTCATCTATTTTTCCCGGCTTTTCAATTAACCCCATAATTGATTTCGCTGTCACAGATTTACCACAACCAGATTCGCCTACAAGTGCCACTGTTTTCCCTTGTTGCACTTGAAAAGAAATTCCCCGTACAGACTGTACCTCTCCTGCATATGTAAAATATGATACTGACAAATCTTTTACTTCTAATAATGTTTTCATAATTATATCCATTCCTTTCGCTTCGCTCAGGCACAAAACATAATGAAAATATTTCCC
>URCR01000045.1 GCA_900546325.1 uncultured Lachnospiraceae bacterium | reverse complement strand
TTGCCTAACTAACTGATGACAGAAAGCTAAGCAAATGAGCGTCAACTGATGTGAGCAATCTTGTGACATCTCATGAAATCACTAACAGTAAAAAAATCTGCATATTTTAGATGCTAGATTAAGAAAATTCTCCATTTTGCACTATTTTAGTATACAAAATTCGTGCACTATTTTTTGTGTACTTTGCAAAAATAAATTGACAAATAAAAATGCGAACTGTATACTTTGACATAAGGACATGTTAAGGACGCGTCTCAAACTAAAGAAAAGGAGAAGAAAAATGAAAGAAAATGTAAACTATTTGGAACTGGCAAACAGCCCTCTTATGTGGCTTGCTGCAGCTATTGCGGTTGGAATTGTAGTTTTTCAATCGGTACTGTTTTTTAGGAAATCTATAAAAGCTGCAAGTGAGATCGGAATTACAAAAGAACAGGTAAATATTGCGATTAAAAGCAGTGCAATTTCTTCAATTGGGCCATCTATCGTAATCCTCGTAACAATGATCTCTCTTATCGTATCTATGGGAGCACCGGTATCCTGGATGCGTCTGTCATTTATTGGTTCTGTAAATTATGAAGCCATGGCAGCCGGATTTGGTGCACAGGCAATGGGAACAACACTTGAAAACCTTACACCAATTGCATTTGCATGTGGTGTGTGGGTAATGATCTGCGGTTCTCTTGGATGGTTGATTTTTACATTCATTTTTACGGATAAAATGGAAAAAGTAAATCACTTGATGTCAAAGGGAAATTCCAAAATGATTCCTATCATTTCTTCAGGGGCTATGCTTGGCGCTTTTGCAAACCTTGCATCCGGAAATTTTTTCAATGAAAAAAACCAGTTTGCATTTGGAGGAGCTCCTGCAATTGCAACAATTGTCGGCTGTATCCTAATGATGATTCTTTCTAAAACAGCCAAAGAGAAAAATATCAGTTGGCTGAGGGAATGGGCGTTTGCAATCGCAATGTTTTCCGGTATGATCGTCGGTTACATCTGGGACACAGTATTATAAGAGAGGGAGGAAGAAAGATGAATAACGAATATTATAGTAAAACCTACATTCCTGGAATTGTTAAATGGGGAAAAATTACGATGCTACTTGGAATTATTACTTGTTTTTGTCCTGCGATCATGCTTGCTGTTGTTTATGGATATATGCCTCCTGCTTCGGCGATTATTGCAGGAACCATCTCGCAAATGAGCGTAAGTGGTGCTTTCTATATCGTAGAGCCGATTTCTTATTTCCCGATTCTTGGAATTCCTGGGACATACCTGACATTTTTATCAGGGAATACTTCCAATATGCGTGTTCCATGTTCATCCGTTGCTCAGGAGGCCGCAGGTGTTGAGATGGGAACGGAAAAAGGTTCTGTCATCTCAACGATCGGTATTGCGGTATCTGTTATTGTAAATATAGTAATTCTTACAGTAGGAGCTGTCGCAGGAAATGCATTGATTGACATAATGCCTGCTTCAATGAAAGATGCATTAAACTTCCTTCTCCCTGCACTTTATGGAGCGGTATTCGGGCAGTTTGCTATTGCAAGACCAAAACTTGCTGGAGTTGCTGTAGTAATCGCGTTTGGAATGAATTGGCTTCTGAAAAATAACTTCTTGTCATTCTTCCCTGGAACACCATCTTACGTTGTGATTCTGGTAGCTGTATTTGGTTCCATTTTAGCAGGAAAATTCCTTTACAGAAAAGAACTTCAGGACTAACTTTAGGCCAATGTCATCATGGAAACAATGCAAAAATATATTGTATGCAGGAAAGGAGTCTGACAATGCTTTCAAGAGAAAGGTTACAAGAAAATTTTATCAAAATGATTCAGATTTACAGTCCGTCCCGTAATGAAAAAGAGATGGCTGACTGGATTGAAAACTGGCTGACAGAAAGAAACATTCCATTTCGGGCAGATAATGCTGGAGAGGAATATGGAGGAAATGGACGAAATATTGTGGCATTTTTAAAAGGTACACAGGAAGGAATGCCACTTGGCTTTGGAGCACATATGGATCAGATTGAGCCGTGTAAAAACGTAAAGCCTGTGATAGAAGGAAATGTGATACGGACAGATCTTACAACAACACTCGGCGGAGATGATAAAGCAGGAATTGCTGCAATCCTGGAAGCTGTTGAAGATTTGTTGGAAACAGATGCTCCTCACAGGGACATTTATCTTATGTTTACTTGCTCAGAAGAAATCAGCATGCTTGGGACCAAACATATGGATCTGTCTATGCTTCCATGCAAAGATCTGGTCATTGTTGATGCGACCGGGGACACAGGTGTCGTTGCTTATAAAGCACCTGCAATGACAGCAATTGAAATTACATTTCATGGGAAAAAGGCACATGCAGGGATAGAACCTGAAAAAGGAATTAATGCGATTGCTGCCGCTTCAAAAGCAATCAGTGATATGCACATCGGAAGAATTGACGTTGAGACAACGTCAAATATCGGACGTATAGAAGGTGGTTCAGCGACAAATATCGTAACAGATGAAGTGACGTTTACAGCGGAAATCAGATCGCACAGTATGGAAAAGCTGGCGCAGGAAGTTGCCTATATGGAAAGTTGTTGCAAAAATGCCGCCGAAATTATGGGTGCCTCTTATGAAATGAAACAGGAACTGGCTTATCCGACTCTCTCTCTTGATTTAGACTGCGAACTGGTAAAAGAGACAGAAAAGGCGATGCAGGCAGAAAATATCCCAATGGATTTCATGGTAATTGGCGGAGGAAGTGATGCAAATGTATTGGCAGGTCACGGATACCGAAGTGTGATTCTTGGCTGTGGAATGCAAAAGGTGCATACGGTTGAAGAAGCGATTGACATGGATCAACTATGTAAGGCAGCAGCGGTTCTAAGGAGAATGATGTCCGCAAAATAAGGAGATGACAGCATGGATAAGGAAAAGTTAAAGTTAAAATGCCTGGAAAGTATCGAGAAAAATAAAGATTTCATTATTCGGTTCGGAAATGAAGTTTATCAAACACCTGAACTTGGATTTAAAGAATTTAACACGACAAAACGTATAGAAGAAGCCTTTCGCAAAATCGGTTTTGAACCGGAGACGGAAATTGCCTACACTGGATGCAAGGCGTCTTCCTCTAAAAAAGATGGACCAAAAGTTGCAGTCATGGGGGAACTTGACTGCATTATGTGTACAGAACATCCTGACAGTTTAGATAATGGGAATGTACATGCCTGTGGTCACCATGCACAGCTTGCCAATTTGCTCGGATGTGCATTAGGTCTGAAAACATCCGGAGTCCTAGACCAACTTCAGGGCTCTGTAGATTTTATTGCGATTCCAGCTGAAGAATGTGTCGATTATGATTACCGAAACAGTCTGATTCAGAAAGGAAAAATCAGTTTTTACGGAGGTAAACAGGAATATCTGGCTAGAGGAGGAATTGATGAGGTGGATATGATTCTCCAGTGTCATATGATGGAGATGGAAGATAAACGTAAGCGTTGTATTATTGATACAGAGGGCAATGGGTTTGTTACTAAGACAGTAAAATTTGTTGGAGAAGCAGCACATGCCGGATTTGCCCCATTCTGCGGTGTTAACGCACTTAATATGGCTTCATTGGCGCTTCAGAATATCCATGCACTTCGTGAAACATTCAAAGATGAGGATAAAGTCCGTGTCAGTACTGTGATTACGGAAGGCGGCGGACTTGTAAATGTAGTTCCATCTGTTGTGAAAATGCAGATTATGGTGCGGGCATTTACAATTCCGGCAATGTTGGACGCAAGCCGGAAAGTAAACCGGGCACTAAAAGCCGGTGCGCTTGCAGTGGGGGGAAAAGTAGAGATTCATGATCAAATGGGATATCTGCCTTTAAAAACGGATCGTAGATTGTCTGCTTTGTATAAGCAAAATATGATTGATTATGCCGGTGCATCTGAAGATTCTTTTGTAGAGTTATATAAAACTGCAGGCTCTACAGATCTTGGTGATATGTCGCAGATGAAACCTTGCATGCATATTTGGACAGAAGGCATTACCGGAGGACTCCATACAAAAGATTACAGACTTGCAGATCCTGAACTTGCTTATATTGTTCCGGCAAAAATGATGGCGCTGACTATTATAGACCTGCTTTACAATGATGCTGAAAAAGCGAAGGAAATCATACAGAGTTACAAGCCGGCATTTACAAAAATCAGTTATCTCGAATTTATGAAAAAGCATTCAAAGCTTGAATTCTTCGATGGTTCTAAGTTATAATATGGAAAGTAGTATATCAAAAAAATCTAGTATGGTCTGTTGGAAAGGAGTCTGCTATGAAGATAGGCGTGATAGGCCCACATTCTTCCTGCAGAATGATCGAGCGAAGTCTTCGCGATATTGATGATTCGTTGTCTGTGAATTGCTATGAAAAAGAGCAGGTCAATGCCTGCGCAGATGTTATTGAAGTATGTGAAAACGAATGTGATGCTATTTTATTTACAGGATGTGCAATCGAAAGTTATGCAGAAGAAATTTATGAAATAAAAAAGCCACATACTTCCGTTGAAAAATCTGCTCTCAGTGTTTCAAGGGCTTTTCTTGAAATGCAGAAACAGCAGATGGAACTTGATGCGTTCAGTATTGACATTGTAGAACACCAGGTTATTGAAGATCTTTTAGATGCATTTCATATTTTGGCTAAAAATATCTATTCTTCCTCTTTCTGCCCGGGTGTAGAAGAGCAGGAATATGTGGACTGGCATATCCAGTTGCAAAGGGAAGGAAAAGTGAATGTAGCATTGACGTCCCTTGTTTGGGTATATAATACCTTGCGCGAAAAGGGATACCCGGCTATTTATCTTGGTCCTACAAGAGCAATGGTCCGGCGAGCACTAGAAAAACTTCAAAATGAATGTGCTCTGCAGAAAGCGGAATATGCACAGTCTGCCGTAGAAATTTTCCAGCTGACTGGTTATGAGCGAACGGAAGAAAATTATTATTCTAGTCTGATAGAAAAGGCAGATGTCGAGAAAGAAATTATCCGATATACCAAACGGATTCAAGGATCTATTTTTTCTTTCGGGTGGCAGGAGTATGTTGTGTTTTCCACGGTTGGTGCAATAAAAAGTAAAACCAATCAGCATAGGCTGCTGCAGTTGCAGCGCCAAATCCGGGAGGAAGGGTTATATCTGAATGTGGGAATCGGGATGGGTGTAACGGCACATCAGGCAGAGATGCATGCCAGACATGCTCTTAACTATTCGCTGAAATATAAAAAGCAGGAAATTTACTATATCGATGCTGCTGAAACAATGCATGGTCCGATCGGAGAAGAGTTCCAACTGGAGTATCAGTTGATTTCTTCTGATCCTGGATTACAGGAGATCTCCAAGGCAACCGGTCTTAGCAATTCCTCCATCCTCAAAATTATTGCCATTGCTGAAGTTCGACAAAGCTATGTGTTTGATGCTCATCAGCTTGCTGAGTGCCTGAATATTACGGTAAGAAGTGCAAGAAGAATTATGAATCGTATCATAGAGGCTGGGTATGGAAAAATTTATGCAAAAGAAAGTACTGCCGCTGGCGGGCGTCCGAAGGCGCTTGTAGAAATGCTTTTTCAAAAAGTAAAATAGCAGAATCGGTATTCACATGATTCTTCTTCATTGCCATATCTACGACAGGGGGCTTGTAGGTTTTTATACCTGAAGTCCCCTGTCATATTATCATTCAGAAAAAATATTAAAAGTTGTTGATCGTTTCTTTGGTGAGACGTTTGACAATTTCAACAGCGAGTTTTACTGCATTTTTGTAATCCTCCAGTGTACAGATTCCATGATGACTGTGGATATAGCGGACAGGGACGCCGATCACGATAGTCGGAACACCGTGGCGGGAAGCGTGGATGTATTTTCCGTTTGTGCCGCCTCCGCTGCGGACAGATTCCTGCACCGGAATGCCGAGTTCTTCTCCGAGATCCAGGGCAAACCGCTGGAAACGAGGATTGGTGATCATGGAACAATCAAAATGACGGAGCATAGGTCCTTTTCGGAGCGCTGCCTGGATCAGATAGTCCGGAGAAAAGGTATCATCGGCCGGGCATCCTTCAAATACGATGCATACATCAGCATCAATGTTATCGACAGCAGCCATAGAACCCCGTTCTCCGACTTCCTCCTGTACGGTCAGTGTTGCTTCGACATCGACATCCAGTGTTTCTGTACTTAACTGATTCAGTGTCTCGATCAGCGCAGCACAGCCAATCCGGCAGTCAAAAGCTTTCCCCATAAATAAATCGTGCTTTTCATCATAGGTGCACGTCACATCCGGGACAACCGGTGCTGCCATACGGATCTGAAAGTTCTCCTTTAAATCCTGTGCGCTTACGGCGCCCACATCGATAGCAAGATCGGAAAGTATCCGCCCTTGATTTTTCTCTGCGGCACTGACAAAATGAGGAGGTTTGCTTGTGATAATGCCTGGAATATATTCTCCGGTGGCAGTCTGCACGCGTACTTTATTGGACGGCAGACTGGAAATGTCGCTTCCTCCGATTGTGAGGAAGTTCATAGTACCGTTGGGTTTCACAGCCTGTACGATATACCCGACTTCATCACTGTGGGCATCGATCCATACCTTGCATTTTTGTCCACGGTTATTTTTCAGACTCATGTAAGTATTTCTCAAGGAGTCGATCGTTACATCACAGTATGATTCGGTTTCTCGTTTTCCAAGTTCTGCAACTTCATCTTCAAATCCCGATACCCCGTTTGCGTTGCTCAGCGCCTGGATCAGGCGTATGTTTTCCTCTTTGGTTCTCATAGAAAAAATCCCTCTCTTTCTGAATTGAATAGTAAAACAGCGCATAGATCTGTTCTATTTCTATTATCGTATCATATGTTTTGGATGTGCTACAATCTGTTTTTATGAGAAGAGTGTTTAGATATCAAAGTTCTTATTTTTGATTAAAAATGCGAAGGATGCGAGTGCGCATGCGCCGATAGCTCCGCGGTAGTCATCGAATTGAGTGATTTCTATCTCGATGTCATGTTTTGTCGGGATAAAATTTAACTGTTCCTGAATCAGGGAAGTTAGCTGGTTCTGAAAAGCAGTATGCCGGAACAGACGACTGTTTAAGTAGATCTTGTCAATATCCCGGACGATCAGTGTGTTTGCAACGGACACGCTGAGAAGCCGGATACCGAGGTCAATCTGTGTATTAAAGTAAGGATCACCAAGTTCGTATGCTTTGATGATGGTATCGATATCGATTGCTTCTGCGTTATCCACAAGGCTTCTGAAAATGCTGGAAGAAGACTGGTGAAACAGAAATCTTGCATTTTTGATCAGCCACGATTCGGAAATATAAGTCTGGAGACATCCGCGTTTGCCGCATTCACAGATCGGACCGTTGATATCTACGACTGTGTGGCCAACTTCACCGATATAATAGTTGCTTTTGATCCCCAGCTGCTCTACGTTAAAAAAAGAGCAAAACAGTCCATGACCGACATGATAGAATAAAAACTTGTCCGGAGAATTTTCAGCGTGAAACAGATATTCTCCGAGGGACATACATTCTACATTGTTGTTGACAATGAATGGGAATGGAAAATACACTGAAATTTCTTTCAAATTAAATGCTTTCCAAAGTGGGTTATTGGAGATGATCGTCTGTGAGTCATAATCGAAATGTCCTGGAACTGCGATCCCTGCTCCGAATATTTTTGAAGAGTCTACTTCTTTTAGTAACAGATTTAACTGCAGAACAATTTCTGAATTGATATTATTGACATCGTAGGATGAAAAAGTTTCGTGAGCTTTTCGAATAACCTGTCCGGAGAGATCTGTTACAACAAAAAAGATTCCTCTCATATTTAGTTCGATCCCGATCAGATATCCTGCAGAAGCGTTTAAAGTAAGAAGCTTCCGTTTTCTGCCAGAACCAGGTGCGTTGCTGACCTCATCACCGGTTTCAACGATTAAATTACGGCTTTTGAGATCTCCGGTGATCTCTGTCATCAGCGCAGGGGTCAGTCCGGTTGCGTTGGCGATTTCGATTCGTGCGGTTTTCTTCTTTCGGTAAATAAACTCCAAAACAGAAGAAACATGCTGACTGTAAACATCTGATTTCTTTTTATACATAAATAAAATACAATCCTTTCTTTATCGAAAATAAATAAGTGAGATAAAATGACTGTCCTATCGATGTGATTTCTCTCTATTTTATCACGCAAATGAAGTTTTTGCCATAAGAAATCACTTTAATTTCAGAAAAAAGAGCGGATGAAAGGACGAATTTCGTGGTAAATTGAACAAAAAAGGAATTTTATTTATAAAAAATAAAATAAAACTTTGCAAATAGCGTCGAATGGTATAATATATGTTTATAAAAAATAAATAAAAACGGAGGTTGCTATGAATCGGATTTTAGCATTTTTGGAGGGAAAACTCGCTCCGCTTGGAGAGCGCATTGGAAAACAGAGACATTTAAAAGCTCTGAGAGAGGGAATTATGATGGCAATGCCATTGGTGTTATTGGGATCATTTTTTGTTTTGATAAAAGATTTCCCGATACAGGCATGGACTGCATGGCTGCATTCTCATTGGAATCTGGATGTTCTTTTAAATACAATGGCAAATAACTCATTTGGTCTGATGGCGCTTGTGACAGCATTTGGAATTGCGTATCGTCTGTCAGAATCGTATGGAACTGACGGCCCGTCAGCAGGTGTGATCTCTCTTGGAGCATTTCTTCTGATGACACCGCCGATGGCAGCAGAAGACGGGGCACTTGGGATTCCTTACGGAATGTTAGGTGGAAAAGGAATTTTTGCAGCGATTGTTGTAGCGATGATCTCAGCGGAAATTTATCGCTGGTTTATCCAAAAGAATATTGCGATTAAAATGCCGGCAGGCGTTCCGGATGTAGTAAGTAAATCATTTTCTGCATTGATTCCGGGAATCGTGATTTTAACATTTTTTGCAGTGGTATTAAAAGTGATTGAAGCAACAGGACTTGGAAGTTTAAATGCAATTCTTTCTATTGTGGTAGGAAAACCGTTAGGGCTGATTGCAAGTACATTACCGGGAACATTCGTTGCAGTATTATTAAACTCTCTGTTCTGGTTCTGTGGCGTTAACGGTGGACAGGTAGTCGGGGCAGTTATGAATCCTCTCTGGATCCAGTATGCAGATGCAAACCGTATCGCGCAGGCAGCAGGGGAGGCTCTTCCAAATATTGTCACAGCACCGTTTATGGATCTGTTTGTATACATTGGAGGGGGCGGTGCGGCAATCGGTCTGGCACTTTGTTTGATGTTTTTCAGCAAGAGTAAAGAATATAAGACACTTGGAAAAGTATCCGGGATTCCGGCATTATTTAATATTAACACAGCAATTTTATTTACATTCCCGACTGTATTAAACCCGATCATGCTGATCCCGTTTGTACTGACACCGGTGATCAATGCAGTGATTACATATGTAGCAATGCTGACAAATCTTGTTCCTTATACAACAGGTGTGACACTTCCTTGGACAACACCACCGATCATCGGAGGATTTTTGGCGACAGGAAGCTGGAGAGGTGCGGTATTGCAGATCGTACTTGTGATTGTTTCTTTTGCTGTTTATTACCCGTTCTTTAAGGCGGCAGATAAGAGAAACTTACTGAAAGAAAAAGAAGGTGCAAACTAATGAGTATAAAAATTTGGTATCAGACAGAAGAACAGGAATTTCTGCATGCAGAAATGCAGTATTATTTTGAGACAGTATTTCAGATGCAGACAGAAAAGGCGTCCGAACAGGAGGCAGATCTGAAAGTGATCGTGGAAAAAGAAGATACGGATATGGATCACATCTGTATCGAACTTTGCAAAGGAAAGGGAAAGATTCAGGCAGATTCCCAGGTGGGAGTACTGATTGCTGCGTATCGTCTTTTCCATGAATTTGGCGTAAGATATCTTCGCCCGGGCAGAAAGAATGAATTTTTCAAGGTTCTTTCACAAAAAGACTGGGATGAAAAGGAGATTTCGATTGAGGAGACGGCAAGTTTCCGGCACAGAGGAGTCTGCATTGAAGGAGCAGATTCTTATGAAAATCTGAGGAACTTTATTGACTGGCTCCCGAAAATCGGAATGAATACATTCTTTATCCAGTTTGAAAATCCATATTCGTTCTTTAAGAGATGGTATGAACATGAATTTAATCCCTATGCAGAAAAAGAACCGTTCAGCACAGAAATTGCTCAGGAGATGAGCGACCAGATTGATCAGGAGATGAAAATCAGGGGAATTGTACACCATCGTGTAGGTCATGGATGGACCGGAGAAGTGCTCGGATACTCTTCGAAGTATGGATGGGAGTCAGGGCTTACACTTCCGGAAGAGAAAAAGCATCTTGTGGCAGAATTAAATGGGAAAAGAGAGCTGTTTGGTACAGCACCGATTTTGACAAGCCTTGACTTTGCAAATCCGGAAGTCGGAAATAAGATGGTAGAACTGATCGTAAATTATGCAAAAGAAAGAAGAGATGTGGATTATCTGCATGTGTGGCTTTCGGATGCAAGAAATAATATCTGTGAGTGTGAGCAGTGCAAAAAGGATCTTCCATCCGATCAGTATATCCGAATTTTAAATCAGCTGGATGAGGCGCTGACAGAGGAAGGTCTGGATACAAAGATTTGTTTCCTGTTATACCATGAACTGTTGTTTGCCCCGGAGAAAGAAAAACTCAAAAATCCGGAGCGCTTCACAATGATGTTTGCGCCGATCACGCGTACATTTGAAATGAGTTATGAGGATGTCAATTATGAATCAGACGTTCCGGAACCGAAGGCATATGTCAGAAATCAGATTGTGCTTCCGAATTCACTGGAAGAGAATCTTTCCTACCTCTTTGCATGGAAGAAGATGTTTGACGGAGACAGCTTTGTATACGATTACCCACTTGGAAGGGCGCACTATGGAGACCTGGGCTACATGAAGATCAGTCATGTGATCTACCGCGACATTCATTTCCTGAAAAACCTGCAGTTAAACGGATACATCAGTTGTCAGGAACTTCGTGCAGGATTTCCGCATAATTTCCCGAACTATGTCATGGGACAGATGCTGTGGAACAACACACGCGATTATGAAGAACTGAAGGAAGAATACTTCAGCAGCATGTACGGAGAAAGCTGGAAAGAAGTGACTGCTTATCTGGAAAATCTTTCCGCATATTCTTCCTGCGATTACTTCAATGCGATCGGGGAGAGATTAAATCCGGTACTGTCAGCGAGATATGAAGTGTGTGTCAACCTCGCAGAAGAAATGCTTTCTGTGATCGAGATCCATACAGCAGAGAGCGAAGGGCTTCAAAAGCAGGAGTGGAAACAGTTGGGATACCACAGAGAATATGTGACGAAGATGGCAGAGGCACTCCGCCTGATCAGTGCAGGAAAACATACAGAAGCACAGCGTGTGTGGAGAGATGTGCTTGATTTCATTCGCAGAAATGAAATGGCATTCCAGCAAAATCTGGATGTATACCGTGTCATCGAGGTAGCCAAGAACTATGCGGGATTCAAGCTGTAAAAGGGTAAACGTCCTTTTTGATAAGGTGGGCGAATATGAAAAGAGACCATAAAAAAATCATTGTAACATTTTTGTTGCCACTGCTTCTCCTTTATGCAGTATTTCAGTTATATCCATTGATCCTGAATATGTTTTATTCGATGCTGAACTGGAACGGGATTACAAAAACGGCAAATTTTGTAGGGCTGGATAATTATGTAGAAGTTCTGGGTGACGGTTTGTTTTGGAATGCAGTGAAAAACAGTGTATGCTATGCGGTGGCAGGAACTTTTTTTCAGGTAACTGTATCGTTCTTCCTTGCCTATCTTGTAGAGTATAATACATTTAAAAAGAAGAAAATGGCCCGCCTGGTATTTATCATGCCAATCGTAGCAACTTCCGCTACGATTGGTATTCTGATGAAAAGTATTTTCAGTTATGATGGATTTGTAAATACGGTCATCAGTGGTGTCGGTCTTGAGAAGATTGAGTGGCTGACAGAACCAAAGTGGGCGTTTTTGATGATCATCCTTGTATCTGTATGGAAAGAGACAGGGACATTATTTATTTACTGGATGGCAGGATTTCAGATGGTATCCCCGGCGGTGATCGAGGCATCTAAGGTAGATGGAGCCGGCGAACCGGCATTTGTCCGTTACATTTTGATCCCGACAATGAAGCCGGTCATCTTTACGGTTACTTCCGTGGCATTTCTAAATGCCTTGAAAATGTTTGACATCATACAGACATTGACGAGTGGAGGTCCTTATTTTTCAACAGATATGATATCGACTTATATTTACAGGACAGCATTTTCCAGTTCGTTTGGAGCGCCAAGACTTAGTTATGCAAGTGCGGCGGTCGTGATGTGTCTTGTATTTTTGATTTTATGCAGTGGATTGATACGATTCTTTCAAAAGAAATGGAAAGAAGGAAAAGAAGCATGTTAAAGAAAATTTTATTATTTGTAAGCACCGCAATCTGGCTTGCACCGTTCCTGCTAATGTTGTTGATCGCATTCAGCAGTAAAAATACAAATTCCTTTTTGGAATTGTTTTCAGACAATCGTGCTACCTTTCAAAATTTTCAAAATGCATGGGAGCAGGCAGCGTTTTCCCGGTATTTTCTGAACACCGTGGTCGTGACGGTTGTTTCGGTTGTTGTGATTCTTGCGGTTACAGCGCTTGCGGGATATATTATGGGATGTTTTGAATTCCGGGCAAAAAAGATTATTTATACCGTGATGATGATTTCTATGGGAATTCCGACGATCTTTTTTACCATACCGGTTTATCAGATTCTCAGAATGCTCCATTGTGAGAGTTCTCTGATCGGTCTGATCCTGGCAGAAGTCGGTGGAGGGCATGTGATTTTTATTTTGTTGTTTTCAAAATTTTTCCAGTCGATTCCAAAGGCGCTGGAAGAATCAGCAGTGTTGGAGGGGGCAAATGAATTTGATGTGTTTTTCCGGATCATGTTTCCGCTTGCGGGACCGGTGATCGGAACGGTAGTGATCACCCAGTCCATCTGGACGTGGAATTCTTTTTTGTATCCACTGATTTTGTCTGTGAATCAGCCGAAAATCCGTACACTTTCTGTCGGCCTGTATTCTTTTCAGGGAGAAAATATTGTGGAGTGGGGAAGCATTGCGGCGGGAGCCTGCATCACGATCCTCCCTATGCTATTGTTGTTTGTAACATTCCAAAAATATTTTATCCAGGGAATTTCAGGGGCGGTCAAAGAATAGCGGAAAGAAAGGGATGCCATATGAGAAAGAAAATTGCAGTGTTGCTGGCAGGAGTATTGATCGGTATGACTGGCTGTGGAGGTGTGAAGGTCGTAAGTCCGGAAGCGGGAAGCAGTGGTCAGAAAACAGAATTTAAAAAAATTAAGACACCAGAAGATGAAAAAGTCGTATTGAACATCGTCGACTGGAGTGACAGTACGAAAGATGCCAGAGAAAAATTAAATGAACAGTTTATGAAAGATCATCCGAATGTTACGATAAATTATACGACACTGACGCAGGCACAGTTCAATGAGACTATGCTGTCCGGGATCCGGGCAGGAGATGCGCCGGACTTATTTCCGCTGCCGTCTACCGTTACGTTTTCCACAGCAGTCAGTGAAGGATGGTTTCTTCCGATGAATTTATATCTGGAAGAAGAATTTTTTGCGCAGATCCAGCCGGAATTTCTCTGTGAAAATGTAACAAGGAAAGGGGAGGATGTCTATCTTCTCCCGGAAGCGGTAGATATTCCCAGTGCACTTCTGTTCTATAACCGGGCTCTTTTGGAAGAGGCAGGGGTAGAGATCGATCCGGAGCGGGTAACCTGGGAGGAATTTCAACAAGTCTGCGAGAAGGTTACGGAACATGGAGATGGAAAGTACTATGGTATGGTCGCAAGTGGTGCCCAGAAAAACCGTATGGATATTGAACTGCGTGCATTTTCGGAAGTGGCAGGGGCAAAATTAGGACCGTCAGGGCAGGTGTTTTTGCAGGAAGAGCAGACAACATTCGCAGATCCCGAAGTGCTCGAGGCGTTTGACCTCTATCAGGAGTTATATGAAAACGGATGTTTTCACCCAGATACGGCATCTTTGACAGCTCCGGAAGCAAGAAAGCTGTTTGGAGAGGGAAAGGCGGCATTTCTTGTGCAGGGTGCATGGTGCATTCCGGTCTGGGAAAAGGATAACCCGGATCTGGATTTCGGAGTGATGAAAGTTCCGGTGAATGAAAAACTTCCGGATGGGAAACTGTTACGTCCGTTTACAAAAGGATGGATGGGCATTTCCGCAAATAGCAAGCATCCGGATATTGCGGCGGAATATTTAGAATACCTCTATTCTTATGAATATCAGAAAGAACTGATGGCGCAGGGCGGATTTGTCTCTGTGCGGAGTGATCTCGGAGAAAAGGATATCGAGAACGAACATATGAGACTCTATTATCAATATGCGATGGAACAAAGTATTGCTGTCCCAAATCCGGTGGCAGAAAACGGTAATATCGAGCTGGTTTACAGTATGATCCAGCCGGTCGTTCCGGATTTTGGAGATATTGCTTCGTCTATTTTTTCCGGAAAGAAGATTTACCGAAAAGAATTGAAGAACTATGCCGATCAGATGCAGGAGAACCTGGAACGGTCTGTAGAGACGGTGAAGAAACAGAAGGAGATCTCCTTGTCAGATTTTAATTATCAATAAGGGTTGGAAAGAAAATTCCATATAAAGAGAACTAGAAAGCACCACTTTCGGAGATGGATGAAAGTTGAAAAACAAGATTCCTTGCAGAAAGTGGTGCTTTTTTGGATGTGGGAATGTCAACTGCTTGCGGAAATATGAGGTGGAGGGTATAATGGGGAACGTACAGAAACTTTGCATTGGAAAAGAGAAGGCCGTACCTCTCTTTCAGGAGAAACATATTGTGCATAGATAGAAATGGGGAAATGATGATTACTTTTGTTTTAAATCAGGAAGAAAAGAAGCAGATTGCAGCTGAGATTCTGTCAGACTTTCCGGAGTGGTTCGGTCTTCCGGAAAGCACGGAAGAATACATTATGAACAGCAGTAACTGCCCGTTTTGGGTGTCCCGGAATAAATATGGGGATACAGAGGGCTTTATTGCTCTGAAGGAGACAAGCGTTTATACTTGTGAGATCTATGTCATGGGTGTGAAAAAAGGTGCGCAGCACAAAGGAATCGGAAGTAAGCTGTGGGAAGTATTTCGCTCTTATGCGCATGAAAGAGGATATGAGTATGTGCAGGTGAAAACAGTACAGAGCGGAAATTATCCGGAATACGATCAGACAAATCTGTTTTATCAGAAAATTGTTTTTCGGGAACTGGAAGTATTTTCAACACTTTGGGATGCGTGGAATCCGTGTCAGATCTATGTACAGAAGATTTCGGAGAAAAATGAAAATATTTCAGGAACAGTGCCGTGTTCTCATTCTGTCTGTGATGAGGAGTGAGGGCGGTTTTTCCGAAAAATTATCATATAGAAAGACAGAGAAAAAGAGGAGGAAATGGTTGTGAAAGAAACAGAGAAGAAAAGAGAAGTCCGGCTTCTTGCGCTGGATGTAGATGGGACATTGTTTGATTCCAACGGACATGTTACAGAAAAAACGATTCAAGCACTGAAAAGTGCCCGGGAAAAAGGGGTGCAGGTTGTGCTGGCATCCGGCAGAGGATATGACTGGATGCCGTGGGATCAGCTTACGGAAGTAGAGATGGATTATGTGATTACAACAAATGGCGGAGGAGTCTATCGATGTGGGGACGGCATGTGTCTGCATGAGGAGACTATGGACGGGAAGGAATTGCTGCCGCTGTTTCAATTTCTCCAGGAAAAGGAAGTATATATTACGGTATTTATGGATGGCGCTACCTACACACCGCGTCAGTGTTTTTCTTATGTGGAAAATATGGATGTACCGGAGTATGTTGCGCAGAGCCTGAAAGACGGGAAGAAAGAGTTAAAAGATCTGGAAGAGTATATCAGGACACATGAGGCGAAGATCCAGAAAGTGACACTGAATTTTCAGAAAGCGCCGGATGGCGGATACTTGAACCGAGAGAAAGTAAAAGAATATTTGGAAGCACTCACAGATATTCATGCAGTGGATGGAGGATTTGCCAATCTGGAATTTACAAAAGCCGGAGTCAGCAAAGCGACCGGAATCCGTTTTCTGTCGGAAATGCTTCAGATTCCAATGGAACAGACAATGGCTGCCGGGGACAGCGAGAACGATATCGAGATGATCTGCGAAGCAGGGATCGGCATTGCGATGGGAAATGCGCTGGAGCAAGTAAAACAAGCAGCAGATGGCATCACTGAAACGAACGATGAAGCAGGTGTTGCATGTGCGGTCGAAAAATATATTCTTATCTGATCCGGACAGAAAGTATCTGGCAAATATCCTTTTTCAAAAGATAATAATATAAAATTATCGAAAAGTATTGACAAATCTTTGTTTCTGTAATAGATTAATAAAAAATAACTTTTGAAACCGTTGAGAAAGAGGAGTAGGTTATCAAACGACATCCCAGAGAGTGGCAGGCGGTGTGATTGCCATATGAAGTTGATAATTGAATGGACTTTCGAGGGCGACCTGAAATCAGCATGAGAGTATGGTGCGTCGGGAACCGAACCCGTTATCAATCAGGAGTGTATGTTAGTACATGAGAAAGAGGACAGTGCGTGTCAATTTGAGTGGTACCGCGATAATAATACCCATTATTACCGTCTCAAGCAAAAGCTTGAGGCGGTTTTTTTCGCGTTGGCAAGGATCGTGAGCATTTTTCAAGGAAGGCGCTCGTTGTGCTCGCACAAAAGAGAGCATTCCTTGAAAAATATTCGCGGGCTGCCCGCGACTGAGAGGCGAAGCCTCGAAGTGCTCACGATCCGAAGCAATCACGATCCGAACTGTCTGATTTTTGCTAACATCATAGTTGTCTGCCTGGCAAGTGGATATCAACATAATTTTTGAAAAGAAAAGGAGCAGAGAAAGATGATGAGAAGAATGAGTAAAAAGGTAGGAAAACTGGCAGGAAGTCTGGCGGCTGCGATGGCAATCACAGTTGCTGCAGGATGTGGAGGTCAGCAGGAAGTAAAGAATGCAGAGAATGGAGAGAAAATTTACCATATCGGTATCTCTCAGTTTGCAGAGCATGGATCTCTTGATAACTGCAGGGAAGGATTTGTGGAAGGCTTAAAAGAAGAAGGGCTGGAGGAAGGAAAAAACCTGAAAATAGAAGTGAAAAATGCAGCAGCAGATATGGGTACTGCAAGCCAGATCGCGGATCGGTTTGTGTCAGATCAGATGGACCTGATCTGTGCGATCGCAACCCCAAGTGCACAGGCTGCGTTTAATGCGGCGATGGATACAGAGATTCCGGTCATCTATACGGCGGTGACGGATCCGGAAACGGCAGAACTGGCAGGAAAAGATAAAAAACCGGTAGGGGAAGTGACCGGAACGAGTGACAGACTCCCGATCAAGGAGCAACTTGAGATGATTCGCCGGATTCTGCCGGATGCAGAGAAAATCGGGATTCTCTATACGACAAGCGAAGTGAACTCCCTGTCTGCAATTGAAACGTATGAAAACTATGCAAAAGAATATGGATTTGAGATTGTAACAGCAGGTGTCAGCAACACATCGGAAATAGCGATGGCGGCAGAAGAACTGGTCGGAAAGGTGGATTGTCTGACAAATCTGACAGATAACACGGTAGTCAATTCGCTTCCGACCATTCTGGAACGGGCAAAAGAAGCAGAGATTCCGGTCTTTGGAAGTGAGGTAGAGCAGGTGAAGCTTGGATGTCTGGCGGCAGAAGGGCTTGACTATGTGGAACTTGGAAAGCAGACCGGGAAAATGGCAGCAAAGGTACTGAAGGGAGAGGTAAAAGCATCCGAAATGGAGTATGAAGAGATTTCAGGAGGGAACCTCTATCTGAATACCGCAGTGGCAGAACGACTTGGCATTTCGTTTGGAGAGGATCTGCTCAAAAGCGCTGCAGGTACATTTGATCAAATGGAAGAGTAAGCAAGAGGGACACAGAATGTGATAAGAGCTGTAAACAAGGAAAATGAGGGAAGGAAGGCAGGAAAATGAATTTGATCATAACAACAATGGAGCAGGGACTGATCTACGGGATACTTGCTCTGGGTGTGTATATTACTTATAAAATACTAGATTTTCCAGATCTGACCGTAGATGGAAGTTTCCCGCTCGGCGGAGCGGTAGGGGCTGCGCTGATCACAAGGGGGATGTCCCCGTTTCTGTCGCTGTTTGCGGCATTTCTGGCAGGAGCGATGGCAGGGACGATTACCGGATTGATTCATGTGAAAGGAAAGGTCAGAGATCTTCTGGCTGGGATCATTATGATGACAGCGCTGTGGACAGTGAATCTGCGGATTGCCGGGACTGCAAATGTACCGCTGTTTTCGCAGGAAACCATTTTTAAAAATGATCTGGTCAGCAGGGTGTTTCCGGGGGCATGGAAAAGCTATGCCACACTGGGGCTGATCTTTGTCATTGCACTTGGGGCAAAATTATTGCTGGATCTTTATTTGGGCACAAAGTCAGGGTTTCTTCTGCGGGCGGCAGGTGACAACGACAAGTTAGTCACCTCTCTCGCAAAAGATGCAGGAAATGTGAAAATCATCGGGCTTGCGATTGCCAATGGGCTTGTGGCGCTTGCGGGATGCGTATTCTGTCAGGAGGAGAGAGTTTTTGAAATTTCCATGGGAACCGGAGCGATGGTGATCGGACTTGCAAGTGTGATCATCGGGACGAGTCTGTTTCGGAAGCTTCCTTTTTTTAAGACAACAACCGCTGTCTTTGCCGGGGCGGTGATTTACAAGTTGTGTGTCGGTATTGCGATTAAAAACTTTGAACCAAGAGATATGAAACTGATCACAGCAGTGCTGTTTCTTGTGATTCTGCTGATCAGTACGGAGAGGAAAAGGAAGGTGAAGGGAAATGCTGGAACTGAATCATATTTATAAATACTACAATCCGGGGACTGTCCATGAAATGTGTCTGTTCGAAGACTTTGGGATGAAAGTAGAGCGGGGGGAGTTTGTCTCCGTGATCGGAAGTAATGGATCAGGAAAAACGTCTCTGTTAAATCTGATCTGCGGCAGTATCCTGCCGGAAGCAGGGCAGATCTGCATGAACGGGAAAGATATCACAAAGGAAAAGGAATACAGGCGAAACCAGAAGATCGGAAGGGTGTATCAGAACCCTGCGCTTGGCACTTGTCCGGGGATGACAATTCTTGAGAATATGGCGATCGCGGACCACAAAGGAAAATACTATGGATTTACAAGAGGAATCACCAAAAAACGGATTTCCTATTACCGGGAATTATTATCTTCCTTAAGACTTGGTCTGGAAGAAAAGTTAGAGACAAAAGTGGGGGCATTGTCCGGCGGACAAAGACAGGCGATGGCTCTTCTGATGGCTACGATGACACCGGTGGAACTTCTGATCCTCGATGAACATACGGCGGCGCTGGATCCGAAGACGGCAGAGCGTATCATGGAACTGACGGATGAAATTGTGAAAAAGAAACAATTGACAGCGATCATGGTGACACACAATCTTCGCTATGCCGCAGAGTATGGGAACCGGCTTTTGATGATGCATCAGGGTGGAGTCATACTGGACCGGTCGGGAAAAACAAAGCAGCAGACGAGTGTGGATGAGATTTTAAAGCTGTTTAATGAGATCAGCATCGAGTGCGGCAACTAAAACAGAACAGAGAAAATGAGGATGGAGCAGCAATGTCCATCCTTATTTTTTCACAAAATTTAGAAGAAGCGAAACGCGGATTTTTGTATAATATTTTCGGGCGGTTCTTGTTGACGGTACTTGCAGGAAGTGGTAATATTGTTCGTGCAGACACATTATCTAGTTTGCTGAAAGATAATAAAACACTAAATATAGATGAAATAAAGGGGAAAGGAAGCAAGTGTAGTATGGTGAAAGTAATCAAGAAAGACGGGACTTCAGAAGAATTTAATGTACAGAAAGTAGTAGTCGCAGTCAATAAATCAGCTTATCGTGCATTGATCCAATTTACAGATGCAGAGCTTGAATTTATCTGTAAATTTGTGGAAGAGAAAGTAAGAGATATGGGAGTGGAAGAAGTCCGGATTGCCGAGATGCACAACATCGTAGAAGGTGCACTGGAAAAAGTAAATCCGCTTGTGGCAAAGAGCTATCGTGATTACCGCAACTATAAGCAGGACTTTGTACAGATGCTTGACGAGGTGTACAAAAAGAGCCAGTCAATTATGTACATCGGTGACAAGGAGAACAGCAATACAGACAGTGCGCTCGTATCTACAAAGCGCAGTCTGATTTTCAACGAACTGAATAAGGAACTTTATAAGAAGTTTTTCCTGACAACAGAGGAGATTCAGGCATGCAGAGACGGATACATCTATATCCACGATATGTCCGCGAGACGCGATACAATGAACTGCTGTCTCTTCGATGTAAAGAACGTGCTGACCGGTGGATTTGAGATGGGAAATCTCTGGTACAACGAGCCGAAGACACTGGATACGGCATTCGATGTGATCGGAGATATTGTTTTAAGTGCGGCAAGCCAGCAGTACGGTGGATTTACTGTGCCGAGTGTAGATGATATCTTAGAGCCGTTTGCAGAAAAATCATTCCATAACCATGTGGAGAAATATCTGGGGCTTGGAATCGACCGCGAGAAGGCAGAAGAGGTCGCATGGAAAGATCTGGAAAAAGAGATGGAACAGGGATTCCAGGGATGGGAGTACAAATTTAACTCCGTATCTTCCAGCAGAGGAGATTATCCGTTTATCACAGTGACAGCAGGAACCGGAAGAAGCCGTTTTGCGAAGCTTGTCACGATCACAATGTTGAAAGTCAGAATGAGCGGACAGGGAAAAGAAGGTCATAAAAAGCCGGTATTGTTCCCGAAAATCGTATTCCTCTATGACGAGAACCTTCACGGGCCGGGAAAAGAACTGGAAGATGTATTTGAAGCAGGAATCGAATGCTCAAGAAAGACGATGTATCCGGATTGGTTAAGCCTGACCGGAAAAGGCTATATCGCAAGCATGTACAAGCAGTATGGCAAGATCATCAGCCCGATGGGATGCCGTGCATTCTTATCCCCATGGTATGAAAAGGGCGGTATGTACCCGAAAGACGAGACAGATACACCGGTATTTGTAGGAAGATTTAACATCGGTGCGGTAAGCCTTCATCTGCCGATGATCTATGCAAAGGCAAAACAGGAGAACAAAGATTTCTATGAAGTACTTGATTATTACCTGAACCTGATTCGGAAGCTTCATATCCGTACTTATGAGTATCTTGGTGAGATGAAAGCATCGACGAATCCGCTCGCATACTGCGAAGGTGGATTTTACGGTGGAAAGCTTGGACTGCACGACAAGATCAAGCCACTCTTAAAGTCAGCGACAGCTTCCTTTGGAATCACAGCATTCAATGAGCTTCAGCAGCTTCATAATAAAAAATCACTTGTAGAGGACGGCACATTCGCACTGGAAGTATTAGAGTACATCAACAAGCGTGTCAACGAATTTAAAGAAGAAGACGGACATCTGTATGCAATCTATGCGACACCGGCAGAAAATCTCTGTGGTCTTCAGGTAAAGCAGTTCCGCAAGAAATACGGAATCGTAGAAAATGTATCTGACCGCGAGTATGTCAGCAACGGATTCCACTGTCATGTGACAGAGGATATCACACCAATCGAAAAGCAGGACCTCGAATACCGTTTCTGGGAGCTCAGCAACGGAGGCAAGATCCAGTATGTGAAATATCCGATCAATTATAATAAAGAAGCAATCAAAGCGCTCGTGCGCCGTGCGATGGATATGGGGCTCTATGAGGGAGTCAATTTATCACTGGCATACTGTGACGACTGCGGACACGAAGAGCTTGCGATGGATGTCTGCCCGGTATGCGGAAGCAAAAATCTGACGAAGATCGATCGGATGAATGGATATCTTTCTTATTCGAGAGTCAAAGGAGATACGCGTCTGAACGATGCAAAGATGGCGGAGATCGCAGAAAGGAAGAGTATGTAAGATGCGATACCACAATATTACAAAAGATGATATGCTAAACGGGGACGGTCTTCGCGTGGTACTGTGGGTGGCAGGATGCTCCCACTGCTGCAAAGATTGTCACAATCCGATCACATGGGATCCAAACGGAGGGTTGGATTTTGACCAGGCAGCAAAAGAAGAAATTTTCACAGAACTTTCCAAAGATTATATCAATGGAATTACATTCAGCGGAGGAGATCCGCTTCACGTCAGAAATGCTTATGACGTCAAGGAGCTGGCAAAAGAAATCCGGGAGAAATTTCCGCAAAAGACGATCTGGCTCTACACGGGATCTCTCTGGGAGGAAATTAAGAATACAGAGATCGTGAAATATCTCGATGTGCTTGTGGATGGCGAATTCGAGTGTGATAAAAAAGATGCAAGTCTTCACTGGAAGGGAAGCGCAAATCAGAGAGTCATCGATGTCCAGGAATCCATCCGCAAAGAGAAAGTAATCCTGCACGAGTCTTAAAATTTAGTTTTGCCGGCAGGAATCTAAGCTTCTTCGGCAGGAAGGCTTGTAAAAGAAATGATAAATTAGCCGGGACTCCTTGTGGTTTTCAGCATGAGGAACCGGCTATCTGTTTATAGGCAGGGGAAATAAAGTACAATAAAAACGATAGAAAAGATAAAATGGGAGAAATAAAATGAGACGAATTGCAAAATTTCAAAAAGTAAGTTACGAGCAGTTTATGGAAGGATGGATCGACACTTTCGGTGATACAAACGCAGAAGAAATCAAGGGAATTTATGATCGCATCAAACTTCCGAAGCGTGCCACTTCGGGATCGGCAGGATATGATTTCTATGCGCCTGTGACGCTGACGCTCAAACCGGGGGAAACGGTGAAAGTTCCTACGGGAATCCGTGTGGAGATGGAAGAAAACTGGGTGTTAAAATGTTACCCGAGAAGCGGGCTTGGATTCAAATACCGCCTGCAGTTAAATAATACTGTCGGCATTATCGACAGCGACTATTTCTATTCCGATAATGAGGGGCATATTTTCTCAAAAATCACGAATGATACAAACGAAAATAAAACCGTTGAGATTCCGGAAGGAACGGGATTTATGCAGGGAATCTTCGTGGAGTACGGAATCACAGTCGATGATGATGTGACAAGTGTGAGAAACGGTGGATTCGGAAGCACAACACAGTCATAGAAAATGCGAAAACTGTAAAAAAGTATGATAAAGTACTTGCAATCAAGGGATTTGCTATGCTATACTTAAACGGTCGTAAAAAACACGCATATGGTAATCTCTGCCGGTGCCAATATTCTTCAATGGATTCTGAACAGGATTTTCATCTGAATCTCATTTTTGAGGGAAGGATGGCAGCTCCGATAAGATCAGGACTGTATTATATATAGAAGAAACGGTTGCAGAGTACAGGAAATATGCGGAAGAGTAAAAACCAATGGAGGAAAAATCATGAGCGTTATTTCAATGAAACAGTTATTAGAAGCAGGTGTTCACTTTGGACATCAGACAAGAAGATGGAACCCTAAAA
>URCR01000044.1 GCA_900546325.1 uncultured Lachnospiraceae bacterium | reverse complement strand
TTTGTTGTGATACGATTAAGGTAATGGATAACCTCTACTTTTCATTTTCAATCTTGTTTCTTTATGCATTATTTCCTGAGGAGATTAACCAGATATATGCTCCGTATCTGTTTCAGAAGGAAAATGGAATTCTAGTATCAAAAAGGGAAAGACAGGATGCAAAGGATGACTCCCTCTTTTTAAGCGAATATCCGCCGGATATGAGTATCCATCGTCCGGGAGAGATCCTCTGTCATACATGGATGATCAGAAATGCAGGGGAAGTGATTTGGGAAGAGCGATATCTGGAATGTGATCCGGTGGCATTTGAAATTGGTGAGGAGAATAAAAGGATACCATTACCGGAGACGGTTTATCCGGGAGATACTGTGACAATATCTGTGCGGTTTCCGGTTCCCGAATCTCCCGGATCCTATATGATAAACTGGAAAGCAAGAAGAAAAGACGGAACGCTTGCGTTCCCGGGGAGGCTCGGATTGGGGCTGCATTTTACAGTGATGCAGGCGGGTACAGAACGAGACGAGGAAGAAACAGAGAATAACTATAAGGTATTGGAAGAAAGCCCTGCGATTCCTCAAACACTGATTGCGGGAGAGGGATATTCTCATACATGGCTGTTACAAAATACGGGAAGCATGGTATGGAAAGACTATTGCTGTGAGTGTATGAATGGAGAGGCATTTCGGTACGCAAAGAGTGAATTACAGATCCCGATTAAAAAAATCGTAAAACCGGGAGAATGCGTCTACGTTAAGATAGAATTTGTCACCCCTCCGGTTGAAGGAGTTTACCGGTTAGTCTGGAGAATCATGAAAAAGGACGGAACAAGCGCATTTGCAGAAGGAAGACAGTTAGAAATATTGTTAAACCTGGTATAGAAGAGGGAAAAGTTCGCATTATTTTTAACAAGAAAAAAGCGCTCTAGGAAACAGATTTACTTTTTGTGTACGAAATGTACAATAAAAAGCAGAAAAAAGAATTGATTTTCGTCGGAATATAAGAATAATAACGATAGTTAAAAAAATGTCAATTTTTCTATTGACATTTTTTTAACGAGAAAATATACTAGGGAATGTAGATAAGAAAAACGAACTCACTTAACTCATTTACAGGAGGAAAAATTGGTATGGCAAAGAAAAAAGAAGTAGTACCAGCAATTATTGATAACGTAGAAGCTCTTACAGCGAAAATGGAAGCAATGCGTGAGGCACAGAGAGAATTTGCTACATTTACACAAGAGCAGGTAGATAAAATCTTTTTTGAAGCAGCTTTGGCAGCAAATAAAATGCGTATCCCGTTAGCAAAAATGGCAGTAGAAGAAACTGGAATGGGAATCGTTGAAGATAAAGTAATTAAAAATCACTATGCAGCAGAATATATTTACAATGCATATAAAGATACAAAAACATGTGGTGTGATCGAGGAAGACAAAGCATTCGGAATTAAGAAGATCGCAGAACCGATCGGTCTTGTTGCAGCGGTTATCCCGACAACAAACCCGACATCAACAGCAATCTTTAAGACATTGATTTCTTTAAAGACAAGAAATGCAATCATCATCAGCCCGCATCCACGTGCAAAAGCATCTACGATCGCAGCAGCAAAAGTAGTTTTGGATGCAGCTGTAAAGGCAGGGGCACCGGAAGGAATCATCGGATGGATCGATGTACCGTCACTGGAGCTTACAAACGAAGTGATGAAGAATGCAGACATCATCCTTGCAACAGGTGGTCCTGGAATGGTAAAAGCAGCTTACTCTTCAGGAAAGCCGGCACTCGGAGTTGGAGCTGGTAATACACCGGTGATTATCGATGACACAGCAGATGTGAAGCTTGCAGTAAACTCTATCATTCATTCAAAGACATTTGACAATGGTATGATCTGTGCTTCTGAACAGTCTGTGACAGTTCTGGAAAAAGTATATAAAGAAGTAAAAGAAGAATTTGCATACAGAGGATGCTACTTCCTCAAAAAAGATGAGATTGAAAAAGTTCGTAAGACAATCATCATCAACGGTGCATTAAATGCAAAAATCGTAGGACAGTCTGCTCACACGATCGCAGCATTAGCAGGAGTGGATGTTCCGGAAGATACAAAGATTCTGATCGGTGAAGTAGAATCTGTAGATATCTCAGAAGAATTTGCACACGAGAAATTATCTCCGGTACTTGCAATGTACAAGGCAAAGACATTTGACGAAGCGATCGCAAAGGCAGAGCAGTTAGTAGCTGACGGTGGATATGGACATACAGCTTCTATCTATGTACACCCGGCAGAGACAGAAAAGCTTGCAAAACACGCAGCAGCTATGAAGACATGCCGTATCCTTGTAAATACACCTTCTTCTCATGGTGGAATCGGTGATCTTTACAACTTCAAACTGGCTCCGTCTCTTACATTGGGATGTGGTTCCTGGGGAGGAAACTCTGTATCTGAGAACGTAGGAGTAAAACATTTGATCAACGTGAAGACAGTTGCCGAGAGGAGAGAAAACATGCTTTGGTTCAGAGTTCCTGAAAAGGTTTATTTCAAAAAAGGATGTATGCCGGTTGCTCTTGACGAACTGGGAACAGTGATGGGCAAGAAGAAAGCATTCATCGTAACAGACAGCTTCTTATACCACAACGGATATGTAAAGGGTATCGAAGAAAAATTAGATGAAATGGGAATCCAGCACACATGCTTCTATGAAGTAGCTCCAGACCCGACACTGGAATGTGCAAAAGCAGGTGCCGCAGCTATGACAGCATTCCAGCCGGACGTGATCATCGCTCTTGGTGGGGGATCTGCAATGGATGCAGGAAAGATCATGTGGGTAATGTACGAACATCCGGAAGCAGACTTCCTTGATATGGCAATGCGCTTCATGGATATCCGTAAGAGAGTATACACATTCCCGAAAATGGGAGAGAAAGCGTACTTCGTTGCAATCCCGACATCTTCAGGAACAGGTTCTGAGGTAACACCATTTGCAGTTATCACAGATGAAAAGACCGGAGTAAAATATCCATTAGCAGACTACGAATTATTACCGAAGATGGCGATCATCGATGCAGACAACATGATGAGCCAGCCAAAAGGACTGACAAGTGCTTCCGGTATTGATGCGCTTACACATGCATTAGAGGCATATGCTTCTATCATGGCAACAGATTACACAGATGGTCTTGCATTAAAAGCAATGAAGAACATCTTCCAATATTTACCATCTGCTTACGAAAACGGAGCAAATGATCCGATCGCAAGAGAGAAAATGGCAGATGCTTCCTGCATGGCAGGTATGGCATTCGCGAATGCATTCTTAGGAGTATGCCACTCAATGGCACATAAATTAGGAGCATTCCACCACTTGCCACACGGTGTTGCAAATGCATTACTGATCAACGAAGTAATGAAATTCAATGCAACAGACGTGCCGACAAAGATGGGAACATTCTCTCAGTACCAGTATCCACACGCATTAGAAAGATACGCAGAATGTGCTAGATTCGTTGGTGTTGTAGGAAAAGACGACAAAGAAACATTTGAGAAATTCCTTGTGAAGATCGATGAATTAAAAGCAGCAGTCGGAATCAAGAAGACGATCAAAGAATACGGAGTAGATGAAAAGTACTTCCTGGATACATTAGATGAAATGGTAGAACAGGCATTTGACGATCAGTGTACAGGTGCAAACCCAAGATACCCACTGATGAAAGAAATCAAAGAGATGTACTTAAGAGTTTACTACGGAAACTAATTTCAGGAAAGATAGAAAAGAATAAAGCTGGAAACAGCATTGGAAAAAGCCAGAAGATGGTGACGAAAGTCACTGCCTTCTGGCTTTTTGCGTGGAGATGAGGGAAGAAAGAGGGCAGACGGCTATAAAAAATGATATATAGATGAAATCTATAAAAATGTCTTTCCATCAAAAATATCAATTAGAACAAACTTTTCTCCTGTGCTATGATAAAGACGCAGAATCAATGTTCTGAGAAGAAGTAATACAAGGAGAGAAATGTTATGAAAAGAGCACTAGCAGTCCTTCTGACGCTTGGCTTATCCGTATCTGGTCTTGCCGGCTGCGGAAGTAAGGAGAAGGAAGCAGACAAAGAGGGAAAGACAGTCATTAATTTCTGGTGTCACGAGAATAAACCATGGATCGAGGCATATGAAGAGACGATCAAGAGGTTTGAAAAGGAACATCCGGAGTATGAGGTGAAACTTTCAAACTATCCGTTTGATGTCTATAATCAGAAGATTCAGACAGCGCTGACATCTGATAAAGGGGAAGTGGACATCATTGCAGTATGGGGAGGAACCGCTCCGAATTTTATTGAGACAGATGCACTTGCAGAGGTTCCGGAAAATATCGTAAAAGAACTGGAGAGTGACTATCTGGAGCCGACACTCGGTGTTTTCCAGAAAGAGGGAAAATATTACGGGGTTCCGATGGAATTTAACTTAGAGTACGGTGGAATGATCGTGAACAAAAAGCTTTTTGAGGAGGCAGGACTTTCTTATCCGACAACTTGGGAGGAATTGAGAGAGACTTCCAAGAAAGTGGCAAAGAAAAACGGAGAAGTCATGGAGATGACGGGATTTGACATGATTGATTCGGATGCGTTGATCTGCAACTATCTGTCCATGATCTTACAGCAGGGCGGTCAGTACCTGGAAGAGGATAATTCAATCAATTTTGCAACACCGGAAGGAATTAAGGCGATGGAAGAGATTGTCAGCATGGTGAAAGACGGCGAGACAAGCCTGGAGTCACTGACTTCCGGAGAGTATGCATTTAATAAGACATATCAGGATAAAGGGTTTATGGCTTCCGTCGGTTCCTGGGGAATCGGGGAAGGAACAGATACGTATGATCTGACTTATGGAGAAGACTTTGAATATGTTCCGGTTCCGCTTTATGGAGAGGAAGTTGCATTTGCATCCGAGACCGGATGGGGAATTATGGTTCCTGAAAACAGCGAACATAAAGATGCTGCATGGGAATTTATTGAATTTTTCAGCCAGCCGGAAAATCTTGTGAAACACAATATTGCATGTAATCAGCTTCCGCCTAGAAAATCGCTGTTAGACAATGAAGAATACAGAGAGGCAATGCCAAATATCACTTTCCTTCTCGACATTATGGAGAAAGGTCAGTGGATGGGACCATATAATACATCGGCGATGAGAGAACTTTTTAATGAAATGTTCATTTCTCTGTGCCAGGAGGAAAATCCAGATATCGAAAAAGCATTAAAGGACGTGTCGGCAAAGATCACGGCAGAATGTCAGCTTGGATATGCAACAAAATAAATGGCAGGATACCGGGAGTTCACAGTTGGTGGATTCCCGGTTATTTCTATAAGTAAGTGTCAGAAAGCAGTCACATCCGCTGTGCTTGTAAGAATGGCAGATGTAAAAATGTGCAGAAACCATTTTGCTGTCTGACGAAGAAGAGATGAGGAGAGAAAATGAAAGATAGAAAATTTGTTTGTATAGTTCTGATTCCAAGTTTTGCCCTGCTGTTTCTATTTGTCGTGTTTCCGTTGTTTTACGGGCTTGGCATTTCCTTTTTTGATTACAATCCGGCGCGTGACAGCAATCCGTTTCTCGGAATGGAAAACTATATCAGAATGTTCCAAGATCCGGTTTTCAAAAAGGCAGTTGTAAATACATTGCTGTTTGGAATTGTTGCCGTGTTTCTCAATATTGTGATCACGCTGTTTTTGGCGCAGCTGATTTCCGTGCTTCCGTCGAAGCGGTGGAAGACTGTTTTCCGGACAATTTTATTTATTCCGTGTATTGCACCGATGGTAGGTACAGCGCTTGTGTGGAAATCGGGAATCATTGAAACTGACGGCGGACTGTTGAACCGGCTGATCGGAGTATTCGGAATTGCGCCGAAGAACTGGACAATGACCACAGGGGCTCTGCTTGCGATTATCATTGCGTATACATTGTGGGCAGATATCGGGTATAACGTGGTACTATTTTCAGCGGGGCTGGAGGGAGTGCCAAGAGAGTTTGACGAGGCTGCAGCGATCGACGGGGCAGGTCCGGTCAGAAGATTTTTGAAGATCAGGCTTCCGCTGATGGGAAGAACATTTGCATTTGTTGCAGTTATGACGATGGCAAACTATTTTCAGATGTTCGCTCAGTTTCAGGTCATTGCACCGAAAGGCGGGGTAGACTACTCGGCGATGGTGCTGACAAACTATATCTACCGGCAGAGCTTCACCAATTACGATATGGGATACGCTTCAGCAATCGCGATGGCACTGTTCTGCATTGTGTTTGTTGTGGCGATGATTCAGAACCGCATGATGCGTTTAGATTGGAGTTATGAATAATGAAAAAATATGGATATAAATGGTATCACTATGTGATCATCTTATTTCTGACAGTCTTCTGTGCAGTGATGATGTTCCCGATGATCTGGATGTTCCTGACTTCTTTCCGTACAAATGCAGATATCAGGATCAACAAGACAACAATGATTCCACAGACATGGACACTGGAAGGATATGTAAGGGCATTTACAGAGGCACCGCTTGGAAGGTGGTTTCTGAATAGTATTCTGATCACTGTGGTCGTGACTGCGGCAGTGATTTTTACAAGCACACTGATCGGATATGTGTTCGCAAAATATGAATTTAAAATGAAGAAACCGCTGTTTTTACTTCTGCTTGCAACAATGATGGTGCCGGGGCAGGTGACAATGATTCCCCGCTTTTTGATGATTCAGAAAATGGGGCTGTTCAACACACAGTGGGCATTGATCGTTCCGGGGATCGTCAGTGCATTCGGAATCTACCTGTCGAAGCAGTTTATTGAGGACATTCCGGACAGCATCTGTGAGGCGGCAAAGATTGACGGCGCCTCCGCATTTGGCATTTACAGGAAGATCATTCTGCCGAATATCCGTCCGGCAATCGGATCACTTGGGATTTTCACTGCGATGATGTCGTGGAATGACTACCTGAATCCGCTTCTGATGTTAAATGACAAAGAGAAAATGACGCTTCCGTTGGCACTGGTTGTCTTCAGCACGGAGCATACACAGGACTTGACGACGACGATGGCGGCGGCAACGATGATCATGCTGCCGATGATCGTGATTTTCATTCTGTTCCAGAGACAATTTATCCGAGGGCTGGCACTGAGCGGAATCAAATAGAGGAAGTTTCGAGAACGTATTGGGTGAGAGCAGATGCATTTTGGAAAAGAGAAAAACATAAATTGAAATAAAGTGAAAGTGAGGAAATAACATGGAAAAAGTAAGAGTAGCCATTTTGGGACTTGGATGGAGAGGAAAAGATACTTATGCTCCGGTGGCGAAAGACGTGCCGGATCAGATGGAGATTGTTGCGATTGCAGATTTGGATCCGGCAAAAGTAGAGGATGTGGCAAAAGAATATGGAGTTTCGGCAGAACACTGCTATCCGAGTGCCGAGGCATTTCTGGAGCAGGAGAAAATGGCAGATGCGGTATTTATCTGTACACAGGACCGACAGCATGTCGGACATGCGATTCCGGCGCTGAGAAAGGGATATCATATTCTGATGGAAAAACCGATTTCTCCGGATCTGGAAGAGTGCAGGGAAGTACTGCGGGTTGCAAATGAATGCAACAGGAAGGTAGTTGTCTGTCATGTTCTGCGCTACACTTCTTATTATAGAAAGATCAAAGAGCTGTTGGATCAGAAGGTGATCGGAGATCTCGTCTCGATCCAGGGAAGTGAAAATGTAGGATACTGGCACCAGGCACACAGCTTTGTGCGCGGGAACTGGAGAAACAGTAAGGAAACCAGCCCGATGTTTGTGCAGAAATGCTGTCATGATATGGATCTGATCGTATGGATGACCGGACAGAAATGTAAGCATTTGTCCTCTTTTGGAAATACATTCCACTTCAAACCGGAAAATGCCCCGGAAGGTGCGGCAAAACGATGTATGGATGGCTGCAAGGCAAAGGATACCTGCCCGTACAATGCAGAGCAGATTTACATTTACCATGAGAAAATCGGTGTGGCAAACGGAAATACACATATGCCGAACAATGTCCTTGCTCTGCATCCGACTGTGGAGACGATCACGGAAGCGTTGAAAACGGGACCGTACGGACGTTGTGTCTATGCATGTGACAATGATGTTGTAGATCATCAGGTAGTTAACCTGGAGATGGAAAATGGAGTGACCGTCAGCTTCAGCATGTGTGCGTTCCACAACAAAGGCGGAAGAACAACCTCCTACATGGGTACCAGGGGAGAAATTTTTGCGGATATGACAAATGGTACACTCGATATTCAGCTGTTTGGTCAGGAGAGAAAGCCGGTGGAATATGAGAAAGAGGCAGGATACAGTGGAGGAGACAAGAAAGTTGTCCTGGATTTTCTGGACATGCTGATCCACGATAAAGAGCCATCCGGATCTATCACAACACTGGAACAGTCAATGGAGAGCCATTTTATTGCAATCGGAGCAGAAATGTCAAGAGTAGACGGCGGACGGTGTATCGAACTTGAGGAACTTCGGGGATAGAGGAAAAGGGGGAACTGTTTTGAGTCAGAAAGAACATGGAGAGAAGCAGGTAAAAAAAGCAGTCTGCGGCATCTGTGCATCCGGCTGTCCGATGGATGTCTATGTAGAAGACGGGAAGATCATTTCAGTGGAAGGAAGCAGGGATCTGCCCGGTCAGAGCGGAGGGCTCTGTGCGAAAGGGGCAGCCGCAAGACAGTATATTTATAATCAGGAAAGACTGCTTTACCCGATGAAACAGGTTGGGGAAAAAGGACATGGTAATTTTGTGCGGATCAGCTGGGAAGAGGCATATCAGACAATCGCAGACAAGCTGTTATCTGTCCGGGAACGGTACGGTGCACGGTCGACGATATTTTATGCCGGATATCCGAAATGGTACCGTCCGGCGCTGCTTCGTCTTGCCAATGCGTACGGATCACCAAATTATTGTACTGAGTCAAGTACCTGCTTTCAGGCATCGAATATGGCGTGGAAGTCGATCTATGGGAATAACATCTGTTTTCCGGATCTTGCAAATGCAAATACGGTCATGCTGTGGGCATCTAATTTATATCATTCCAATACACCGATGAGCAAAATGTACAGGGGGATGAAGGAACGAGGCGTCAAGATCATTGCGGTAGACCCGAGAAATACAGTCACTGCAAGAGAGGCGGATATCCACCTGCGGCTGCTTCCGGGAACCGACGGAGCACTTGCACTGGGGATGGCGCATGTCATGATCGAAGAAGAACTTTATGACCATGATTTTGTGGAAAATTATGTGTATGGGTTTGCAGAGTACCGGGCATATGTAAAGAAGTTTACTCCGGAGTATACGGAGAAGATCACCGGAGTTCCGGCAGAGAAGATTTCAGAGGCTGCAAGACTGTATGCGACGAATGGTCCGGCAGGGATCATGTTCTCTGCGGCGACAGTCGTCCATCATATCAATGGAGTTCAGAATTACCGGGCTGTTCATATGCTTGTAGGACTTAGCGGAAATTATGACAGAAAAGGAGGGCATCTGGCAAAGCCGCCGGTGACTGCTCCGGTCAATGAATTTGGGAAAGTGAAGCGATACGATGGAGAAGAAGCAATCGGACAGAGAGAATTTCCGGTATGGTTTGATCTTCCGTGTGAGGAAGCACAGTGCACCAGATTGGCAGAATATATTTTGAAAGAAGAGCCGTATCCGCTGAAAGCACTTGTGGCATTTGGAATGAATCACAGAATGTGGCCGAAGCCGTCGTACCTGCAGAAGGCATTGCAAAAATTGGAGTTCTATGTCAATGTGGATCTGTTTCTCTCTGATTCCAGCGACATGGCAGATATTGTTCTGCCTGCGGCAACCTTTTTTGAGCGGGAAGAAGTGAAAACGATGCGGGGAGGCATGATCGGTCTTGGGGAACCGGCAGTCTGCCCCTGCGGAGAGGCGAAAAATGATATTGAGATCATTCAGGAACTGGCACGCAGAATGGGACTTTCCGAACCGGTGCTTTCCGGAAGTTATGAGGAGTATATGAATTACATTCTCAAACCGACCGGACTTTCTGTGGAAGAGCTGCGAGGACATCAGGAAGGAGTAAAGGCAAAACATTTGGTGTTTGAAGCAGAGAGAAGCTATGAGAGAGAAGGATTTGCGACACCGACAGGGAAGGCGGAATTTGTTTCCACGGTACTGGAAAAGTACAAAGATTCTCACGGCTATGACGGTCTTCCGGTCTACCGGGATTTCAGGGAAGTAAGCGGGGTGGACAGATCTGTTTATCCATGGATCTTGAATACGGGTTCCAGAAAACCGCAGTATTTTCATGCACGTGTGAACCGGCTTTCGTGGCTTGCGGCGTTAGAGCCGGCAACCCTGGTAGAAATGCATCCGTCAGATATGGAATTGCTCCAAATCCAGGAAGGTGACCGTGTAGTAGTGACCTCACCGGGAGGAAGCATGGAGGGAATTGCGGCAGCAGTCAAAAACAATCTGCCGGGGATGGTACATATTTATCATGGGAATAAGAAAGGGGAAGCCAATGAGCTGATCCCGCTTGCTTATCTGGATCCGATCTCAGGCTTCCCGGGATATAAGAGTTATTTTTGCAACGTAAAGAGAAAGGAAGACGACAATGCCATATCGATTGAAATTTGATAAAGAAAAATGTGTCGGCTGCTATGCATGCCACATAGCCTGCCTGGATGCACATCATGATGTGGAGGAAAGTGTGCCGAGTTTCCGGGCATTTCAGAAAGTGGCAGACTCGTCCGGAGCGTTTGAAAAAACAGTCTGCCCGGGCTGTATTCACTGTGGAAAGTGCGAGGACGTCTGCCCGCAGAATGCAATTTACAGGGAAAAAACAACAGGATTCATTCTCGTAAAGCAGGAACTTTGTAATGGGTGCAGAAGCTGTGCGGAAGTCTGTCCGCTTCAGGTAATTCATTTTAGCAAAGCAGGAAAGATGGAAAAATGTGACGGCTGCATAGAGCGGGTAAAAGAAGGGCGTGAACCAGCATGTGTCCGCACCTGTTATCCGGGCGCGATCACATGGGAGAAGACAGATGAGTGGAAATAGGAAAAGGAAAAAGCAGGATACGGCTGTGGCAGCATGCATTTTAGCAGGCGGAAAGAACAGCCGCATGAACGGCAGGAAAAAGGCATTTCTGCCGGTAAAAGAGACCGTGTTCTGGAAGAAGATTGCCGGGAAACTGAATGGATTTTCCAGGATTTATATTTCTGTGGAAAACCGGGAGGTGTATGAGAGGAAGCAGGGAATTTCCAGGGAAAATGTCTTTGAGGGATTTCCTCTTGTGGAGGATAGGGAAAAGGGAAAAGGACCTCTTGGAGGGATTTACAGTGTTCTTACTGCCTGTGAGGAGCAGGCAGTCTTTTTTGTGCCGTGTGATATGCCGGAAATGGACCGGGAATCTGCTGATGCTATGAGCGCGCACTGGGTCCGGGAGAAAAAGCCGGTTTTTCTTACAAGGAATGGAAAAATATGTCCATTCCCGGGGATTTACACGAAGGAAATGCTGCCCTTGATCCGACAGCAGATTGAACGAGGAGATTATAAGCTGCAAAATCTTTTGGAACAGCTGCGGGAAGAACTGTTCTTTTTTGAGGATGAAAGGAATGGATGTGACAATATCAATACAGAAGCGCAATATCAGGCATATCTGAACAAAATAGAAAGAAAAGGGCCGGAGAAGATTTCGCTGAAGGAAGCAGTAGAAAAAATTTTGGAGGAAGTACAGCCGATTGCTGAGTGGGAGGAACTTCCGCTTCTGAAACTGCCCGGGCGCACACTCTGGGAAGATGTATACAGCAGGCATGCCCAGCCACCGTTTCCGAGATCGCCGCTTGACGGCTACGCGATTCGGAGTGAGGACAGCATCGGAGCAGGCGAAAAACACGGTGTCTGCCTGCATGTGATCGACACGGTTTATGCGGGGGAAGTTTCGAAAAAAACAGTAGGAGCAAAAGAAGCGGTGCGGCTGATGACGGGCGCGCCGATTCCCGAAGGGGCAGACACGGTCATCCGGCAGGAGGATGTAAAGGAACTCCCGGATCGCATCTACATTTTTCAGGAACAGCAAGCCTATGAAAATTATTGCTGTGAGGGAGAAGATTATCCGGCAGATACCTGTCTGTTAAAGCGGGGGGAAACAGTCAGGGCGGCGGAGTGTGGTCTGCTTGCTTCGATGGGATATCCCTATGCCAAAGTTGTGCGGAATGTGCGGGCGGCGGTCATTGCGACCGGAAGTGAACTGACAGAGCCGGGGAGAGGACTTTCTTTCGGCAAAATTTATAATGCCAATCTGTATCTTGTATGCGGCCGGCTGGCGGAGCTGGGCGTATCGGTTGTGTGGATGGATACAGTGGAGGATGATGCAGAGTGTCTGAAATGTTCCATAGAGAAAGCACGCGGGCAGGCGGCAGATCTGATTCTGACAATCGGCGGTGTATCGGTTGGGGAGAAGGATATTGTGGAGGAAACATACGGTCTGCTTGGAGCAGAGATCTGTTTTCACGGAGTAAAGATGAAGCCGGGATCTCCGGTGATGGGAGGCAGTTATCAGAAAATCCCGCTGTTGAGCTTTTCGGGGAATCCGTATGGTACTTTTGTCAATCTGGAACTGTTTGTGCTTCCGGTGCTGGAAAAGATGACGGGAAGCCGGAGATACCGGGCGGAATACCGGGAAGGGATTCTGGCGGAAACTTTTGAAAAGACCGGAAAAGTGCCACGGTTTGTCCGGGCGCGGTGGGAAGATGGAATGGTAGTATGGAAAAGGCAGAATGCCTCAGGGATTTTAAGTTCACTCAATGGATGCAACTGCCTGCTGGAGATCCCGCCGGGAACCGGGGAAGGAAGAAAGAAGGGGGAGAAAGTATGGGTGAGAATGCTGTAAGGCCGGTGATCTTTGCGGTCAGCGGTTATAAAAATACAGGAAAGACGACACTGATCACAGCAATTGTTCCGATTCTGGTCGAAAAGGGATATCAAGTGGCAGTGATCAAGCATGACGGGCATGAATTTGAGAGTGATGTGCCTGGAACCGACAGCTATCAACATCAGAAGGCTGGTGCCTACGGAACTGCGGTTTTTTCAGAAAGCCAGTTTCTTGTGACGAAACGGATTCCGAAGATAAGTGCAGAAATGCTGTTTTCATTCTTTCCGGAGGCAGATATCATCCTGATCGAAGGGCTAAAAGACAGTGATTATCCGAAGTATATCTGCACCTCGCCTCAGGAAAATACAGCTCCCGGGGAAATCGCAGAGAGGATCCTGGAACTTTTGAAAAAAAGAAATAGAAAAAAATGTGAAAGCGAATATCATGCGCGAGAAATCTGAAACTCGAATTGTTAATAAAATAACAATAAAAATCAGTAACAAAAAAATGTTAAAAATTATACAAAAAACTCTTTTCAAATCGTTTGAAAAGGTATATAATAACAATATCAAATCAGAACAAGAAGAAATGTTCGACTTGTTTACAGATTATTTGCTTGGAATTCAGATGCAGTCTGCGAACAATGACAGTGGAATTGTATGATAGGAGGAAACCGATATGAAGTTAGAGCAGAGCAACTTAATCGTAAAACGTGCACACAAAGAAGTGTATAAGACAGAAGATGGAATTGTAAAGATCTTCGGGAAAGAACATCCAAAAGCAAATGTATTCAATGAAGCGTTGAATACTGCGAGAGTAGAGGCAACCGGTCTTGATATTCCGAAAGTAAAACAGGTGACACAGATTGACGGAAGATGGGCACTCGTGGTTGAATGCAAAGAAGGTAAGACATTGGAAGAGATGATGAATGTCGATCCTGCGAACCTCGAGAAATATATGGAAGATTTTGTAGATCTCCAGCTTCAGGTACAGAGCAAGAGGAATCCTCTTCTGAATAAGCTGAAAGATAAGCTTGCACGTCAGATCAACGGATTGAAGGATCTGGATGCGACAGCCAGATATGAACTGCTCACAAGACTTGAGAGTATGCCGAAGCATGATAAAGTATGTCATGGAGACTTTAACCCAAGCAATGTGATCGTAAGTAAGACCGGAAAGATGACAGTGATCGACTGGGCACATGCAACCCAGGGAAATGCAAGTGCAGATGCAGCGATGACTTATCTGTTGTTTGCGCTGAAGGATCAGAAGAAAGCAGATCTGTATTTGAAATTATTCTGCAAAAAGAGTGACACTGCAAAACAGTATGTGCAGCAGTGGCTTCCAATTGTAGCAGCGGCACAGTTATCTAAGGAGAATGTGATGGAGAAGGACTTCCTCATGAAATGGATTGACGTATTCGATTACCAATAGGTATAGAAGTGAGGACGCTTGTCAGATATAGATATTGTCTTAGATTTCTGCGGAAACGCAGGGGAAAGAAGAGTGTAAAGATATATAAAAAGGATTCCGGAAAGAGGCGGTAAGCTATCTGTTCCGGAATCCTTTTTTGAAAGCTGTTGGATGCAACTTTCCCACTTTATGTACTTTTCTTTTGTGTTATTTATTATCAAGTTTCGCAATATTTAGTTTTTAATAAGTATTACTGCAAAATGACCTCTGCATAATACACGCCGTTTGCAAGAGCTTCGCTGTGAGTGCTGACAAAAACATCGATACGATTTCCTTTGATAGCACCACCGGTATCTTCTGCAATATAAGCTTGTCCATTAATCAATACAGAACTTCCAAGTGGAATCAAAGAAGGATCGACAGCGATGGTTCTCCCTGCCTGTGCAGTGGTACCGCTGGCTGTAATTCCATTGCTGAATTCTCCACAGCAAATCGGACAAGGACAATAGTGTGAAATTTTAAACACTCCAAGACTTGTTCCAGAAGGTGAATTCTGGTTGCCGGAATCTGGCTGCTGCGGTTCCGGATCAGGAGTCGCAGGAGGAGTTACTGGCTGTTCAGTACCGCTTGAATCAGGAGCAGTCTCTTGTTGTTCCTGTTGTGTTTGTTGTTCTTGTTGTTGCGCAAGTTGTTGCTGTTCAAGGCGCTGTTGTTCTTCGGCTGCTTTTGCAGCAGCTTCCGCTGCAATCTTTGCACGGGAGAGCTGATCGGAATAATTACTTAGTTCCGTGCTCGTGGAAGCTAATTTTGTCTGGAGATCAGAGCATTTCTGGTTCAGCTGTGTCTGAAGTGTGACCAAAGCATTTTTCTCGTCTTCAAGAAGTGCCCGCTGATTCTCAATTTCAATTTTGGTGTTATGCAGTTCGTCTAACATCTTGCGATCGTAAGAACTGATGTTTTGAATGAAATCGGCCTTATTCAACAAATCGGTCATATCTTCAGCGGAAAAAAGGAGTTCAAGGAAAGAAAGATCTCCGGATTCATAAATATATTTAATACGGAGTTTCATATCGTTGTACTGCTGAAGTTCTTTTGCCTGTGCGTCTGCAAGACTGACTTTTGTAAGTTCAATTGCCTTGGCAGTAGATTCTACTTTAGAAATGGTAAAATCTAATTCGCTGCTAAGTGAAGATAAGTCTTCATTTACCTGAGACAACTCTCCAGAGAGCTCATTTGTCTTTTGTTGGAGACTGTCGACAGTGTCAGTAGCATACACATGGGTGCATGGAAGATACATGGAAACTGCAAGTGAGCAACCTAAAAATGTATGCATCATGCGCTTTAGTTTGATATTCATGCCATATTTTCCTTTCACATTAGTACATAACTTGTTTACCTATTATACTATAAAATTTTGAATTATGCAAATTAATAAAATGTAAAATTTCCAAAAGACACTCCAGACATTCCGCTGGACGACGGTGTAAAATACAAAGACTGCCCAATTGGGTTTGTGCCGGATATGGCATCAAAAACTGCATTTTGGCAGACTGGATCTATTTCCCCCTGAAGAAGAGATTCAATTCTTCCGTCAGATACAGAGGAAAACAGAGGTTCCGATTCGATGACATCCCGGATTGTATCCGGAAACAGAGGACTGTTTACCCGATTTAGGATGCAAGAGGCAAGCGCAGTCATGGCAGAATAGTCTTCGGTACCGACCTCGCATTGCACTAACGCAGAGAGAAGAAGATTCTCCGATACGGATATCGAGAAGGACGGAGGCGCAAAAGGCGGAGGAGCAATTTCATCCTCTTGATTTTCATTTTCTGATACCCCATCTGTGTTTGTACTGATATCTATATTTTCTGTGAAATCAGAGAGCAGAGTATCATCGGAGTCCTTTTGAGGAGCAGATGGATCATCGTTTGTTAGTAAATCCCATGTTTCAGCAGGTGGAAGGATATTGTTTCCTTGATTGGCAGCATTTTTCCCTTCCTCAATTTGTGAGTCAGCGCGGGTGAGTAGTTCCGGAATAAAATCAAGATTCTCTGAGAAAGAAAAATCTGAGGAAGAATTATTCCCTTCTGCGAAAAGAGTAAGAAGTTCTTCATATTGTTTGGCCAAAGACTCTCTGGAATCATACAGTAGATTGCATTGCTCAAGGAGAAGTGCAGCATCTGATTCGATTGACATCCGAAGATCTGAGAGCTCTGAAAGTTTGTTGCGGTCGTATTCGATGAGTCTGTGAATCTGCTCAGAGCGATTTAGAAAATCGGGAAAATCTGAAGCAGTAAGAAGGCGCTCAAGAATGGAAGTACGACCAGTTTCATAGAGCCATTGGATTCGAAGTTTCATCAACTGATACTGTTTGGCTTCTTGAACTTGTGCTTCTAGGAGTAACTTTTTCATTTCTTCCGTTTGGTCAGTCATTTCTCTAAGTGATTGAGCGGTATCAAGCAGCAGGGTGCTGTGTGCAGCCACCATTTCCTGGGAAGGCAGAGTGTCTGCCGCATAGGAGGGGAAGGAGACAAAAAGTATCACAGACAGAAGACAGATACAAATGGAACAATACTGTTTTTTGTAATAACAATACATGGCGTTTATAGGATCCTTTCTTAAAAGTCGCATCCGGAGACACGCATTGTTCTACATTATAGTACAAATTGATTTCTTTTTCAATGTCTGATAAAATAGACAAAACCTCAATCATAAAGTCATGACAGAAAAAGTGGAAAGGCAGAATGGAAAAAGAACAAAGGAAAGGCAGGGATAGAGAACGTGAAAATGGAATATAAATTATTAGGATTTGATCTGGATGGGACAATTCTGACAGGACAAAAGAAACTGACAGCACGCACAAAGAAGGCGCTGGAAGATGCGGTTGCACAGGGGGTGATCGTGCTGCCGGCGACCGGAAGACCGTTTTCCGGGATACCAGAAGAGATTATGGAAGTGAGAGGGATCCGGTATGCACTGACTTCGAATGGAGCAAGGATCGTCGATGCACAGGAAGGAAGTGTGCTGTATGAGAGACCGGTTCCGAAAGAAATTACAGAAAAGATATTGGATATCTATGACAAATATGATACATTACAAGAGATTTATTTTCAAGGTGTCGGCTATATCAGTGAATATGATCTGAAAAGAGTGGATCAGATAATGGAATCGCCTGCGATGGCAGAATATATACGTTCGACCAGGAAGGTGGTCAAAAGTATCAGAGAGACGGCACGGCAACTGCCGGGAGGAGTCGACAAAGTGCATGCAATTTTTGCAGACCAGAAGGAAAAGATGTGTGCGCTCCGGGAATTGGAACAGATGAAACAGGTCACAGTCACAAGAGCATTGTCTAACAACATAGAAGTAAATGCGGATGGAGTAGACAAAGGAAAGGGGATGTTAAAAGTGGCAGAGCTGCTCGGAATCCGGCGTGAGGAGATCATCGTATTCGGCGATGGATGGAATGATATTTCCATGATCCGTGAGGCAGGATGCGGAGTGGCGATGGGAAATGCGCAGGAAGCGGTCAAGGAAGCAGCAGATCTTGTCACAGATTCTAATGAAGAAGATGGCGTGGCAAAGGTAATTGAGAAAATTCTTCAGAAAGATTAGGAGGAGAAAAAATGTTAGAAATGTTAAAAGTAATCTTGCTTGGTATCGTGGAAGGAATCACAGAGTGGCTCCCGATCAGCAGTACCGGGCATTTGATTCTCGTAGATGAATTCATTAAACTTCAGGCGAGTGCAGCGTTTAAAGAGATGTTCAATGTCGTGATCCAGCTTGGAGCGATCATGGCAGTGGTTGTCTTGTATTTTCATAAATTAAATCCATTTTCGCCGAAAAAGACACAGAAACAGAAAGCGTGGACGATTCAGCTTTGGATGAAGGTCATCGTGGCGTGTATTCCGGCGGGGGTACTGGGAATTTTGTTTGATGACTGGATGGAAGCACATCTGCATGGACCTGAAATCATCGCTTCCATGTTGATCATATACGGAATTTTATTTATTATTGTGGAAAACTGGAATAAAGGGAAGACGCCGAAGGTGACAAAGCTGTCACAGTTATCGTATCAGACGGCATTGCTCATCGGCGGATGGCAGGTGCTTTCATTGATACCGGGAACATCCCGCTCCGGAGCAACAATCGTCGGAGCACTTCTGCTTGGCACATCGCGATATGTGGCAGCAGAATTTACATTTTTCCTTGCAATCCCGGTAATGTTCGGAGCAAGTTTTGTGAAAATTTTAAAATTCGGTCTTTCTTTTACCGCAATGGAGGCGGCAATGCTGATTGTCGGCTGTTTGGTTGCATTTATTGTATCCGTCATTGCGATTAAGTTTTTGATGGGTTATATTAAGAAGAATGATTTTAAAGTATTCGGCTATTATCGGATCGCTCTTGGGGTACTTGTTCTGCTCTATTTTGCAGTATTTGCATAAAATATGCATAAATTTGCAAAAACCACTTGATTTTTACGAAAAGCATAGTATAATATGCAATGTAAACGAATAAACATACAAAACAATTCAAGTGGAGGAAGAGTTATGAAGATAAAGAAAGTAGCAGGGATTTTATTAGCAGGAACAATGATGATTTCTATGGCAGCATGCGGTGGAAAGGAAGAAGAGGCAAAATCAGATAAACTGATCGTAGGAACTGAAGCGGGATTTGCACCGTATGAATACATGAAGGGCAACGAAGTGGTCGGAATCGATATGGATATTGCGAAAGCCATCGCCGATGAGATGGGCAAAGAACTTGAGATCAAGAATATGGATTTTGACGGAGCACTTGCAGCAGTACAGAGCGGAAAAGTAGACTTTGTGGCAGCTGGGGTATCGATCAGCCCGGAACGTGAAGAAGCGATGGATTTCTCTCACGAATATGTAAATTCCACAGAGGTTATCGTAGTAAACAAAGAAAATCCAGCGGTGACTCCGGCAGGAGAAGAACTTGCAGGTTCTGACCTGGATGGAAAAATTGTCGCAGTACAGCAGGGAAATATTGCAGATATCTGGGTATCCAACAAAGACAACTGCAATCCGAAAGAAGTGAAGCGCTACACAAAATTTGCACAGGCAGCAGAAGACTTAAAGAACGGTAAGATTGACTGCATCGTGATGGATCAATATCCGGCAGAGGAACTGGTAGCGGCGAATGATACACTGACAACATTAGACGGAACATTATTTGAAGACAAGTATGCGATCGCTGTAAAAAAAGGAAACAAAGAACTGTTAGATGAGATTAACAAAGTGATTGACAAACTGGTGGAAGAAGGAAAAATCGAAGAATTCACAGCAAATCATGTACAGGGCGAATAAGCAGATCAGAAGACAACAGTAGTAAGACAGGGAAAACTAAAAAAAGAGGCTGCTGCAAAAGGCTGACTTTCCAAAGTGTCCGGGCACTATGCGGGACGTGTCGGGGGAGTCCGGATTTTGCGGCAGCCCCTTTGAGAGTAATTGAAAAGGAGAAAACGAATGAAAGGAATTATGATGACGGGATTTTTTCAAAATTTCTCGGATGCTTTTTATAAAGCGGTGATCAAAGACCAGAGATATCTGGCATACTTAGATGGATTGAAGATCACAATCCTGATCTCCATCTTTGCAATCCTGATCGGAATTGCGATCGGACTTTTAGTGGCGATAGTGAAAGTAAGCGCCGTACAGAGAAAAGAACTTTGGATTTTCAATAAGATCTGTAATATTTACATTACGATCATCCGTGGAACACCGGTAATGGTACAGCTGCTGATTATTTATAATCTTGTATTCACCTCCCGGGACACAAACGCACTCTTGGTGGGGGCAGTCTGCTTCGGAATCAATTCCGGTGCCTATGTGGCGGAGATCATCCGTGCGGGAATCGAGTCGATTGACAAAGGACAGATGGAGGCAGGACGCTCCCTCGGACTGAATTATCTTCAGACGATGAAAGAGATCATTATTCCGCAGGCAATCAAAAATATTCTGCCGGCACTTGGAAATGAGTTTATCGTGTTGATCAAAGAGACATCTGTGGCAGGCGTGATCGCTGTGACAGACTTGACAAAAGCTGCACAGTACATTGGTTCTGCAACATACGATATTCTTCCGCCGCTCTATGTGGCAGCAGCATGTTATCTTGTTATTGTATTGGGACTGACAAAACTTTTAAATCTATTTGAAAGGAGAATGGCGCAAGGTGATCATAACTAAGAATTTAAAGAAATCATTTCATGGACATGAAGTGCTGAAGGGAATTGATGAACATATTCAAAAGGGTGAAAAAGTAGTAGTGGTAGGACCTTCTGGTTCTGGAAAGTCTACCTTCCTTCGCTGCCTGAATCTTTTGGAAGTGCCGACAAGCGGAGAGGTATGGTTTGAAGGAAACAATATTACAAGCAAAAATTGTGACATCAATCAATTAAGACAAAAAATGGGGATGGTATTCCAGCAGTTTAATCTGTTTCCGCATCTGACGATCAAGGAAAATATTATGCTTGCTCCGGTAAAACTCGGAGTGTTGTCAAAGCAGGAGGCGTCAAAGAAAGCGGAGGAACTTTTGGAGCGTGTCGGACTTCCGGATAAGGCAGGAGCATATCCAAAGCAGCTGTCGGGCGGACAAAAACAGCGTATCGCAATCGCAAGGGCACTGGCGATGAATCCGGATGTAATGCTGTTTGACGAGCCGACGTCAGCGCTTGACCCGGAGATGGTAGGCGAGGTGCTTGGATTGATGAAAGAACTTGCAGATGACGGAATGACGATGGTCGTTGTCACACACGAGATGGGATTTGCAAGAGAGGTGGCCACAAGAGTTCTGTTTATTGACGAAGGTCAGGTCAAGGAGAGCAACACGCCGCAGGAATTCTTTGAGAATCCGCAGCATCCGAGATTAAAGGAATTTTTATCAAAAGTGCTGTAAAAATCGGATATCGGATATCTTTTTGACCAAGCTGCTCCGGTGCGGAGCAGAAATTTGGAACATGTTTATAAAATAGCTGAAAAGTGAAGAAAATAGGAAAGCAGGAAACACTGTCAGAAGAGCGGGAAAAGCTTGAAGAGGTGGTTTTCCTGCTTTTCATTATCTAATGAAAAATTCTTTTGAAATTCTGTTTCCTATGTAGATTCTGTATGGCTATTAAAAGTATATGTAGATTATAAAGATTCAATAAAATGGATTGACTTTTTTTGATGTTTCGGCGAAGATGTAGGAAGAACAAAACAAAGGGGCGAAGGAAGATGAAAGATAAGTTCAGAAATTTTATGATAGGTCGTTACGGAGTAGATTCGTTGAGCAAGTTCATGCTTGGAACAGCGGTTGTACTGCTGTTTCTTGCAATGGGATTTCGCAATAATTTTTTAAATACACTTGCATGTCTGCTCGTCCTTCTCTGCTATTTCCGAATGTTTTCCAAAAACTATCAGAAGAGGGCCGAGGAGAATCGGAAGTTTTTAGAACTGAAAGGGAAGGCAGATGCATTTCTGAAACGGGAAAAAGGGTACTTGGAACAGCGAAAGACACACCATATTTACAAGTGCCCGTCTTGTAAGCAGAAGATCCGGGTGCCGAAAGGGAAAGGCAAGATCTGCATTACCTGCCCGAAGTGTCATACAGAATTTATCAAAAACAGTTAAAAAGCAGGAGGTTATTTATGAGTATTTTATTTTTAGAGTATCCAAAGTGTTCTACTTGCAAGAAAGCGAAAAACTGGCTGCAGGAGCAGGGAGTTGCGTTTGAGGAGAGGCACATTGTCGAAAACAATCCGACAGAGGAGGAACTGCGGGAATGGCACAAGAAGAGCGGGCTTCCGCTCAAGAGATTTTTTAACACAAGCGGAATGAAATACCGGGAACTGGAGTTGAAAGACAAGCTTCAGACGATGACGGAAGAGGAGCAGTATCAGCTTCTGGCGACAGATGGTATGCTTGTAAAAAGGCCGATTCTTTTAGGAGAGGATTTCGCAATTCCGGGATTTAAGGAGAGCGAGTGGGCCAAGGCGTGTGGGCTGGCGGAGTAGAATATGAAATATGAGAGAATAGAGAAGGGATATTTTTTGGAGCGTCCGAACCGTTTTACAGCATTTGTTGAGATCCGGGGGAAGAAGGAGACGGTACATGTCAAAAATACAGGACGATGTGCAGAACTGCTTGTTCCCGGGGCAGTTGTTTATGTGCAGGAAAGCGACAATCCTGATCGAAAGACAAAGTGGGATCTGATTTGTGTGAAAAAGGGGAATCGCCTGATCAATATGGACTCGCAGATTCCGAATAAGGCGGTAAAGGAATGGATAGAAGCAGGAAATCTCTGTGAAAATCCGACACTGCTCCGGCAGGAGGTGACTTATGGGAACTCCAGATTGGATCTGTATGCCGAGGAAGGAGAACGCAGAATCTTCATAGAAGTGAAAGGCGTAACACTGGAGGAAGACGGAGTTGTAAAATTCCCGGATGCACCAACCGAGCGTGGAGTGAAACATGTGGAAGAGTTGTGTAAGGCAGTTCAAGATGGATACGAAGCATATATTTTCTTTGTGATTCAGATGAAAAATGTCAAATACTTTACACCGAATGTGATGATGCACCCGGAATTCGGGGACGCGCTGCGAAAGGCAAAGGAACAAGGAGTACACATTCTTGCTTATGACTGTGAAGTGAAGAAAGATGAGATAAGGATCCGAAAGGAAGTCCCGGTGCTGCTTGAGCCGCAAGGACTCAGGGCACTCTCAGAACCTCTCGTGGAATGGTTCCGGAATCATAAGAGAACACTTCCATGGAGAGAAGATCCGAGTGCTTACCGGGTATGGGTGTCTGAGATTATGCTTCAGCAGACGAGAGTGGAAGCAGTACGCCCGTTTTATGACCGTTTTATGAAAGAGCTGCCTACAGTAGAAAAGCTTGCCGAAGTGGAAGAAGAAAAACTACTGAAACTGTGGGAAGGGTTAGGATATTATAACAGGGTCAGAAATATGCAGAAGGCGGCGCGTCAGATTATGGAAGAATTTTCCGGAGAATTCCCGAGAGATTACGAACAGATACGGAGTCTTTCAGGAATTGGGAGTTATACAGCCGGGGCGATTGCATCGTTTGCATATGGGATTCCAAAGCCGGCGGTAGATGGAAATGTACTCCGCGTGCTGTCGAGAATTCTGGCGAGCGAAGATGATATTATGAAGCAGAGCACGAAGACGAAAATGGAGTATATGCTGGAATCTGTCATTCCGAAGGAAGCGGCGAGCGATTTTAATCAAGGATTGATTGAACTGGGAGCGATCGTCTGTGTGCCAAATGGTGTGGCGAAATGTGAGGAATGTCCGGTGAGGCATTTGTGCAGGGCAAGAAAGCTGGGAAAGGTCATGGAACTTCCGGTGAAATCGAAAGCGAAGGCGAGAAAGGTTGAGAAGAGAACAATTTTTGTTTTTCAGGATGGAGAAAATGTAGCAATCAGAAAGCGTCCGGCAAAAGGGCTGCTGGCAGGGATGTATGAATTTCCGAGCAGAGATGGACATTTGAGTGAAGAAGAGGCGATTGCATTTTGCAGAGAGATCGGACTTGCACCGCTTAGGATCAAACCTTTGGGAGCGGCAAAGCATATCTTCAGTCATGTGGAATGGAATATGATTGGATATAAGATCAGAGTGGATGAACTGGAGAAAAAATGTACAGAAAAAATGTTGTTTGTCCATCCGGAAGATATTCAGGAGAACTATCCGATTCCGGCAGCTTTTGAAAAATATACGAACCATATCGAAATTCTTCTTGGTCAGGAAAAATATAATATGCAGAAAAAGTAAAACGGAAGATGTGTAAAGAGGATCAGGAATACGAGATGAACTCCGGATCCTCTTATAATAATAGAGGAAAATGGCTGTCTTACGGCTGTCTTACGTAGCGAGATTTGTGTGAATGAACAGAATCCATTTTTTACTCAGAGAAGAAAACTCTGAAGAAGCGTATATGTTTTGCCACACATGAACCGTACCTGTCAGCTTCTATAATATATTATAGCATAATTTTCAAAAAAGATTTCCACAAATACTGTTGCGGGCAAAAGTTTTTTGTTCGTAAAAAGAGGAAAAACCAGATGGAATGTGGATAGTTTACCAAAAAGAAAAAAAGAAGGCTATTTCGGAAACCAATGCGCCATTCAATAGAAAATCACGGAGAAGGATAAGGCGGAGAGCAAATAATTGTGTGAATTGAACAAATAAAATAAAAAATAAAAAAACTATTGACAATTC
>URCR01000043.1 GCA_900546325.1 uncultured Lachnospiraceae bacterium | reverse complement strand
ATTCAGAGACAGGCAAGTAAATCAGTATTTTGATAATTTATGAGGTCAACAACATTTTACCTTGCGGGATTTCGACACGATATAGGCATGGCAAGAAATATGGGGGAGAAATCAAAGAAGACGTGACAAGTCCGTCTGATTTCTTCTATTCCGACAGGCACACCATTTTCACAAGAGATTTTGACAGTATCAACGTGGAACTTTCAACTACCACCGTTTATTACTACGGAATTGATACAAAATCTTATTAACCGAAAGTTAGAATGCTCTCCTACTCGCAGGCTAATAATTGCTTTTATATCGACAACGGAATACAAGACGCTCATATAAAAGCATTTGAAAAAGAACTAGAGAAAGAAGCACTTTACTTAAAACACAACGCCCTACAATAGAAAATAGATAAGCATATATAGCTATTGTCATAAATAATAAACAAGAGGACTTGCAAGGTTTCTGACCTTTCAAGTCCTCTACTGTATCATAGTGCTGTTGGCTGTGCCCGTTCCGTCAAGGAGTGCCCTACGGCGTATCGGCTCCGCCTTGTTTCTTGACATCACAAAAGCCTGCACAAATTTTCTTCAATCCGACAGGCTCTCATTCTTTCACATACTCTATCAATTCTTCTATTCCACAATCTAAGTAACTACACAGTTCACATATTAGTTGTGTGTCTAATCTCTGAAATTCATTTCTACAATTCAGTCCATCTTATCATTTATTATTTTCAGAGAAATTTCTTTGGCTGTACTGCCCGAAATTTCTCCCGACTTTGAAAGATCGCTAAGATATGTAGCTAAATATATTCTTTGATCATTTGTTTGAATAAAACCTACAAACCACGCTTCTCCATTGGAACCGGAACCAGTTTTTCCGTAGATTTTTTGCGTTTCATCATTTTGAATCAACATAATTTCTTTGACTGTTTCAATTTCTTGACTACTATAAATACTTTGACCATCAAATATTTTTTCCAAAACTTTCACTTGTTGTAAAGGTGAAATTTTCAATGAAGAATTTAGCCAAAAGCCATTCAATTCTTCATACGGATTTATATTACTGCCTTCCCACTCAGAAATATCTTTATTCCCATAGTCCAACTCATTTAACTCATTTTGAATTTCATTTTTTCCTACTGCATTAACAACCTGACGAAAATACCAAATACATGATGTTTGAAATGCTTCCTTCAAAGTTAAGTTTTTATTCCATTCCAAATTAGGATATTGCGTTCCATTGTAATTCATAGTTGATGTTTCATCCTTAATGACATTATTATGAATGCCAGCTAATGCAGAAATAATCTTAAAGGTTGAATACGGAGAAGCCTCCTGTTTTGCCAAGTCCTCGTTATAAAAATAACATGTGTTTTCTATTGGATTATATATTACTGCACAACCCTTTATCCCATTAAAATAATTACTTAAATCAATAATTTCTTCTGTGATATTTTCTTTTTCATTACTAACTGCATTTTTATTATCCGTTCCTGATTGTTCCGATTGCTTTGTTACTGTAGGCATTTCACCATCTTCTTTTCCTGAACATCCAAATAAAAGCGCTGAACATAATAGTAAAAATACTAATGAAATTTTTTTCATGACAAATCTCCCTTACAGCTTAAAGTTTACATATCTATGTACTATCGAAATCTAATCACTTCTTTTCGAGTGTATCTTCAATAACCTCAATTCCTCGGTTAACAAAGCTAATTTTTATCTCGTTTATTTCTGTTATTCTAACATATTTCATAGTCTTTAGCATTACTTTTCTCAAAAATTCAAGGGCATACTGCACTCACACAATATGCCCTCATAATATTGTTCCAAAAGATAGTTTATATCATACTTTTTATACTCCCATAATGTTTTTTCTGTACTCCCTTTGTACTCCCAATTTCACGATACTGCCCGATATTTCACATCATTTTACGATACTTTGACTTTTCAACAAATCCTTTAAAATCCCCATTAGAATGGTGTTCCAATCATATCGTATGGTGTTACCTGATATACGTAATAATTCAGCCAGTTCGTATACAGATCATTTGCATGTGACCGCCAGGACAACACCGGCCTTCTCTCACAGTCATCTTCCGGATAATAGTTTTCCGGAAGGGCCGGGTCAAGACCTCGGTTCCTGTCTCTCATATATTCTGTGTGCAGTGTCATCCGATCATACTCCGGATGTCCCATCACAAAGATCTGTCTGCCGTCTTCTGCCATCACAAGGAACACTCCCGCCTCCTCGGATTCTGCCAAAATCGTAAGGCGCTCATCTGACGCAATCTGCTCTTTCGGGATAGTTGTATGCCTGGAATGTGGTGCCATAAAATAATCATCAAACCCTCTCACAAGCGGAATCTTTCGATTCTTGACACGGTGTTCAAAAATCCCCGACAGTTTTTGTTCCAGCGCTACCTTTTGCAGTCCATAGTGATAGTAAAGTCCCGCCTGCGCGCCCCAGCAGATATGAAATGTGGATGTCACATGGGTTTTTGTCCACTCCATGATTTCTTTTAGCTCTTCCCAGTAATCAACTTCCTCAAACTCCATCTGTTCCACCGGTGCTCCTGTAATGATAAATCCGTCAAATTTTTTCCCCTTGATTTCTTCAAACGGAACGTAGAACTGGTTCAGGTGGCTGGTAGCGGTATTTTTCGATTCATGGCTGGAAACATTTACAAAGGTCACATCGACCTGAAGCGGTGTGTTGGACATGGAGCGCAGAATCTGAAGCTCCGTATCCTGCTTCAATGGCATCAGATTCAAAAGTCCAATCTGAATCGGACGGATGTCCTGGTGTACCGCCCGGTATTCATCCATGACAAATATATTTTCCCGCTCTAATATCTCCTTGGCAGGAAGTTCATTTTGTACCCGAATCGGCATCTTACTTTTCCTCCTCTTTTTTACGATCTTCTTTTCTGTGAGAATACTCTTCCCAAACTTTCTGCTCTTCTTTGTTTACATGGATAAACTCTCCCGACTCTGCATCTACATAGCTGGTATCATCGTAGACAGCGGAATCTGTCGGCAGATGCTTCTTCTCCAGATTCTGATTGATAAACATTTGAAACAGATAATAGATGACTGCAAACGTCGGCACTCCCATGATCATTCCGACAAATCCGAACAGTCCTCCCCCAAGTAAAATCGAGAAGACAACCCAGAACGCAGACAGTCCGGTAGAATCGCCGAGAATCTTCGGTCCGATGATATTTCCATCCAACTGCTGTAAAAAGATAATAAATACTAAGAAGTACAGTCCTTTGATCGGATCTGTCAGAAGGAGCAGTATCGCACTCGGAATCGCACCGATATACGGTCCGAAAAACGGAATGACATTTGTGACTCCGACGATCACACTGACCAAAAGGGTATATGGCATATCAAGAATGCTTAATCCTATGAAGCACAGCACGCCGATAATTGCCGAATCAATGATTTTCCCAATGATAAATCCGCCAAAAATCTCGTTTGATTTTCTCGTAATATGTAATACCAGATTCGCTTTTTCCGGCTTCATCACTGCATACACCACTTTCCGGGACTGTCCTGCAAATGTTTCCTTGCTGAACAATACATACACCGAAACGATAATTCCGATTACAATATTCATCAGTTCGTTGACAACACTGATCACACCTTCTGTCAGTCCGGAAATCCATACATTGATTTGTCTTAGGAGATCACTTCGAATCCAGTTCTCAAAAAATGCAGTTGTCTCTGTGAGCACATTTTTTGCAATCAGTGCAAGTGTAGAATCATCAAATTCCATCTTGCTTAGCCGTTGCATCCATTCATTGAGTTGTTCCGGCACCGTGTAAACCATGTTTCGTATACTTCGATATAACTCCGGCAGAATCATATTGCAAAGTGCAACGATCAATGCCCCTGCAAAAAGCAACGCGGTAAAAATCCCCACACTTCTCGCAAATTTTTTCAGTCTCTCTTCTTTTTTTATCTTTCCTTGCAACAGTTTAATAATATACTTCTCTACAAACTTCATCAGTGGATTCAACAGATATGCCAGTACAAACCCATAGATGATCGGTTTTAAAATCTGAAAAATCTTCCCAAGAACACCGGAAAGATGCCCAAACCTTAAAAACGCAAAGTAAAACACAATACTGGCTGCAACGACAAGAAATGCTGTCATCCCACGATTTAAATGCTGCTGCAATTTGGAAGTAGTTTTCTTCGTCAGCTGCGGCTGCTTGTGATAAGGACTGTTATCTTTTCTCTCCTCCCGGAAATCCTGCTTTTTTCCCTGCTCTTCCATTTCCCCTCTCCTTTCCTTTTTCACATGAAATCATTATACCCTCTGCTATACCACGCGTCAATACACTCACACCGCGAAAAAGGCACCGTCAGATCGCTTGTATCTGACGATGCCTTTTCTTCCTGCTCTTTTTCTCTATTCGCAGACAGCACAGAATGTGGCACACTCTGTCTCCTGGCACTGACATGCACTGCTTCCTTCCACACTGATCTTTCCGGCGTGACATTTGCATGACTCATTATACTGACAGTCTGTCGCCTTACAGTCAATAGAACTCGTCGGAGAAGCTGTTCCTGTCACATTGGAATAGCTGTCTCCCTTTCTCTCCTGAAAGCTGTCACAGCAAGTCTCCTCTGAGCGCTTTGCTTTGCTTCCGCCTACCTCAATCTGATCCAGGTTACATAAGAACTGCTGATTGTGTACACAAGTCTGTACGGTACATTTTAATTCTGGCATGTTGCTACCTCCTTGTTTGATTACTGTTCACAAACATAGTGTTTCCGCCAAAATCATTCCTATACTTCTTTTCTGATTTTTTACAGACTTTGTGCTCTTTTCCGGATTTATTTTCCTTCTTCTAATTCAACCTTACGGATTGTCCTGTTCTTGATCTCCTCTGTAATCTCTTCAATAAATGTATCCAGACTTCTCTGTCCTTCATCTCCGAGGAAACGGCTTCTGACAGATACAACTCCTTCTTCCTGCTCTTTCGCTCCGACAACAAGCATATACGGAATCTTGTTCAGACGCGCATCACGGATCTTGTATCCGATCTTTTCAGAACGCTCATCTACGGAGCAGCGGATCTTCGCTTCTTTCAGTTTTGCCGCAACTTCATTTGCATACTCATGGTATTTTTCGGAAATTGGAAGCACTTTTACCTGTTCCGGCGCAAGCCATGTCGGGAATGCTCCTGCAAAATGCTCGATCAGAATACCGATGAAACGCTCTATGGAACCAAATACAACACGGTGTACCATGATTGGTCTGTGTTTCTCTCCGTCTGCCGCAGTATATTCCATCTCAAAACGAAGCGGAAGCTGGAAATCTAACTGGATTGTTCCGCACTGCCATGTTCTTCCGAGTGTATCTTCCAGATGGAAGTCGATCTTCGGTCCATAGAATGCTCCGTCTCCTTCGTTGATCACATATGGAAGTCCCAGTTCATCCAGTGCAGAGCGGAGTGCATCTGTTGCGATATCCCAGTCTTCCTGGCTTCCCATGCTGTCTTCCGGTTTTGTGGATAATTCCACATGATATTTGAATCCAAACAAGCTGTATACTTCATCGATCAGTCTTGCAACGCCTTTGATCTCATCTTTGATCTGTTCTCTTGTCATGAAGATATGTGCATCGTCCTGTGTGAAGCTTCTGACTCTCATCAGCCCGTGGAGCGCACCTGATTTTTCATGGCGGTGTACTGTTCCAAGTTCTCCCATGCGGAGCGGAAGATCTCTGTAAGAGTGTGGCTCTGTCTTATAGACAAGAATTCCTCCCGGACAGTTCATCGGCTTGATCGCAAAGTCTTCCTCATCGATCACTGTTGTGTACATATTTTCCTTGTAGTGTGCCCAGTGTCCGGATGTCTCCCAGAGGTGTCTGTTTAACATGATCGGTGTAGAGATTTCCACATAACCTGCGCGTGTATGCACTTCTCTCCAGTAATCGATCAGTGTATTTTTTAAGATCATTCCTTTTGGAAGGAAAATCGGGAATCCCGGTCCTTCCTCTAAGATTGTGAACAGTCCCAGTTCTTTTCCTAATTTTCTGTGGTCACGTTTCTTTGCTTCCTCGATTTTTGCAAGGTACTCGTCAAGATCTGCTTTCTTTGTGAAAGATGTTCCGTAAATTCTTGTGAGCATCTTGTTCTTTTCGCTTCCTCTCCAGTAAGCACCTGCGAGACTTGTCAGCTTAAATGCCTTGACAGATTTTGTGCTGAGCAAGTGCGGACCTGCACAGAGATCTGTAAATTCTCCCTGTTTGTAGAATGAAATGACTGCATCTTCCGGCAGATCTTCAATCAGTTCTACCTTATATGGCTCGTCCTTTTCCTTCATGAGTGCAATCGCCTCTTCTCTCGGAAGTGTAAACTGCTCAATTTTCAGATCTTCTTTGACGATCTTCTTCATCTCTTTTTCGATTGTCTCTAAATCTTCTGTTGTAAATGGAACTTCTCTATCAAAGTCATAATAAAATCCATCATCGATCGCCGGTCCGATCGCAAGTTTTGTATCCGGAAACAGCCTTTTCACCGCCTGTGCAAGAATATGCGATGTTGTGTGGCGGAAGGCATGTGCTCCCTCCGGGCTCTGGAATGTGTGGATTGTCAGTTCACAGTCCCGATCGATCATTGTGCGAAGATCGATCACTTCCCCATCTACTTCTCCTGCTGTCGCCATTCTTGCAAGTCCTTCACTGATATCTGCTGCGATCTCGTATACAGACTTCGCTTCACTGTATTCTTTTACAGAACCATCTTTTAATGTAATCTTCATCGTATCTTCTCCTTTTCTATTTTTATTTCTTATATTGAGCGTGTCCCCTATTCTTCTGTCAAACAGAAAAATCCCTTGCAGCACAGACATTGATACTGCAAGGGACGAGTATTTACTCGCGGTTCCACCCTGATTGAACTGGCTTTCGCCAGAACCACTTTCCTGATGATAACGGAATCACCGGGCTGTTTTCAGCCACTCCGAGGTAGTTTTCAGATGCTTCCGTAATAAGAAGTTTCCAGCACAAGACTTCTCTCTCTGTAATCTTCCACACCCTACTCGTCTCATCTACGTATTTTCTCTATTCTCTTGTAAGATACATCCGCATGATTGCGAAAAACTCTCTCACCATATAATTTAAAAATAAGACTGGATTGCACCCTGCCGCAATTCCATACAATCTCGTATAGCCAATCTGTCTTCCGAGCATCAGCGACCGGTAAATATGGAAATTGTTGGATACAATTCCGATCCGGTCATCCATACTGTCCACAAGTGATGCACTGTATTTTAGATTTTCATAAGTATTCCTCGATTTTTCCTCGAGAAAAATACGTTCCCCATCAACACCATGTGAGACAAGATACTGTGCCATCGCAAATGCTTCTGTCACGTCTTCTCCCTTTCCCTGACCGCCGGATACGATCACGCGCGTCTTGGGATTCTCTTTCAGATACTCCGCTCCTTTATCGAGCCTTCTCTTCAAAGAGTTGGTAATCTTCTTTCCTCTCACCTGTGCGCCTAACACAATGATAAAATCAAGCTTCTTAGGCGGCAATGTAAGCATTGCTGAACAGATAATCACCTGCACTGCAAAGAATACAAAATAGGCGATAAAATTCAGTGTAAGCAATATATACTGAAGCCACGTCGGACTAAAATGTACAATTGCTGCCAGTATGAAATTGAACACTGCAAACACTACCCAGAACGCGGCAAATGTAGAATTCCATTTCCTTGTATAATAGCAGATAAAAAGATAATAGACAATCGCTAAAATTCCTATGACGATAAATCCTGTATGCATCTTCTCACCTCTTCATCCGGGCTGTTATTTTCCACAGCACTTTTTATACTTCTTACCGCTTCCGCACGGACATGGATCATTTCTTCCGATCTTCTTCTCTCTGCGGATCGTACCAGATGCTTTCTGTTCTCTGTAAAGCTCCTTCTGTTTCTCCTTTGTGAAGATCTCGTCCCACTGCGGAAGTTCATATAACCAGTCTGCTTTCGCATCGACCATGTTCTTATATAATTTTTCTTTATCAAAGTTCAGATTTACGATCGTATCCTCTTCCATCGTCTCGATCGGATTCTCTACTTTCAGACTTTCGTTGATTCCATCTAAGAATCCTACCATGGTAAATACTTCCACATGGTATCTCTCTGCTAATTCCTTTACAGTTCCTCTCACTTCCTCATCCGGATTAGAAAGAAGTTGTTCATAGATTCCTCTCTCAATTTGGAAATACGTCGTCCAGAACTTCTGTAATTGTGTCTTATCCATCTCCTGCGAGTACGCAGTGGCTCTCCATTGTTCTAATAAACTCATTTCTACCAATACTCCTTTGTATGTGATTTCGTACGTTCTATTATATACTATTTCTTTTCTCTTTTCAAACATTTTTCGATATTTGCCTGCTTTTCATCTTGCCGGCCGGGTTTTCAGCAGATCCCTTCATCTGCTGATCTGCTTTCTTTCTTTTTTCCGCATTTGCTTTTTCGTGTATTTTCCTATATAATAGAGCAAATATCTTGTTTAGAAACGGAGTGTCATACTATGAAAAAATTCAAACGGGTCTTCGCACTGGCAGGTGTCATCTTGCTCTGTGCACTCTATGCGAGCACGCTTATCTTCGCCTTTATCGACCGTTCCCAGTCCCTTGATCTTTTGAAAGCTTCCATTGCCGCCACAATCGTACTTCCTGTATTTTTATATGCCGCAATGCTCTTTCATCGTCTCTCCAAAAAGGATGATGACCGCGATCAGGAGGAAAAGTAGGAACTTTCTATCCTATATATAAAGCTCTGCCAGCATCAGTGCAGAGCCTTTTTCTATTATACTCTGCGGGATCTTCTTTCCCTTTTCTTCCTGTTTCCTGATCTGCTGGCGTTTGTTCAAATATTCTTCGATTGAGATGACTTCCTGCGAATTCTGTCTTCTCTTTGTCAGCATTTTCATACCTCCTTTATTTCCTGTTTCTTGCCTTGTTTCTTTGTCTGATTTTCTGACTACTTCTCTCATATTCTTTCTGTCAACTTTATTATTCTATTCCATGCTCCCGGAAAATATGTCACTTTTCATTGTTTTTCTCAAGCTTTCACTTGATGATTTTATTATAAATGGAATTTGTGACATCCCTATGACAGATCTATAAAGCCTTTCTAATCTAATTATTAAGATTTTCTAATGAGATTTCTAAGATTTTTTACATTTGCCTTGACATTTTCACCCGGCATCCCTACACTAAATCTAATCAGCAACGCAAACACGAAATTCTGACAGAAAGGTTATGTATTATGGAACAATTTATTTTACCCGAAGGCTACCGCTCTCCTCTCACAATCCGGGAGACGGAAGTTGCAATTAAGGAAGTCAAAGATCATTTTGAGCGCGCTCTCGCCAAATCTCTGCATCTCACCCGTGTTTCTGCCCCTCTTTTTGTGAAACCGGAAAGTGGTCTGAATGATAATCTTAACGGAACCGAGCGCCCGGTTTCTTTTGGGATCCGGGAGCAGAACGATGCTCCTGTGGAGATTGTACACTCTCTCGCCAAATGGAAACGCTACGCCTTAAAACGCTATGATTTTCACTCCGGCGAGGGGCTTTACACCGATATGAGCGCGATCCGCCGCGATGAAGACACTGACAATCTCCATTCTCTGTACGTGGATCAATGGGACTGGGAGAAGATCATCTCCAGGGAAGAGCGGAACACCGAAACGCTTCGTTACACCGTCCGCAAAGTCTATACCGCCTTAAAAGAAACCGAGGAATTCATCTCCCGCAGATACAATTATATCGAGCCGCTTCTCCCCGAAGACATTACGTTCATCACCTCCCAGGAGCTGGAAGATCTGTATCCGCAGCTTTCTCCAAAGGAGCGGGAATACAAGATTGCCAGAGAGAAAAAGGCTGTCTTCCTCTCACAGATCGGGAAAACACTTGTCTCCGGAAAGCCGCACGACGGGCGCGCTCCCGACTATGATGACTGGGAATTGAACGGAGACATTCTCGTCTACTATCCGGTTCTTGATGTAGCACTTGAGCTCTCCTCCATGGGAATCCGTGTCGACGAAGCTTCTTTGAGGCGTCAGCTGAAAATCGCCGGCTGTGAAGACCGTGCCGGGCTGGATTTTCAAAAATCTCTTCTCAACGGGGAGCTTCCCTGCACAGTAGGCGGAGGAATTGGCCAATCCCGCATCTGCATGTTCTACCTCAGAAAAGCGCACATCGGTGAAGTGCAGTCTTCCATCTGGACCGAAGACACATTGCGGTCTGCAGACGAACACCATATCCAGCTTCTCTGAAAAGACGATTTTCCATATTATAAAATCAAAAAACATGCCGGAATACTTCCGCCTCTTCCTATCGGGAATCAGGTTTTTCTTTCCGGCATGTTCTTTTTTACTGTACATTTTTGCACATGATACTATTCTTTTTGGAAAACACTCCGCAAAATTTCTTAGCGGTAGATAATTTCATCTCTTCCCGGTCCGTTTGAAACCATTGTAATCGGATAACCGATCTTCTCCTCAATGAATTCAATGTATCTGCGGCAGTTTTCCGGGAGATCTTCATAGTGTTTGATTCCCCGGATATCGCATTTCCATCCCGGAAGTGTCTCCAGAACCGGCTTTGCGCGCTCCAGCAGGTAAGTCGGCGGGAAGTCCGTTGTGATCTCTCCGTCGATGTCGTAGGCAACACACACCGGAATCTCATCGAGATATCCAAGTACATCTAACACGGTAAAGGCAACATCTGTTGTTCCCTGCAGTCTGCAGCCGTACTTGGACGCAACAACGTCGAACCATCCCATACGTCTTGGACGTCCGGTCGTTGCACCAAATTCACCGCCATCTCCTCCTCTTCTGCGAAGCTCATCCGCCTCGTCGCCAAAGATCTCACTGACAAACGCACCTGCTCCGACAGCACTTGAATATGCCTTGCAGACAGTGATGATCTGTTTGATCTCATATGGAGGAATCCCCGCTCCGATCGCACCATACGCCGCAAGTGTAGAGGAAGAAGTAACCATCGGATAAATTCCGTGATCCGGATCTTTCAGAGAGCCAAGCTGCCCTTCCAGAAGAATCTCTTTTCCTTCCTTGATCGCATTGTGCAGATAAAGCGATACATCACATACATATGGAGCAACCATCTTCTTATAGCTCTGCAGTTCTTCGTAAAGATCTTCCGGGCGAAGAGCCGGTTTCTTATATAAATGTTCTAAAATAACATTTTTCTGCTCACATACACGCACTACCTTTTCTTTTAACAGCTCGTCGTCAAACAGCTCGCTTACCTGAAATCCGATCTTTGCATATTTATCTGAGTAAAACGGAGCAATTCCCGATTTCGTAGAACCGAAAGATTTTCCACCCAGTCGCTCCTCCTCATACTGATCGAACAGGATGTGATAAGACATGACAATCTGTGCTCTGTCAGACACTAAGATCTTCGGTGCCGGAACTCCTCTGTCAACGATGGACTGAATCTCCCCGAAGAGTACCGGAATATTGAGCGCGACCCCGTTTCCGATAATACTTGTCGTGTGATCATAAAAAACTCCTGACGGCAATGTGTGAAGTGCAAACTTTCCATAATCATTGATGATCGTATGCCCCGCGTTTGCTCCGCCCTGAAAACGAACGATAATATCCGCTTTCTCTCCAAGCATATCTGTGATCTTCCCTTTTCCTTCATCGCCCCAGTTTGCTCCTACTACTGCTTTTACCATGTCTTATCCTCCTAATCGATAAATGCCTTATTTTATCTTCTTATAAACATTCACAAGCTCTGCTTATTTACTACGCCAACGATTATACTATACTTTTTTCCCGATGTAAAATATTTTTTTCAAAAACTTTTGCAGAAATTTTCAGACAAAACTCTTCGAGGAATTCCTACATCAGCGGTGCGATCAGACGCAGCACCCTTCCTGCCACCGTCATCACCGTTCCCCTTGTACGGAGATCCATCACGCTTACTTTCTGACATTTTTTCAATGTCTCCTGGAAATCCTTTTCAATATTCCAGACAACCGGATTGTTGTAAATGAAGGTTCCACACTCAAAATGAAGATACAGACTCCTGTAGTCCAGATTGATCGTACCGACCGTCGCTGTGTCATCATCGGAAACAAATACCTTTGCATGGACAAATCCCGGCGTATACTCATAAATCTGCACCCCTGCCTGGATCAGCTCTTCATAGTATGTCTTTGCCACCGCAAATGCATACCACTTATCCGGAATATGCGGCATAATGATGATGACTTCGATTCCGCATTTTGCGGCATAAGTCAGGTTGGTCACCATCTCATTGTCCAGGATCAGATATGGCGTCATAATATGCACATATTTCTTTGCATGGTTCAAAATATGGAAATAAACCTGTTCTCCGATATTTTCATTGTCAAACGGACTGTCACCGTAAGGAAGGACGTATCCCATCTCTCTGTGCAGTCCCTCCCGGACCGGCGTCAGATACTTTTCATAGTCTTCTTTCTGATGTTCCGTGACATTCCACATCTGTAAGAACATGATCGTAAAGTTCTGCACCGCATCTCCCTTGATCATGACCGCTGTGTCTTTCCAATGTCCGAACCGCTCTTTCTGATTAATATATTCATCCGCCAGATTGATCCCGCCTGTGAATGCCGTGTGCCCGTCGATCACACAGATTTTCCGATGATCTCTGTTATTCTGGTGGGTAGAAAGAATCGGTTTGATCGGGCTGAACATCTTGCACTTGATTCCCTTCTTGCGAAGCGTCTCAGGGTAGCGATACGGCAAAAGTGCAATACAGCACATCCCGTCATACATAAACCGGACTTCCACCCCTTCTTTCACCTTTTCTTCCAAAATTTCCAGAATGCTGTCCCACATGATTCCCTGCTCTACAATAAAGTATTCCATGAAAATAAATTTTTTTGCCTGCCAAATTTCTGTTTTCAGCTGCTCAAATTTATCTTCGCCGACCGGGAAATATTTGACACTTGTGTTTCGCTTGATCGGATATCCCGCCTGCTGCGACATATAGTGTGCCAGATTTGCATTGGCCGGTTTTGATACTCTGAGATCTTCTATGATCGCTCCATCCTGTTCCATGTACGGCTTCGTTTCCAGCGAGAGCGCCTGAAGCCGTTTCCCGATGAACCTCGTTCCGATCTGCACACGGGTAAACAGATAAAACAGCATTCCCACGATCGGAATCGCCATCACAAACAAAATCCAGGACATTTTAAATGCCGGATTTTCCTTTCGGTTGATAATATAGATGACGACCGCACTGCTGAGTATCAGCAGTAAAAGATACATCACCGGCGCATATCTTACGAGACTTGTAAACATCTCAAACAACAGCACCACCTGAAAAATCAGAAGCAGAAATACAAGCGCAGTCCTGCTAAATACGATGTGAAAAATCCCCTTTTTCGTTTTCTTCTTTACTTCCATCCTATTTCCTCTTTTCCATCCTCTTTTATCATTTGCCTTTTTGAAAACCCGCCCTGTTCTCTCATTTTCCTGCATTGACAAAAGGAGGCTGCCACAATAAGCCTCCCCCTTTGTCATTCCAATAATTTTTCTGTCAGAAGCGCTGCCCCCTCCCGGATCTCTTCTTCCGGCAGGTTTGCAAATCCAAGAAGGATCGTGCAGCTTCTCTGCGATTTTCGCGTTTCAAATACTGACAGCCCATAAATCCGTATTCCATACTCTCCGGCCTTTTTGACCGCATCCTGCTCACTTCGCCCGTCGTGAAACGTGAAGAGCAGATGGACTCCTGCATATTCTCCGCTGACTGAGCCAATGTGAAGAAGAGGCTTCAGCGCATTTAAAAGCGTATCGTGCCGGCTTTTATAAAGCGCACGCATTCGATTCAGGTGTCTCTCATAGTGCCCGTCCGCCAAAAACCGTTCTACAATCATCTGATCGATCTTCGATACGGTCGAATTGATAAACCGATATTCCTTCTCATAAATGCAAAGCAGCCTCTCCGGAAGAACCATATAGCTCATACGGAGCGCCGGAGCGATGGACCTTGAGAACGTGCCAAGATAAATTACCCGGTCATGGGCGTCATACCCCTGCAGCGCCGGGATCGGTTTCCCTTTATAGCGGAACTCACTGTCATAATCATCTTCAATAATATATCGTTCTCCTCTGTCCGCCCACTTTAGCAGCTCCATTCTTCGCCGGATCGGCATGACAACCCCCAGTGGAAACTGATGCGACGGCATCACATAGGCGACCTGTGCACCGCTTTTTTCCAGGAGATCTGTCCGCATTCCGCTCTGGTCCATCGGTACCGTACAGACTTCTTTCGACAAGTTTTCAAACAGACGGTAAGCCTGCTTATATGTCGGTGTCTCAAAGGCAACTTTCTTATCTCTCCCAAGAATGTTGATCAAAAGCATCAGCAGATAATCATTTCCCGCCCCGACAATAATCTGTTCCGGGCGGCACCTGACACCTCTCGCCTGATGCAGATAGCTGCTGATCGCGCTGCGCAGTCCATATTCCCCCTGCGAGTCTCCAAGGTGAAAGGTCTCTGCCCGGTCATCTAAAAGCACTTCCCGGGAAAGCTTCCTCCAAACTGCATACGGAAAGCTTTTCAGATCAATTCCGCTCGGCGAAAAATCATAGCGGTACTTTTCCTTTTGCTCCGCATGCCGCTCCGTCCTCTGCTGTTCTTCCCTCTGAAACTGATACAACTCATCAATCTGTGCGGCAAACACACCTTTTCGCGGCTTTGTCTCAATATATCCCTCGGAGAGCAGCTGCTCATAGGCAAGTTCTACGGTACTTCGGCTGATCTCCAGATACCCTGCAAGCGACCGTGAAGATGGCAGCTTTACCCCGCATGCAAGCCGGCCGCTCTGGATATCTTCTTTGATATACTGATAGATCTGCTCATACATCGGAATGTCCGACCGCGGATCGAGACTGATCGTCAATTCATTCATCCGTGTCTCCTATTTTGGCAGTCTGAAAGAACTTTTCAGGGATACGATGCGGTTAAATACAAGCGCATCCGGTCTGGAATCTTTTGCATCTACACAGAAATAACCGTTTCTCACAAACTGGAAACTGTCATAAGCCTGCACACCGTCAAAGCTTGGTTCCAGGTAGCAGTCCTTTAAGATTGTAAGAGAGTTTGGATTTACGTTCAGGGAACCATCCTCTTTGTTGTATACTCCCTTTTCTTCATCTACAATATTCTCGTACAGACGGAGTTCCGCCTTTGTCGCATACGGTGCCGGTACCCAGTGGATCGTTCCCTTTACCTTTCTTCCGGTAAATCCGCTTCCACATTTTGTCTCCGGATCATAAGTGCAGTGTACTTCGATCACCTTTCCGTTTTCGTCCTTTACGAAGCTCTCACATTTTACAAAATATGCATGCATCAGACGCACTTCGTTGCCCGGGAACAGACGGAAATATTTCTTCGGAGGCTCTTCCATAAAATCTTCCCGTTCAATGTAAAGTTCACGGCAGAATGGAACCTTGCGGAATCCCAGTTCTTCATTTTCCAGATTGTTGGCAACATCGAGATATTCTACCTCTCCTTCCGGATAGTTATCAATGATCAGCTTGATCGGATCCATGACAGCCATCATACGAGGCTTCTTCATCTTCAGGTCCTCGCGGATACAGTACTCTAACATCGCATAATCCACAGAACTGTTGCTCTTTGACACACCACAGAGTTCCACAAACATTTTGATCGATTCCGGTGTAAATCCTCTCCTTCTGAGTGCTGCGATGGAAACAAGTCTCGGATCATCCCATCCGTCCACAATTCCGTCTTCTACCAGCTTCTTGATATAACGCTTTCCTGTCACAACATTCGTCAGATAGAGCTTTGCAAACTCAATCTGTCTCGGCGGATGATCAAACTCACATTCTCTGACTACCCAGTCATAAAGCGGTCTGTGATCTTCAAATTCCAATGTACAGATGGAGTGGGTGATCTTCTCGATAGCATCCTCGATCGGATGTGCGAAATCATACATCGGGTAGATGCACCATTTATCTCCGGTATTGTGATGTGTCATGTGCGCTACACGGTAGAGAATCGGATCACGCATGTTAATATTCGGTGATGCCATGTCAATTTTGGCGCGGAGCACTCGTTCCCCATCCTCAAATTTGCCGTCGCGCATCGCCTCGAACAACTCTAAGTTTTCCTCAACAGAACGCTCCCTGTATGGGCTGTTTTTCCCAGGCTCCGTTAACGTTCCGCGATATTCCCTGATTTCTTCCGCTGTCAGATCACAGACATACGCCTTGCCCTTCTTGATCAGCTTCACTGCACATTCATACATCGCTTCAAAATAATCAGAGGCAAAGAACAGATTCTCCTTCCAGTCTGCACCGAGCCACTTGATATCCTCTTTGATTGAATCAACAAATTCCACTTTTTCCTTTGTCGGATTTGTATCGTCAAAACGCATATGGAATGTTCCGTTGTATTTCTGTGCAAGACCATAGTTTAACAGAATGGATTTTGCATGTCCGATATGTAAATATCCGTTCGGTTCCGGCGGGAATCTTGTGCAGACCGTATCATACACTCCTTCTTGTAAATCTTTGTCTATTTCCTGTTCTATAAAATTCTTAGAAACTACTTCGTTCTCCATTGTCATCCTCCTCGTTTTTCATTCATGTTCAATATCTTACCATAAAATAAATTTGATAACAAGGCAGATTTTTCCTGCCTGCTGAAATTCTTTCTGCAATTCTCTCCTGAAGTTTCAAGAGTGCCTGCACAAGGATTGCACTGTGATCCACCGCAATCTTCCCCGATTCCCTCACCTGATAAGAAACCTCACGGATCAGATCCCCTCTGCATTTTTTCTCCACGACCGCAGTTGTGTCAATCCCTTTTTCTTCATTATATAGATGAAGGTGATAGGTTTTCAGACTTGTCTGTCCATCCATCTGTTCTTCGCTGTCACACAGACGGATCCTGCACCACGCAGCGTCCGCCGCATCATCCCCTGCCTCCACATAGATTTCTTCTCTGTCCACAAGCGCCATATACGCAGTTGTGATCACTCTCGTCCTCGGATCCCGGTTCATCGCCCCGTAGGTTGCAATCTGCTCCATACAGAGTCCGCTGACACCTGTCTCTTCCTGAAGTTCTCTCCTTGCGGTCTCCTCCAGATCTTCCCTGAGATTGATAAATCCGCCCGGTAGCGCCCAGAGTCCAATACTTGGATGATTACTTCTCTTTACAAGGAGCACCTCAAGCGCATCGACATTCCTAATCTCCTCTTTCCTTCCCCGGTATGAAAATACCGCTGCATCGGTTGTACACGACGGCGTCTCATATTTATACGGCTGATACCCCTCCAAAAATTCCTCCAGTGTCTGTCCATCCTTGTTCCGTTCGCCGGTTCCTCTAAACGGCTCAATATTATCTAAAAAAGCTGCCATCCTTTCTTCCTCCGTTTCGTTTCCTTATCTGTCATGTCGGATCCTTCCTGTCTCACCATGTTCTATGAATAGTCTACCATCAATCAAGTGTGAAGTCTATGAAAGAACAAAGAATGTCGCTTGCGAGATTCTTCGCGCGCGAACGGTGTCGTTAGCGACTTGTTTCCGTTCCATGAGCTGCGCAGTCTCACGCGAAGCGTGTTTTTTTATTACATAGTAATTTTCTATGTAATAAAAAAAGAATAAGAATCTTTGGATCCAAAGGTTCTTACTCTCTCTTAAAGCTGCCTAGGGGACTTGAACCCCCGACCTCCGCCTTACCAAGGCGACGCGCTACCGACTGCGCCAAGGCAGCATATTTTGCTGTCAACATGAATACTATATCGAAAAACACTCTCCTTGTCAAGAGGAGAGTGTCTTATTTTCAATTATTTTTGCATGATTTTGATCCTTCGCACTGATTTTCATTATTTCCTGTGGCTTAAAATCCCCTGTGCCTTGTTTTTGATCCGCTGCAATGCGTTATCTACCGCTTTGGGACTTTTCCCGATCAATTTTGCGATCGTCTGGTAATCCGTCCCGAGAAGATGCAAGTACAGGACACGGTTTTCCAGATCACTGAGCTGCTCTTTTAGCATACTCTCTGCCTGCCGGAAATATTCCTTGTTCAGGAACAGTTCTTCCGGATTGTTCTCCCTCTCCGGCTGGATCGTATCGATCAGCGGCGTCCGCTTGTTCTCCTCCGACTCATCTCCCTCCTCGTAAAGGGAAACATAAGAGTTCAGCGGAATATGTTTCTTTCGCTTTGACGCCTCAATCGCGCTGTACATCTGCCTCGAAATACAAAGCTCTGCAAAGCTGGCAAAAGAAGTTTCCAGCTCCGGGTCATAATCCCGGACGGCCTTAAAAAGTCCGATCATCCCCTCCTGGATCAGATCATCGTTTTCCCCTCCGAGAAGGAACATCGCCTTTGCCTTTTTCCGGACGAGATACTTATATTTCTCCATAATGAAATCCGTGATCTCGGACTCGCCTTTCCGGAGAGCGGCAAGGAGCTGCTCGTCCGTCATTTTCTCATATACTTCCATCTATCCGCGCTGCCTTACGATCTCGTATGCCAGCACTCCAGCTGCCACAGACGCATTCAAGGAATCAATATCCCCTTTCATCGGAATGGAAGCGACAAAATCACATTTCTCCTTCACAAGACGGCTGACTCCCTCTCCCTCATTTCCGATCACAAGACCGATCGGACCGGTCAGATTCAGCCGGTACATGGACTCTCCGCCCATATCGGCGCAGACAAACCAAAGCCCTCTCTCTTTTAGTTCCTCCATCGTCTTTGCAAGATTTGTGACCTTGGCTACCGGAGTATAATTTAATGCTCCTGCCGAAGTTTTCGCCACCGTCGCCGTAAGCCCTGCTGCCCTCCTCTTTGGAATGATCACACCGTGTGCCCCGGCAAGATTCGCCGTACGGATGATCGCTCCAAGATTGTGTGGATCTTCAATGTTATCAAGCAGAATGAAAAACGGATCTTCCCCTCTCTTTTCTGCAAGTGCAAACATATCTTCAATTTCAGAATATTCATAGGCTGCTGCATGTGCAATGACACCCTGATGCTTTCCGGTTTCTGACAGCTGATCCAGTCTTTCCTTTGAAACGAAATTCAGGATCGTATCATGCTTTTTTGCCTCACGGACAATCGTGCGGATCGGTCCGTCCTGACATCCATCAAGGATAAATAACTTATCTACCGGTTTTCCCGAGCGGAACGCCTCCAGCACCGCATTTCTCCCCTCGATCGTCAGTGATTTGATTTCTATATTTGTTTCCTTACTCATCTTTGTTCTCCTCTGTATTCAGACTTTCTAACCCTAATTGAATCAATTCTGTCATCCGCTTCCAGTTCTTCTCAAGATACAGATACCCCATAAGCGCCTCAAACCCGGTAGCTCTCCGGTAATCTGTCACGGATTGATTTTTTGCCGGGGAAACCGACTTGGAATTCCTTCCTCTCTTATAGACCGCCAGCTCCTCCTGGGTCAAAACGCCCTGAAGTGTCCGCATCATCTTTGACTGTGCAGACGCCTGCACAAGAGCACTCGTCTCTTTGTGCAGCTTCTGTACTTGCTTATTGCCCTCATTGATCACAATCGTTTTGATGATCAGGTCATAAATACTGTCCCCGATATATGCCAATGTCAGCGGGGAGTATTCCCTGATGTCAACTTCTTTTAAGGAAAAAGTCTCCTGCATGCAGGAAAACAGATCTTGTTCTATGCTCTTTTCCATTTTACTCCTTCTCTTGTATCTTCCAAAATAATTCCTTTTTCTAACAACTCGTTGCGAATCTCATCTGCGCGCTGGAAGTTCTTTGCTTTTCTCGCCGCCTGCCGTTCTTCGATCAGTGCTTCGATATCTTCCGCAAGAAGTTCTTCCTCCTTCACTACGATGATTCCGAGAACATCTGATAAATGTACAATGCGTTCCAGCAGTGCGTTGTCATATGCCCGGGAAGAAGTTTCATCTGCCGTTGTGTTTGCAAATTTTACAAGTTCAAAAATCGCCGCAATGGCATCTGCCGTGTTAAAGTCATCTTCCATTGCCGCCTCAAATGCAGCTACAAACTTCTCTGTCTCCTGAAATTGTTCTTTCTCGGCATCTGTCATCTCCCCGCTCTTTGCGTTTGCCGCAAGATATTTCAGATTCTCTGCCGCTGTGACGATACGCTCCAGTCCGTTCTTAGAAGCTGCCATCAGTTCTGCGCTGAAGTTTAACGGACTTCTGTAATGTGCGCTCAGCATGAAGAAGCGGAGTACCTGCAGATCATACTGGTCTGCGATCTCACGCACCGTACGGAAATTTCCGAGTGATTTCGACATTTTCCGGTTGTCGATATTTAAAAATGCATTGTGCATCCAGTATTTTGCAAACTCTTTCCCGTTTGCAGCCTCACTCTGTGCAATCTCATTTTCGTGGTGTGGAAAGACAAGGTCTTCTCCTCCCGCGTGAATGTCGATCTGATCTCCGAGATATTTTTTAGACATCACCGAACACTCAATATGCCATCCCGGACGGCCATCGCTCCATGGTGATTTCCAGAAAGGCTCCCCTTCTTTTTTCGGTTTCCAGAGCACGAAATCAAGTGGATCCTCCTTCTCATCTTCTCCGGTTACAAGAAGAGATCTTCCGCCGGATCTCAAATCATCGAGATTTTTGTGGGACAGCTTTCCGTAAGGTCCGAATTTTCTTGTGCGGAAATAAACGGTTCCGTTTTTCTCGTAGGCATATCCTTTTTCGATCAGCTCCCCGATCATCTCGATCATTCCGCCAATCTCCTGCGTTGCCAGTGGATGTGTCGTTGCCGGTCTTACGTTCATACCTTCCATATCTTTTTTACACTCTGCGATATATCTCTGGGAGATTTCTTCCGCAGATACCTGTTCCTCGATGGCCTTCTTGATGATCTTATCATCGACATCCGTAAAGTTTGATACGAAGTTTACATCATATCCTTTGTACTCAAAATATCTTCTCACCGTGTCAAATACGATCATCGGTCTTGCATTTCCGATATGGATAAAATTGTATACCGTCGGTCCGCAGACATACATACGGACTTTCTTCTCTTCCAACGGCACAAATTCTTCTTTTTTCTTTGTCAGTGTGTTATACAGCTTCATCTTTCTTCCTCCTGCTCTTTTTCTTTTTTCCTTTCGACTTTTTTTCGTCTTTTTTCTGCCCCTTTGTCTCTTCCTTTTCCAGGCGGCACTGTTTCAAATCCTGTTTCAACTCCATTACCTGATTTTTCAGACGGAGATTTTCTTCTTGTAATGCGTGAATATCGGTGAGAACCGGATCTGGCAGATGGATCTGATCTAAGTCTGTCCGCGGCATCTTCTTGCTGCCCATCCGGACGATCCTGCCCGGCACCCCGACAACAGTACAGTTCGGCGGCACTTCTTTTAACACAACAGAGCCTGCGCCGATCTTTGCATTTTCGCCGATCGTAAAGGATCCGAGAATCTTCGCTCCCGCACTGACCATCACATTGTCTTTTAGCGTCGGGTGTCTTTTCCCTTTTTCCTTGCCGGTCCCCCCAAGCGTCACTCCCTGGTAAAGAGTGACATTATCGCCGATCACTGCCGTCTCACCGATGATCACTCCGCTTCCATGGTCGATAAAAAGTCCCTTCCCGATCACTGCACCCGGATGAATCTCAATGCCGGTCTTTCTTACCGCCCTCTGAGAAATCCACCTTGCCAGAAAATAATGTCTGTTCCGGTACAGCTTATGTGCCGCCCGGTAGTGAAGGATCGCTTTAAAACTCGGATATAAAAACACTTCTGCGGTTGTCTTGATCGCAGGATCTCTCTCCCGGATCACATCAATCTCCTCCCTGATGTAAGAAATCATTCCCATCCTGCTGCCTCCTTCTGCTGTCCCATGGAATAAAAAATAAAAACTCCATCTCCCTAAAGAGACGAAGTTTATCCGCGGTTCCACTCTTCTGAAAATCTGCCCGTTGTTCAGACCTTCACTTTCATGCATGTAACGTATGCCTACGTATCCGGCTACTTCCTTTCGCCGGATCAGCTCCCGAATGCACTTCACAGACCCTTTCCTCAAGCGTGCTCTCAGCCGGTGACACCCTCTCTCTGTCAGTTCCAAATCTGCTACTCTTTTCGTTCTCAGCCTTTTTCATGATATCTATACATCAGTGTATGCAATAAAATCATTTTTGTCAACCGTTTTCTTTGCAAATGACAGTCTCAGACAATTTCATTTAAAAAGATGCTGTCTGCCGGTTCGATCTTCTCCAGATCTTTCCGGAGTGCTTCCGACAGTTCTTCTTCCTCATCGGTCTCCCATCCAAAAAGGATCTGTGTCAGTCCTGCAATTGAAATCCGACGGTCTGCGTCATGTTCTTTTGCTGTTCTGCTGACAGAAATCTTTGTTCCATCGCTTTCTAACAGAAGCCTTCCATTATTCTCCTCCAGAATTGGATCTGTCACTTCCACGGAGAAGGCAAACGTTGTCCGCGGGCGAAGGCTCTCAAAAAATGCCGGGAGATAAAGAAGTCTTGCCATAATAATCGGTCTGTTCCGCTCTTCCGCCACGCTTTTTTTGATCGTCTGTACGTCCAGATTCCACCCATCACAGAAAATGGCATCCTCCCCTTTTGTCAGCCAGAATACCGCCTGGGGAAGCGCCTCTTCCTCTCCCTTCCTTAAGAGAGGTTCCCGGATTTCATACGATTCCTCCCTTGCAAAAAGGAAACTTCCGACAAGCTTCCCGTTCTTTTCTATCACACCGATCCCGCCATGTTCACTCTTCTGCTCCGCAAGCATCATCCGGTAATACTGCTCCGTGCGGACAGCCGCGACCTGATATTGTTCCCGCAGTATCTCTTCCGCAAACTCTGCAAGCCTTCTGCAGTCTTTCTCCGATGCCTCCTGTATCTCATAGACGTTTTCCGGAAACTTGCGGGATACCGACCGTTCTTCACTGCCATAAACTTTTCCGCCTCTCTGCCGGTAAATATAGCGAAAATCGTAAGGGCGGTATATGCTCTCCGATGCAGGCATTAAAAAGGTAAACGGCTCTTTTCTGTCATACATTGCTTTCAGGGACGTCCTCAACAGCGCCCCCATAAATCCACGTTTTCGGAATCGTTCCTCCGTTGCCACTGCGATGATGTAGTGTGTCAGAAACTCAGAATCGTTGATCCGCATCGGATATGGATTCAGCTGGATCATCGAACAGATCTGATCCTCCTGCTCAATGACATAAATCTCATTGTCCGATGTCTTCACCGTGTAATAATAATCAAGAAATTCCTTTGTATCCTCTGCAAATACACGTTCCCACAACTCTCTTGTCCGCCCGTGTTCTTCTCTTTGAAGTATTCTCACTTCCATCTTAATTCTCCGTTCCTCCGGACATCTTCCGGCAGCCTCCGCATCCCTGACAGCCGCCCGCATTTTCTTCCGCAAATACCTGATAGCTCATTGTCCGCATACTCTCGATCGCACAGATTGCCTGGGAGGAGATCCCTTCTCCGCTTCCGGTAAATCCAAGTCCTTCCTCTGTTGTCGCCTTGATATTGATCTGATCCTTCTCAAGTCCAAGTACACCCGCAATATTTTCCCGCATCTGTTCAATGTGCGGAAGCATCTTCGGGCGCTGTGCAATGATGGTCGCATCAATGTTCTCAATCAGATACAACTTCTCCTCCAGAAGCTTTCCCACATTCTTTAACAATTCCATGCTGGAAATGCCTCTGTATCTCTCGTCCGTATCCGGAAAATGTTTCCCGATATCCCCAAGCGCTGCCGCTCCCAAAAGCGCATCCATGATCGCATGGAGCAGCACATCTGCATCCGAATGACCGAGAAGTCCTTTTTCATACGGAATTTTCACTCCGCCAAGAATTAAATCTCTTCCTTCTGTCAGTTTATGAACATCATAACCAAGTCCTACACGCATAATGACACCTCTTTCTCTGTTCTGCTTATTATTTTCTCTGCGGCATCGGGCTGATGGAAGCCTGCTTTCTCAATTCCTCTTTTCCTGCTTCATATTCCTCTATCTTTCCGGAATCCTCATCTTCTGCATTTTCTGCATCCGTCACCCGATCATCTGTCTCTTCTTTTTCTTCCGGGCCGCTTTCCGCTTCCATTTCGCCTTGTGGTTCTTCTTCCGGATCAAGGAAACCTTCCTCCTGATCGCTCTCCTCGATTTCCTCCCGGGATTTTTCTTCAGATTCCGTTTCCGGTCCGGCCTCCTGCTCCGCTTTCTCTTCCTGCCCAGTTTCTCCCTGCTGCCCGGATGCTTCCTCTTCGCCTTCACTCTTCTCCTTGGCATCCTGTGAAAGATCCTGGAGATTTACATTTGAATTTCCACCCGGCATTCTGCTGTCTGTCTGCTCTGCTTCCTCATCTTCGTTCATCTCCACGTTTTTCTGTTTTCGCTTCCAGAAATCAATATCAATTCCCCGCTCTTTCAGCAGTGCTCTCACAGAAAGATAGAGAACTGAGCCTCCGACTGCCATAAAGAAAATGCTGACAATGATCATCAGTATTTTTTCATTCGGTTCTGTCTGAAGAACACCGATCAGAAGAGAAATCCCGATATAAAGAATATACCCTCCTGCCAGCATTTTTAAAATCATCCTGCTTTTGTCGTTCATTTTTCTTACTCCTCTGTCGAAAAGGCTGTTGCAAACCGGAACGCTTCCTTTTGTAACAGCCTTTTTTGTATTTATTTCTTCTATTGTACTTGAAAACAAAAAAAACATCAAGAAAAATTAAAAAAACCGAAGAATATTCTCTCCGATTTTCTGTGATACTTCTTTCATAGTAGCGGGAACAGGATTTGAACCTGCGACACCACGGGTATGAACCGTGTGCTCTAGCCAACTGAGCTATCCCGCCATACATTTTATATTTCTTTCAAAGATAGCGGGAACAGGATTTGAACCTGCGACACCACGGGTATGAACCGTGTGCTCTAGCCAACTGAGCTATCCCGCCATACATTTTATATTTCTTTCAAAGATAGCGGGAACAGGATTTGAACCTGCGACACCACGGGTATGAACCGTGTGCTCTAG
>URCR01000042.1 GCA_900546325.1 uncultured Lachnospiraceae bacterium | reverse complement strand
AATAGACCCTTATAGGGTCAAAGCAAGCCACCGGCTAAGCCGGTGGTCTTGACTGAAAAAGGACGGACATACAGGTGCCACTTGACAAGCAGCGGCAAACTTAATACGATAAAGAAAAATCAAAAGAGGATCATGAAGGAAGAAGTGCAATGTGGGAAAAAATGAAAACGGCAACAAGGAGAAGGAAGAGAATCTTTGCAGCGATACTGTGCTATCTGTGTCTGCTTCTTTTTGTGGCAAATGATGCGTGGATGTATCAGACACCAATCGTCAAGATTACGGAAGTAAATACAAAGGAGAGCCGGAAGGAGGAAGATGTCAGGGGAGGAAGAGAACCCTATTATACACAAAGTATCAAAGGTGTTTTATTAAACGGAGAAAAAAAGGGAAAGACAGTACGGCTGAACAATGAATATTCTTATTCCGGTGTGCTGGATCAGAAATATGCAAAGGGAGATAAAGTACTCGTTGCTCTGGAAGGAAACTCTTTGAAAGGAACGATCAAAAGTTTGAAAAGGGATACACATCTGGCGGTACTTGCCGGGGCGCTTATTTTTCTTCTGCTTGCTGTCACAGGGGAGAAGGGGATGCTTACCATCCTTACAGTTGCGGCAAATTTCGGGATTTTTTCCCTTGGCTTTACAGGTTTTCTGCAGGGAAGGGAAGTGATCTCGGTGTGCAGATTTATGACTGTTTTATTTGCAGTAGTACCACTTGTGATCCTGAACGGCTTTCATAAGAAAACATGGGCGGCAGTGCTATCTACGCTGAGTGTGTTGGCGCTGATCATGGGGATTTTTGATCTGACGATACGGTATACCGGAGGCCTTGACTATTCTTCCATGGAATACCTTGGAAGCATGGATGATCCGGGAGAATTATTCCGTGCAGAAATCATGCTGGCAGGACTCGGGGCGATTATGGATGTCACTGTGACAATCTCATCAGCGCTCGGGGAAATTATGAGAAAGAATCCGTCTGTTTCCGTGCGGGAACTGATCCATTCCGGGAGAGAGATCGGCTATGATATTATGGGGACAATGATGAATGTACTCTTATTCGTGTTTGCGTGCAGCCAGATTCCGACCTTTTTGATCCGGATGAATAATGATGTGGATTTTTTTACCATCCTTCGTCTGCATATTCCGTATGAGATCTGCTGCTTTCTGATTGAGAGTATCGGAATAGTTCTGGCGATTCCGGTCTCTGTATTTTTTACTTCTGTTTTTATGAAAGCCGGGAAATCCAGAGGAAATCGGAGGGAAGAACAATGATGATAGGAATACTTGCGCTGATTTTATTTGCACTGATGATGCTGATCGGCGGGGATCGGGGAGCGGTTTCTGTCATGTCACTTGCAGGAAATGTGTTTGTACTGTCGCTGGCAGTTATTCTGATGGCAGGCGGGCATTCACCACTTATCATTACTGGAATTGCGGCAGGGCTGATCAGCTATATTACACTGCTCAAACAAAATGGGAAAAATCGGAAGACAGAGATTGCGTTCGGGGCAACAGGGGGAGTCATGCTCTTACTGCTCGCTGCAATCTTCCTGCTTTTGTGGGATGCAAGAAGCGGGGGGTTAAACGAGATACAGGCGATCCAGGAAGATGTGATGTATTATTACAATACAAATCTGCATATCAACATGCTTCAGATCACTGTGTGCATGGTATTGCTTGGCACGCTGGGAGCAGTGCTCGATACAGCATTGTCCATCACCTCCTCTCTGTACGAAGTGATTTTACACAACCCCGGGATGAGCGGGAATGAGATATACCATTCCGGGCTGCAGATTGGAAAAGATATTATCGGGACAACGGTCAACACACTGTTTTTCGCCTATCTGGGCGATTCGCTCCTGCTCTTTTTCTATCTGAAAAACGTAAAATACACAGCAGAAGTGATACTAAATTCTAAAATGTTGTTTCAGGGAGTGTCCGCGATGCTTTTCAGCGCGATCGCATGTCTGCTGGCAGTGCCGGCCGCTTCCATAGGATGTGTGTTGTTTATGAAGAAGGAAGAGGGGAGTGCAGAGAAAGAAGAATAAGAAATTTTTCTAAAAATCAGATCTTATGGACAAAGCAGTGGAAAAGGTATAAAATCACGTTAAAGCAGAGAAAATCTAGAAAGATAAAGGAGAATTTTGTGATGTTAGTACCGAAACACTATGAGGACTTAAAAGTCATGCATGAGAACACCATGCCTTACAGAGCTTATTACATACCGGCTTCCTGTAATATGGGACCGCTGGTAGAAGACAGATTTTCTTCCGACCGGGTGATCTGTCTGAACGGAACGTGGACATTTCAATACTTTGACAGTATCTATGATCTGCAAGACAGATTTTATGAACCGGGATTTGAACTTGGTGGGTTTCAGGAGGCAGAGGTGCCGGGGATCTGGCAGAATTATGGTTATGATACCCATCAGTATACAAATGTACGATATCCAATTCCGCTGGATCCGCCGTATGTACCGCAGGAAAATCCATGTGGCGCATATGCCCGCAAATTTAATTACAAGAAACAGAAAGATGCACCGAAGGCCTATTTGAATTTTGAAGGGGTAGATTCTTGTTTTTATGTCTGGGTAAATGGAACTTATGTAGGATACAGTCAGGTTTCCCATGCCACGAGTGAATTTGATGTCACAGACGTATTGAACGAGGGGGAAAATACACTTGCGGTACTTGTTCTGAAATGGTGCGATGGGACGTATCTGGAGGATCAGGATAAATTTCGCATGAGCGGAATCTTCCGGGATGTCTATCTGTTAAGAAGACCGGAAAATGTGATCTACGATTATTTTGTAACAACCACACTTGGAACATCCGATGCGGTTGTCACTGTCCGGGCAAACTACATTGGAGAGGAAGTGCCGGTAAAAGTTACTCTCTATGATGAAAAGAACAGGGAAGCAGCCTGTGGGACGTTTCAGAAAGCGGAGGAGAACGGCTATACCCATCAGGCGATGCTTTCTGTCAAAGAACCAAAACTGTGGAATCCGGAACGGCCATATCTGTATACAATGGTGCTGGAGGGTACTGGAGAAGTGATCACAGACCGGGTGGGAATCCGGGAAATCTGTATCAGAGATGCGGTGGTATATGTCAATGGAGCACCGGTGAAATTTAAGGGAGTGAACCGGCATGATTCGGATCCGGTGACCGGATTTGTCATTGGGGCAGAGCAGATAAAAAAAGATCTGAGGCTGATGAAAGAGAACAATTTCAATGCGATCCGCACCAGTCATTACCCGAATGCGCCGTATTTTTATCAACTTTGTGATGAGTATGGGTTCTTTGTGATCGGAGAGGCAGATAATGAGAGTCATGGCGCGGGGGCACAGTATCTGAAGGACTCTGGCTGGGAGAATGAAAGCAGGCGTTGGAATGAGCGGATTGCGGATAACCCGGAATTTATTCTGGCAACCGTAGACCGCACAAAACTTTGCGTGCATCGGGAGAAAAACCGTCCTTGTGTGGTCATTTGGTCGATGGGAAATGAGTGCGCCTATGGATGTACATTTGAGGAAGCGCTCAAATGGACAAAGCAGTTTGATCCGTCAAGGCTTACCTGCTATGAAAGTTCAATCTATCAAAGTGACAAAAGAGTATATGACTGCAGCAACATTGATATTTACAGCAGAATGTACCCGGCGTTGGAGGAGATTGACAGCTATATGGAACAAAATCCCGAGAAACCGTTTTTATTGATTGAGTATTGCCATGCCATGGGAAACGGCCCGGGGGATCTCGAAGATTATTTCCGAAAGATTTATCAGTATGACAAGCTCTGCGGAGGATTTGTGTGGGAATGGTGTGACCATGCAGTGTATCGCGGACAAGCTCCGGACGGGAAGGCAATGTATTTTTACGGCGGTGATTTTGGAGAAGAAGTACATGATGGAAACTTCTGTGTGGACGGGCTCGTGTATCCGGACCGAACACCGCATACGGGTCTGATGGAGTATCGGAATGTATACCGCCCGGCAAGAGTGGTTTCATTTGAGCAGGAGAGCGGTATACTTTGCCTGAAAAATTATATGAATACGGTGGATCTGAAAGACTATCTTTTCCTGACCTATGAGGTGACCTGTGATGGAATCGTGACGGAACAAGGGAAAATCACACTGCAGGAATCTATTCTGCCGCGCACGGAAGGTAAGGTTTCGCTTCCGGTAACGGTTCCGGGAAGTGGGAAATGTTATCTGAAAATATGCTATCATTTGAATCATGGAACAGGCCTGATGGAAGCGGACAGCAGCCTTGGATTTGACGAGATTTTTCTGAACAACGAAGACGGAAGAAACCGGCAGGCGGCAGCACTTTTAGAGATGAGGCAGGGAAAAGAATCGCTTCATGTTTCAGAGACAGATCGTTTGCTTCTGATTCAGACGGATCGGTTTTTATACAGTTACAATAAACTTTCGGGAGTATTTGAACAGGTGACCATGGACGGAAAAGCACAATTCGATGCTCCGATGGAGCTGAATATCTGGAGAGCTCCTACAGACAATGACCGGAGGATCAAACATGAATGGATTCGTGCAGGATATGACCGGAGCCGCTCCAGGGCTTACAAAACAGAGTGGACGATGCAGGATGGAAAGATGCAGATTCACAGCATTTTGTCTGTTTCAGCAGTGGCGCTGCAAAAAGTACTGGAGATTGACGCGGTGTGGGAAATCTCCGGTGGAGGAGAACTTTCTGTGAAAATGAATGTGAGAAAGGATATGGAATTTCCAGAACTTCCAAGATTCGGTATTCGTCTGTTCCTGAAAGAAGAATATGAGACAGTCCGATTTTATGGGCTTGGTCCGCATGAGAGTTATCGGGATAAATATCATTCCTGCAGCCATGGTCTTTATGAGTCGTCCGTAGCGGAACAGCATGAGGATTATATCCGGCCACAGGAGAATGGAAGCCACACGGACTGTGATTACATGATACTGAAAAAAGAAAATCAAGCATTTGCAGCAGTGTCGCCAACAACATTTTCCTTTAATGTATCCTACTATACGCAAGAAGAACTGACAGCCAAAGCCCACAATTTCGAACTGGAAAGGTCGGGTGGCACGGTTGTCTGCTTAGACTATGCACAGAATGGAATCGGTTCTAACAGCTGCGGTCCCCGTCTCCGGGAAGAATATCGGTTCGATGAAGAAGCATTCACTTTCCAGATGAAGATTTTGATGGGAAAGCAAGTATAACAGATTAATCCTGTAACAAGAATTTTACACCAAAGAAAAAATACAAATCTCCTATAGAAGATCAGGTATCAAAAACACTGATTACTACAGGAGATTCGTATTTTAAGATTTATAGCCTAAAAATTGGCATTAACCGATAGCCCCTAATTTTTACCATTTCTCAAATCCCATAATAAAATTTGATTGCGTTAGCAATGTATTCAGCACAACCTGCCCCGTATTGTTTATCTGTAACTTCAGCTAATTTTTCGTTAGATGAATACTCCTTTGCTAAATCAAGCAGGATATTTCTTGCATTATCAAGCATAAACATTGTTTTGTAATTCTCTGCAAGCATTTCAACAGCGGAATGAGCCATATCTATATTGTTCGTTTCTTTTGCTGCCATAAACTGCTTATAGATTTTGGCGTTTTTATCTTGTTCCTGCTTTGTTTTTTTGGTATCTCCGGTTGACTGCATGACTGATTCCAGTGCCTTTTCCTTGCTGCCGTACCACTTCAATATATCTGCGATAGCCTGCTCATTAGCAAAACCAGAAGTCAAATGCTCTTTGTATTTTTCTATACTCCCATATTTTTCTATCAGCTTATCAAGGCTTTCTTTTGATATACATTCCAAACTATGATTTACCATTTTCTGTACTTCTTCATTGCTAAATGCTCCAAAACTCATAGTATTAACTCCTTTCATTACGTCTGTTATCAACTCAATAATTCCATTTAGCCGATTTCGTTTTTGCTCCAACAAAGACTTTTGAGCCAATAAAGTCTGTTCTTTATCATAACTAGGGTTATCCATGATTTTTTTGATGTCTATCAATGGGATTTCCAATTCTCTAAAGAACATAATTTCCTGCAACTTTTCTAAAGCTTTGCTGTCATAGAGCCGATAACCGGCTTTCGTTAATTCTGTTGGTTTTAACAGACCGATTTCATCATAATATCTTAATGTCCTTATACTTACTCCGGTTATCTTTGACACGTCTTTTACAGTTTTCATTACTTCCTCCTTTCGGTTCAATCGTAAACCGTTACGCAGCGAGAGAGTCAATAGTATTTTTTATTTTATCACATTTCTTTTGCACAGTCATCGGAGGATAAATTACCTCCGTCAAAATTTATCCAATCTGTCTATTGCTTTTGAGTGTAAAGGTGTTTAAAATATCCAACAACTGTGTCGTGAATAAATCATGCAGAACGAATGTAAAAGAGGTGTATGTATGGCAAGAAACAAATATCCTGAAATAACGGTTGAGAAAATATTAGATGTATCTCAGCGTTTGTTCCTTGAAAAGGGATATGATAAAACCACGATTCAAGATATTGTTGATGAACTGGGTGGATTAAGCAAAGGGGCAATCTATCATCATTTTAAGAGTGAGTATGACAAATCAGAAAGCTGGCAGATTTATGATACGTCTCAAAATAATCAGGTGATAAAAGATGCAGAGCCTGATGGTGCCAACATCGATACCAGTGCATTAAATGAAGAATGGGGTAGCGGGTGCATTGAATTTTGCCAGTGAATTTTGGGGAGGAGAGGAAATTCTGGAAGAAGACAACGGCTGTGTGTTCCAGTATGAGAAGAAAGGTGCAGCACAGCTTCCGACACGAGGCTGATTTTAAGATGTAGAGTGAAGGAAGTAGAGTATTTACAAGTGAAAGAAATCAGTTAAAACCTTTAGGTATATACTGCATAACAAAACGAGACTTCTGTCAGGGTCTTGTTTTTTTTATAATGATGGCAAGGAGGAAGGAACAATGCGAGTATTGATGATTAATGGAAGTCCTCATAAGAAGGGAAACACTTATCTTGCCTTAAAGGAAATGGAGGCTATTTTTAATACGGAAGGGATTGCGTGTGAAATTGTCCATGTGGGAAATAAAGCAATCCGGGGTTGTATTGCCTGCCGTTCCTGCAGCAAGAAAGGGAAATGTGTGTTTGATGACTGTGTAAATGATATTGCGCCTAAGTTTGAAACGTGCGATGGTCTGGTAATTGGCAGTCCGGTATATTTTGCATCTGCAAATGGAACAATGGTGTCCTTTTTAGACCGGCTGTTTTTCAGTACGCCGTTTGATAAGACCATGAAGGTTGGTGCCAGCGTGGTGGCAGCCAGAAGAGGCGGGCTATCTGCTACTTTTGATGAATTAAATAAGTATTTTACAATCTGTGGAATGCCGGTGGCATCCGGGCAGTATTGGAATAGTATTCATGGAAGAGAGATTGGAGAAGCGTCTCAGGATGCAGAAGGGTTACAGGGAATGCGAACGCTTGCAAGGAATATGGCGTTTCTGATGAAAGCAATCGCTCTGGGAAAAGAGACCTATGGCTTACCGGAAAAAGAAGAAAGGGAAATAACAAATTTTATTCGGTAGGGGGCGCTTCTTAGAAAAACGAAATTTATGATACAGAAGATGAAAGATAGTAGGAGGTATACATTGTATTTTATTTCACAGCAACGGGTAACAGTTTACATGTGGCAAAGCAGTTGGAGGAACATCCTATCAGTATTCCACAGGCTATGCGAAATCCGGAAATTTCTTATAAAGACGAAACCATTGGAATCGTCTGTCCGATCTATGGCAGTGAACCGCCGTATATAGTTCAGGAATTCTTAAAGAAAGCAACTTTTGAAACGGATTATTTTTACATGATCATGACCTATGGCTGCAGCAATGGGGCGGCGGCTCAGTTGATACAAAAATATACGAAAGAATGCGGGATCGAACTTTCTTATCTGCACACGATCAAAATGGTGGACAATTATCTTCCGGGTTTTGATATGGAAGAAGAGAAGAAAACAGATAAGAGGATTGACCAGCAGCTTTCAGGAATTTTGAAAGATATAAAAGAAAAAAAGAGGGATTTGGAAGAAACAGCAGCGGAAGACAGGAAGGTTTATGAAAACTATCTTGCTTTCACAAAAGAGCACCCGGAACTAGGCTGGAAAGCGCTGAAGTTGGAGGCAGCGGCTTCCTGTGTGGGATGCGGGCTGTGTACAAAAGTATGTCCGGCAGGCTGTATTCAGGTTGAGAATGGGAAAGCCATACATACGGGGGAAAATTGTCAGGTATGTATGGCCATGTATCCACCACTGCCCGAAACACGCTGTCCGATTAAGTGTACCGGAACAAAATCCAAATGCCAGGTTCTGTAATGCAGCAGTTACCGTGAGAGAGATCATGGACGCAAATTGTCAGCTGTAGCGGCAGAAAGGGGCAGAAAATATGTACAATCCACAGATTGAAACCTTTATTCATGTTGCAGATGCTGGAAGCTTTAATAAAGCTGCGGAAGAGTTATATATTACACTTACGGCAGTCATTAAACAAATAAACCTTTTGGAAACAGAATTAGATCTGGAACTGTTTATACGGTCGCACCGGGGGCTTCAGCTGACACCGACAGGAGAATCCCTATATCAAGATGCAAAATATATGATCCAGTACAGCAAAGAAGCAATCCAGAGAGCAAGGAATGCGAAACAGAAAAAGGAGCAGATTATCCGAATTGGCGTGTCGCCAATGACTCCGGCAGACTTTCTGACAGAATTGTGGCCGAAGATCCATGAAAAGTGTCCGGACTTAAAGTACAAATGTGTTACATTTCCAAATATTCCGGAAGTTGTCAAAGACGGTCTTAAAAATATGGGAAGGGATATAGACATCATTGCAGGTTTATATGACGAAAACTTTTTGAAAGCGGCAGGCTGTGCAGTCTTACCTCTTGGCTTTCAGCCGGTCCGGTGTGGTGTTTCTGTACATCACAGACTGGCGGGAAAAGAGAAAGTAACAAAAGAGGATCTTCACGGAGAGAAATTTATGATGATCTACAAGGAATGGAACTGTGAGTTAGATAAACTGAGAATGGAGCTTCAGGAAAATCATCCGCAAATAGAGGTGGAAGATTTTCAGTTTTTTGACGTGGAGATTTTTAACCGCTGTCAGAGCAGTAATGACGTCATGGTGGCCTGTGATCTGTGGATACAGGCGCATCCGCTGATTAAAATTTTGCCGGCAGATTGGGAATATAAGATGAAGTTTGGGCTGTTCCATGCACCGGAGCCCTCGGAAACCGTACAGCGGTTTCTGGATGCGGTGGAAAGTATAAAAAAACGGAACGATAAGGAATGCTAAAAAATATTGAGATCATGGAGGTTATAGAGATGGAATATGTAATGTTGAATAATGGAGTAAAAATGCCCATGAATGGTTTTGGGGTATTTCAAATATCTGATTTTGAGCAATGTGAGAAAGCAGTTCTGGATGCTGTCCGAAGCGGCTACCGCATGATTGATACGGCGGCTTCCTATGGAAATGAAGAAGCGGTGGGAAAAGCTATCGAGGAATGTGGCGTTGTGCGAAGCGACCTTTTTATCACCACAAAACTGTGGGTACAGGATGCCGGCTATGAAAAAGCGAAGAAAGCCTTTGAGACTTCTATGGAAAAATTAGGACTGGAATATCTGGACTTGTATCTGCTTCACCAGCCATTGGGGGATTATTATGGTGCATACCGTGCAATGGAGGAATTATATAAGGAAGGCCGGATCCGTGCCATTGGTGTCTGCAATTTCTATCCAGAGAGACTGATGGATCTCTGCCTCCATGCAGAAGTGATTCCGGCAGTAAACCAGGTAGAACTGCATCCTTTCTTTCAGCAGGAGCAGGCGTTGGAAGTCATGAAAGAGTTTGAAATCTGCCCTCAGGCATGGGCGCCTTTAAATGAGGGAAAACAGAATATTTTCAGCCATCCGGTTCTGATGGAAATCGGAGAGAAATACGGGAAATCTCCCGCGCAGGTAGTGCTTCGCTGGAACATACAGAGAGGCGTCGCCGTCATTCCGAAATCCGTACATCAGTACCGCATGAAACAAAATCTGGACGTCTGGGATTTTACTCTCAGCAAAGAGGATATAGAAAAAATTAAAGAATTGGACTTAGGGCACAGCGAGATCATCGACCACAGTAATCCGGAGATTGTCCGAATGATCTGTGGCAGAAGAATACATGAGTAACAACAGTTGTAAGCAGGAGGAATGTGAAAATGAAGCATAAGAAAAAAACCATGGGACCACTGCTTGCTATGGTTTTGGCTTTTGCGTTGACTGCCTGCGGAAACAGTCAGAGGAAAGAAAAAATGTTAGTTGCGTACTTTTCCCAGACAGGAACGACGGAGGAAATAGCGAAAACCATTGCCGAACAGACGGGAGCCGACCTGGCGGAAATAGAACGGGTAAAACCATATGAAGCTCTGCAAGATGAGGCAGAGGCGGAACAGCCTGCATATTTTTGAAGAACTGTGTCCTGACGCAGAGCTCATGGAAGGCTTAACTGTCAATGGTACCGCAGAGATTGAGCCGTGGCTTTTGCGTCTTGGAGTTGTGAACGAATAAGAAAAGAGAGAAAAGGAGACTGTTATGACAGGAAAAAGAAAATTAAAAATAATCATAGATGTGCTGATGACCTTTGGCCTTTTGCTCCTGATGCCCTATGAATTGGTAGGAGATGCTGCCCATGAATGGATTGGCATCGGAATGTTTGTGCTGATGCTCCTGCATCATATGCTGAACCGGGCGTGGCTTTGCAGTCTGTTCAAAGGAAGATATACCTCTGTTCGGATTGCGCAGACGCTGCTGGTAACGCTTGTGCTGGCATGTATGCTTGGTTCTATGGTAAGCGGTATTCTGCTTTCCCGTCATGTGTTCTCCTTTCTTGAGATCAGGGGTGTGGCATCGGTAGCGAGAAGTGTACATATGGCCTCCGCATACTGGGGATTTGGGTTTATGTCCCTGCATCTGGGGCTTCACTGGAGTATGATGTTGGGAATGATGAAAAAAGTATCAAAAGACCCTTCGGCTGTAAGAACATGGTGTGTACGCGGGGCAGGTGCGGCTATTGCCGCATATGGAGTTTCTGCTTTTATAAAAAGAGAGATTGGAAGTTATATGCTTTTAAGAATTCATTTTGTCTTTTTTGATTATGAGGAGCCGCTGATTTTCTTCCTTATGGATTACATGGCGGTAATGGGACTCTTCGTTTGGACAGGACATTATATCGGGAAACTTCTAAAAAAGAAGAGAAGTACATTGCGAAAGGAGAAATTACCGACTGATGAGCAATAAAGCAATCAAGAAAGATACAGAAAATGAGAAGAAAAAGACAGGTGGAAAGTGGAAATGGGCTGTTGCAGGAATTTTAAGTATCTTTCTCATTGCAATACTGTGTACTGCTTGTAATGGAATAGCTCCAAGCACAGAAGAACCGGTAAAGATACAGTTTTTCGGAATGGACACCTCTATGACTTTTACCGCTTACGGAGAAGGTGCAGCGGCGGCGCTGAAAAACGCAGAGGAAAGGATGGAAGAACTGGAGAGTTTGTGGTCTGTAACCGATGAAAACAGTGAAATCTATCAGGTGAACCACAGCCAGGGAAAGGCAGTTGCCGTCAGCAATGAAACGGCGGAGGTCGTGAGGTACGCCCTTGCTATGGCGGAAAAAACGGAGGGAGCTTTGGAACCCACCATTTACCCGGTGCTGACTGCATGGGGCTTTACCACAGGAGAAAACCGCATTCCTGCAGAGGAGGAGCTGGCAGAGCTTATGCCTTTTGTGGGGTATGACAAGGTACGCATAGACGGAAACCAGATCCAGCTTTCGGAGGGGATGAAATTGGATTTGGGAGCAGTAGGGAAAGGCTATGCCGGGGATCTTGCTGCTGATCTATTGCGGAAAGAGGGGATTACTTCTGCACTCTTAGACATCGGCGGAAACATTCAGGCAGTGGGTAGCAGAACGGACGGAAACAACTGGAGACTCGGGATTCGGAATCCTTTCGGGGAGGGAAATTTGGGAGTGCTTGAAATCTCGGACAAGGCAGTGGTAACCTCCGGCGCCTATGAGCGTTATTTCGTGGGTGAGGACGGGAAAGGATACGGCCATATCCTGGATCCGGCTACCGGATACCCGGCAGATAACGAGCTGGCGGCAGTTACCATCATTGCAGATGAAGGAAAACAGGGAGACGCTTTATCCACAGCGCTTTTTGTAAAAGGGCTGGAGGGAGCAAAGGCGTATTGGCAGGAACACCGGGATTTTGAGATGCTGCTTGTGACAAAGAACGGAGAAATCTATCTGACAGAAGGTATGATGGATGATTTTTCCATTTCCGGGAATCTTTCGGATATGAAAATCCATGTGCTGAATCAGTTATAACCCATAGGTATACACTGGAAAACTAAAGGAGACTTCTGACAGATAATGATTTCCATTATAATAAAGACAGAACAATAAAGGAGATGATCAATCAGTTATGAGATACAGAACATTGGGGAAAGATCTTTCGGTATCAGCCGTAGGGTTTGGATGTATGGGAATCAGTCATGCCTATGGTAAGCCGCTAGACAGGCAGGAGGGAATCCGGCTGATCCGGCAGGCGGTGGAAATGGGATATACCTTTTTTGATACGGCGGAGGTCTATGGAACAGATGAAAATCCACACGCCAATGAAGAACTGGTGGGAGAGGCATTAAGACCATACCGGAATCAAGTGGTAATCGCCACGAAGTTTGGGATTTCCTTTGATAAGTCTGCGCAGGAAGTCAACCATCCGGTGATCCCAAATTCCAGACCAGAGATTATACGGGCGTCTGTGGAGGGCTCTTTAAAAAGACTTGGAACCGACCGCATTGATTTATATTACCAGCATCGTACAGATCCCAACATTCCCATTGAGGAAGTGGCAGGGGTGATGTTGGAATTGATGCAGGAGGGAAAGATTACCTACTGGGGCTTGTCGGAAGCGTCGGAAGAGGTGATACGGCGGGCACACAAGGTATGTCCGGTGACGGCGATTCAGAATCGATATTCCATGATGGTCAGATGGCATGAAGAGCTGTTCTCTGTATTGGAGGAGCTGGGAATCGGGTTTGTGGCGTTTTCGCCATTGGCAAATGGTTTATTGTCCGCTCGGTATCATACAGACAGCGTTTTTGACAGCGTGTATGATTACCGAAGCGTAATGCCCCAGTTCCAGGCAGAGGCCTTAAAGAAAAATGAGAATCTTTTGGCTTTACTGGAGAATATGGCACAGGAGAAGGAGGTGACTCCGGCGCAAATTTCCCTGGCATGGATGATCGGGAAAAAGCCCTATATCGTACCTATACCGGGAACGAGAAATCCCCAGAGAATGAAGGAAAATCTGAAAGCAGGAGACGTCCTGCTCTCGGAAGAGGAGATTAAAAAACTGGACGCAGCATTAAATGAGATGGAGTTGTCGGAAGTGTTCGGCGGTTCCAGAGTTGAGACACGTAAGGAGGAAGAAAAATGAGAAAAAATTTTGGATCAAAACCGTACTTATTTCCACAGCCGGTAATGATTATCGGAACCTATGATGAAAACGGAAAACCAAATGCCATGAACGCCGCATGGGGCGGAATCGTGGGAAGAGATGAAATCATTGTGGATCTGAGCAGCCACAAGACGACGGATAATCTGATGAAAACAAAAGCATTTACCATAAGTGTGGCAGATGTGGAGCATTTGACGGCCTGCGATTATGTAGGGATTGTCTCCGCCAATACAGAACCGGAGAAAATGCAGAAAGCAGGATTTACCACTACAAAAAGTGATTTTGTAAATGCACCGGTAATTAATGAACTCCCTCTTACATTGGAGTGCGAACTTACCCAGGTGCTTGACGGCAGTAAGTTTATCGGAAAGATTGTAAATGTCAGTGCAGAGGAAGGGATTTTAGGAGATGACGGAGAGATTGATTTGGAGAAGTTCTCACCGATTACCTATGATACTGTGCACTTCGGATATTATAAGCTGGGAGAGCGGGTAGGCAATGCCTTTCAGGATGGGAAAAAACTAAAATAAACAGAAAACAGTAAAAAACAAATAAAAAGATAATTTACAGGAGGAATCAATCATGGAATATACAGTATTAAACAATGGAGTGAAAATGCCAATGGCAGGAATCGGAACTTTTCTTTTATCCCCAGACGAGGCGGAGGCGGCAGTGCTAAGCGCATTAAAAGACGGATACCGTCTGATCGACACAGCAAATGCCTATGTCAATGAAAAGGCCGTAGGGCGTGCTATGAAAAAGTCAGGCGTGGCAAGGGAAGAGATTTTCCTGGAAACAAAGCTGTGGCCATCTTTTTACCAGCAGGAAGACGCAGTAGAAAAAACACTGGAACGGTTAGGGACAGATTATATTGACCTGCTTTTAATCCACCAGCCGGCAGGAGATTACGTGGCAGGTTATCGTCTGATGGAGAAGGCTTACAAGGAAGGCAAGGTAAAAGCCATTGGACTTTCCAATTTTGATTCGGAACAGATACGGGAGATCCTTTCCCTGTGTGAAGTGAAACCTGCCGTATTACAGACAGAGGTACATCCATATGCACAGGAAGGGGAATTAAAAAAATTTCTTGCGCAGGAAAAAATGGTAATCCAGGCGTGGTATCCGTTGGGACACGGAGATGTGGCTCTGCTTCAGGAGCCAGTGTTTGCAAAGCTGGGAGAAAAATACGGGAAAACACCGGCACAGGTAATTCTGCGCTGGCATGTGCAGGAAGGAAATATTGTCATTCCAGGCTCAAAAAATCCGGAACATATCAGGGATAATTTTTCTATCTTTGATTTTACCCTGACCGATGAGGAAAGAAAGGAGATCAAGGCGCTGAATCAGAACAAGAGGTATTATACAAGTTCTCCGGAATTATTAAAGCAGTATGCGGAGATAGTTCCTCCGGTAGATGAACAGAAATAGAAAAGGAGAGCAGAAGTTATGGGTATTTTATTTATAAACAGAAGGCCCAATAAAATGGAAATACAGCGGATCTTGTAAAAATACTTTTGCGAGACAAGGAGTACGAAACACTGAGTCTGACCGATTACAAAATCGGCAGTTATGGACAGAACTTTTCTGATGATTAGCTTTCCGCAGTTATTGAGAAGGTGAAACAGGCAGAAGTCATTGTTATGGGATCACCCTTATATTGGCATAATATTTGCGGTTCTGTCCGAAATGTTCTTGACAGGTTCTACGGTCTGGTGGATGAAGAAGCGGAGAAACTATCAAAGAAGTTTTAGAAATAGAATCAAGGAGGGGCAGGGAAAATCCTTGCCCCTCTATGTATGTTTATGGAAGAACAATATGAAAAAGTGAACTTTGGAAGAAAGTGCTCGGGCTTTCGTAGGTGTGTGTGCGGTTCTTTCAATCGTCGCTTATGAAGAGGTGAAACAAAATATGAAGAAACATATTGTTATGGCGGGCTGGGTTCTGACGGTGACATTGGCGCTTGGCGGATGCAATGCCGTGCAGGAAAAAGAAGACGATGGATTGCAGCAGAACAGTATAGCAGAGCAGCAGACAGATGCGGATTCTGCAAAAGAAATGAAAACTGCTACGGCAGGAACGGAAACATACCGGGGATTTCTTATTGACAATGTACTTCATTCCGAGGAGGAAGGAGACATTCATTACAACGTGTATATCCCGGACAGCTATGACGGTACAAAGCCCTATGCCCTCTTTTTTACTCTTCCAGGATATCAGGGGCTTTATTTTCAAGGGGTAGGCGTGAATTTGGAAACAGAGGACTTTGGCTTTACGGCACAGGATTACAATTCCGAGATGATTATTGTGGCGCCCCAGCTTGATGACTGGGGAGGGACTTCTGCCAGACAGACCATTGCCTTAGTGGAGTATTTTCTTTCTGGCTATAACATTGATGAAGAAATTATGGGCTGGCTGTTTGGAAAGTAAAGAGTTAAAACCTTTAGGTTTATACTGCATAACAAATGGAGACTTCTGCATCATACAGTTTCCCGATACAATAAAAGTGAAAAAATAAGTGGAGAGGAGCAAGTAAACTATGAAAGCGAAAAAAATGATTTCTTTTATTTTAATGAGTGCAGCCGCACTGACCCTGCTTGCAGGCTGTGGAGCAGAGAATACAGCAGATAATACAGAAAAACAGAATCAGGATACAAATACGGTGGAAACGGCTGAAGTGGGAAACGCTGAAACAGAAAAATCCAGTACAGCTTCAGCAGAAGAAGGAAATATTCTGGTGGTTTATTATTCTGCCACCGGAAATACGGAGGAGGTTGCAAATGCTATTGCTGAGGCAACAGGCGGCGATATATTTGAGCTGGAGCCAGTAGAACAGTACAGCAGTGAAGATTTAGACTGGACAGACAGTGAAAGCCGGGTATCCCGTGAATATGAAAATGAAGATTTAAGAGACGTAGAGCTGGAAGCTTCTACGGTGGAGAATTGGGATTCTTATGATACGGTCTTTATCGGCTATCCAATCTGGTGGGGAATTGCCGCATGGCCGGTGGACAGTTTTGTGGAAGCCAATGACTTTACAGGGAAAAAGGTGATCCCTTTTGCAACATCTTCTTCCTCCGGTATGGGTGACAGCGGCAGTCTGCTAGAAGAGCTGGCGGGAACAGGAGACTGGCAGGACGGAGAGAGATTCCGTTCAGGCGCATCGGCAGAGGATGTGCAGGAATGGGTTCATATAATTGTAACTAACTTATAAGAACTACCCTCACAGAACAGGAGAACAAGCCTATGAAACAGAAAAGAGCAGCAGTATTGTTAGCCGGAATCATGGCGTTGGCATTGGCGGCCTGCGGTGCAGAAGATTCTTCGCAGGATGGTCGGGATATGGCAAAAAATACACAGGAAACTTTGGATACGAAACCGGAAAATACCACAGAGCAGATCAATACGGATACAGATACGGAGGATACTTCCGACAGTCGGATTCTAATTGCTTATTTTTCTATGCCGGAGGATATTGATACAGATGGAATTGACGCCAATTCAGGTGCAAGCGTGGTGGTAAGAGATGGGGAAGTGCTGGGAAACGTTCAGTTTATGGCGCAGACCATACAGGAAACCATAGGCGGCGATTTATTTCGGATTGAAACTACACAGCAGTATCCTTTGGATCACGACCCATTGGTAGATCAGGCGGCAGAAGAGCAGGACGAAGACGCCAGACCGGAATTAGCCACTCATATAGAAAATCCAGAACAGTATGACACCATTTTGCTGGGATATCCCAACTGGTGGGGTGATATGCCGCAGGCGCTTTATACCTTTTTAGAAGAATACGATTTTGCTGGGAAAACAATCATTCCCTTCTGCCCACACGGAGGAAGCGTTTTTTCCAGAACCGAAAGTGCAATTGCCAAGCTTCAGCCAGATGCACAGGTAAGCGGCGATGGTCTTTCCATTTCCAGAAATGATGTTGCAGACAGTGCAAAAGAGGTGGCAGACTGGGCGGAAAGCCTGAAATTATAGAAAATAGGAAAGGAGCAATGAATGATGAGAAACAGAAGGAAATATGCAGCTCTTTGTATGACAGCAGTCCTTGCGTCAGGGATGACAGCCTGTGGTTCCTCAGAAGGGGAAAACAGAACGCAAAACCAGACGGCAAATAGTACAGCAGGCGCTGTAAATGAGACTTTAGATACCGAAACAAGTGATACAGATACATCAAGCGGTGGAGGAAAGATTCTGATCGCCTATTTTACAGCAGGAGAAAACAGCGGAGTGGATGCAGACGCTTCTGCCAGTTATTCTGTGATAGACGGAGAGGCAAAGGGAAGAGTACGGGCTATTGCAGATATGATCCAGGAAAATGCCGGAGGGGATTTATTCTCCATTCAGACAGATGTGGTGTATCCGGCAGACGGAGAGGAACTGATCGACTATGCACAGGAAGAACAGGATGAGGACGCCAGACCGGAGCTGACTTCACAGCTTGAAAATCTGGACAGCTATGATACCGTTTTTGTGGGCTTTCCTACCTGGTGGTATGATATGCCACAGGCCATGTACAGTTTCTTTGACGAATATGACTTTTCAGGAAAGACGATTATTCCATTTAACGTACATAACGGTAGCCGTTTTTCAGGAACAATAGAAACGATTCAGGAGCTGGAGCCGGATGCAACGGTTATTGAGGACGGATTTACCGCCAACGAACGAGATGTAGAGAATGCGGCAGGCGATGTGGCAGACTGGATTTCGGAATTGGGATATTAAGAGAGGAACATTGACAAAATACAAACGGAGGAAACTAAAATGCAGGGAATAGAAAATAAAGTAATCATTATCACAGGAGCGGCTTCAAAAGCTGGCACAGGACATTGGAGAAAGTGCAGTATATCTGAAATCAGATGTGTCAGATTATGAGGATATGAAAGCGCTGGCAGCCTATACAAAAGAAAAATTCGGGAAAATAGATGCCCTGTTTGCGAACGCGGGAGTTATGCCAGGCGGCAATATGTCAGAGCTGAAAGTAGATGACTGGGGAAACATGGTAGACATTAACGTAAAAGGAGTCCTATATTCCATCGCAGCCGTTTTGCCGGAATTTATAGCACAAAAGAAGGGGCATATTCTCGTGACGTCCTCCATTGCAGGAACGAGATCTGTTCCGGGGAATGCGGTCTATTCGGGAACTAAGCATTTTGTCCGCAGTATGTTGGATTCCCTGCGGATGGAATCGGTGATGGAGGAAACCAACATACGCACGACGACGATTTATCCCGGTGCGGTAAAAACAGAACTTTTGAACGCCATAGCGCCTTCTGAGACAAAAACCATGGTGGAAGAGTTTTACAAGATTGCAGGAATGGAGCCGGAGGTCATCGCAAATGCAGTGCTGTATGCACTGTCACAGCCAGACAGTGTGGACGTTTCTGATTTGATGATACGTTCCATAAAGGAAAGCTAGATTTCAGATTTTTTATTAAGAAAAACAGAAGGCAATTTTTAGAAGTTATTTCATGCGGTGGAAAAGAATTTTGATGATAAGTACCGTTTATGACAGAAAAAGGATATGCGGTGGGATAGCAGGAAGATAAGTACATGATGCAGAAAAAAGGATGGGAAGATGAACATATGGCATGAAATGCCCAAAGAAAGAATGAGTTCTGTGAAATTTCCCGTTTATATTACAATTACTAAGGGGAGTAATAAGAAATATAAATTTGACACCGAAACAGGACTGCTCCAATTAACAGAAGTGTTGTATGCAGCATCCTGTTATCCGGTAAATGGCGGGATCATACCACGGACACAACGTGAGGACAAGAGACCTTTAGAAGCGCTGGTGGTATGCCAGGAAGCATTGGAACTTCATACTTTTCCTGTCATAAAAGACATTTACAGAAAGTTCGGAATTGTCCGCTTGCTTTTTGCAGATGTCTTTTATTATAATAGAGACATAAAAAGATTTTGAGAACAGGAGGTGCAGACCTTGTATAATCCACAATTGGAAACATTCCTGCGGGTGGCAGATGCAGGTAGTTTTAATAAAGCGGCAGAACAGGCTTATATTACACCGACTGCGGTGATCAAGCAGATCAATCTTCTGGAAGAAGAACTGGATATGAAACTGTTTGAACGCACACATCGGGGGTTGAAGCTGACAAAGGCAGGCAGTTCTTTATACAACGACGCAAAATATATTATCCGGTATTGCAACGATTCCATCATCCGGGCGAAAAATTCCATGCAGGAAACAGAGGGTATTATCCGGATCGGAACCTCCCCGACGACTCCTGCGGAGATTCTGGTGGATCTGTGGCCGAAGATCCACGAAAAGTACCCGGATATGAAATTTCAACTGGTGCCATTTGAAAACACACCGGAAAATGCAAGGGAGATCTTAAAAAATCTGGGGCAGAATATAGATGTGGTTGCCGGGATTTTTGATGATACGATGCTAAGGGTAAGGGGCTGTGACGGATTTGAGATTTCCAGACAACCAATCTGCTGTGCCGTATCTATCCATCACCGTCTGGCGGAGAAAAAGCGTCTGACGGTACAGGATCTGTACGGGGAACGGCTGATGCTGATGAAACGGGACTGGAGCCATTATGTGGACAGGCTGAGGGACGACATCTGGCAGAACCACAGCCAGATAGAGATTGTGGATTTTGATTTTTACAGTGTGGAAATCTTTAACCGATGTGAAAACAGCAACGATATTCTTATGGCGGTCAAGACATGGGAAAACATACATCCTTTAATAAAAGTGATTCCGGTGGAATGGAATCATACGATTCCCTATGGGCTGTTACATTCGAAAACACCTTCCGAACTGGTAAAATGTTTCCTTTCTGCGGCCAGAGAGATCACAGAATCCTGAAACTTCCAGAGTCATAACCTTTGGGTATATACTGATGAACCATTCGAGACTTCTTTGGAGGTCTCGTTTTTTTTATAATGAAAGAGATGAAAGATAACGTTGAGAATATGAGGTGACAGGAAAAAGGATGAAAGAAAGAACAATACTATTACTTTTGACACTTCTCCTTATAACGGTTCTTTGCGCCTGCGCAGGAAGAAGAGTGTCAGAGGAAAGCAAAGAAGCAAATGGAAGTGAGACAGTACAGGCAGAAGAAAATGCCGGAAGTTCCGATAACCCATACACCACAGATACGAAGATAGAGGAGGTGATTAACGATCCTGCCTTCGGTTCCTACGGCAGATTGATTTTCCCTGTGAACAAAGGATATTACAGCGGCGATACGTTAGGCGAGCTTTCGCTTACCTGGTACAGCCATATAGATCCGGATAAAACCGTGGAAATTACAAACTACATGAAAACACAGGTAGAGGCAGGAGATACCATTTTCTACGATATTTATACGAATGAGGAAAAAGAAGAAGATCCGGCGAAGGAGGATACGGGCTTATTCTTTTTTAAGGGAAATCCGGGAGAAAAATTTGCGGTATGCAATGCAGGCGGAGGGTTTGCCTATGTGGGAGCCATGCATGACAGCTTTCCCCATGCACTGGAACTTTCCCAAAAGGGATATAATGCTTTCGCGCTGATCTACCGCCCGGGCGCTCAGACCGCCTGCGAGGATCTGGCAAGGGCAATCCGCTTTATTTTTGAGCATGCAGAGGAATTGGAGGTGGATACCGAAGACTATTCCCTGTGGGGAGGAAGTGCAGGCGGAAGAATGGCGGCATATTTGGGCAATTATGGAACAGCCGCTTTTGGAGAGAAAGCGTTTCCGAAACCGGCAGCAGTTATTACCCAGTATACAGGTCACAGTGAATACAGTGAAAATGACCCGCCGACCTATGCCTGTGTGGGAGAAGATGACGGGATTGCAAATTGGAGAACGATGGAACGTCGCTTAGAAGGATTGGGTTCCTTGGGGATTGATACGGAATTTCATACTTATCCGGGCTTAGGACATGGATTTGGACTGGGAACGGGCACAGTGGCGGAAGGGTGGATCGACCAGGCGGTGGTGTTTTGGGAGAACCATATGAGTTGACGAAATTATTTCATAAAAGCCATTACAAAAAAAGAATTTGTAAGAAGGAAATGATAAGAAAGAAATTACAATAAAAAAGAAAATGGGAGGAATGCTTCGATGAATAATTTTATTTTTGAAAACGGAACCAAAACATTTTTCGGGAAGGGCTGTGTAAAAGAATATCTGGCGTGCCTTTCCAGCCACTATGGGGAAACGGTGATGCTTGCCTATGGAGGTGGTTCCATTCGGGAAAACGGTATCTACGATGAGGTAATGGAAAGCCTGAAAAAAGCCGGAAAACAGGTGGTGGAATTTCCAGGGATCATGGCAAACCCTACCTATGCAAAGGTGTTAGAAGGCGCAAAGCTGGCACGGGAAAACAAGGTGGATTTGATTCTTGGTGTGGGCGGCGGAAGTGTGATGGACTGCTGTAAGGCAATTTCTATGGCGGCCGTTTACGAGGGCGATGTCTGGAATGATTTCTGGGCCAGACCGGGATTTGTAGACTTTGAGCAGCTCCCATTGGGCGTGATCGTGACAGTGGCGGGAACCGGAAGTGAGATGAACGGCGGTGCAGTCATTACCAATGAACAGCAGAAAATCAAAACCGGACGTGATTATCCGAAGTGCAACCCCAAGTTTGCGCTGATGGATCCGGCCTATACCATGAGCGTTCCAATAAAACAGATGGTATCCTGTGGGTTCGATATTTTATCCCACATCATGGAAACGTATTTCAGCGGGCCGGACGAAGAGAACGTATCCGATGATATTTCCGAGGCGCTGATGCGTGGTGTGATCCGGGATCTGCGGGCAGCCGTTAAGAATCCCATGGACTATACGGCGAGGAGCAACCTGATGTGGGAATCCACCATGGCGGAGAACCGACTCATCAAGCTTGGAAAACGGATGGATTTCCAATGCCATCAAATGGAACACCAGCTGGGGGCTTATATGAACTGCATTCACGGGGAGGGGCTTGCGGTGCTCCAGCCGGTATATTATCGTCATATTTGTAGGGATGGACTTGCAAAATTCGCAAGGTTTGCCCTTCGTGTATGGGGGATTTCACCGGAGGGAAAGAGTGAGGAAGAGCTGGCGCTGGCAGGTGTGGAGGCTTTGGCAGAGTTCATTCAGGAAATGGAGCTGCCCACAACACTCCGGGAATTGGGTGTGGACGAATCGCTAGACTTAAAGGCGGTTGCCGATTCTTGCAACCTGGCTCCGGGTAGCTATAGGAAAATGACGCACAAGGAGATTCTGGAGATTTTCAGAGAATGCTTTTAGTGTTAAATGGAGTACAAAACGAAAGGAGTACGGAATGAAACGAAATGCTACAGCGGTCTTGCTTTTAGGAGTTATTCTAACCCTTGTTGGCTGCGGACGAGAACCAAGTGAAAATATGGACAGTGACCTGCAGCAGGGGATTGACGCAGTGGAAAGCGCCATTGCAGAGGGAGTAGATGACAACGCAGAAAGAGATGACAGTAATATGGAAGATGTAAGAGAAGGGAGTTCGGCAGATACGGTAGCGACACCGGCGGATTTCCCGGAGAGCTATGATTACGGTAGCGGAAGAGTGGGCGACTGGTCCAGGGATATGATGCTAAAAAGGCTGCCGGAGCCAAATGGAAATGAAACGGTTTTAAACACAGCGGCAGAGCCGTCAAAGATTCAGACGCTCTATCTTTGGGAGGAAGGAAATGTTCCGGCGGAAACAGAATTTACCGAAGATATGGACGGATACTTTGACACGTGGGAGTTTCGCCCTTATGTGACGTCCATTCCGGTAAGGGAGGGCGTAACTCCGAAAGGCGCTGTTTTGCTTATGGCAGGTGGGGCATATCAGTTCCGGGGAAATTATACCGATTCCCTTCCAACTGCGGCGGCTCTTAGAGAGGAAGGCTTCCAGACCTTTATTGTGGATTATCGGCTGCATCCCTATAACCAGGAAGAGGGGGCATTAGATGTGGCAAGGGCAGTCCGGTTTGTCCGAAAAAATGCAGATGTATATGGAATTGAACCGGACGCCATTGCAGTTATGGGCTTTTCCGCTGGGGGAATCCAGGCAGGGGAGTTTCTGATGCACTACGATGAAGACGTAAATGGAACAGTTCTCGACCGTTTGTATGTACCGGACGAGCTGGATCAGATTCCGGCACACGCCTCAGCCGCAGGTATGATTTATTCCTTTTATGGAAGACTCAGTGTCGGGAATATGGATCCGGACTGGCTGGCCGAGGGCGATCTGCCCCCAACCTTTTATGTATACGGTACGGAAGATCCGTTTTACAGCCAGTTTGAAGAACAGTATGAGGTCGTGCGGAAAATGGGGATTGACACCGGAAGAATTGTTTTAAACGGCTGGCCTCATGGATTTGGTTCGGACGGAGGCTGGGTGAAGGATTATGCGGATTGGCTGGAGGAAGTATTGTAAAGATACATTCAGAGTAATAAAGCGATTGCCTAAAGGTATTAGAGAAAATAAAAATCGAGACTTCTACAAGGAGTCTCGGTTTTTATTTTAAATAATCCCGTTCCGATTTTTTACAAATATAATAGTAGGTTACAGTTGTTTCCGAATCGGAGAGTGGAAGAAAAAGCCGGTTTTTGGGATGTAGAATGCTCGAAATGCCAGTTGCTGATAAAAAAAGGAAATTCTGAGGCCACTACACCATTATTATACTAGGATTTATGAGAGAGTCAGGGATATTGTAGATGACAGCACAAAAGATATGGCGGCAGGCGTAGCATTCCACTGGTACAGCGGCGATCATTTTGAAGCAATGGAACTGGTTCGTACAAAATATCCGGATATGAAACTGATCATGTCTGAGAGCTGTCTGGAATACCGGATTTTCGATGAAAAGAATATCGAACAGGTAACCGGCCGCTTGTGTCATGAGATCATCGGTGACATGAATCATGGGATGTGTGCGTTCTATGACTGGAATCTTCTCTTAGATGAAAATGGTGGTCCAAATCACCAGGGGAATTATTGTCATGCTCCATTTTTATATGATACAAAAAAAGGAGAACTCATGCCACAAAAGACACAGGAAGAGTTTTATCAATTTTCTCATTATATCAAACCGGGATCAAAACGGATTGCTGTGACAAAGTACAGTGAGCAGATTGATGTAACTGCTTATCAGAATGGGGAAGACGAAATCGCAGTATTGCTGCTGAATAAAAGCGAGCAGCTTCTTCCAGTGAATATCCGTATGCAGGGAGAAATCGGAGAACTGTTGCTGCCAGCAAAGACGTTGGCGGCATGTGTAATTACAGCGTAACAAATTTGTAGAAGGAGACAGAAAGAATGAAAGTATTATTAGTAAATGGCAGTCCTCATAAGAAAGGTTGTATTGATATGGGGCTATCTGTAGTCGCAGAAATTTTAATGCAGGAGGGGATTGACACAGAGATTTTTCATATTGGGACAAAACCGATTTCGGGTTGTATGTTTTGTGGAAAATGTATAGAACGGAAAGAGTGCGTCATAAATGATGTTGTCAATAAATTTATTGAGAAGGCGAGGACGGCAGACAGTTTTATATTTGGAGCTCCGGTTTATTATGCTTCTATGAATGGCGCTATGAGTGCGTTTATGGATCGGGCGTTTTTTGCGGGAAATAATGATACGAGCCTAATGAGGCTGAAACCGGCCGCCTGTATCGTAAATGCAAGACGTGCTGGGAATACTGTGACCTTTGACCAGATGAACCGCTATCTGGAAATGTCTGAGATGCCGGTCATTTCCTCTACATACTGGAATATGACGCACGGGTTCACGCCTGAAGACGTAGTTCAGGATCTGGAGGGAATCCAAACGTTAAAAAATCTTGGGAAAAATATGGCATACTTTTTAAAGTGTAAAGAGGCTGGAGAAAAGGCCGGGATTAAGCAGCCGGAAGTGCCGGAAGCGGTAAGAACACATTTTATACGGTAGTATATAATGAAAATTTTTAGATAGGAAAAACATTGGGGTGATAAGTATGGAAAATAAATTATATGAACTGGCTCGGAAGAGACGATCTGTAAGACGCTATGCGGAAGACGAAATAAGTGATGAGATTCTTGATGAGATTCTGAAAGTAGCTTTGACAGCGCCATCTTCATGGGGCGGGCATCCGATTGAATTTGTTGTGGTTAAAGATAAGCAAATGATCCACAAAATTGCAAGGTGTAAAGCCATGGGCGCAGCGCCGCTTCTTCAGGCAGATATAACGATTGTAGTAGCCGCAAACTGTTCTGGATGTGAACTGTGGATTGAGGACGCTTCTGTTGCATCTTCTTACATTCTCTTGGCTTCAGAACAATACAATATCGGTGCCTGTTGGATTCATATTAGAAACCGCGATGGGAAATTTTTGACGGCAGATGAAGAAATCAGAAATCTGCTGGGTATTCCGGAAAATTATTCTGTCTTAAATGTGATTGCGCTAGGGCAGAAGGGAGAAAAGAAACCTGCCTATACAGACAAAGATTTATGCAGAAAGAATATTCATCGGGAGAGATTTTGAGCTTGCCGGTGAGAAAATTACCAAAGAAATTATGTGAAACGGTGTAAGGTCAAACTGGCAGAGGAATCCTACAACGAAACATAATCATATGACAGAAAAGCGGAGCTGTGAGAATACAGTTCCGTTTTTTATGATTGGCTTTAGCCTATTTGCTTGAAGTTCTGCCCTAAAAAATATATAATAGGATAGATTGGACAATTTCAATCACATAGGTCAAAAACAGGTTCGAAAGAATTTGTGAAATATACCCAAAAACAGAAAGGAAATGTATGAGAAAACTTGCATTAAATGATGAAATATTACTAAAAATCGAAAAACCCGCCCGGTATATCGGGAACGAGGTCAATAGTGTCATGAAAGACCCGGAAAAAGTGGATATTAGGTTCGCGATGTGTTTTCCGGATGTTTCTGAAGTGCTATAATGTAGTAGCGCTAAAGAACAATATATAGTGTTGTTCTGTGATTTGTAGTACGAGATGTATGGATTGGATAAAACTAAACGAAACTGAAAATGAAAGAATGATATTGTTACGAAATTGAATTTGTT
>URCR01000041.1 GCA_900546325.1 uncultured Lachnospiraceae bacterium | reverse complement strand
AAATCCTGCGGGACTTATACTCCCGTACCGGTTCGATTCCGGTCGCCGGCATTACACCGGAAGGTGTAGTAATTAAATATTGTGTGGGCGTAGCTCAGCTGGATAGAGCGTTTGGCTACGGACCAAAAGGTCGGGAGTTCGAATCTTCTCGCCCACGCTTAACCCCTTATTGAAAATTCAATAAGGGGTGTTTTTATTGCAAAGAAGTCAGGAAGTTTTTCGTGGAAGAAGAGGAATTGTTTGCATACTAACATAGTATTAGGAATATGCATAAAAGCAAAAAATCTATGGAAAAAATGCAACAAATATTGTATAATAGATACAAGAATCAGATAATTAATGAGTCATTAAAAGGCGGTGATTTCTATGACGAAAAAAACAGTGATTACAATTGGCAGGCAGTTTGGAAGCGGAGGTCATGAAATTGGAGAGATGCTTGCAAAGAAGCTGGGAATTCCATTTTATGACAGGAATCTTGTAAAGATGGCGGCAGAAGAGCTTCATATCACAGAGGAACAGGCAGAACAGGAAGATGAGACCAAGTTGATGAACTTTGTATCAGGGTATGATCTGGCGTTGGGAGCATACAATGACTTTATGGCAAATGCAGAATTTTATGCACCTGTCGGAAGAGATCTCTATGCGGTACAGTCCGCCATTATAAAGAGGCTTGCACAGAAGGGGTCTTGTGTAATTGTCGGAAGGTGTGCAGATTATGTATTAAGAGATGATCCGGAGTGTATCAATGTATTCGTCTGTGCGTCAAAAGAAGACCGGAAAAAGCGAGTAATGGATAAATATCAGCTATCAGAAAGAAAAGCAGCGGAAAAGATAAAAAAGATTGACCGTGAGAGAAAGTATTATTATGAAACTTATTCCGGAAAGGAGTGGGGCAGCATTCAATCCCATCAGATTCTCATGAACAGCAGCCTTCTGGGAAAAGAAAAAATTGTAGAATATCTGGCAGCCCTGTACAGAGAACAGCAGGGAGAATAAGATCCATCTCTATTAGAAAAGAAACAGCAGGAAACCGGCAGTTTGCTGGTTTCTTTCTTTGAGAAAACGACTTCTGAGGAAAAACGAGAAATAGTTAAAGGTGAAAATATGGGGAAAATGAAAAAAGAGAAAAAATTAGTGATGACAGAAGGAAGTATTATTAAAAGTATTATGTTGTTTTCGATTCCGCTTTTAATTGGGAATTTATTTCAGCAGCTGTATAATACGGCGGACTCCGTCATTGCAGGAAACTTTATTGGAAAAGAAGCGCTGGCGGCGGTAGGATCGAGCAACTCTCTGATCAATCTGATTATAGGGCTGTTTATTGGAATTTCTACCGGAGCAGGTGTAATCATTGCACAATATTATGGGGCGAAGGACGAAGAAAAAATGCAGTGGGCAGTTCATACATCGATGATGCTCAGCATCATCGGAGGGATTCTTCTGACGTTTATCGGTGTGTTTTTATCACCGCAGATTTTAAAGGCAATGGGGACACCTCCGGAGGTCATGGAACAATCTGTGATTTATCTGAGAATTTATTTTATGGGATCTCTTTTTAATATTACATATAATATGGGAGCAGGAATTTTGAGAGGAGTCGGGGATTCTAAGCGGCCGCTCTATTATCTTTGTATTACATCCGTCGTCAATATTGTGCTGGACATTTTATTTGTTGTAGTGTTGAAGATGGGAGTAAAAGGAACGGCAATCGCCACCGTTATTTCACAGGTGATATCAGCAGTGCTTGTTGTATGGACCTTGTGCAGAGATGATGATATTTACCACATGTATTTCCGAAAACTTCGGATTGATGTGAGAATGATGAAGAGAATTCTGGAGATGGGTATTCCGAGTGGACTGCAGTCGGCAATCATCTCTTTCTCAAATGTAATCGTGCAGTCCAACATTAACAGTTTTGGAGCCAATGCGATGGCGGGGACAAGTTCTTATATGAAGATTGACGGGTTCGCGATTCTTCCGATTATGAGTTTTGGTATGGCTGCAATGACATTTACCGGGCAGAATATTGGAGCAGAAAAATTTGACCGGGTAAAGAAGGGACAGCACAGAACTTTATTGCTCAGTGAGGGCTACTGCATTCTGGCATGTGCGGTTTTAATGATATTTGGAAAACAGCTTTTAACAATATTTTCATCAGATCCGCAGGTAAATGCGAATGGATATTTGATGCTGAAGACCGTGATGCCATTTTACTTTTTCCTTGCAGTAGCACAGGTATACACAGGAGTTTTAAGAGGTGCCGGACGGTCTATGGCTGCGATGCTTCTGATGGTGGGAAGCATGGTGGGAATCCGAATGATTTGGGTGGGAATTATGACTCCGATCATACCAAAGCTTTCTACGGTTCTATGGGGATATCCGGTCTCATGGATTGCGGCAGCACTTGGCGTCATAATATATATGTGGAGAGTTGACTGGCTTCATGCCGGGCGAAAGAAAGGAAAATCATAACATACAGCGCAGAGAAATGCGCCCTGAAATGAAGAAAAAAATCATTTCAGGACGCATTTTTTGTCAAAAGTTTTTTAAAATTCAAAAGTTGCCGCTTATGCAAGCAATGTGTCAGCGAGTGATGCAAGAGCAGCCTCTGTTTCCGGTTTTACTGTTGATTTTACAGTAACGATGTTCTCACAGATAGAGATATTTTTCAGTGTTTCGAAGAAAGCTTTCATCTGCTTTGCTGCCATCGGGGCCCAGGAACCGTTTTCAATCAGAGCCACCGTACGCTTCTGGTAATTCTTTGCTTTGAGATGATGCAGGAAATCTTCCATACAAGGGAAGAGACCACCGTCATAAGTTGCGCATGCAACGACAAGTTTGCTGAAACGAAAAGCATTTGCCAGTGCTGCGGACATGTCATCTCGGGAAAGATCAGTAATGACAACATTTACAGCGCCTTTTTCCTCCAGATCTTTCTTTAATAATTCAGCAGCCTTTCTTGTGTTGCCGTGGATGGAAGCGTAGGCAATGAGAATACCGTCCTCCTCAGGTTCATAGCTGCTCCAGGTATTATATTTTTCAATATAATATCCTAAATTTTCTTTTAAAATCGGTCCGTGGAGCGGGCAGATCATTTGAATGTCAAGTGTGGCAGCTTTCTTTAATAATGCCTGCACCTGCATACCGTATTTTCCGACAATATTCAGGTAGTAGCGTCTTGCTTCATCTACCCAGTCTTCCTCTGCGTCTAATGCACCAAATTTTCCAAATCCATCTGCGGAAAAGAGGATCTTCTCGCTCTGCTCATAAGTGACCATGACTTCCGGCCAGTGGACCATCGGTGCCATGAAAAACTGTAATGTGTGGGTACCGAGGGAAATGGTGTCCCCTTCTTTGACAACGATGGAGCGGCCTGAGAGATCTAAATCAAAAAACTGAGCAATCATGTTGAATGTCTTTGCATTTCCAATTACCTGAATTTCAGGGAATTTTTCAATCAGGGTTGCAACATTGGCTGCATGATCCGGTTCCATATGGGAGACAACAAGGTAGTCTACTTTTTTCCCGCAAAGGGCAGTGTCAAGATTCTGGAGCCATTCGTCTGTTGCACGGGCATCAACGGTATCCATGACGGTAACTTTCTCATCTAAAATCAGATAAGAATTGTATGAAACACCGTTTGGAATGACATACTGACTTTCAAAAAGGTCTAATGTTTTATCATCGGCACCAATGTAAATAACAGAATCTGAAATCTTTGTATCTTTCATAATATTCCTCCTATAAAACTATGTGATCTGTATGATAAGCTATCGTATCTGTTGCAAATATGTGTATCCAAAAAGACCTGCCGCAATCTGCATCGGACAGAAATACGCTGCAGCGACCAAATGAATATCTTGTATACAATAGTAAATTATATAACAGATATCTTTAGATTTCCACAAATAAATGTAAAATATTTATTTCGGATGGATTCTCTGAGTAGAAGACAAATGTTCTATGCAGAATAACGAAAGAACTGTTGGAAAAACTTATGAATTTTTTACAAAAAACAGTAGACAAATTAGCGAAAAAATGACAAACTTAAAATAAGTAAAAGAAAAAAGGACTTTAGTCCTTTTCGAGGTCATGTTATTTCGATATGATACAAAAAGAGTTATTAAATATCAACAAATAAGGACGGAAAAAGAATGGAAAATAGGAGAATTTTTTTAATCGTACTGGACAGTTATGGTATCGGAGCACTGCCGGATGCCGCAGATTTCGGTGATGAAGGAAGCAACACGTTAAAGACGATCACAGCTTCCGAAGCCTATGACACACCGAACATGAAGAAACTCGGATTATTTAACATTGACGGTGTGGACTGGATGAAAAAGGAAGAGAGTCCTGCCGGAGCGTACGGAAGGATGAAAGAGCGATCCAGAGGAAAAGATACGACGATCGGACACTGGGAGATTGCCGGAGTCGTATCGCCAAATCCGCTTCCGGTATATCCGAACGGATTCCCGGAGGAGATTTTAGAGAAGTTCCGTAAGGCAACGGGAAGAGAAGTGCTGTGCAACCGGCCATATTCAGGAACGGATGTGATCCGGGATTATGGCGAGGAGCATATGAAGACAGGAGCACTGATCGTCTACACATCCGCGGACAGTGTATTCCAGATTGCAGCTCATGAGGACATCGTTCCGGTAGAGGAACTTTACAGATACTGTGAGATTGCAAGAGAGATTTTATGTGGCGAACATGGAGTGGGACGTGTGATCGCGCGCCCGTTTACCGGAGAAGCACCGAATTTCCAAAGGACTGCAAACCGTCATGACTTTTCACTTCTGCCGCCGCGAGATACGATGCTTGATGCAATTTTAGAGGCAGGATATGACACTTACGGAATCGGAAAGATCTATGACATTTTTGCGGGCAAGGGGATTGCCCACACGCAGAGAATCCAGAACAATGTGGACGGTATGAACAAGACGATTGAGATGCAGGATAAGGAGTTTCAAGGAATCTGTTTTGTAAATCTTGTCGATTTTGATATGATGTATGGACATCGCAATGATATTGAGGGATATGCAAATGCTGCGACAGTATTTGACAGACAGCTGAAAACTTTCCTGGAGCGCATGAGACCGGAGGATATTCTGATGATCACAGCTGACCATGGATGTGATCCGGGATTTAAAGGGACAGACCATTCCAGAGAGCATACGCCGCTTCTGATCTGCGGAGCTGATATCAAGGAGAATGTAAACCTTGGGACAAGAGAGACGTTTGCGGATATTGCAGCAACGATACTGGATCTTCTCAATGTGGAAAATAATACAGATGGAACGAGCATGAAGGAATTCATCATAAAAGAGTAACAGGGAAACAATAGGAGAAAGAGAAAAGAAACGGAGGTAGGAGAGTGGAGTATGTAATCGAGATGAACCATATCACTAAGCAGTTCGGGAATTTTAAAGCGAACGATGATATCACCCTGCAGGTGAAAAAGGGAGAAATCCATGCGCTGTTAGGTGAGAATGGGGCAGGAAAATCCACACTGATGAGTGTCCTTTTCGGCTTGTACCAGCCGGAAGCGGGAGAGATCAAGATCAATGGGAAGGCTGTTAAGATCAATAATCCGAATGATGCAAATGATCTTGGAATCGGAATGGTACATCAGCATTTTAAACTGGTACACAATTTTACCGTGCTGGAGAGTATTGTGCTCGGAAGAGAAACCACAAAATTCGGGACGCTGAAGATGGATGCGGCAAGAAAAAAAGTGATGGAACTCAGTGAGAAGTACAAATTTAAGATCGATCCGGATGCCTATATCTCCGATATTACAGTCGGAATGCAGCAGAGAGTTGAAATTTTAAAGATGCTTTACTGCGACAATGAGATTTTGATCTTTGATGAGCCGACAGCGGTGCTGACACCGCAGGAGATCCATGAACTGATGAAGGTGATGAAGCAGCTTGTGGCAGAAGGGAAGTCAATTATATTTATCACTCATAAGCTCAACGAGATCAAGGAAGTGGCAAACCGATGCAGTGTACTCAGAAAAGGGAAATACATCGGTACGATCGATGTGGCACAGACTTCAAAAGAAGCGATGTCAGAGATGATGGTAGGGCGGAAAGTCAACTTCCATGTGGATAAGCCGGAGAAAAAACCGGGAGAGCCGGTACTGGAAGTGAAGAATCTGACGATTGCCTCTAAGCATGAAGGACAGCACGCAGTGAAAGATGTATCCTTTGAAGTGCGCAAGGGAGAGATTCTCTGTGTTGCGGGAATTGATGGAAATGGTCAATCTGAGTTAGTGTATGGAATCACAGGGCTGGCTCCGATTGAAAAAGGGCAGATCATCTTAAATGGGAAAGACATCACAAAAGAGAGCATCCGGCGCAAATGTCTGGATGGAATGGCACATATACCGGAAGACAGACACAAAGACGGGCTGGTGCTTGATTTCTCACTTCAGGAAAATCTGGTGCTGCAGAGCTACTACACCGAACGTTTTCAGAAGCACGGCTTTTTAAGATTTGATGCGATCCGGAAATATGCAAAGGGACTGATTGAGAAATTTGATATCCGTTCCGGCCAGGGCGAAGACAGTATTGTCCGGGGAATGTCCGGAGGAAACCAGCAGAAAGCGATCATCGCAAGAGAGCTTGACAGAGATCCGGAGATCGTCATTGCAGTGCAGCCGGTGCGTGGTCTGGATGTCGGTGCGATCGAATACATTCACAAACAGCTTGTGGAACAGAGAAATGCAGGAAAGGCAGTACTGTTGGTTTCATTGGAGCTGGATGAGGTGATGGATGTCAGCGACCGCATCATTGTAATGTATGAAGGTGAGATCGTTGCGGATGTGAATCCGAAGGAAATTACAGTAGAGGAACTTGGTCTTTATATGGCAGGTGCGAAAAGGAGTGTGAAGAATGAAAAATAAATGGAAAAATATCTGGCAGGGAGACGGAATCGTCAATTTTAGTTCTTCCCTTCTGGCGATTGTCTGTGGACTGTTATTTGGATTTATTATTTTGCTGTCCAGCAATCCGCAGCAGGCGTACTATGGATTTATGATGATCGTCCAGGGAGGATTTACAGACGGAATCCAGGGAATCGGGCAGATGCTCTATCTGGCAACACCGATCATTATGACAGGACTTTCTGTCGGATTTGCATTTAAGACAGGACTCTTTAACATTGGAGCATCCGGACAGTTTACCGCAGGTGCTTTTGCGGCAGTTTTTGTCGGTGTGAAGTTTACATTTCTTCCACCGGGACTGCACTGTCTCGCAGCGCTTCTGGCAGCAATTCTTGCCGGGGCAATCTGGGGACTGGTACCGGGGCTGCTGAAAGCATTTTTCAATGTAAATGAAGTTATTTCCTCAATTATGATGAACTATATTGGGATGTATCTTGTGAACATGCTGATTCAGAGAACCGTATATGATCAGGTAAAGAACCAGACAATGGCAGTTGCAGACGGGGCAAATCTTCCGAAAGCAGGGTTAGATAAACTGTTTCCGGGAACGAATATCAACATCGGTATTCTGATTGCAATTTTATGTGTAATTCTGATCTATATTATTTTGAATAAGACCACTTTCGGCTATGAATTGAAAGCATGCGGAAAGAACCCGAATGCAAGTAAATATGCCGGAATCAATGCGAAGAGGAGCATCGTTCTTTCTATGGTGATCGCAGGTGCGCTTGCAGGACTTGGCGGAGCGCTGTTATACCTGGCGGATTCCGGAAAATATATGCAGGTACTCGATGTGATCGCGCCGGAAGGATTCTCAGGAATTTCTGTTGCACTGCTCGGCCTTTCCAACCCGATCGGAATCTTATTTGCAGGATTATTCATCGGACACATTACAGTCGGCGGCTACAACATGCAGTTATTTGATTTTGCACCGGAGGTTATCGACATTATCATTTCCGCGATTATTTACTGCGGAGCACTGTCACTGTTATTTAAAAATCTGATCTACAAGATTCGCATGAGAAAGTCGACGAAAAAGAATAAGAAGGAGGGCAAATAATGAGTGTAGTATATTTTGTTATTCAGCAGACAATGTATTTTGCGATCCCGCTTCTTATTGTGGCAATCGGTGCAATGTATTCGGAGCGAAGCGGTGTCATCAACATCGCGATGGAAGGTATTATGGTTATGGGAGCATTTGTTGGAATTTTCTTCATCAATACTTTCCAGGACAGAATGAGTGGACAGAAGCTGTTATTATTGTCGATTCTGATCGTAGCAGTTGCAGGAGGATTGTTTTCCCTGCTCCATGCGTTCGCTTCCATTAATATGAAAGCAGATCAGACGATCAGTGGTACTGCCTTAAACTTATTTGCTCCGGCATTTGCGATTTTTACAGCTCGTATGATCCAGGGAGTACAGCAGGTACAGTTTACGGATACATTTCACATTGACAAAGTTCCGGTACTCGGGGATATTCCGGTTATCGGTGATATGTTCTTTAAAAACTGTTACATTACAACTTATATCGGAATCGGAATTTTCATTGTGGCAGCTTATGTGATCAAAAATACAAGATTCGGTCTTCGCCTCCGCGCCTGTGGAGAGCATCCGGGAGCGGCAGATTCTGTCGGTGTCAATGTAGCGAAGATCCGTTATGCCGGGGTGATCATCTCCGGTGTGCTGGGCGGAATCGGAGGTCTGATCTTTGTGATCCCGACTTCCACAAACTTTAATGCGAGCGTTGCCGGATATGGTTTCCTTGCGATCGCAGTATTGATCTTCGGACAGTGGAGAAGCAATAAGATTTTAATGGCAGCATTTTTCTTCGGAATCATGAAGACACTGGCAAGTGCGTACTCGGCAATTCCATTTTTGAAATCTCTGCCAATTCCGAACGAAGTCTATAAGATGATTCCATATATTGCGACATTGATCGTATTAGCGTTTTCATCTAAGAACTCTCAGGCTCCGAGAGCAGAGGGGATCCCATACGATAAGGGAAGCAGATAACAGAAAGGAGTGGCAGACACCATGAGAATGTATGATCTGATCATGAAGAAAAGAAATGGTGAAGCACTGACAGATCAGGAGATCCAGTACATGATCCGCGAGTATGTGGCAGGAGAGATTCCGGACTATCAGATGTCAGCATTTTTGATGGCGGTTTACTTCAAAGGAATGACAGAGGAAGAGACGCTTGCGATGACGCAGGCTGTGGCTCATTCCGGAGAAATGGTGGATCTATCAGGGATTGACGGGGTGAAGGTGGATAAACATTCCACCGGAGGCGTCGGAGATAAGACAACAATGATCATCGCACCGATCGTTGCGGCATGCGGCGTGAAGGTTGCTAAGATGTCAGGAAGAGGGCTTGGACATACGGGAGGAACGGTGGACAAACTGGAATCCATCCCGGGACTTCAGACATCTCTTTCCAGAGAAGAGTTTTTTAACGTAGTCAATCAAACCGGGCTGAGTGTGATCGGACAATCAGGAAATCTCGCCCCGGCAGATAAAAAGCTGTACGCGCTCCGCGATGTGACGGCGACTGTTGACAGCATTCCACTGATTGCAGTATCAATCATGAGTAAGAAGCTTGCAGCGGGAAATGACTGTATCCTTCTTGATGTAAAAACCGGAAGCGGTGCATTTATGAAGAGTATCGATGACTCCATCGCACTTGCGAAAGAGATGGTAGCGATCGGAGAGAATGCCGGAAGAAAGACCGTGGCGCTGATCACGGATATGGATATTCCGCTTGGACATAATATTGGAAACAGTCTGGAAGTGATCGAGGCGGTTGAGACATTAAAGGGAAATGGTCCGAAGGATCTGACAGAAGTCTGTGTACACCTTGCATCCAACATGCTTTACCTTGCTGGAAAAGGGACACTGGAAGAATGTAAAGTCCTTGTGAGACAAGTCATTGCAAACGGGGAGGCGTTAAAGAGGCTTGCGGCGATGGTGGAAGCACAGGGCGGAGACAGTGCTGTGATCTTTGATACGGACAAGTTTGCAAAAGCGGCATATGCGCATGAAGTTCTTGCAAAGAAGAGCGGCTATATTACTTTTATGGACACGGAAAGCTGTGGAATCGCCTCGGCAATGTTAGGTGCGGGCCGTGAGACAAAAGACAGTCAGATTGATTTTGCAGCAGGAATTATCCTGAAGAAAAAAGTGGGAGATTACGTGGAGGCAGGAGAGCCGATCGCAGTCTTCTATGCAGACCATGAAGCATTATTTGCAGCGGCAGAGCAGAGATATCAGGATGCTGTGACGATCCAGGAAGAGAAGGCAGAAGAGACACCGCTTGTCTATGCAAGAGTGACAAAGGATCAGGTAGAGCGATTATAGAGAGCTTCGCCTGACAATAAGAAAAAGGAACAGCATGTCAGAGAAGACGGATGGCTGAATTTGGGAAAGGAAGAGAGGATATCGCGAAATAATCCCGTTTTGCGAGTCCTCTTGGAAAATAAATATTTCAAGAAAGGAGAACGTGATGACAGAAAAGGAAATTATGGGACATGTGGACCATACACAGTTGAAAGCATTTGCCACATGGGAAGACATCAAAAAACTGTGCGAGGAAGCAGTGGAGTATCAGACCGCTTCGGTATGTATTCCGCCGTGCTACATTCAGAGAGTGAAGGAGGCATACGGAGAACAGATCAATATTTGTACGGTTGTAGGATTCCCGCTCGGGTACAGTGTGACAGAGGCAAAAGTCGCAGAGACAAAGAAGGCACTGGAAGACGGTGCATCTGAGATTGATATGGTTATCAATATTTCAGATGTAAAAAACGGTGATTACGCGGCGGTAAAAAAAGAAATCGCAGCATTGAAGGAAGTTGTCGGAGATAAGATCTTAAAAGTGATCATCGAGACATGCTACCTGACGGAAGAAGAGAAAATTGCAATGTGCAAAGCTGTGACAGCAGCCGGAGCAGACTACATTAAAACTTCTACCGGATTTGGAACGGCAGGAGCTACTCTTTCGGATATTCGCCTGTTCAAGGAACATATCGGTGAGCATGTGAAGATGAAAGCGGCCGGAGGAGTGAAGACGGTAGAAGATCTGGAAGCATTTCTGCAGGAAGGCTGTGACAGAATCGGGACAAGTTCCGCGGTAAAATTGATTCAAGGTCATAAGACGAATGAATATTAAAAAAGAGAAGGAGAATTTAATTATGAAAAAGAAGATTTTAAGTCTGATTTTAGCAGGAGTCATGGTGATGAGCATGGCTGCATGTGCAGTGAAGAAACCGGGTGCAGAGGACACTGCAAAAGACGGCGACAAGAAAGATTCCAAGGGAGGATATGAGCTGGCGCTGATCACAGATGTAGGAACGATTGATGACAAATCTTTTAACCAGGGATCATGGGAAGGTTTGGAGAAATATGCGAAAGAGCATGATATTACTTACAAATACTATAAACCGGCAGAAAAATCCGACGAGGCATGCTTAAATGCGATCGATCTTGCTGTAAAAGGCGGAGCAAAAGTAGTTGCAACACCAGGATTCCTGTTTGAGGTACCGGTATACGAAGCACAGACAAAATATCCGGATGTATCTTTCATCATCATCGATGCACAGCCGGTAAAAGACGGTGAAGCAAAACTTGAAGACAATGTACTTTCTATCTTCTATGCAGAAGAGCAGGCAGGATATCTCGCAGGGTATGCAGCAGTGACAGAAGGTTACAGAAACCTTGGCTTCATGGGCGGAATCGCAGTTCCAGCAGTAATCCGTTACGGATATGGATTTATCCAGGGAGCAGATGCGGCAGCGAAAGATTTAGGTCTTGCAGCAGGAGACATTTCAGTGAAATACACATATGTAGGAAACTTTGATGCTTCTCCGGAAAACAACGCAAAGGCAGCAGCATGGTACAATGAAGGAACAGAATGTATCTTCGCATGCGGCGGTGGAGTTGGTAACTCTGTTATGAAAGCAGCAGAGACAGCAGGGAAAGTAGTGATCGGTGTAGACGTAGACCAGTCTGTAGAGTCTGATACAGTTATCACTTCTGCTATGAAGAATCTTGGAGATTCTGTATATGATGCAGTTGCAAGCTACTATGATGGAAACTTTGCAGGTGGAACAACTCTGAACTTAAGTGCAAAAGATGACGGAATTCAGCTTCCAATGGAAACTTCTAAATTTACAAAATTTACACAGGAAAAATACGATGAACTGTATGGAAAATTAAAAGATGGTTCTATCAAAGTAGAAAATGATACCGTTGCAGAGGATGCGACAGGTGTTCCGGCAGAAATCGTAAAGGTAGAGCTGATCAAATAAGCATATGGAATGCAAATATTTATATCAGGTGCTTCCGTTTCTGAATGAGATCGACAAAAAGAAACGGGAGCGGTTTGAAGAGTATTTTTACAGTGCACCGGTGTGGCTGATGGATTCTTTTCAGATTGTAGAACTGGATGCCGGCGTGGTCTTTGTCAAAGAGAACACGCCGGTTGATACCGTTTATATCATTGGTCGTGGAATGATCAAGGCAACGGATTACCGGATCTATGGGATCACCTATGATTTTATGAGATTTGAAGGAGTCTATGCAATGGGCGGGATGGAGGTCATTATGGATCTCGACCGTTACTGCACAACACTTGAGACGGTTACCCCTTGCACTATCGTAAAAATAGCAAAAGAAAAATATGCCCGCTGGCTGAATTCCGATATCCGTGCCCTGAAGCTGGAAGCAAAGATCATGGGACACTACCTGTTTGAACAGGGCAAGAACAGTCGGGCATTTTTATTTTTACAGGGAGCAGACCGACTGGCATTCTATCTTGTGGAAACTTATACAAAATATGCGAAGAATGGGATTTTGTATGTGGACAGTACGCGTCAGGAACTCTCGGAATCTTCCGGTCTCTGTGTAAAGACGATCAACAGAGCGGTAAAGAAATTCGAGGAAAATGGATGGATTACAAGAAAGGGAAGTAAGTTCTATATAGACAGTGAACAGTACCGGAAAATGAATGCAGTCGTATCGGAACTGATAGAGAGGTAGAAGTATGAATCAGATTTATGAAAAATTATTAAATTGCAGCAATGCGGTAAAAAGTAAAGTAAAATTTCAACCGGAGGTGGCTCTGATTCTCGGGTCAGGTCTTGGTGATTATGCAAAAGAAATGCAGGTGGAGGAGTCGATCGAATATTCTGAGATCGAAGGATTTCCGATTTCCACAGTTGCAGGACATCAGGGAAGATTTCTTTTTGGATATGTAAAAGGAGTTCCGGTAGTGGCAATGCAGGGAAGAGTCCATTTTTATGAAGGGTATCCGATGTCGGATGTAGTGCTTCCGGTGCGTCTGATGGGACTGTTAGGCGCAAAGACAGTTATTTTGACAAATGCCGCAGGAGGAGTAAATTTCAACTTTCAGCCGGGAGATCTGATGATGATCACAGATCAGATCACCACCGCAGTGCCGAGTCCGCTGATCGGAGCAAATCTTGATGAACTGGGACCGAGATTCCCGGATATGAGTGAAGTATATGATAAAGGACTTCGCGAGATTATTAAGCAGGCTGCAAGAAATGTAAAAGTTTCTATTCAGAGTGGGGTGTATATGCAGTTCACCGGACCAAGCTATGAGACTCCGGCAGAGATCAGAATGTGCCGTGCACTCGGTGCGGATGCAGCAGGAATGAGTACTGCATGCGAGGCGATGGCAGCAAGACATATGGGGCTGAAGGTATGCGGAATCTCCTGCATCACAAATATGGCAGCGGGAATGTCAAACCAGCCTCTGGATCACAAAGAAGTACAGGAGACAGCTGACCGTGTGGCAAAGGAATTTAAGGCACTTGTGACAGAGACAATTCGTCTGATAGGAGAACAGTAGATGGATGAACGAGAACTGATCGAACATGCATATAAGGCGAGGGAGTTTGCCTACACGCCCTACTCAGACTTTCGTGTAGGGGCGGCGCTTCTTACAAAGTCGGGGAAATTGTATTATGGATGTAATATCGAGAGTGCATCCTACACACCGACAAACTGTGCGGAACGCACCGCGTTTTTCAAAGCTGTCTCAGAAGGCGAGCGGGAATTTGAAGGGATCGCGATCGTCGGAGGAAAAGGCGCAGGACGCAGCGGAAATCTATGTGCACCATGCGGCGTGTGCAGACAGGTCATGCAGGAATTTTGCAGACCGGATGAATTTTATATTGTGCTGGAAGACGGGAAAGGCGGATGGAACAAATATCTGCTGGAAGAATTGCTTCCGCTTGGATTTGGACCGGAAAACCTCCGGTAGAAAAGAAAATAGGACAAAGTAGAAAAAGTATCCTGTGCAGATGTGCGGGGTACTTTTTCTATGAAATCAGAATACTGACAGCTGACAATCATGATAGGAGCTTTTTCATCATCCAGAGTGTATCGGTGTAAGAGCCATCGGCATATTTCATATTGTCGGGAAATGTACCATAGGTCTGAAAGCCAAGTTTTTCATAGAGTGCAACGGCGGCGGTATTACTGGCTGCAACCTCCAGCTCTGCCTGCTCATAGCCAAGTTCTTGGGCAACGGAAAGAACAGTTTCCAACATCAGACGGCCAATTCCGGCACCCCAGTATTTCTGATATAGTGCGATCGCAATCGTGCAGCGGTGCCGGTATCTCCGGAAGGAACCTATGCCGGAAAGAGAACAGTTTCCGATATGGCTGTCTCCTGCAGAGGCAATCAGCATCAGTTCCCGGGGACTATCGATACTATTCTGGATAAAATTTTTCTCCTGTTCTAAAGTAAGATGAAATTCATCCGGCTCACGGATCAGAAACGGTGTTTCGGATGAGGTGATTTTCATATATGTGATTAAGTCCTGGGCATCATGGGGTTCGGCGTTTCGCAGAGTGATTGTCCGTCCGAATTTGTCTTTTCTCTCGATTGGGCTGATTCTCATAAAGTTCCTCCTGATAAAAAATGAAAAAATAATGTTGTTTTTTGATAGATGTCTGAATTATATCATTGTATTTGCAAGAATTCAACTAAAAATGTCACTGACGGAATATGATATATCTGTTCAGAAAGAGGTTGGAAAAAGATGTTCTGCAAACGATCAGGGATTTTTCCATCTTACAGCCCGCAGATCTTTGGCAGCAAGGATTTCTTTTTTACAGAGAAAGAAGGAAGAGTGGGGAAAAGTGAAAATGTATAAAAATATGGCATATATAATTTAAAAAAATATATAAAATAACATCAAAAAATGTAAAAAAAGAATGATAAATGTCTAAAACAAGTTAAAATGTACAAAATAAATAAAAATATTATTTACAATCAGTGCAAAATATACTAGAATAATCATATTGACAAACGAACTGGAGGGATATGATGAAAGGGAATGTGATCGTAGGACAGTCAGGAGGTCCGACAGCGGCGATTAATTCAAGCCTTGCCGGTGTTTATTGCACTGCAAGGGAGCGTGGGGCAAAGAAAGTATATGGAATGCTGCATGGAATTCAGGGACTGATGGAAGGAAAGTATGTAGATCTCGCAGATTTTATCAGAAGTGATCTGGATGTAGAGTTATTGAGAAGAACACCGGCGGCATTTTTAGGCTCCTGCAGATACAAGTTGCCGGAAATTCATGAGAATCAGGAAGTATATGAGAAGATTTTTGATATTCTCGAGGAACTGGATATAGAGTGTTTCATCTATATTGGCGGAAATGATTCCATGGATACGATCAAGAAGCTTTATGACTATTCGATGGTAACCGGTCGCGGCCATACGAATTTTCTCGGGGTGCCGAAGACGATCGACAATGATCTGGCGCTGACAGACCACACGCCGGGATATGGAAGTGCGGCAAAATATATTGGAACATCGGTAAAAGAGATCATCCGTGATGGACACAGTCTGCGATATGAACACGGACTTGTCACCATTGTAGAGATTATGGGAAGAAATGCAGGGTGGCTGACCGGTGCGGCAGCGCTGGCAAAAGGCGAGGACTGTGAAGGACCGGATCTGATTTATCTGCCGGAGCTTGTATTTGATGTGGACAAGTTTGTCGCAAAAGTGAGAAAGCTTTTGGAGAAGAAGTACTCGGTTGTTGTGGCGGTTTCTGAGGGAATCAAGACAGCAGATGGAAAATATGTATGTGAACTTGGTTCCAGTGTGGACTTTGTGGATGCATTTGGACATAAGCAGCTGACCGGAACTGCCAACTATCTGGCATCACTGATCGCAGGAGAGATCGGATGTAAGACAAGGGCGGTAGAACTCAGCACACTGCAGAGAGCGGCATCCCACTCTGCTTCGAGAGTAGATATCCTGGAGGCGAGCCAGGTAGGCGGAGCGGCAGTGAAAGCCGGAGATGAAGGAGACAGCGGGAAGATGGTTGTCATGCTTCGTTTATCCGATGATCCGTATCAATGTACGACAGAGGTAAAAGATGTGCACAAGATCGCGAACGATGAGCGGCTTGTTCCAAGAGAATGGGTAAATAAGGAAGGCACTTATGTGACAGACGAATTTATCACTTATGTGCGACCGCTGATCCAGGGGGACGTATCCCCGGTTATGGTAGATGGAATCCCGAGACATCTGTATCGGCCGATTGATTAGCGGAAAATGGATGTGATAAAGCACAGGAGTCTCTCTTAGTGGGAGACTCCTGTAAGTATATCAAAATCGTGTATCGAAATCATTGATTTTTTAGGTTCACTTTCGTGACCATCGACATTTCTATGAAAAAATAAATTTCAAAGTTTCAATTCAACAAATTCTGAAAAATCCAATATAAGCCATAAAGAAAACAAAGGGATAGAAATGAAACAAGGTGCTGGAAGTACTTTGTATATCGGAGAGAACAGGAGGTATGTGCTTGCAGAAGAAGGAATATGACATTATTAAAATGGTACAGCACGGGAAATATTGTGAGCGGATCCAGGATACAGTATCCGGTCAGACATTGATCTATTGGTTGAAATATCACCCGCAGACAGAGAAAGAGGAACTGTGGAACCTTATGCGAAAGCTGCTTTTGCAGATCACATGGTTTCATAAGTATGGAGAAAAACAGACGTATGGCTGCTTAAGTCCATACAGTGTGATTGTAAAGGAGGACGGAGAGATTTACCTTCTGGATCCGGAAACAGAAGGAAGCAGAGAAACTATGCGTCAGATTCAGAGCCGGACAGTACGAAAATACTTTTCAAATCCTGAAATTTACAGGCAGAGAGGAATCTGTGAGGCTGCAGATATTTATGGGTTTGCCAGAACACTCCAATATATGTTGTCTCAAAGCGAGCCGGATCCTCCATTGACAACAAGAGAAGAATACAAGCTGGCAAAGCTGATCCAAAATTGTCTGGAAACAGACGGGGAGAAGGGATACACTGATTTTTCCATGGTGCAGAAGCATTTCCCGAAACTAAGATCCGGAAAAGGAAAAAAGGAAATAGAGAAGAATGGAATGGAGAGGAAAGGAAGAGAAAAGAAAGTGGCAGCCGTTGTTCTTGGATGTGCAGTGCTGTTCCTCCTGGGAAGTACTGCTTTAAAAACGATGGTGGGACAAGAAAAAAAGAAAGAGGAGGTTATGCAGGTAGATGAGGACGGAGAACAAGCTGGAAAGAACTTCGAACCGTTTGGAGCTGCAGAGAAAATAGAAGAGATTGTGCGGAAAATTTCAGAGCAGGAGCAAACGATAGATGGACAGGTCCTTGCATTAGAAACTTATTTAAAGGAGAGCGGACGAAAAGAGGACCAGGAAGAAGCTTTTCTTTGCCTGGCACAGTGGTATGAGGGGAAAGAGCGGATAGATGATGCGGCGGAAATATGCAGGAGAGGCAGAAAAGTCCTTCCACAGTCGGAGGCGCTTGCACTTGCATATCTGGAGATTTTATGGAAAGTGGAGGGACTGGAGCCTGAGATGAAGGAGCAGGCGACAAAAGGAATCATAACGGAACTTCCGGAGATTCAGGAACAAGAACAGTTTGGAACATTAAAAAGAGCATATGGATTTTAAATCTCATGAAAAAAAGGCACAAAAAAACTCCCTGAAAAGGGAGGATGCCAGATGGTATAAAACGCATCTGGCATGTATTATGAAAAAGTTTTTCTAAAAGTATGTTAATACTGTTAACGTCTGTTTCAAATGTTGTTTCATTTGATAGTCTTAGTATATGACATAGAAATGAAGAAATCATGTGAATCAAATGAAAAAAATTTGAAAGAAATATGAACAAAATGTGAATGACAGCAAGCTATCTGCGGAAAGCAAATGCCGGGAGTCCGTTCTCAAATGGAACCTCGACATTTCCCTGGATCAGCGGCAGTGCATAGCGGATGAAATCTTCACTGATGTCAGAGCCATCGTTTGTGATCCAGGAAAGAGGCACTCCTTTTTCCTTGTTGCAGATATTGTTCACATCGGCGGTTGTGTAGGTCAGTTCATAAGGCTTGTCACTTGCCCTCTGGAAAGATACCATTTTTCCGGTTTCTCCGCGAAGTGCGGCCCGTACACCGTAAGTTCCCGCGCAGACAGCCTCATCTAAGTCTGCGGCAGAGAGACAAGCGGAGGAACATCTCTGGCTGACATTGAGCTCTACAGAGCGGACTTTAATGCCAAGCCGTTCTTTTACGAGATTTTCAAGATATTTTCCAGAGCCGGTAAGCATCTTGTGACCGAAGTTGTCAACTCCCACATCGCTTGCATACTCGCACACAAATGTACCCTTTCCGTCATTGATTCCTTCAGAGATACATACGACAAGGTTTGGTGTTGTCTCAAGTGCTTTTGATACTTTTTCGATGAAAGCATCCTGGTCAAATGCGACTTCCGGAAGGTAGATCAATACCGGATTGTCGTTTTCAAATTTGCGGGCAAGGACGCTTGCAGCAGTCAGCCATCCGGCATGACGTCCCATGATTTCAACGATGGTAACTGATTTTTTATTGTCGTAGACCGAAGCGTCGATGGCGATCTCACGGACAGTAGAGGCTACATATTTTGCAGCGCTTCCAAAGCCGGGTGTGTGGTCAGTTTCGACAAGGTCATTATCGATCGTTTTCGGGATACCGATGAACCGGATATCGCTCTGTACAGAGGCGGCGTAGCGGGAAAGCTTGCTGACAGTGTCCATCGAGTCATTTCCGCCGATATAGAAGAAGCAGCCAATGTTTTTATCGGAAAATTTCTCAAATAATTGAGGGTAGACAGCATCTGTAAGATCTTCCGGCAGCTTATAGCGGCAGGAACCCAGGTATGCCCCCGGTGTTGTACGGATCCGCTCTAATTCTCCGCTTTCTGAAAGTGGGCGCATGTCCATCACCTGATCGTTTAAAAATCCTTCAATCCCATTGATCATTCCAAAGACTGTCTCGATGGAATCTGTCTGACGGAGTCCTTCGGTCACGACACCGTAAAGGCTTCCGTTGATTACAGCGGTTGGTCCGCCGGACTGTCCTACGATTATATTTTTCATGTAAATTACCTCCAAAAAATGATTATGCTTCTACTATATCGGAAATATAAGGAATTTACAATATAGCTGTTGGAAAATATCAGGAAATGGATTATACTATGGAAAGATTGAAAATAGATGAGGTGAACGAAATGAAATATTTATCCATTGCGATTCCATGTTACAATTCGGAGGCTTATATGGACCGGGCAGTACAGTCACTTCTTCCGGGGGGAGAAGATGTGGAGATTATTATTGTAAATGACGGATCGACAGACCATACCTTAGAGATTGCAAGGAGGTATGAAAAAGAGTACCCGACCATTGTAAAAGTGGTAGACAAAGAGAACGGAGGACATGGGGATGCAGTGAATGAAGGGCTGAATCATGCATCCGGCATGTATTTTAAAGTGGTAGACAGCGACGACTGGGTAGAGGAGACGGCGCTTGAGAAAATTCTGGAGGTATTGAAGGGATGGTATCAGCAGGGAAGTCTGACGGACATGCTCATCTCAAATTATGTATATGAAAAGGTTGGAGTGAAGAATAAGAAGGTGATTCATTACCGGAATGTGCTTCCACAGGATCGTATCATGACATGGGGAGATATCGGAAGATTTCGTCTGTCGCAGTATATTTTGATGCATTCTGTGATTTACCGGACAGAATTGCTGCGAAATTGTGGATTGAAGCTGCCGAAGCATACGTTTTATGTGGATAACATTTATGTGTATTATCCTCTGCCGCATGTCGCATCACTGTATTATCTTGACGTAGACTTTTACCGGTACTTCATCGGAAGAGAGGATCAGTCGGTCAATGAGAAAAATATGATCAAGCGGATTGACCAGCAGCTTTATGTGACAAGAACGATGATCGATATGTATTCTATGAGGAAGATTTCCAGCAGAAAACTGAGAAATTACATGATCAACTATCTTGCGATCATGATGACGGTATCTTCCATTATTCTGATCCGCTCTAAGACAGAGGAAAATCTGGAAAAGAAAAAGGCACTTTGGAAGTATCTGAAAGAAGTCGATTACCGCGTATATTGGAAGATCCGATACAGTATTCTGGGGCAGACGATGAATCTTCCGGGAAATTCAGGGAGAAAAGTATCGGTGCTTGCGTACGAAGTGGCGAGAAGAATCATCGGATTTAATTAAAGTGCGGTCATTTTTGTTTCTTGTTGTGCCGGAAACACATTTGCTGTGAGAAGAGAATGAGAGAAGAACAGGAAAAGAATGTATAAAAGGCGGTGCATGGTAACATACTTCTGAGTGTAGCGGTGGGAGAATCGCGAAAATGTGAGAAGAAAGAGGTAGGAAACTATGGCACAGAGTCTGAAAAACAGCAGAACAAAGGAAAACCTGATGAAAGCATTTGCGGGGGAGAGCCAGGCCAGAAACCGATATACATTTGGGGCAGAGCTTGCGCGCAGGCAGGGATTATATGCAGTCGAAAAGATTTTCTTATTTACGGCAGAGCAGGAGCGGGCCCATGCAGAGCGGTTTTATGGACTGTTGAAAGAGATGACCGGGGAGACGATCGAGATTCAGGGCGGTTACCCGATCGATGACAACGAACAGATCGTTGCGGCTTTGAAGGCGGCTCAGCATAATGAATTCGAGGAAGCGGACGACGTGTATCAGGCATTTGGAGAGACGGCAAAAGAAGAAGGATTTCTGGAGGTTGCTTCTGCGTTCTTTCAGATTGCAGAGGTAGAAAAACTTCACGGGAGAAGATTTGCAAAAATAGCCAGACTCTTGGAGGATGGTTCTTATTTCCGTGCGGCAAACGAAGGAAAATGGATGTGCCTGAACTGCGGTCATATCCACTCCGGCGAAAAGGCCCCGGACATTTGTCCGTTGTGCAGGCATGAGAGAGGATACTTTATCCCGCTGTCACTTGCACCATATACAGGAGCGCTGGCCGGAAGTGAGAAGGAAGATTAAAACGGAAGAGAGACGGTTCTGTCGAATCGTTGAGAAACGCAGAGGTATTTTTGCCGTCACATCTGAATAAGGTGTGATGGGGTGATAATATGGCAGACCAGAAAATTGAAAATCTGTTAAATCTGGCACTGAACGCAAGTGAAGAAGAGAGGGAAAAATCTCTGGAACTGGATGTCGGCTATTATCCGGTCGCACGGACATGGGAAGTGATCATAAAATATTCGGGGACGCTTGGGCAGGTCAGGGAAATCGCGGAGAGTGTCGTAGAATTGAGCAATGAGTTTGCGATTGTGACTGTCCGGGAAGACCGTTTGGAAGCGCTGGCGGAGCTTGCGGCGGTAGAGTATATTGAGAAGCCAAAGAGATTGTTTTTTCAAGTGGAAAATGGAAGAAGAGTGTCCTGCATTACATCGGTACAAATCAGGCCGCCAAAACTTTATGGGGCCGGAGTGTTTGTGGCAGTCATTGATTCGGGGATTGATTACGCGAATCCGGATTTTCGGAATGCAGACGGAACGACGAGAATTTATGCACTTTGGGATCAGACGATTCCCGGAAATCCGCCGGAAGGCTATGTGCAGGGAACGGAATACACGAAGGAGAAGATCGACGAGGCACTGCGGCAGGAGAATCGGGCAGAACGAATGCAAATTGTGCCCAGTGAAGATCGATCCGGACATGGGACTGCCGTGGCGGGAATTGCGGCAGGAAACGGAAGAGGAAGTGAAGGAGCCCGCTATCAGGGAGTTGCATCTGAGAGCGGGATTCTTGTCGTCAAGCTTGGCACACCGCGGGAGGAAGGATTTCCAAGAACGACGGAACTGATGCAGGCAATCGACTATGTGGTAAAGCAGGCCCAGAGAGCGGGAAGACCTGTCGCGATCAATATCAGCTTTGGAAATACATACGGTTCGCACACCGGAACAAGTCTGGTGGAGCGGTTTATTGCGGATATTGCAAACTTGTGGAAGAGTGTGATCTGCATCGGCATGGGAAATGAAGGGGCAAGTGCGGGGCATACATCAGGAATCCTCAAAGAGAATACAGAAGAGCGGATTCCGCTCGCTGTGCAGACACAGGAGACGGCGATCAATGTGCAGATATGGAAAAGTTACCATGACATTGTGGATATCTCTCTGATTTCTCCGGCAGGTGTGCAGATCGGACCGATACAGGAGGTGATCGGTACACAGCGTTTTGTCGTAGGAGATACGGAGATCCTGCTATATTACGGCGAGCCAAGCCCGTTTCATGTCTCACAGGAGATTTTTATCGAGTTTCTTCCAAGAGATTCCTACATTACACCGGGCATATGGCAGTTTGTCCTGACTCCGAGAAAAATTGTGACCGGGGAGTATGATTTATGGCTTCCGAGTGAGAACGTCTTAAACAGAGGAACTGCATTCCGCTACCCGACTGAGAGGGGGACATTGACAATCCCGTCTACTTCACAGCGGGTGATCAGTGTGGGAGCCTATGACCCACTGACATTTGCCTATGCAGATTTTTCGGGAAGAGGAGGGCTTGTGGCAGGAGAAGAAAATAAACCGGATCTTGTGGCTCCCGGGGTTAATATCACAGCGCCGACACCGTCCGGAATTTATCAGACATTCACCGGAACATCCTTTGCGACACCGTTTGTATCCGGAGCGGCGGCGCTTATGATGGAGTGGGGGATCGTGCGGGGAAATGATCTGTATCTATATGGGGAAAAAGTGAAAGCATATCTCAGGAGAGGCGCAAGACCGTTGCCGGGATTTACGGAATATCCAAATCCGCAGGTGGGGTATGGGGCATTGTGTTTAGAGGAGAGTATACCAGGTAGGACACAAAATATATGACATAGATGCGTAATAATATAATTTATTGATTCTTTTTTTCTTTTGATGGTCCTTTCGGTCTGAAATCATCTTCCCGGTCAATCTCAAAATAGAAGTTTGTGCAATCAAAGTAACTGTGGGAAGTATCAAAAGGATATTTTAAAGCCACTTGATGATTAAAAATTTCGATAATCTTTTCGTATTCAGAGCCGATGTATCCAAGACCGGAATAGAGCTGGTCAAGGGAGAAATCATATTTTTCGAATAGTTTTGGAATTACCTCGATATATGTTTTTAATTTTGAGCAGGGATGGACAACTCTTGCATAAACAAGAGCAGACATCATGTCAAAGATGTTGAATCGAAAACCGGTAGCAGTCTGCATAAGGTCAATATAATTTTTACATCTCAGGGAATTGCACAGGTTTTTCAAAGGGAAATATCCAAGGAGTTTTTCGGGTGACTCCTCTGATATTTGGCGTGCTTTTTCATCTTGTTTCTTTTTTTGAGTTCCTGATTCAGTTTTTGAACTTCATCTTTATAAAAAGCAATCGGATCATCGATGCCTTCTGCCTGCAGTTGATGAACGTAGCCAATTGGTTTATAGGAACGGTGGGCACCATCTTTGCGTTCTGGATCATAATAACTTTCATAGATCTGTAGATAAGTTCCTTTTTTATTGTTTGTTTACATCAAAAAAAGCCAGCATTTATGCCAGCTAATGAAAATCTATATGAAAAAAAGTCCAAAATAATATAGTGCTAAATCCTAAAGATGGGGAATCCCCTTTCTTTTGTTTAGTAGATTTTTGTTTTGTTACTTAAATTTTTTAATAAAAAGGATTGGGATTCCTTATATTTTTTGCATTTTTTGAAAGCTGTGTATAATTAGCAAGACTAATTAGGGAGTCTGTGAATAAAACTGCGGAAACTCAAGGAAAAAGTTATTGACTTATGGATAAAAAAGGCATATTCTATGTACAAAAGAAGCTGATTACATTTGGGGATAGAAAGATTATTATGACATATTCGAGATGTTATAAGAAAATAGATTTAGACAATGAATATTATGCTTTAAGTTTTTATTTAAAAGTATCGTAAGAAAGTATTGCATGGATAAAAGAAAATATGAGAGAACTCATCGGTATATTATGTAAATATAAGAATGTAGAAATTATTGAGGGAGCAGTATATGTAGATCATGTACATCTAAGCGTGGCGATACCGCCAAAGCTGTAATAAAATAGATACAGATCCACAGTGCTTAAGTAAATATATCAGATTAGGATTGAATTACCCAGTAGAACCTGAGAGGAAGGGAAAATCCAATCACTTTCTAATAGGATTGGATTATATGTGACAATATGAAAAAATACTTTATAAATAAATATACCATATTAATGATTGTGGCTATACTTATGGGGGCTATTTCTCAACCGCTGATTGCATACGCATTTATTTCACTCAATTCCATATATGGTATGAACCCTCTCAATATAAAATTCTCTGATTTTTATATTGAGATAGTTATAGTTATAGTTTCGTTGTTTTTTGCCAGTGTAAGCCACATTGCAAAAGGATATGTATCTAATATTGAAATGAATAACGTTCGAAAAGATATGTTTGAAGCAATATTGAGAAAAACGCCTGGTGAATTTCATAAAAAGGATAGTGGGGAGTACTATAACTATGTTTTAAAAAAAGTAGATGCATGGCAGAGCGGTTTTTATGATCCACTGTGGAATATTATGCAACAAATAATAGAATTATTTTGTATATTGTTTCTTGTTTTTTATATGAATATGACGGCAGGTTTTGTGTGCATTATATTTTTGATTCCACTAATTTTAAATAATATAATTTTTCCCAAAATAATTGGAAAATCTTATGAGAATTTTTTGAATCAAGATAGTAAAATGGTTGTAAAATTGAAGGAGTTTTTAGCGGGTTTTGATGTTATTAAATTTAATATTGCTGAAAGAATATATGCTGATAAATTAAACAATTATTTTGATAAAACGAATAAATATAATCAAAAAATTTGTATACTGAATAACGTAAGCGGGAGTTTCGCTAATATGTGTGTAGTTTTATCGCAGATTGGAGGAATTGGAATCAGTTTTGTACTGATGTTAAGGAAATTAATAGGAATCGGGGAGTTTATTGCACTGATACAACTATTGTCATATGTAAATGAACCTGTTATAAAATTAATTAACGCAACAGTATCTTGTGTTTCCTTAAAAAATATAAATATAGAACTTAAGGAAGAACTTTGTGCCGGTATTAATAATCTGCATACAAATGATTCTCAATACCAGCATAAAGTTGAAGAACTGATATTGAACAATATTACATATAAATATCCCGGAAAACAGGATTTTGTCTTTTCACAGTTTTCGTATTCCTTTAAAAATGATAAGAAGTATTTAATTATAGGCGAAAGTGGTAGTGGTAAATCGACGCTAATTAAGTTAATTACGGGAGTTATAAGTGTTACTGCAGGAGAAATTCTTTTTGATAAATATAAAATGAATGAAAGAGAAAGATATAAAAATATTGGATTAGTACCACAGGATGTGTTTATATTTGATGATAGTATTAGAAATAATGTGGATTTATTAAATACACATACGGATGAGGAAGTAAAAGAGGTAATAAAAAAAGCACAATTAATGAAATTTGTAAATTCAAAAAAAGAGGGAATTTATAGTAAAATTAATAACGAAGTTTTGCAGGTTTCCGGTGGCGAGCGTGCACGCATTGGGTTGGCAAGAGTATTGTTGGAAAATAAGAGCATCATTATTTTTGATGAAATTCTCTCATCACTTGACGATGATAATGCATATAAAGTCGAGGAACAAATATTGGAATTGGATAATAAGATTATTATCCATATTGCACATAAGCATTCGAATGAATTAATAATGAAATATGATCAAGTATTGAATTTAAGTAATAAAAAATAAGTTTATAAGTGGTAAATTTTTGCATAAGGTTACAATATTTGATAATATTGAAAGTTTTAAAGACTTTAGAAAGGCAGAGCAGTGATAATAACATTTGGCAATACTTGTAGGAAAATTATTAAAAGAAATTTCTCCCTCAACAAAATTGATTTTGTCTGGTCCTCATGCTACTTTAGTTGCAGAAGAGACATTAAAAGAGTTTTCTTTTATTGATTATGTAGGAATGGGCGAGGGTGAAAAAAACATACTGGGCAATATTAGAGTGGGGAAGAGCGATTTGAATTATTAAATGGAATTGCATAATGTATTAAATAAGTCTATAACCATGAATATAAATATGTCATGTTTGAATTTTCTTCCTGGAACAGAAATAAGTGAGCAGTATTATGATGAACTCGAATATAATAGACTTGATGGGATGTCATATTATACAGAGGAGAAGATAGAACCTGTTATTGAAAATTTAATTAAAAATCATAAGAGCATTTTTTGCACTGCTATAATTTACATATAAATACTAGTGTAATGACTTGATGATTTTTAGCAATACCACCACCTCGTTAAGAGGCAG
>URCR01000040.1 GCA_900546325.1 uncultured Lachnospiraceae bacterium | reverse complement strand
TTCTCCCTCCCCTAAAAATTTTTCTTAAAACTTACACAAAAAACTTGACAATCCCACAAAAAACAGAAAGACTATAAAAAAGAGGAACTGAGAACCTGTCTTTTAAAGATGTCCGTTCATTCGTTGTGATTCTAATGATCGGAAACATTTTACTTTGCCAGATATCTCAGTACCTCTTTTTCATTACTTATTCTTTTGATAAGGATCAGCCCGACTTATTCTTCGTCGTCTAAATCGTCAAAATCCTGCTCATCGAGCCATTCGTCAAAAGCATCGGCAGCAACTTCGTACTCGTCATCGTCTTCGATGTTCTCAAGAGTCGGTTCTCCGTCTACTTCTTTATAGCGATAGATAAATACGTCTCCGTCTTCGTTCTCCCCATCTTCGTTCAGAGGGAGCAGAGCGATGTATTCTCTTTCATCTGCTTCATAGATCGTGAGGACAGCACATTCAACTACTTCATCGTTGTCTAATGTTAAAGTTACTGTGACTGCTTCGTCATTGTGGCATCCGCAGTTACAATCATCGTGATTGCAGTTGCAATCGTGGTTGTGTTCATTCATAATATTCTCCTTTTCTGCTTCATTCATTTATGAATTACTGATATGATAACTCTATCAGACTCCGGTCAGAAATGCAAGGGGAAAACTATTGACATTGGCATAAAAATAGGTAAAATTAAATTTATATGTGTGAAATATGTGTGAAACAGAACACAGTATACTGTTATGGAGGAAGAAAAGATGCAAAAGAAGATAATCGCAATAGTTCTCTGCATGATTCTGTGTGTACTGCCTCTTTCCGGCTGTAAGAAAAATGTGGGAACACCGGAAGATAATGCGGCAAGCCCGGAAGAGGAGAATGAGGAAGAGACAGAAACTTATACATTCGGGTATACATGCACGACGATGTCTGATAACCCATACTTTGTTGTGCTGGAGGAGTCAATCCGGGAAGAAGTGGAGAAACAAGGAGGGCGAGTGATCGCGCGTGACCCGAAGGGAGATGACGAGCTTCAGCTGGAGCAGATCAATGAGATGATCGAAGAAGGTATCGATGCGATTTTTTTAAGTCCGGTAAACTGGGAGACGATTCAGCCGGGTCTGGATGCACTGAGAGAAGCCGGTGTCAAGATTATCAACATTGATACGGAAGTGAAGGATCTTGATATGGTAGATGCCTATGTCGGAACGGACAATAAGCAGGCGGGTTACCTGTGCGGGGAAGATGTTGTACAGAGGTTCCCGGATGGGGGAAAGGTGCTGATCTTAGAATGTCCGACTACAAATTCGATCAACGAGAGAATTACCGGATTTGAAGAGGCAATCGCAAATCAGGGGTTTGAGATTGTCGCAAGAGAGAATGTGGATGGAAACAGAGAGATATCCATGGAGACGGCAAAGCAACTTCTTAAACAATATCCGGATGTGGATGTGATCATGTGCGGGAATGACCCGTCAGCACTTGGGGCAAAGATTGCAGCGGAGGCAGACAATGCTTATTCGGGTGTTGTGATTTACGGGGTAGATGGTTCTCCGGATCTGAAAAAGGAACTGGCAAAATCCGATGATATAATTGCAGGTACAGCAGCCCAACGGCCGATCACACTTGGCAAGGATGCAGTGAAGGCAGCATATCAGGTATTGGGCGGTGAGAAGATAAAAGAGCCAATCTATGAAGAAACCTTTTTGATCACAAAGGACAATGTTGATATGTATGGAGCTGATGGCTGGCAATAACAGACCAGATAAGGGAGGAAGAGATGAAGATCGTACAGGGAACACCACTGCCGCTTGGTGTCAGCAGGCAGGAAGAAGCGGTAAATTTTGCGGTAGAGGCCAAGAGAGGGAAGAAATGCACTCTTCTGTTATATAAGTGTGGTGAATGTGTTCCGGTGGAGAAAATCCAGATGAAAGAGGAAGAAGGAACAGGGACAGTGCGCTGTGTGACTCTATCGGATCTTCCTGCGCAAGATTATGAATATAATTATGAGATAGATGGGGAAGTGATCACAGACCCTTATGCGAAGGGAATTGCGGGGAGAGAACTATGGAATGACAAGGCAGAGCGTACGCCGCATCAGATGCGAGGGAAATTTCCGCCAAAGGAGAAATATCCATGGGAGGGAGACTGTCCGATCCGCATTCCGGAGGAAAAAGTCATCGCATACAGTCTTCATGTGAGGGGATTTACAAGACATTCTTCTTCCAAGGTGAAGAAAAAAGGAACTTTCCATGGTGTGATGGAGAAGATTCCCTATCTGAAAGAACTTGGAATCAATCAGATTCAGTGTATGCCGGTCTATGAATTTGAGGAGCGTGGAAGAAAAGTCAATTACTGGGGATACGGAGAAGGATTTTTCTTTGCACCGAAGTCAGCTTATGCAGCAGATCCGGATGCGGGAAAAGAACTGAAAGATCTTGTCAGGGCATGTCACAGAGAAGGCATCGAAGTCGTACTTGATTTTCCGTTTACAGCAGAGACCAGATTTCAGATGGTGGAAGACTGCCTGCGGTACTATGTGATGGAATATCATATTGATGGATTCCTTTTAAATCCGTATCAGGTTCCGGTAGAATTTTTGCGGCATGATCCGGTTTTAAGCGGGACGAAACTTCTCATAAAAGACGAAGCCTTCCAAAATACGATGCGGAGATTTCTGAAAGGTGATGAAGGCATGATTTCCGGTGTGGCAGAACAGCTCAGAAGAAAGACTTCTGTGTCAGGCTCCTGCAATTACATTACAAATCATACCGGGTTCACGCTGGAAGATCTTGTATCGTATGATGCGAAGCATAACGAGGCAAACGGAGAGCGAAATGAGGATGGGCCGGATTATAATTATAGTTGGAACTGCGGGGTGGAAGGAAAGACACGCAAGAGGCAGGTAGTCAGACTGCGGCAGGGTCAGAAGCGAAATGCGATGTTTCTTTTGATGACGGCACAGGGGACGCCGTGTCTTCTCGCAGGTGATGAATTTGGAAACAGTCAGGGAGGCAACAACAATGTCTATTGTCAGGACAATGAGACCGGATGGGTGGACTGGAGCAGGATGGAGCGGGAAAAACCATTCTTTCACTATGTCAAAGAACTGATCGATTTCCGGAGAAAGCACGGCGTGCTCCACCAGGAGGAAACACTGACAGGAACAGACCGAAGCGGAAGTGGAATCCCGGATATTTCCTATCATGGAGAAGCGGCATGGCAGATTCAGCAGGAGACATGGAGCAGGCAGCTTGGAATTTTATACAGTGGAAATCATAAGAAGGAGAGTGATTGTTTTCTTCTTTATAATATGCATTGGATCGAACATTCCTTTGCACTCCCGGCTTTGCCGAAGGAGAAGGCATGGTATCAGGTCATGTCGACAGCGGAAGGATTCCGGGAAGAGCCCCTCTTAGTCGAGGGGAAAAGAAGCATTGTCCTGGAAGGACGAAGTGTGGCAGCCTTTGTGGCAGGAGTGTGCAAAGAAGTGACGAAAGGAAAAAGAAGCGTATGAATGTAATGACGAAGAAAATAGGATTGAATTCTTTTTGGCTGAAAATGATTGCAATTACAACGATGTTGATCGATCATGTGGGAGCGGCGCTGCTCCCGCAATATCCGGTTTTGAGAATCATAGGAAGGATTGCCTTTCCGATTTTCTGCTTTCTTCTGGTGGAAGGGTTTATGCATACACATGATGTGATCCGGTATATGACAAGAATGGGATTGTTTGCGCTGATATCAGAGATTCCGTTTGATCTTTTGTTCTATGGCAGAATTTTAGACGGAACACACCAGAATGTATTCTTTACGTTATTCATAGGGCTGGTTATGCTCTACTACCTGACAAAGCAGTATCCGGCCGTCTTAAACTTCCTGATGGTCATTCTGTTTATGCTATTGGCAGAGTTTTTGAGGACAGATTATAGTTCGATGGGACTTTTGATCATTTTGTGTTTCTGGGCATTCCGCGAAAAGAAAGTGTGGATGTGTCTTTCAGTAGCTGCGGTCAATATTTTGCTGATGGGATATATTCAGGCATTTGCGGTGCTGGCACTGCCGTTTATTCTGTTATACAACGGGGAACAGGGACCGAAGATGAAATATGTATTTTATCTGTTCTACCCACTGCATTTACTTGCTTTGCTGGGGATAAGGCTGTTGATTTACTAATATGCTGCAAAACATTTAGCTTTGATCATGAGAAGTGTTAAGATAGGGATGAACAAAATGGGAAATGCATGGAGACATTTTTGTACGATTACATATCATAAATTACTGGTGATGAAGGAGTGTTTCCGGCTTGGGTTGTATCGGCAGGGAATTCTCCATGATCTGTCCAAATATAGTTGGACGGAGTTCAGAGTCGGAGCGAAATACTATCAGGGAACGAGAAGTCCCAACAACGCCGAGCGGGAGGCGACAGGCTGTTCTTCTGCGTGGCTGCACCATAAAGGGAGAAACAGGCACCACTACGAATATTGGATCGATTATGCACTGGACGGGGAGAGTGGTCTGACCGGTATGAAAATGCCGGAAAAATATGTCGTTGAGATGTTTGTCGACCGGATTGCGGCCTGCAAAGTTTATAAAAAAGATCAATACACAGAGAGAAGTGCACTGGAATACTATGAGAGCGGCAGCGGGTATGAAAAACTGATGCATCCGGACACTCAGAAACTGTTGGAGACATTGCTTGTGATGCTCGCAGAACAGGGAGAGGCCGAGACATACTCGTATATCAAAGAAAATGTACTGAACAAAGGGGTACATGAAGTCGTATCGAAAGAGGATAAAGGATGCTTCAATAAAGATTCATGAAAAAACAGACATGTCTTGTCAGGATACTCATTCAGGTTTATGAAAAAAGAATGAGTTTTTTGGCAGGACATGTCTGTTTTAATTTCAACAAATTTATTCAGGATAGTATAACTGTTCTTCCTGAATATCTGTAAGGACTTCATTCAGATATTTTCTTGCCAGGAAGCGCGCCATCGGAAGATTCATGTCCAGATAATTTCCGCAGTCTCTGGCACTTGCGCCCGGCACTTCATCATAATAGTCTGCAACAAATGCAAAAAGTTCCCGCATCAGACCTACGATGTCAGAAGATTGATAATCTCCGGCAAGAAGCAGGTAGAAACCAGTGCGGCATCCCATCGGACCAAAATAGACGGTCTTTTTGCCGTAAACAGAGTGGTTGCGGAGAAATGTGGCGGCAAGATGTTCGATTGTGTGCATCTCAGCAGTGTTCATGACAGGCTCTTCGTTTGGGTTGGTCATGCGGATGTCAAAAGTAGTGATCACTGCTCCTTCTACATGGTCTTTCCGGGAGACATAGAGTCCGGGAACGAGTTTATTATGATCGATTGTAAAACTTGTGATTTTTTCCATTGTATTACCTCCAGTGTTTGATTCTTTCATTATAAATGCTTTTGTTTTTTTGTGCAAGTGAGGAAAAAGTATGATAAAATAAAGTTTCAGAGAAAGACATAAGAGGAAGGTTTGGTGAGCAAATGAAGCTTTATTTGATTAGACATGGAGAGACAGACTGGAACAAGGAGAGAAAACTTCAGGGCAGGTCGGATATTGAACTCAATGCATTTGGAAGAATTCTTGCGAGAAAGACTGCGGAAAGTCTGAGAAATCTTCCGATTGATCTGGCAGTCACAAGTCCTCTGAAGCGGGCAAAGGAGACAGCAGAGATCCTGTTGGAAGGCAGGGCAATTCCTCTTTTGGAAGATGAGAGATTGGCGGAGATGGGATTTGGCTGTTTTGAAGGGTGCTATTGCAAGGGGGAGAAGATGAATGTACCGGATCCAAAGTTTCACTATTTTTACGACGATCCGGCGAACTACCGGGCTCCTGAGGGGGGAGAGAGTTTTGAGGAACTGCTCAAAAGAGCAGAAGATTTCCTCACAGATCTCTGTGAAAACAAAGCATATGAAGAGAAGACGATTCTGCTGTCCACTCACGGAGCAATGCTCAGAGCAATCCTGGATACAGTCAAAGGAATCGGGGTGGAGCAGTTCTGGGACAGTGGTGTGCAGAAAAATTGTGCGGTATCTGTTGTAGAAATCAAAGATGGCGCCGCAAAGGTAATTGAAGAGGGGAGAATCTATTATGATGATGAGGTGGAAGACTGGTAGGAATATAGAAAACAAAAGGGGGCTGCTTGACTTTCGTGCGGGCAGATGTTAGACTTACAGTAGTTCATATAGTTTAATCGGACAAAATCAGTGACCAAAAGTAGTAACTGGCATGGAACATGACAGAGAGCCGGGGAGGTGGAAGCCGGTATGGAAAGTGGCAGCGAATGGATTTGGAAGATGCAAAATGAACAGAGGCAAAGGCCTTTTAGTAGTGGAGCCGTGTTCTCACGTTACAGAGACAAGAGTTATATAGATGGCAGACAGGAGAGGAGATTCCGATGCCGGAAGATATGAATCAGGGTGGCACCACGTAATACCGACGTCCCTAGCTTAGGCTATGGACGTTTTTTTGTAGATAGGATTCTTTTGGAATGCTATGTGCAATTTTTATTTAGGAGGGAAAGATGATGATCAATGACAAAAAAGTATTATTCAGCGGAATGCAGGCAACAGGAAATCTGACACTTGGGAACTACCTCGGGGCACTCAAAAACTGGTTGACATTAAGTGACGAATATGAGTGCTTTTACAGTGTGGTCGATATGCATTCGATCACGGTAAGGCAGGATCCGGCGACACTTCGGAAGCGGGCACGTGCACTTTTGACACTCTATATTGCAGCAGGACTTGATCCGGAGAAAAACTGTATTTACTATCAGTCACATGTGTCAGGACATGCGGAACTTGCATGGATTTTAAATTGTTACACATATATGGGAGAATTGAACCGTATGACACAGTTCAAGGATAAATCAGCAAAACATGCGGATAATATCAACGCAGGACTGTTTACTTACCCGGTGTTGATGGCGGCGGATATTCTGCTGTTCCAGGCAGACGTTGTCCCGGTAGGAATTGATCAGATGCAGCATCTGGAACTGACAAGAGACATTGCACAGCGATTCAACGGAGTATATGGAGATGTATTTACAATTCCGGAACCGTATGTTGCAAAAGTCGGAGCGAAGATCATGAGTCTTCAGGATCCGGTCAAGAAGATGTCAAAATCAGATGAAAATCCAAATGCAAGTATTTATCTGATGGATGATCCGGATACGATCATGCGCAAATGCAAACGTGCAGTGACAGATTCTGAGGCACAGATTTTATACCGTGAAGAGCAGCCGGGCGTGAAGAATCTGATTGATATTTACAGTGCATGTACGGGTAAGACTCCGGATGAGACCGTAAAAGAATTTGACGGAAAAGGTTACGGCGACTTTAAGACGGCAGTCGGAGAGGCGGTTGTCTCTGTGTTAAAACCGCTTCAGGATGAATATGCAAGATTAGAAAAAGATAAGGCATTTATCGATGGAATTATTAAGAACAATGCAGAGAAAGCAAACTATTTTGCAACAAAGACGCTGCGAAAAGTACAGCGCAAAGTAGGATTCCCGGACAGAATCCGATAGAGAAGGAAGAACGTGTATGCAGATACAGGAAGTTTTAAGACAGTTGGATGGGCTGTTTGCCGCAAATCAGATCCGGGAGGCAGAGCAGCTTATGACAGAGGCACTGACACAGGCAGAAGAAGAGGAACAGCGGGAGGGAACCGGAGGGGAAGCGGTGCTGATTCTTTTAAATGAGCTGACTGGGTATTACCGAAGTGTCAGCAGACATGAGGAAGCGATACAGACTGCTTTACGGGCAGTGAAACAGATTAAACAGCTTGGCATGTCAGAAAGTGCAGAACATGGCACGACTTTAGTCAATGCCGCAACCGCACTGCGGGCGGCAGGACAATATGAAGCTGCACTGGAAAAATATCAGGAGGCAGAACGGATCTATACTGCCTGTCTGCCTTCGGATGATGCGAGATTTGCCGGGCTTTACAACAATATGAGCCTTGCTTATGAGAAGGAAAACGCTCATGAGAAGGCGCTTGCCTGTCTGCAAAAAGCACTTGGGGTCATTTCACGGACCACGGATGCAGAGGAAGAGACAGCGGCAACTTACACGAATCTGGCGGAACTGTATTTTAAAACAGGACAGGTTCAGGAAGGTTTAAACTGTCTCGAGAAAGCCTTGGCGTTATACGAGACAGGCGGATCACAAGATCCCCACTATGCAGCTGCACTTTCTGCGTGCGGACATGGTTATTATCTGGCAGGCAGATACGAGGAGGCAGTTGACAGCTATACAAAAGCACTCCGAATGATTTTAGATACATTTGGAGAAAATGATGCCTATGCGGTTACATGTGAAAACTGTGCGGTTGTGCTGGAGGCGGCGGGATTTGAAAAAGAGGCAGGAGTGCTCCGGGAAAAAGCCGCACATGCCCGAAAAAAGTATCAGGCATTGAAAAATGAAGAGAGCAAAATGGCAAAAGGCAGAGGAAAAGACCGGAAAAAAGGAATGGAGCTGGCACGTACCTATTACGAACAGTTTGGAAAGCAGATGATACGGGAACAGTTTCCGGAATATGAAGACAGAATCGCTGTCGGTCTTGTCGGGGAAGGATCGGAATGTCTTGGATTCGATGATGCAGTTTCGGAAGATCATGATTATGGACCGGCGTTCTGCATGTGGCTGACGCAGGAAGATTATGACAGGATTGGAGACAGACTTCAACGGGCCTACGAGAAACTTCCATCAGAGATGGACGGACAGAAAAGAAGAGGTGCTTCAGTCCGCGGATCAGGGAGAGACGGTGTATTTACCATTTCCGGTTTCTATGAGAAATTTCTTGGCAGGAACCTGCTTTCTGTACTGGAAAATCCAGAAGAAGCAGGGAATGAAAAAGTATTTCAGGCATGGGCAGATGCGAGGGAAGAACAGCTTGCGATGGCTGCAAATGGAGAAGTGTTTACAGATCCTTTGGGAGCATTTTCACAAATCAGGGAGCTTCTGCTTCGGGGAATGCCGTCGCAGCTGTGGCTGCAAAAAATTGCAACTGCGGCGGCAGTTCTGGCTCAGGCAGGGCAGTATAATTATGCCCGCTGTATGCGCCGCGATGATACGACTGCAGCTTCTTTTGCGCTATGGGAATTTTTGCGGGAAGCAGTGCATATAGAATATCTGCTTCACCGAAAATACATGCCTTATTACAAATGGGCGTGGCGGGGAATGGGACAATTTCCGGAAGTAGAAGAACTGCAAAAGCGTATTGAGGCGCTGGCAAAAGAGCGTCCGGAAAATTGTCACTGGAAGAATGAGAAAACTGTAGGAGAAGCACAGGAAATCAACCGGGCTGACCCGGTTGTGTGTCAGATAGAGAACATTTGTGATATGATTTTGTGCCAGCTTCGTGAACGGCGGCTGACATATGGAAGCGAGGATTTTCTGGAAATTCACACAGACAGAATTTTAAAGGCAGGAGAACGAATGAAAAGAGAACAGACAGACATTATGGAATCCATCATTCATTTAGAATGGGAAATGTTTCAGAATGTAAGAAACACAGGAGGCAGAGCAGGATGCCAGGATGACTGGGAGACGTTTTACATTATGAGGAAAAGCCAGTTTTCCGTGTGGGGAAAGGAACTGCTTCTCTCCTACGAAAGAGATCTTCTCGATGGGGAAAGTGCAGGGCGCAATCTTGTCATGGAAAAATATGCATATATGATGGAGTCTACGGTACCGGAAGAGTATAGAAAGATTGCCAAAACTCTTCCGAAGATTTCTGAAGATAAGGAAAAGCTGATTGAAGGGATTGTCTCTATCCAGGTAAGCTGGAGAGAAGAGATGGCGTTGGAATACCCACAGTTGTCGGGGCAGGCGCGGATCATCCATACAACGGAAGATACGGCGGACGATATCTCATTTGAAACGTATTTGAGAGGAGAGCTAAAAACGTATTCGATGGAGACGCTTGTCCGTTACGGACAGCTTGTGGCAGAGTATGCAAAGGCCGGGGGAAATATGGTGGAAGCGATCATCAGCTGCACTGCAAAATTCTATGGATACAGAGATATGGGACAGGCAGAAAAATCAGTTAGGGAGCAGAGATAGAAGTGAATAAGGAAAATGAAGCAGGACACGATTTTTCGTGTCCTTTTTCAATAAGAAAAATTGGTATTGTAAGAGAGAAAGACAGGCAAAATCAGTAATTATAAGTTAGACAAATATATAATAATAAGTACAAATAAATTGAAATATGTCTAAAATAAAAGTATAATATAGACAAATAAATGAAAATTAGTAAAGTTCGGAGGAAATAGAATGGTAAAAATGTTAATAGATGTGGATACAGGAGTAGATGATTCTATTGCGCTTCTGTATGCGTTAAATCATCCAGAGGTTGAAATTGTTGGAATCACAACAAGCTGTGGAAATGTAGATGCGGTGCAGGCAGCAGAAAATACAGTACGGATTATTGAATTGTCTAAAACACAGAAAGAGATACCGGTTGTCGTAGGCGCCAATCAGCCTTTGCATGGAAACTGGGATGGACCGGTTGCATGGATTCATGGAGAAAACGGAGTTGGCAATGTATTGTTGCAGAAAGGGAAATTATCCTATAGGACAGATATTAAAGCAGAAGATTTTATTTATGAGATGGTACAGAAATATCCTTATGAATTAACGATCGTAACCCTCGGAAGACTTACAAACATTGCAGCAGCAGTAGAAAAATATCCCGAAATATCTAAAATGGTGAAAAATCTTGTAATGATGGGAGGTACTGTAAATGCACCCGGAAATGTATCGCCGGTAGCAGAAGCGAATATTGCAGGGGACCCGGAAGCATGTGATCAAGTGTTCCTTACGGGAATAGATATTACAGTTGTTGGTCTGGATGTTACTTTAAAAACAAGATTGACGAAGAAACATGTAGAACAAATGGAAACATACTGTTCTGAAAGATGTAGACCGGCAGTGGAATATATGAAGCAAGCCTTAAAGTATTATATGAACGGGTCTAGGGTACAAAATTACACACCGGATAACTGCCCGCTTCATGATCCGCTGGCAATGGTAGCTGCAGTAGTTCCAAGTATTGTGAAAGTACAAAAAAGAAAAGCGAGAGTAGAATGTTCCGGTACTTATTGCCGGGGAATGATAGTAACAGATTTACGGGAAAAGCCGATAGAGGCTGAATATATAAATTTTGCATTGGAAGTCGATGCAGAAAGAGCAATCAATGAGCTTATGTCTGTATTTTGGAGAGAATAGTACAGGCATTTGATAAAAACAAAAAGAGGAAGGAAGAAAAAATGAAGAAAAAGAGTGTGGCAGTTGGATTATCAATGATGATGGCCGCATCTGTGATCTTTTCAGGTTGTGGGAGCGCAGATGAAGGCAGCAAAAAGGAAGAAAAAGACAGTGCCGGAAAAGTAGGCTGTATTTTGGGTGTCGGAGGACTTGGTGATCAAGCGTTTAATGACTTGATTTATGAAGGACTTGAAAAGGCAAAAGAAGAGTTGAATATTGATTTTGACTATGCAGAACCGGCACAGGTATCAGAGTTTGAATTAATGATGCGTGATATGGCATCTTCAGGGGAATATGGTGCAATTATTTGCGTAGGATTTGACCAGACGGACGCTTTGGCGAAAGTAGCTCCTGAATTTCCAGATCAGCAGTTTGCATTTATTGATGGAACTTTAGAAGCAGAAAATGTTGTAAATTATGCTGCAAAGGAAGAAGAAGGAGCTTTTCTGGCGGGAGCTCTTGCAGGATTGATGAAAAAAGATGCAGCAGCATATGGGGTAGAGGATAATAATACGATAGGATTTATTGCAGCACTGGAAACACCGATTCTTTTGAAATGGAATTCCGGCTATATGGCGGGAGCACAGTATGTAAATCCAGAGATAAAATGCCTTTCGGATTTTGTGGCAGGAGATAATCCGTTTGGGGATACAACAACGGCAAAAGAGATTGCGATCAGCCAGAAAAATCAAGGAGCAGATATTATTTTTCATGCAGCCGGAGGAGCAGGACTGGGAGTTTTTGATGCAGCAAAAGAATATGATTTCTATGCAATTGGATGTAATTCCAATCAGAATACAATAAATCCGGAGCATATTGTTGCAAGTATTTTAAAACGAGTTGATACAGCTGCGTATGATATCGCCAAAAGTGCGATCATTGACGAAGACCTTGCAGTGGGAACAACAGTGTCCCTCGGACTTTCTGATGAAGGAATGGACTATACATTAGAAGAAAGTAAGGTTCCGGTATCCGAGAAAGATATTCAGATCATCGATGATATTAAACAGAAAATTGTTGATGGAGAAATAAAAGTGCCGTCGACGATCGATGCTGCTGAAAAGTTTGTCAAAGAAAATCAGTACAAATAAGAAAAAAGGGGAGAGTAGATGTATATCAGGAAAACTGGAATACATCTATTCTTGAATAGGGAGGGAAAAGAGAATGTATGCGGTAGAGATGCGTGGAATTACAAAACGATTTCCTGGAATGATTGCAAATGACCAGATAGAATTTCTTGTAGAAAAGGGAGAAATTCATAGCCTGCTCGGAGAAAATGGCGCGGGAAAAACCACACTGATGAAAATTTTGTTTGGTCTTTACCAGCCTGATGAGGGAAACATAAAAATTAATGGAAATGACATCAAACATCAAACAGCAGTAAAAGCGTTTGAAATGGGACTGGGAATGGTGCACCAACATTTTATGCTGATTGATAATATGACAGTATGGGAAAATATTGTTCTTGGCAGCGAGCCGGGGAAATTCATGATTGACAAGAAGAAAGGAAAGAAATTCGTACAACAATTATCCGAAAAATATCATTTTGATTTAGATGTAGATGCAAAAATATCTGAGATTTCAGTTGGAATGAAACAGAGGGTAGAGATTCTGAAAACATTATACCGTGGCGCAGAGGTTATTATTTTGGATGAACCGACAGCAGTGCTTACCCCGTTAGAGGTGGAACAGCTTCTACAGATTCTTCTTGAGATGAAAAAAGAGGGGAAGACAATTATTTTTATTACGCATAAGTTGAAAGAAACAATGGCTGTATCGGATCATGTCACGATTTTGCGGGGCGGAAAGTCGGTAGAATTTCTCAAGACTACAGAAACAACAGAGAAAGAACTGGCAGCGCTTATGGTTGGATATGAGATTGATATGACTTTGGAAAGAAAAAAAGTAGAGAAAGGAGAAGTCATTCTTTCACTGCAAAATATAAAACTTCTTCCTCAGACAGAGAAGAAAATTAATCTGGAGATTCACGCCGGGGAAATTTTGGGAATTGCCGGTGTGGAAGGAAATGGGCAGCAGCAATTAGAAGAGATGATCATGGGATTGGAAAAGGTAAAATGTGGAAAAATTTTCTTTAAACAAGAGGAAATTACGGCAATGTCCGTGAAAGAGCGATGCAAAAGAGGGATTGGATATATTCCTTCTGATAGATATAAAAGGGCAATTTTACCAGGATTTTCTCTAAAGGATAATTATCTTCTTGGAAATCAGTACAAGGGCAATTATGTCAGAAAAGGAATTTTGAATCAGGATTATATTGCGAAGAAAACAAAAGAATTAATGAGAAAATTCGATGTACGGGCAGTAAATGGGGAACAGGCGATTGGAGCATTGTCGGGAGGAAATCAGCAGAAATTAGTATTGAGCAGAGAAGTAGACAAAGACCCGGATCTGATTTTAGCATGTCAGCCAGTAAGAGGTCTGGATATTGGTGCGATTAAATTTATTCATGAAGTTTTGCTGGAACTTCGCAATCAGGGGAAAGCAGTGCTTTTGATATCGGCGGAATTGTCAGATCTTTTTCAGCTGAGTGATCGAATTGGAGTTCTCTATAAAGGGGAACTTATGTCGCTTCAGGAGACAGAGAAGTATACAACGGAATCTATCAGTTTATTAATGGCAGGGAAGAAAGGAGTGTAGATATGAAACAGAAGACGGTTCTCCATAATCTTTTATTGTCCCTTGGCGCAATTCTATTGTCGCTTTTAATTGCGGCAGGTGTTATGCTGCTTGTCGGATATGATCCCCTGGAAGCATACAGTGCTCTGATAGAGGGAGCATTTGGTTCCAGGAATGCATTTGCAAATACTTTAAGTAAAAGTATTCCGCTGTTGTTCACGGGATTGGCAGTGGCATTTGCAAATAAGGGCGGAATTTTTAATATTGGCGGAGAAGGACAGCTATATGCGGGCGCAATGGCGAGCACAGTGACAGCGCTTATGATGCAGGGAGCACCAAGATATATTGTGATTTTCTGTGCTTTTTGCGCAGGGATGCTGGCAGGAGGATGTGCAGGAGCGGTTATTGGTGCTGCAAAAGTCAAACTTCAGGTAAATGAAGTGGTTGTGGCGATTATGCTGAATTATATTATCCAGTATTTTACTTCCTATATTGTTACATATCCGTTAAAGCAAGAAGGTGCAATGACGGCGCAGACGGTGGATATTGGTGCAGATTATATGCTGACAAAGCTGATTCCAAAGACACAATTAACAACAGCACTTCTCATAGCGGCAGCAGCGGCGGTTATCTTATTTTTCTTTTTTAAGAAGACAAGAGCAGGATATCATATCCGGGCAGTAGGGGAGAATAAATCAGCAGCTCAGGCAGCGGGGATACCGATGCTGACGACTGCTATTTTGACAATGGCGATCAGCGGAGCTCTTGCGGGATTGGCAGGAACAACGGAAGTATTTGGGAAAATGGGAAGATTTATTGACGGATTTTCTCCAGGATTTGGATTTACAGGGATCGCAGTTGCGGTATTAGCAAACAATCATCCATTAGGGATTCTTTTAAGTGCACTTTTATTTGGAGTTTTGGAAGCTGGTTCCATGAAAATGAGTTATTCGGCAGGGATTTCTACAAGTATGGTAAATGTCATTCAAGGATTGGTGATTTTGTTTGTGGCAACGCCTAATATCATAAAATTTATCAGACGGAAGAAGGGAGAATAGTGATTATGGGACAATGGGATAGTATATTATCGATGGAAATGATTTTAAGTACATTGCGTATGGCCATTCCTCTAGTGCTGGCTTCTGTCGGGGGGACCTTGTGTGAACGAAGCGGTATTATTAATTTGGGAATCGAAGGGATGATGCTTTCGGGAGCTTTCGGAGCAGTATACGGAACATATATCAGCGGAAATCCATGGGTTGGTGTATTATTTGCCATTTTAGTCGGAGGACTATTTGGGATACTGCATGCAGTGCTATGCGTTCAGTTTAAGACAAATCAATCCGTCAGCGGAATCGGGATTAATGTATTTGTTTCAGGACTTACAATTGTCCTCACCCGGGCAGTTTGGAAATCAGATGGAATGAGCGGGCAAGTCGAAAAGCTTCCGGCAGTCAGTGTTCCAGGGCTGAAAGAGCTTCCGGTAATTGGAACGTTGTTTACAGAACAATCGCCATATCTTTTTATCACGGCTGGCATTGTTATAGGAGCATGGCTGTTCATGTACCGGACAAAGGCCGGGCTTAGACTCCGGGCCATTGGAGATCATCCGCAGGCAGCCCAGACAGTGGGAATCAATGTGTCATTATATCGCTATGTGGCAGTTACTTTTTGCGGAATGTTATGCGGTCTTGCAGGGGGCTATCTTTCAATCGTGCAAAGCAATTTGTTTGTAAAAGATATGGTTGCCGGTCGAGGGTTTATGGCTTTGGCGGCTATGATTCTTGGAGGATGGAATCCACTTGGAGCTCTGTGTGCCAGCATTGTATTTGCATTTGCACAGGCATTGAGAATTAATTTGAAAGTAGAAATTCCAAATCAGCTGATGCTGATGCTTCCATATTTTATTACACTTTTTGTGCTTCTTTTCTTTGGAAGAAAGGTCAAAGGACCTCAGGCAGCTGGAAATATCGACAATTAAGTGGTAGAATACTTGAAAAGAGCTAGAAAGATGAGGTAAAAGAATGGAATTACAGGGAAAGAAAGAGGTTACACAAAAAAAGCTGGCCCATGTACAAGTATATGAGATACTTTATAAAATGGTAGAGGATGGAACATTTCCGGTGGGAAGCAGACTCCCGGCAGAACCTAAACTGGCAAAAATGTTAGGAGTAAGTAGGATGACGCTTAGACAGGCGCTGGATCTTCTCCATGATGATGGCAAACTCAGAAAAGTTCGGGGAGCAGGTAATTTTGTTGCAGATGGAAATAAAATTGTTTCTTCCAGCTTGGAAAAGCTGAGTCATCCTATGAATGGATGCATGAGGGATGAATTTGACAGAACAACATTTGAATTAAAAATAGAGCCGTCGAATGACTACGAGAAAGAACTACTGAATTTAGATACCCCTGTAATTGTGGCAATTCATATTTGGTATTGGAAAGGAACGGAGTTAACAGGTTATACATTTGGAGTAATGGCACCGAAGACTGTGACCAAATATCAATTAGATTTGAATGAAAAAGAGGAAGTCATTCAATTTGTTCAGAAAGAGATCTATCAGAAGGCAGAGCGTTCTCAGCTGCGGATCCATCCGAATTCAGCAGGAAATTCTATTCTTACAGAATATATGGAAGCCGGAGAACAAATGACAATGATTCAGGAGAAAATATTTGATGAAGAGTTACAACCAATTTTATGTAATAAGCATTATATGCTGACAGATAAAGCGGTGTTTGAGATTAATACGCATAAGTAGAAACGGTTATGTTTTCTATCCCAAATTAAAAAACTTTATTCCCCGGCATAGGACAACTGGCGGAGGTTCATCCTTGATGCATATGTAGAGGAGTCATCCATAAAGACAGTTTGTTGAATGTATATACAACAGAATAGAAAATCCCGCAGAGTTCAGGTTTTCCTGTCCTCTGCGGGATTTTTGATTCATATTAGTTATCTTCCTCAGCAGCATCCATTGTGTAAGTCTGGCGTTTTCTTGCCATCTCATCACTTTCCAGATACTCATCGTAAGTGGTGATCTTATCGATCAGCTTTCCGCCCGGAACAATCTCCATAATACGGTTTGCTGTCGTCTGCACGATCTGGTGGTCACGGGAAGCAAATAAGAGCACACCCGGGAACTTGATCAGACCGTTGTTCAGAGCAGTGATAGATTCCATGTCCAGATGGTCGGTTGGCTCATCTAAGATCAGGATATTTGCGCCGGAGATCATCATCTTTGATAACAGGCAGCGCACCTTCTCTCCACCGGAGAGCACGCGCACTTTTTTCACTCCGTCTTCCCCTGCAAAGAGCATACGTCCAAGGAATCCGCGGACATAAGTTGCATCTTTGTTTTCTGAATACTGTGTCAGCCAGTCTACGATCGTGTAGTCATTGTCGAATTCCTTTGTGCTGTCCTTCGGGAAGTATGCCTGAGAAGTAGTCACTCCCCATTTATAAGTTCCCTCATCCGGCTCCATCTCTCCGGTAAGGATTTTAAAGAGAACTGTCTTTGCAAGTTCATTTCCTCCGACAAATGCAACTTTCTCTTCGCGAGTGATCGTAAACGAGAGGCTGTCTAAAATTTTCACACCGTCGATCGTCTTGGAAAGATTTTCAACGGTAAGTACCTCGTTTCCAATCTCGCGGTTCGGGCGGAAGTCGATGTAAGGATATTTACGGCTGGATGGACGGATGTCATCAAGCTGAATTTTCTCAAGCGCTTTCTTACGGGATGTAGCCTGTTTTGATTTGGAAGCATTGGCGCTGAACCGGGAAATAAATTCCTGGAGTTCTTTCATCTTTTCTTCTTTCTTTTTGTTTGCTTCTTTCATCTGACGGATGAGCAGCTGGCTTGATTCATACCAGAAGTCATAGTTTCCGGCGTAAAGCTGGATTTTACCGTAATCGATATCTGCAATCTGTGTACAGACTTTGTTTAAGAAGTAACGGTCATGTGATACAACAATGACTGTGTTTTCAAAATTGATCAAAAATTCTTCGAGCCACGCGATTGCATCAAGATCTAAGTGGTTGGTAGGCTCATCGAGGAGAAGGATGTCCGGATTACCGAAGAGCGCCTGTGCGAGAAGGACTTTGACCTTTTCAGAACCTTTCAGGTCTCTCATATATTTATAATGTAAATCTGTGTCGATTCCAAGACCATTTAAAAGGGTAGCCGCATCAGATTCTGCTTCCCATCCGTTCATCGTGGCAAATTCACCTTCGAGCTCACTTGCCTTGATTCCGTCTTCATCTGTGAAGTCTTCCTTTGCATAGAGGACTTCTTTCTCTTTCATGATCTCATAGAGTCTTGCATTTCCCATGATCACGGTATCAAGCACGAGAAATTCGTCATACTTGAAGTGATCCTGCTGAAGGAAAGAAAGACGCTCGCCCGGAGAAATAACAACTTCTCCTTTTGTCGGCTCTAACTGCCCGGAAAGAATCTTTAAGAACGTAGATTTTCCTGCACCGTTGGCGCCGATCATACCGTAGCAGTTGCCGGCTGTGAATTTGATGTTGACATCTTCAAACAGCGCTTTTTTGCCAAGGCGTAATGTAACATTATTTGCACTAATCATCTGATAAATCTCCTTTGTCTGTTTCATTTATTTTCTGCCAAATGTTTGCAAGTGAGATATAACCTGCAAAAACTGGCTTGTTTACGGATATTTCCAAGCCTTATCTTACCATGAGAAGATGAAAATGGCAAGGCAAAGCATACCTTTGGAGAAAATTAAGAAAAAAATTGTTTGAAAGGGAAAAGAAAGGGTATATAATTTAAAAAAAGCAAAGAGAGGAACGCATATGGAAAAAGCAACACTGGTTTTGGAAGGCGGTGCGACAAGAGGGGTATTTACCTCGGGCGCACTTGACTTTTTGATGGAACAGAAACTATATATGTCACATGTAATAGGTGTTTCGGCGGGTGCCTGCAATGGAGTGGACTATGTATCAAAGCAGATTGGCCGGACAAAAAACTGTATGATCCATACAGAGAAAGAATATGATTACATCAACCTCAGGAAATTTGTCAGAGAGAGAAGCCTGATCGACATGGACATGATTTTCGATAAATTTCCAAATGAAGTCTATCCATTTGACTTTGACACATATTTTCAGTCGGACATTGTATGTGAGATGGTCACTACAAACTGTGTGACCGGGAAGGCAGAATATATGACGGAACAGTCAGACCCGAAGCGTCTGATGAAAGTCTGCCGGGCATCGAGCAGTCTCCCGTTGTTTTCACCGATTGTGAATATTGATGGAACACCGTATCTTGACGGAGGACTTGCAGATTCTGTGCCGATCGAGAGAGCACTTCAGATCGGTAATGAGAAGATTGTTGTCATTCTGACAAGAAATCCGGGATATCGGAAGAAGCTCCCATCGAGAGGAGTTATGAAAATTTACCGCTCTTCCTACAAGACTTATCCAAATCTGGTCCGCACAATCGCAAGGCGCAGCATCGTCTATAACCGGACGATGGAGAAGATAGAAAAGCTGGAAGAGGAAGGAAAAATCTTTGTGCTCAGACCGCAGATGAAAACGGTGTCAAGACTGGAACGAAATGCGGATACATTGACAGATTTTTATAATCACGGTTACAACTATATGAAAAAACAGTATCACAATCTACTCGAATACTTACAGAAGGAAGTATAGAGAAAAAAGATAAAAATAAGGCTGCCTTAAAATGGTTTCACAGATAAGATGCCGACTCGGAAGAAGCGCCGGTCTCCCATCTTATCTGATAGAGAAAATCCATTTTTTGGCAGCCTTTTTTGTAGAACAGCTTAGCCGATCTGAGGAACGGTGGAGAGCATTTGTTCAATGTCTGCCACATCCAGTTCAAGAGAGAGGGCGCTTGCATTTTCGATGAGCTGCTCCGGTTTTCTTGCCCCGCAGAGGATATGAAGGTCCGGGATAGTCGCGGCAGTCAGAGCGATGACAAGACTACTGTAAGAGCAGTTGTATTTCTCGAGCATTGGCTTCCATGAATCCAGCATGGCAAGCACTTCACCTCGGCGCTCCTTCTTCCAGAAACGATTATTATTGCGGACGTCTGTCTCAGAGAGGATGGTATCCATTGTTACTTTTCCGGTCAGAAGTCCCTGCTCCAGCGGAGAGTATGCCTGGATGGATACCTGATGTTTCTGGCAGACCGGGAGCAGTTCGGTGCGGATTCTCTGGTCAAGCAGACTGTATTTTTCCTGGATCACATCGAGCTGCCCGTACTGACAGTAAAGCTCAATCTGTTCCGGTGTGACGTTGGAGGCACCGATTGCACGGATCTTCCCCTCTTTTTTCAATGCCATCAGAGTGTCCATTGTTTCTTCCAGTGGGAAAAGTGAAAGGTCAGGTGTCTGCCAGTGCGTGTAAAGAAGATCAATATAATCTGTCTGAAGTCTTCTAAGACTTTCCTCTACATCCTGCCGGATGCTCTTGGCAGACAAATCCCGGTAGATGTTCTTTCCTTCGATGACTTTGTGGAAGCATGGGGTTTCATGTCTCCATTCCAGTCCGCATTTTGTAGAGAGAATGGCTTGCTGCCTTCTGTCCTTTAATGCTTTCCCGACCACTTCTTCGCTGTGCCCGACGCCATATACCGGGGCAGTATCGATCCACGTGATTCCATGAGACAGTGCTTCGTGGACAGTGCGGATAGAGAGGGCGTCATCATTTTCACCCCACCATACACCGCCTCCGATCGCCCATGTTCCCATGCCGATGTAAGGTGCCTTTAAGTCCGATTGTCCGATTGATAATAATTTCATAAAAATAAAAACTCCTTTCTGTTTTGTGATGCTGCTTTAACGGTCGTAGATAACTTCCTGCAGGTAAAGACCTTTTGGATCGCAAGGTGCACTTGCCGTCGCGGAAGAATCTGGAGAGAAAATTTCTTCAATCTCTTCCTTGCGGCGGATGCCGAGTCCGATATCGAGCAGTGTTGAGAGAATCATGCGCGGCATATTGTGAAGAAAATCAGTTGCCTCTAATGTGATCTGGATCTCGTCTAAATCTTCATAAATGTCAATGCTCAAAATCTCTTTCTCGGTGGATTTGTTTTTCTTTACCGTCGAGAATTTTTTGAAATCATGTTTTCCCGCAAGGAGAAGCGCAGCCTGTTTCATCAGTTCTGTGTCCGGCTTTCGGAAAGAGTGATAAGTATATTTGCGGTCGAACACACTCGGGACTTCTGCGATGGCAATACGGTACAGATAGATCCGGCTTTTTGCATTGAGGCTTGCGTGGAAACGTTCCGGCTTCTCCTCCACAGAGAGTACTGCGATGTCCATTGGAAGATAGCGGTTCATGTAATGCTTAATCTCTAACAAGGTCATGTCTGTTGTCGTTTTGAAATTGACAACCTGTCCGTAAGCATGGACACCGACTTCTGTGCGGGCGCCGCAGAAGAGTTCTATATGCTCATTTGTCATTTTCTGAAGTACCTCTAAGATCTTGTTGGAGACAGTATTTGTGGATTCTCCTTTTCCGAGGCGCTGCCATCCCTGATAGCGGCTGCCATCGTATTCTAATGTCAGCAATATATTTCTCATAAGTGATCCTTTCTTTTGTTAAATATTAGTTTTCTGTTTGGAAAAGTAGTTTTAGTATAACAAAGATTGTGCTATAATAAAAGGAGTTTTGAGATACAAATTTCAGGGAAAGGTGTATTATCCGCTGGACAATGAGATTTGTACCTTCCTGTAATGATGAAGAGCCAAAAATAACAGAATTAGGAGAGAAAAATCATGAAAGAAGTCTATGCAGCAAGAAGAGCAAAGTTAATGGAAGGAATGGAAGCACCGTCAATCGCAGTGATCTACTCTGGAACAGCACCGATGCGTTCGGCAGATGAAGAATACGGATTTTCGGTTGACCGGAATTTTTATTATTATACAGGAATTGACAGAGAACATATGATTCTTGTCCTGAAGAAGTTAAAAGAAGGAACGGTGACAGAAGAACTTTACATTGAGCCGTTTGATGAAGTGATGGCGAAATGGGTCGGCGCAAGAATGCGTGAAAATGAGGCGAGAGAGATCAGCGGAATTGAGAGGATCTGCTATCTGGAAGCATTTGACGGAAATTTCAACAGTCTGGTTGAATCATCCAGAAGCAGCAAAAAACTGACAGTTGCACTGGATCTGTGGAAATATAAAGTGACACAGGCTCCGACACAGGCGCATCTTCTGGCAGCACGTATCAAAGAACAGTATCCGGCAGTGGAGATCAGAGATGCCTACGCAGATTTTGTAGGACAGCGTATCAAAAAGGAAGAGATTGAAATTGAAAAAATGATGGTCGCACAGCATACGACACAAAAGGCGATCGAAGAACTGATGCAGTATGTAAAACCGGGCATGAATGAATGTGAGATGGAGGGGGCATTTGATTTTGCGCTGCGCAAACAGGGGGTCAAGGAACACGCATTCCCAAGTATTGTTGCAGGCGGTGTGAGAGCGACGACATTGCACTACAAAGAGAATAATCAGGAAGTCAAAGACGGAGAACTCGTTCTGATCGACCTCGGAAGTGCAAATGAGCATTACTGTGCAGATATCTCAAGAACATTCCCGGTCAATGGGAAATTTACAGCACGCCAGAAAGAGATTTATGATCTGGTATTATCTGCTCAGGATCTGATCATTGAAAAGGCGGCGCCGGGTATGACACTGCGGGAGCTGAATCAGATGGTGATTGACCACTATGCAGCCAGACTGGAGGAACTTGGGCTTGCAAAGGATGGAAAGACGGTTGCAGATTATTATTATCATGGCGTCTCCCATCATCTGGGACTGGATACACATGACATCAGCTGCCCGGATTATGAGGTACTGGAACCGGGAATGGTCATCACAGTAGAGCCTGGATTTTATATCGAAGAGGAGAAAATCGGAATCCGTATTGAGAATGATATTCTGATCACGGAAGGGAAGGCTGTGGATCTCTCAAAAGGAATCTTAAAGACAACAGAAGAGATTGAGGCATGGATGGGTAAATAAGAACCTGTCTCAAACGCATTCAGATCAGGAATCAGAGGTACTTTTTGCAGCGGGTGAATGAAAGCAGATATTCACCCTGCAGCGGGAAGTACCTCTTGCTTTTTAACTTTCCGGAACGCTTATCGGAAATTTTCCGAAATACGTATTTGGAGCGGATACTATTTCCTGTTTTTCAAAAGCGCACTTGCCATTCGGACAGTCTTGTCGATCTGCGACTGTTCTTCCTTGGACTTTCCTTCTTTCAGAAGTTCCAGGATCAAGGAAATTTCATCGGGAGAGAAGCGGATCCCTTTCTTATTTGCATTGGTGATCAGAGCAAGAAGAACCGGGGCAAGATCATTTCCGGATTTCCCGTTTGTCTTCGCTGCGGCAGTCTGGATCAGTTCCAGTTTCACCGGATCCATCTTCTGTAACATTGGGTGTTCCATCCAGTTGTTCATGTACAATTCCCTCCAAAAGATAATTTTCATGTGGTGTCGACAGTTCCTGCATATTTGTGTTTCCATCAGCGTCAGAAACGTCAGATGTCAGATCTTTGTAAGTTTCAAAAACTTTCTGCTGTTCTGGGGAAAGCATCCCCTGAAGCAATGAGGAAAGGTCAAAAGCGGGAGAAGATGTGCCATGGCCCGAGGAAGCGGAGGAAGACGGATCTGCCGATGTTTCATTTGCCATTTCCTGAAAGGAAGCTGCCATCTCCATCGCGTTTAAAATGTTCTGTATCTGATCGATCATTTCGCAGTCGCTCTTTTTCAGGAACGGGCGAAGTTCCTCCAGAATATCAAATGGAGAGGACACTTCTTTCTCAAACGCACAGGTATGTAAATCTGACCGGAAATTCCGAAAAAAAGAAAACGTCTGCTGTAATTCCAGAAATTTTACATAGACCGCAAGCATCCGTTGATTTGACGGCGGAAGGTAAGGAATCATCAGCTTCATCATCTGCAGTCCGGGTGTTGTGATCAGTGTGTCAAATGGTGTCATTGGAATATTTGATTGATCGTCCATAGAAACTCCTTTCCATTGCGTTATCAATATATATGAGTGGACGGGGAAAGATATACCTTTTTCTTTCTCCTTCATATAATAAAGGAAAGCGAAAAAGGGAGTACCTGTGGGAAAAACTTCTGCGGGCATTACTTCCGGAAAAGAGGATGAGATGGAAGAGATTTTGATCATTGACAGAAATGCAGTATATGAGTTGGACGAAGAATGCTTAAAGAGAAAGATAGAAGACGAAAAGAAAAAGCAAGAAGAAAAACAGAGAACAGACAGGGGAGAAAGAGAGGGTGAAAAAACATAAGCGCATTTGGAAAAAGAAAAAACGGAGCGGTAAGACATTTTATAAAAAAGAAAGACGGGGCAAAATGCCCCGCCTTGTAGAAGAGATTAGCAGCAAAGAGAGTTTCTTTCACCGCATCCGCATCCGTTTCCGAATCCGCCGCAGCAAAGAAGTAATAAGATGATCCAGATACAGTTGTCTCCGCATCCGGAATCACGTCCGTTGCCCATGCCACCGCAGCAGAATAATAAGATGATGATCCACAGACAAGAATTGTTATTTCCTCCTCTGTCTTCTCCGCCGCATCCACATCCACAGTTAGTAGCTGTTAAATCACTCATGTTAAATCCTCCATTTGAGATTGTTTACACTCCTATACTATGTCAGAGGGCTTATTCATGTTTCCAAAAAACAAAAAATTTCAAAAAGAAAAATTTTTACAAGGCGGGTGGAAATGCTGGCTTTGGTTTTATATACTTATAGAATATATCTATAAGTATATAAAAATAAACGATAACGATACTTTTTTCAGATATGCTAAACTATGGCTATAAAGATTTTATATTTGAGGAGGAGATCAAGATGAAAATTGGAGTAACTGAAATTAGCCCAAGGGCGGTGCAGCAAGTGGCCGAGAAGAAATTTAAGGATGGATATTATTGCTGTGAAGCTTTAATCAGCGCAATTCGTGATGAATTTAAGCTGGATATCCCGGAGGAAGTGATTGCAATGGCTTCCGGTATGGCAGTAGGTGCGGGGAAATCCGGGTGTGTCTGCGGGGCTTTTAACGGAGGAATTCTTGCACTTGGATTATTTTTCGGGCGTACAGAGCAGGATGGGCCAACAAATCCAAAAAGCATCAAATGTATGGAACTGACGAAAGAACTTCATGACTGGTTTAAAGAGGCCAATGGGAAAAATGTAATTTGTTGTCGTGTTCTTACGAAAGAGTTTGATAAAGGACGTGGAGAGCATAAGGAACAATGTATTTTCTTTACGGGACTTTGTACATGGAAGGTTGCCCAGATGATTTGCCGTGAACTGGGAATTAAGAACCTGGATGAGGTGGATGAACCGGCTCCAAGACGTACGATTGCTGAAATTTAAGACGAAGGATGAGATTGATATGAAAAAAGTGATACAAAAAGTTCCGATTCCTCTTTGCGGGGTAATGCTTGGATTTGCTGCGCTCGGGAATCTTTTGCAGAGTTATGGCGAGGGGATTCGCTATGTCTGTGGAGGGATAGCAGCGTTTTTGCTGGTACTTGTTCTGATGAAACTCGTGATGTTTCCGGAGATGATAAAAGAAGATTTTAAAAATCCGATTCTGGCGAGTGTGGCCGGCACATTTCCGATGGCACTGATGCTGTTAAGTACATATATCAAGCCATTGATCGGTGCAGGAGCAAAATATATCTGGTATTTTGCGATTGGCTTACATATCGTACTGATTGTTTATTTCACATTAAAATTTGTGCGGAGACTTCAGATGCCGAAAGTATTTGCCAGTTATTTTATCGTATACGTAGGAATTGCTGTTGCGGCAGTCACGGCCCCCGTTTTTGAAGAGACTGCAATAGGTGCCTGTGCGTTCTGGTTTGGATTTGTTGCGCTGATCGGCTTATTGGTTCTTGTGACCATCCGCTATATGAAATACAAAGAGATTCCAGAACCTGCAAAGCCGCTTTTCTGTATTTATGCGGCGCCTACAAGTCTTTGTGTTGCCGGATATGTACAGTCCGTAACACCAAAATCAAGAGGATTCTTGCTGGCGATGCTGCTTGTGGCAACAGTGCTTTATGTTCTGGCGCTTGTGAAAGCGATCAGTTATCTGAAGCTGAAATTCTATCCAAGCTATGCTGCGTTTACCTTTCCGTTTGTCATCAGTGCGATTGCAACGAAGCAGACGATGGTCTGTCTGGCGAATATGAAGCAGCCGATCCCGGTGCTTCAATATGTTGTTTTGATGGAAACGGTGATTGCCGTATTGTTTATGATTTATACATTCATTCGCTTTCTGCAGTTTATTTTTTCAGATCAGAAATAAACGGAAGCGGCAGACGTCTTTGTGGAGATTTTAGAAGCAACGGTATTTTGCACACGATCCGCTAAGGCGATGAATATCCTAATGAAAAAGGGATATGCATATGAAAGATGTAAAAAAAGCCATTCGTTACTCGTGTGAGGATATAAACAATGGAAAAGCTTCCGGGCAGGGAATCTGCGTTGCAGTGCTTGATACCGGGGAGTGAGTTATTATATTGCAAAGTTGGGAGGAAGCCTGCATGAAGTATAAAAATGCACAAGTTGTTCTTCCAGACGCATTGGTAAAAGAGTTGCAAAAGTATGTTCAAGGCGAATATATTTATGTAGAAAATAATCATTTTGAATGTATTCAAAAGTTTGCTTTATATCAGGAAAGAGAACGTTAACAGTAAAAGAAGATTTACTTTTTAAGAAATTTATGGTATATTGTAAATAGTTTTGAAAAAAGGAGGCGCACAAATGGGCTGGAAAACACCTTATTTGATGATT
>URCR01000039.1 GCA_900546325.1 uncultured Lachnospiraceae bacterium | reverse complement strand
CACAGGACTTAAAATCCTGCGGGACTTATACTCCCGTACCGGTTCGATTCCGGTCTGCGGCATTATTGAAAAAAAGTGGAAGAAGCTTTTCGTTGGGTTTCTTCCACTTTTTTTGTGCATTTGACTTTATTCATAATCGTTAATCATTTTTGTAATAAATCATGAATGACTTTCCTGATATCTGCTTGAATACAAATAGACTGCTTTTCTATTTGCGGCGGACAAAATGCTTCCTGATAATTAATACAGGCATAAACAGCATTTTTGCTTTTTGATGTCATATTCCAAAATGGATATTTAATAATGGCAGGTGTGTTACCGCCTACGCCCAATTCTAAGTATAGGACTTTTAAATTTTCATGCCGTTTCAAAAAATCACTGTATCTGTTTGACGCAAGATACCATCCTGTATCTTGCACAAATGTTCCGTCAATGCGTAAATTCATTGTCATAGGTGCTCCGCAATGTGAACAATAGGGAACTAAAGCAGTTGGTATCTTCATATTCTTTTGCTGAACGACCATTTCCTTAACTTGTTTTTCATTATCATAGGTTTCTTTATGACAGGCTTTGGAGCATTGCCAAAGTCCATAATCGCCCTGTGTATAAAACAAACGGTGTTTATCAAAGCCTGCTTTCTGAAAACAATGATCCACATTCGTTGTAAGAATGAAATAATCTTTGTCTTCTACGAAAGACAATAAATCTGTATAGGGATTTCCAATATCTGGTTGATACCGATTTAACATAATATGCCTGCTCCAATATGCCCAGTATTCTTCCAATGTTTCAAAAGGATAAAATCCTGCGGAATACATATCCTGCAATCCATATTTGTCTGCAAAATCGGAAAAATTATCAAAGAACCTCTTTCCGCTGTATTCTAAGCCGGCAGAAGTAGATAGGCCTGCTCCTGCGCCGATAAGAATTGCATCGGTATTTTCGATTGCTTTCTTTAAATTTTTGATATTATTCCAATAATCGCTTGTAGATTTGATAATCCGCTTCTTTGAAAACATTGAATACCACCTCGATTTCTGAGTTTGTTTCTTTTAAATACCGTTCTACTGTATCAACGGCGATTTTTCCTGCAATCTCATTTGGAAAATGAAATTCGCCTGTCGATATGCAGCAAAAGGCTATCGACTTTAATTGGTGTGAGTCAGCCAGCTCTAGACAGGAACGATAGCAGGACACCAGCAATTCACAATCCTTTTCCGTTAATCGCCCTTGAACAATCGGTCCAACTGTATGTAGTACATACTTTGCAGGTAAATTATAACCGTTTGTAATTTTTGCTTTTCCGGGTGGTTCTGGTGTTCCTTGTTTTTCCATAATACGCTGACATTCTAACCGTAACTGAACACCTGCATAAGAATGGATCGCATTGTCAATACAGCCATGACATGGAACAAAACAGCCTAGCAAGGCACTATTTCCAGCGTTTACAATAGCGTCTACTTTCAGTTTTGTAATATCACCTTTCCACAGATATATCTGTGCTTTTTTACAAGTCAGATCTTTTAATGATGTAATGCTTTGATTTTGAAGTTCTTCCTGTAAATACAAGTCCTGTATCTCTAAAAATTTCTGTGAAATCTTTTTTGGCGGCCGGAGATTCATTAATGAACGCAATAGTCTTTTTTTCTCTGATTCCCTATTTGGAATGGGAAAGTCTCTATATTGCCTATCTTCCTTTAACAAATAACAGATTAGATCATTCAATCTTTCTTCCTGCGTCATGTGCGTATCCCTCCTTCTCAATCGCTCTTACAGGACAAATTGTATAACAATTTCCACAATGCAGACAATGATTCTGCTGTATAACAACGGGTGTTGTCGAATAATCAATACATTTTTGAGGACATTTAGAATAACATAATTTACAGTGAATACATTTGTCAGTAACAAAGTATCCCTGCCTCTTTTCTTGTATCTGTCCGAACGAAAAGCCAAAACGTTCAATCGGTTTCTTTGACAAGTCAAACCATTCTCCATTGCCTGCATAAATCTGAAATACCGTAAGGGTTTCTCTAGATTGCTTTGTCGGATATATTTCATTCATATAACGATTCTTTAAAAACAAATCCGACAGTTTATCATTTCCAATTTCTTTGACGTTCCCTTGAATAGAAATAGCAATACTGGAAAGAGTGCTGTTTCCTTTCACGGCTGTAAATGCAATATGTTCATTTCCTTTTAAGCGTGTATAAAGACTTTTTCCTTTTGCAGTCAGAAAATATAAACCTTGTTTGTCAAAATCCATAATATCTATTGCACAGGTTATAGGATAACCTTTCTCATTTACCGTAGAAAGTATAACAGTATGAATATTTTTCACAATGTATTCAAAGCACTCATCATACGTCATATACAAAAACTCCTTTCCTGTGATAGATAGAGAAAGCTCAACTTGTTCGGCCGAGCTTTCTCTATCGCATTATATTATAACGTATATTCTTTCGGCGGATTTCCGGAGAAATCTGCGATTACTGCGTGAGCATTTTCAAGATAAAATACCTCAAAAATCGGATTGTCGGCTGTTTCATATTGTCCTTTGACAATCGGATTATTCATACATGCTTCTTTCACAGTCCTATTATCTTCAAAGACAGCTTTACCATTTAAGCGAATCCAAGCATAACTAGGACTGGAAACAGAAATCTCAACATATGGATTTTCTTTCATGTCCTTGAAAACATCTTTTGTATGGTTTGTACAAAACCATAATTTACTGTCTTTTTCAAAGCAGAACATAAACGGACGGCATTTTGCTTTTCCATCACGCCCAACAGTTGCCAAATACTGTACAGGATTTTCCTGTAAAAATTTTACTACATCATTCATTTTTTTATTCTCCTTTGTTGTTTTTAATGTAACCATCTTTATTACAACAAGAGTATAACTCTTTCGAATTGTAATGTCAATGGTTACAACTTAGAAATTTGAAAATTTTTTATGCATGAAAAAACGCCCTGTATGCAAGGGATTTTTTGCGTAATAATATCCCGCGATACAGAGCGTTATCTTTTATTCTTTCTTTTCTTTTGCAATATAGTATTGCGTGTCTTGTATAACATCTTTTAATGTTATTTTTTTCAATTCGTTTTCCAGTGCAGTTTGGACTTGTTCAAGTTTTGTGTCCAACACATTATGAATGTTTCTGCCGACAGGGCAGTTCGTATTCGGATTTTCATGGAAGTGAAATAATTCTCCGTTTTCAACACATTCTACGGCATGGTATATATCCAAAAAACTAATTTCATTAAGTTCTTTTGCAATTGTTGTCCCACCTGTTCCACGTTTCACGCTTATCAATCCTGCGGATTTTAACTGCGATAACAGCTTACGGATAATCACAGGATTTACATTTACACTGGAAGCCAAAAAATCACTTGTGATTTTAAAGTCCTTTTCAAAAGTATCTATACAAGCAAATATGTGTACTGCGATTGTAAAGCGACTGGAAATCTGCATAAACATCCCTCACTTTCTTTATTTGATCTGTACCATAATTATAAGATTGACTTATTGTAATGTCAATTATTACAATTTATTCTTTTGTCGCAATCTTATGCCGGATCTCCCGCGGCGTACATCCGTAGATTTCCTTGAACATCTTGTTGAACAGTTTGTAATTTGTAAATCCATGCCGTTCCACGATTTCCATAATGCCGTCATCCGTGTTGCAGATATCGTAGTAGATATGGATCAGCCGGATCTGGTTGACGTACCGTGTGAACGTCACACCGAGGTGCTGCTTAAAGAAGCGGCAGAAATATTCCCGGCTCAGACCAAGCTTCTCTGCAGCTTCCTCAAGGGAGATTGGTTCACTGTAATGCTCATCTACATAGGAAGTGATCGCGCTTAGCCGGTCGAGGCTCCCGACATTTTCCGGGATCAGAGATTCTTCCGACGGGCGGGCAAAATGTGTCAGGATCAGATAAAGTACCTCCATTGCGATCGACTCACATTCCAGGCGGTACCCGAGAGGCTGCTGGACATAGAGGGGCGGGAGTTTCTTTAATAATTCGCAGATCTGAAGGTAAATATCCAGTTTCTCTTTGACGAGGAAATCCCGGCTGAACTGAAGGTTTAAACGATCGAGATCAGGGATATATTTCTGCAGATGCTGGCGGGAATAGTGGATACAAAGTCCCATGGTCATCGTGGCACATTTTGATTCGTGAATCTGATTGGAGTCAATTAAGACGAACTCTCCCGGAACGACGAGATGTCTGTGTCCGTTGATGCTCATTTCTGCAGAACCGTTGAGCACGAAGATCAGTTCCAGCGGAGAGTGCCAGTGAGGCGGTGTATAATAGCCTCGCTCCGTATAATATTTGATAGCAATCCCGGTATCTTCCACGTTATATAATTGTTTATATTTAAATGCAATCATGTGATAACATCTCCTTATGTCAATTTTGACCTAAAAGTAGTCAATTTTATATCTAAAAAACAATATAGCAGTATGATAACATAATACACGTAGCAAGGGAAAGCAATTTATAAAAGTGAAAATAAAGGAGAGGTTATTATGACAACAATCGCATTAAAAAATCAGAACGTATATGTAAACAATAAAGCAGAGAAAAAGGCAGAAAAGAAAGTATCTGTATGGGCAAAGATCGAAGCATTTCTTTTAGAAAATGCGGATGCATTAGAAGCATATGCTTGTTTATTAAGCGGAAGAACTTATGTCCCAGATCACAAATAGGATGGGACATAAGCAAATGGAAAATCAAAAAGAAGAGTGACAGCAGGAAGAACTTCAAAAGTGTCCTGCTGTTTTTTTGTATAGAAAAATCCGTTGGAACCTGTTTGTTTTAGCGTATATGGTCTCTCAGTTCTTTTCTAAGCGCACTGGGGGTTGTGTGAAAATGTTCCTGAAACATGCGGCGAAATACTTTGTAATTCTTAAAACCATGGATTTCCAGCAGCTGATAGAGTGGATAGTCTGTGCAGGACAGATCATGGTAAATATGGGAAAGACGAATTTCATTAATATATTCCAAATAAGTGCAGCCCATATGCTTTTTGAAAAAGCGGCAGAAATATTCCGGCTGCAGAGAGGCGATCTTTGAGATCTCCGGAACAGAGATTTGCAGGTTGTAATTCTGTTTTGTGTACTCAATGACCGGCTCCAGAAGAGAGAGATTCTTAAAACGGCGGTCGGTAAAGCGAAGCGGCAGTTCCCGGCGGAAATCTCTGTAAAGATGATAGAGAAGATCAAACAGCAGGCTTTGGAACCGGAGGGTATCGGCAGAAGATAAGGATTCTCTGCCGGCAGCCGAGATCATTTCTCGCAGAATTGTCTTGAGTGCATCCAGTTTCTCCTTTGTTTCGCAGTCTTGTGCAGAAACAGGCACATCGAAAAAAATGGTGGAAATATCCGGAATGTATTTTTTGAGAAGAGAATGCGGAATCTGCACAAGAAGACTGCGTGTATCCTTCACATATCTGGTCGCATGTATCACTTTGGAATTGATAATGATACAGTCATCCGGCTGCAAGAGGAAAGTCCGGCCGTCGGCAGTCACTTCAAAAGTGCCGTCCAGGACAAAATTGATCTCAAGTGCATTGTGCCAGTGAGACATAATATAGATATCCGACGCATGAAAAAGATCAAAACGGATATCCGAATTGTGAGAAAGTTCAATATGCTCATGCGCGGCAGAAATTTCTTTTGGCATAGGAATCCTCCTGATTTTGTGAAAAATTAGAAAAAGAATTTGCGGTCAGTGTTTGTATGTTCCATCACTCTTTTTGGCATATCATTTATCATATCACAGAAATCTGTTCAAAACAATCGGAAGACAATCCCCAAAAAGATAAAATCGACCTATATAAAAGTAAGGATAAGGGCTTACAAAAAGAGTGCATGAAGGAGTATAATAAAAGGTAGATTGTATTCGATCAGATTGGAGGTAATATTATGGACGTAAAAGCATTAGTTGCAAAAATGACACTGGAAGAAAAAGCGGGGCTTTGCTCCGGGCAGGATTTCTGGCATACAAAAGCGGTTGAACGGCTGCAGATCCCGGCAATGATGGTGAGTGACGGACCTCACGGGCTGCGGAAACAGGATGAGAGCGGAGATCATCTCGGAATCAATGACAGTATCAAAGCAGTCTGCTTCCCGGCAGGATGTGCGACAGCGTCTTCTTTTGACAGAGAACTTCTCTATAAAATAGGAGAGACTCTCGGAAATGAATGCCAGGCAGAGGGAGTCGGAGTCATCTTGGGACCGGCAGTCAATATTAAGCGCTCCCCGCTCTGTGGAAGAAACTTTGAATATTTCTCGGAAGATCCTTATCTTGCATCGGAGATTGCGGCAAGCCAGATCAAAGGAGTACAGAGCAGACAGGTAGGAACAAGTATCAAACATTTCCTTGCAAATAATCAGGAGCACAGAAGAATGAGTTCCAGCTCAGAAGTGGATGAGAGAACGTTGCGGGAGATTTATTTAAGTGCATTCGAGGGTGCAGTGACACAGGCAAAACCGTGGACCGTGATGTGTTCCTACAATAAGATCAACGGAACTTATGCAGCAGAGAACAAGACATACCTGACAGAGGTACTTAGAGATGAATGGGGATTTGACGGGTTTGTTGTCAGTGACTGGGGTGCGGTCAATGACAGGGTACCGGATCTGGAAGCGGGACTTGACCTTGAGATGCCGACTTCTTTCGGGCTGAATGACAAGAAGATCGTAGAGGCTGTAAAGGCGGGAACACTCTCAGAGGAAGTGCTTGATAAGGCAGCAGAGAGGATTCTGAATATTGTCTACCGCTTTGAAGAAAACAGAGATACGACAGCAGTATTTGACCGTGAGGCGGATCATGAATTTGCAAGAAAAGCAGCTTCTGAATGTATGGTGCTTCTGAAAAATGAAGGAGTTCTTCCGCTTGCAAAAGAGAAAAAGGCGGCATTTCTCGGAGCATTTGCAGAGAAGCCGAGGTATCAGGGCGGCGGAAGCTCCCACATTAATTCGTTTAAGACAGAATCGGCTCTTGAGATGGCGGCAGAATACCCGGTTGTATATGCAAAAGGATATGACACAAAGGAAGATAAGATTGATGAAAAGTTGGTGGCAGAGGCGGTGAATGCAGCCAGAGAAGCGGAGGTTGCTATAATCTTCGCGGGACTTCCGGATGCGTTTGAGTCCGAAGGATATGACAGACAGCATATGCGTCTGCCGGAATGCCAGAACCACCTGATTCAGGAGATCTGCAAAGTCAATGAAAATGTAGTTGTCGTCCTGCACAATGGTTCTCCGGTGGAGATGCCTTGGGCAGATCAGGTGAAAGGAATCCTGGAAGTATACCTTGGCGGGCAGGCAGTCGGCGGAGCAACGGTGGATGTGCTTTACGGAAAAGTAAATCCGAGCGGACATCTTGCGGAGACATTCCCGGTAAAACTGCAGGATAATCCGTCTTACTTATCTTATGTAGGAGAAGGAAATAAGGTGGAGTACCGCGAAGGCGTTTTTGTGGGATACCGCTACTATGACACAAAAGAAATGGATGTTTTATTCCCGTTCGGACATGGACTGAGTTATACGACATTTGCTTACAGCAATATGAAATTAGATAAGACAGAGATGGATGACACAGACACATTGACAGTCCAGGTGGATGTGACAAATACAGGTGACTGTTTCGGAAAAGAAGTGGTACAGCTCTATGTGATGCCTCCGAAAGGAAATGTGATCCGTCCGGTCAAAGAGCTAAAAGGATTTGAGAAGATCGGATTAGAGCCGAAAGAGACAAAGACAGTGACATTTACACTGGAAAAACGGGCATTTGCTTACTACGACACAGACCTTCAGGCATGGAATGTAGAGAGCGGAAGCTACCAGATTGCACTTGGACAGTCCTCAAGAACCATCCTTGCAAAGCAGGAAGTAGAGATCCGTTCGACGACGGAGAAGAGACCGGAACTGAACATGGATACGACATTTGGCGATATCATGGAAATTCCGGGAGCAAAAGAAGTTATGGCAGAATTTGCCGGGGCGCTTTCCATCTTCGGGCAGATGGAAGGAGATACCCTTGGAGAAGGAACCGGAGATATGATGGAGGCGATGATGCGGTATATGCCGCTGCGCGGGCTGATTGCATTTGGCGGCGGAAAACTGACATTTGAAGACACCGAGAAACTGCTTGAGAGATTAAAGAAGCTGTAACAAAAGTAAAATGAAAAAGCGGTTCTGTGAAATGGAGGTATCTTGCTATGACAAAACAATTCAATTATGACGATGTTCCGGTACTGGAGACAACCGGTGGAAAACTGAAAGGATATTTTTACGAAGGAGAATATATTTTCAAAGGAGTTCCGTATGCGCAGGCAGAGCGGTTCCAAATGCCGCAGAAGGTGACATGGGAGGGGATAAAAGATGCCTCTTCCTATGGGTTTGTCTGCCCGCTTCTGCAGAATGAGACACCAAGTGCAGAACTGATGGTGCCGCACCGTTACTGGCCTCAGAACGAGAACTGCCAGAATCTGAATATTTGGACAAAATCACTGGAAGAAGGGGCGAAAGCGCCGGTGATCGTCTGGCTTCACGGAGGCGGATATTTTGCGGGCTCTTCCATCGAGCAGGTTGCCTATGATGGATTTCAGATGTGTAAAAACGGAGATGTGGTAGTCGTATCGATCAACCACCGCCTGAACATTCTCGGTTATCTGGATCTGTCTCCATTCGGAGAAAGATATGCCAATTCAGGAAATGCAGGCCATGCAGATATGGTAGCAGCGCTTCGGTGGGTACACGACAATATTCATTTATTTGGCGGAGATCCGGACAATGTAACAATCTTCGGACAGTCCGGCGGTGGAATGAAGGTTGCTGATCTGATGCAGATCGAAGCCGCAGACGGGCTGTTTCACAGAGCGCTGATCATGAGCGGAGTGGGAAGCGCATCGCTGATGTCATCCTGCACCGGAGACGGGCGTGCAATCGTAACTGCAATGTTAAAAGAACTTAAGATCACAGAAGGCGAAGCTTCAGAAGAGGATGTAAAAAAGCTGGAAACAATCCCATATTATGCACTTGCGGATGCCTACACAAAAGTAAGTCCGATGCTTGCGATGCAGGGCGAATATATCGGAGGCGCACCGATGGTAAATGAATATTTCAAGGGAAATCCGCTCGACTACGGATTCCGGGAACATGCATTTGAGATTCCGGTCATGGTCGGAAGTGTGTTTGGAGAATTTGCGTTTCTGCCGTCAGAGTATGATAAAAATAAGCTGACCGAAGAACAGATCAGACAGATTGTCGGCACTGTCTATGGAGAGCACACCGAAGAGATGATCGAAGCATTCCAAAAGGCATACCCTGGGAAAAACCCGACAGATCTGCTCTTTGTGGACCGCGTGATGCGCCAGCCGTCAAAGGCTATTGCAAAACTGCATGCGTCGGGAAAAAAGGCGGGAACTTACTTATATGATTTTACATTGGAATTTCCGATCCACCACAATAAGATCGCATGGCATTGCTCGGACATCCCGTTCTTCTTCCACAACACAGAACTGGTGGAAGTATGCCAGATTCCGGACGTTGCAGAGCGGCTGGAAGCACAGATGTTTGAGGCATTTATGTCCTTTGCGAAAACCGGAAGACCAGAGAGCGATCAACTTCCGGCATGGGAGTCTGTGACAGAAGAAAAAGAGCCTACGATGATCTTTGACAGAGAGTGTGAAGTACGGTACAATTTTGACGATGAATTGTATCAGAAAATAGATGATATTCTGCCGCCGTTCAATCTGATGGAGATGATGGCAAAAGGCGCAGAAATACAGCATTAGTGTGAACGTTCATTTTGTGCGGTTTGACTGAAGTGGGAAGAGACAGTTCAGTCAAGCCGCGCGATAAAAATATTCAGAGAAGAGGAATTAAAATTCTATGGGACAGAAATGGACAGAAAAAAAAGAAGATGGATACAGACTGATCCAGAATGAAAACGGACAAGAGTTGGGAATCAGCGAAGGCAGCAGAGCCAAAATCCTGACCGTAGACGGATATGCATTCAAAGACCTGGCGGGAACCGGAGAGCTGCTTCCGTATGAAGACTGGCGCTTATCTTACGAGGAGCGTGCCAAGGACCTGGCAGATCGTCTGGAGATCGAGGACATTGCGGGACTGATGCTTTACAGTGCGCATCAGCTGATCCCGGCAAAAGGAAAGCTGGCAGAGACATTTGGCGGAACTTACAGCGGGAAACGATATGAGGAAAGCGGTGCAAAACCGTGGGAACTGACAGACCAGCAGAAAGAGTTTGTAGAGAAAGATAAAGTGCGCCATGTTCTGATCATGGGACTTGAGAGTACAGAGGCGGCGGTTAAATGGAACAACCAGATTCAGGCGCTGGCGGAAAATACCGGATTCGGAATCCCGGTCAATAACAGTTCGGACCCGAGACACAGCGCAGGCTCCACAGCGGAATATATGGGAGTGACCGGAGAACCGATCTCAAAATGGGCGAATGGAATCGGATTGTCCGCATCCTTTGATCCGGAGCTCGTCAAAGCATTTGGGGAAGCCGGATCGGCAGAATACCGGGCACTTGGAATTACAACAGCACTCTCACCGCAGATCGACCTTTCGACAGAGCCGAGATGGATGCGGTTTGCAGATACGTTCGGGGAGCATACCCAAATGACGATCGATATGACAAAAGCATACTGTGACGGATTCCAGACAACTGAAGGAACCGCGGACGGATGGGGACAAGACAGCGTTAACACGATGGTAAAACACTTCCCGGGCGGAGGTCCTTGTGAAGGCGGAAGGGACGCACATTATGCCTATGGAAAATATGCAGTCTATCCGGGAGAAAATTTTGCAGAGCATTTACGGCCGTTTACAGAAGGGGCATTTTCGCTGGATGGAAAGACGAAAAAAGCAAGTGCGGTCATGCCTTACTACACGATTTCCTATGAGGCGGATCAGAAATACGGAGAAAATGTGGGAAATTCCTTTAACAAATATCTGATTCAGGATCTGCTCAGAGAAGAACTGGGCTATGACGGAGTGGTATGTACCGACTGGGGGATCACTCACGACATCGGAAGAACGGAGGAAGAGTTCGCCGGAAAATGCTGGGGTGTGGAGCATCTGACAGAGGCGGAGCGCCATTTAAAAGCACTGGAAGCAGGTGTCGACCAGTTTGGTGGAAATAATGATGTAAAGCCTGTTATGGAAGCTTACGAGATGGCATGTAAAAAATATGGAAAAGAATCCACAGATGCAAGATTCCGAAGATCTGCTTACCGCCTGCTTTTAAATATTTTCCGGACAGGACTTTTTGAAAATCCGTATTTGAATCTGGAATCTTCTTTAAGCATTGTAGGATGTGAGGAGTTCAAACAAAAAGGATACCAGTCACAGCTGAGATCCGTGACGATGTTAAAAAATAAAGAACAGGTGCTCCCTCTGAAAAGAGGAATCAAGGTTTATGTGCCGAAGAGACACATCCGCTCTTATCTGGACTTTATGAGTATGCCGACAGGAGAGCAGACGGTGACTCCGATGGCAAAACAGGCGGCAGTATCTTATTTCCAGGTAACAGAAGATCCGAAGGAAGCAGATGCGGCGCTCTGCTTTATCGAATCCCCGATCAGTGTCGGATACGATCCGAAAGACAGAGAAGACGGTGGAAACGGATACGTTCCGGTGACGCTTCAATACCGCCCATATGAGGCAAAAACTGCAAGAGAGACAAGTATCGCAGGAGGAGATCCGCTCGAAGCATCCAATGACCGTGGTTATAAAGGAAAATGGAACACGGCGGCAAACGAGGAAGATCTTGGCCTGATCCTGAACATGCGAAAAGAGATGGGAGAAAAACCGGTCATTGCGATCGTCACCTTGAAAAATCCGATGGTGATGGCAGAATTTGAACCGTATGCTGACGCGATCCTTGTAGAATATGGGGTGACTCCGGCAGCTGTGCTCGATGTTCTTACCGGAGCATTTGAGCCGGAAGGATTACTGCCGATCCAGATCCCGAAGGATATGGAGACCGTCGAACAGCAGAAAGAAGATGTGGCATTTGATATGGAATGCTACAAAGACGGAGAAGGACATACTTACGATTTCGGATATGGAATGAATTTCGGTGGGGTGATCCGGGATGAAAGAATGGAGAAGTATGTAAAATAGCAGGGAAAATTTCTGAGAAAAAGAGGCTTTTGAGACATGACGTTTCAAGAGCCTTTCTTCATTGAAATACGTTTAGGATGGTTCATATTTTTTGAAAATATGGTTAAAAATACCGCATACCAGGTATGTCACAACAGAAAATCCACAGAGAATACCGAGCACCATGATCATTGCCGTCAGTCCCGGTGTGATGGTAGTCAGGAAGATGATTCCTCCAAAAACAACGATGAGAAGAATTGTGAACGGTAAATGTCCAAGCGCCATATAGAATGAATTTTTGACTGCCTGTCTTATCGTACAGTGAAAGTGTGAGACAATCGGGAAAATATAAATAAATATACTAAAAAAGATAATGGTAGCCAACCAGATCAAAACCCGGCTGAACGTCAGAGTATTAGACTCTTGTAATTTGAGAATGGAATAGTCCATCCCTAAGAAATAGATAATGACAAGAGAGACCAGCCAGATAATCGTACTTTGCTTAAAGTTCTCGCGAAATGCCTTCCAATAGCCTTTCCAGATATAGGGAGATTCATTGCGCTTCAGCTTCAGGCACATATAGTAGAGAGAGCTGATGGCAGTACCGATTGTAATGACCGGAATGCAGGAAATTACAAAAATGACATTCAGAATAAGCAAGTCTGTAATTTTTGACATGAATTGCCAAAATGGAGAATTCATATTAAATAAACGATTCATAATAGTTCCTTTCGCTGTAAGTTGTTTTCTATTGCATTTTACAATCTGTTTTTATATAATGGTAAAATAGCTATCAAATAGTATACATAAATCAGATGATAAAAGCAATTAAATTGTGAAAATTAACAAAAAATTTAGAGAGAGTGGAGAACTATGCGAGAAAAAATGAAAGGGATGAGTCTGCGCCAAAAGCTGGACTATCTGTGGACGTATTATAAGATATGGCTGCTTGTGCCGATCATTGCCGGGGTAATTCTGAATGTTGTTTATTCTGCATACCGTGCCAGCCGGGAAAATGTCCTTGTGAGCGCGGTTGTGATCGGTGCGGGGGAGAGCGATACTTCTGAACTAGAAGAGGGACTGAAAAAATATATGAACCAGACTGGAAAGAATGACAAAGTAACCATTCAAAATAATATTACATCGGGGGAGCTGACACCGGATACACTCACTGTATTGACGACATTGATCGGGGCCGCCTCGGTAGATGTATTTGTCTGTCCTGAGAATGTGTATGAGCATTTCAGTGAGAAGAAAGGCTTTGCAAGCATTGAGGAAGTGCTTGGGGATGACATGGATCAGTGGAAGGATGTGTATCTTGCTGTTGTAGAAACAAATAAACATCCGGAAGGGAAAAAAGCATTTGTAGAATATATATTGGAAAATCAATAAAGAACAAGGAGAACCTCAGAAGGCAATTTGGTCCTATGTCAAGATTTAGTACAAGTTAAAATGGGGTTTTCCTCATCTTAACCTGCCAGCTGCAATTCGTCTTGCTGAAGCCTACGATACAGCTCTTCATAATCGTTTGGTGACATATAATCACAGTGACTATGAATTCGTTTCGTATTGTAGAATGCTTCCAAATATTCAAAAATCAAACGATATGCATGATCATAATCTCGAATCTTAAACCGATTCAGCCATTCTCTCTTAATCAGGGAATGGAACGACTCAATACATGCGTTATCCCATGGATATGCCTTTTTAGAATAACTACACTGCATGGTTGCGGTTATACGTTTGTATTCTTTTGATACATACTGGCTTCCCCGGTCTGAATGCAGAATTAAAGGCTTATCGATATTGCGTCTTGCTTTGGCTTTCTTTATTGTTTCAATCACGCAGGATACCTCCAATGTTTTGGAAAGTGTCCAGGCAATGATTTTTCTGGAATATAAGTCCATAATGCTGGTCAGATAAACAAATCCGTCTATCGTCCAGATATAAGTGATATCAGAACACCAAACAGCATTTGGACGTTCTGGATTAAACTGTTCATCAAGGATATTTTTTAATTCGCTGCTGAAGTCAGAATCTTTGGTCGTGATGGTCCATGGCTTGATCCATTGAGCTTTGATGCCCATTTGTTTCATATACTTACCAACGGTACGTTCGGAGATGATTTCTCCAGATTTACGCAATTCCCTAGTAATTTTAGGGGCACCATAATTCTGTTTAGATTCATCATAAATATCTTTGATTTTAGCTTTTACGGATTCACGTCTTTTTTCTGTATTAGAAGGAACACGTTTTAGCCATGCATGATAACCAGAACGAGAAACGCCAAGATGTTTCAACATTCCGGAGACAGAAACCTGGCGTTTTGCCTTATGGGCAGTTTCTGCCATCTCCGCAACTTCGAGATAAATGGCTTCCGTCATTTTCCCAGAATGTTGATTGCTTTTTTTAATACTTCAAGAGCATCCTGTGCATCTCGTAATTCTCGTTTTAATCGTGCGATTTCTTTTGCTTCATCAGAAGCATAGTTACCGGAACCACGGCTTTCAATATCACCTGTTTCACGCAGTTCTTTCTGCCAGCGTGATAATGTCTGCTGACTGATTCCTAAGTTTGTAGCACAGCCTTGCAGTCCTAAGTTCTTGTGATCATGATAATACTGGACTGCATCCAGCTTAAATTGTTTGTCATAGTGTTTTGCCATAATGAGATCCTCCTTCAGTGCGGTACCTACATTGTACCATGATTTTTCTTATAAGGAATTCTCATTTTGACTTGTACTATTTATATTCTAACACCAATTAGGCTTTCTGGGGTTTTTGTATTTTATTAGTTTGTATAAGAGATAAAGTAAAAGGGAGTGTGAGTTTTTCTATGTCAAGAAAGTATAAATCAAATGTGATTATTTTACAGTGAAAATTGACGATGTCTCCTCCGGTTTTTGATTCTATATGAGATAGAAATATACAATCTTGCCTTTTCCTTATCTGAAAAATTATACAAAAAGCATAATATTTGACATAAATACATGTAAATTGGTCATTGTTCCATTTGATAAGCAATCTATTTCCGTATAATTATTTATAGAAACAAGAGGTAATCAAAGCAGATAGCACATCTGAATACCGAGAGAAAGCAGATAAGGAAGGAAACATACATGTCAATTATTTTTCACGAGAGTTCAAAGGAATTTCATCTTTACAACGATGAGATCAGCTATATTATCAAGATTTTAAGAAATGGACAGCCGGGACATGTTTACTATGGAAAACGGTTAAATGACAGAGAGGATTTCGGGTATCTGGTCGAATATGCAAGAAGAGACATGGCTCCATATCCGTATGAGGGAGAGAGTAAATTTTCTCTGGAGCATTTGAAACAAGAATATCCGACATATGGTTCAGGTGATACAAGATATCCTGCTTTTGAGCTGGAAAGAGAAGACGGAAGCCGGGCGGTAGATTTTAAGTACAAAGGTCATAACATTTTTTCAGGCAAGAAGAAGCTGGAAGGACTTCCGGCAACCTATGTGGAGAGTGAGAGTGAGGCCGATACACTGGAGCTGATTCTGGAAGATGAAGTGATCCATACACAGATGATTTTATCGTATACGATCTATAATGATCTTCCGGTCATCACAAAGAATGTGAGATTTGTCTGTGAGCATGAGGAAGGAATCACACTTCTCAACTGTATGAGTGGTTGCCTGGATCTGCCGGATAAGGATTATGAGATGACAGAGCTGGCGGGATCCTGGATCAGAGAACGGCATGTGCATACAAGAAAATTAAGTTACGGAGTACAGAGTGTGTACAGTATGCGCGGATGCAGCAGCCATCAATTCAATCCATTTCTTATGTTGAAGCGGGAAAATGCAAACGAGTTCAGCGGAGAGGTGATCGGTTTCAGCCTTGTGTACAGTGGAGATTTTCTTGCACAGGTAGAAGTTGACACTTATGATGTGACAAGAGTTGTGATGGGAATTCATCCAAATGAATTCCGCTGGGAACTAAAGAAAGGAGAGAGCTTCCAGACACCGGAGATGGTGATGGTCTACTCGGAAGAAGGAAGCAACAAGATGAGCCAGACTTTCCACAAGTTATACCGTACAAGACTTGCGAGAGGGAACTGGAGAGATGAAGGACGTCCGATCCTGATCAATAACTGGGAGGCGACCTATTTTGATTTTAACGAAGAAAAAATATTAAAGATTGCCGAGAAGGCAAAAGAACTCGGAATCGAATTGTTTGTCCTTGATGACGGATGGTTCGGAAAGAGAAACATCGATAACTGTTCTCTTGGAGACTGGTATCCGAATCTTGAGAAGCTGCCGGGAGGGATTACCGGACTGGCAGAGAAGATCGAAGAGATGGGAATGAAATTCGGACTCTGGTTTGAACCGGAGATGACGAACAAAGACAGTGATCTGTTCCGCGCCCATCCGGACTGGCTGCTGGCAGATTTAAGAAGAAGCTATTGTCACAGCAGAAATCAGTATGTGTTAGACTTTTCAAAGCCGGAGGTTGTGGATTACATCCATGCACAGATGAGAAAGATTCTGAAAGAAGCTCCGGTATCTTATGTGAAATGGGATATGAACCGTGCATTTTCAGAGGTATTCTCAAATGGAAATGACAGAGAGCATCAGGGAAAGGTAAGACATAAATACATTCTCGGAGTGTACAGTCTCTATGAAAGACTGATTGAGGAGTTTCCGGAGATCCTTTTTGAATCCTGCGCAAGCGGCGGAGCGAGATTTGATCCGGGTATGATGTACTACGCACCGCAGGCATGGACTTCAGACAACACAGACGCAGTGGACAGAATCAAGATCCAGTATGGAACTTCTTTTGCATATCCGCTCAGTAGTATGGGAAGTCATGTGTCCGCATCGCCGAATCATCAGGTAAGAAGAAGTACATCGCTTGACACGAGGGCAAATGTGGCATACTTTGGGACATTTGGGTATGAGCTTGATATTACAAGACTTCCGGAAGAAGAGCTTGAGACGATGAAAAAGCAGATCGCATTTATGAAAAAGCACAGAGATCTGATCCAGAAAGGAACATTTTACAGACTGTTAAGTCCGTTTGAAGGAACTTCTTCAGCATGGATGGTTGTCTCGGAAGACAGATCTGAAGCATTGGCGGCATATTTCCGAGTAATGCAGCCGGCAAATGGAAAGTTTGAGAGAATCTATCTGAAAGGTCTCGATGCTGCTGAAAAATACACTGTGCAGGAACAGTTTGGAGCAGAAATGCAGTATGGCGATTTCGGCGGAGATGAGCTGATGTATGCGGGGATGAGCGTATCAGACAGTGCGGCAGGACTTGCCGGAGTTGCGTGGGAGCAGCAGGGAGATAACTTCTCAAGGCTGTTCTATATCAAGAAGAAGTAATACAGGAAAGTGATGATTATGCAGTGGTATCTGCGTAACAATAAAACAGCAATAGGTCAGGAGCCTAAATAAAAGGAGAAGGAGGAAGGATATCTGAACTTGCAGATGTCTGAAAAGAAAAGTGAAAAAGAAACGAGTGATCAGTGTACTGGTAGCAACAGCTTTAACAGCATCTATGCTTGCCGGATGCGGCGGTGGATCTGAGAAAACAACTGAAAAGAAAGAAAGCACGTTCAAAGGGAGTGGGGAGGTAAACCGGTTTGGATGGGAGAAACCGGAGGAGACACTGAAAATCGATGTTCTTGATGCCAGCGGCTATTACGCACCGCTGGAGGCTCAGAAAGAGGGAGAGAAGAACAGTCTCAAATATCTGAAGGATGAGTTTAATGTAGAGATCAACGTAGAACATGTTTCCGGTGACGGAAAAGAGGCGCTGAACCTTGCGCTGGCTTCCGGGGATTATCCTGATGTGATTACTTATGTACCATTTTCTATGGTAGAGAAATTTGCTAAGATGGGAAAAGCGGTGGAGCTGACCCCATATATGGACACAGTTGGAACAGACATCAAGAAGAGCATGGGAGAGCACTACAACCTGTTCTTAGATGATAAAGAAAAATTATACTATGTTCCGACACTGATGGGAGCAATCACAGAGCTTCCGGATAGATGTGCACATATCCGTTACGATGAATGGAAGGCAATCGGTTCACCGGAGATTAAGACACCGGAAGATTATTACAATGCATTAAATGCAATTTTAGAGAAATTTCCGAAAACACCGAACGGAGAAGACAGATATGCACTGTCCTTCTATTCTGACTCCGGACACTACACAGATCCTGCAGCTTTGAGCGGTTTCTGGGGACTGAAATCAGGGTATAAGATTGACGATGACGGAAACTTCACACACTGGGCATTTACAGACGAAGGAAAAGAGATGACGAAATACTTTAACCAGTATCATCTTGACGGAACATTGGACCCGGATTCTTTTGCAAACAACTATGAACAGTGGCAGACAAAATTCTCCAATGAGAGAGTTGTAGGGTGTGTTGGAGAATGGTGGATCACCTATCAGTCAGGACACGAGATCTGGCAGGCAGAAGATCCGAATTTACCGGAAGATAAGCGTTTTGTTCAGATTGGATTCAAAGATGAGGATGCAGAGTCTGCAAACTTAAGCGGAAAGAACTTCCTGGGTTCCTACTGCACGATCATCACAGACAAGGCAGAAGATCCGGAAGCGATCATGCGTTTTATGAACTTCCAGGCAACAGACATGGGAACTGCATTGACAGGCTGGGGAATTCCAAACGGAACACCGATCGGAGATACCGGTGAAGAAGTGAAATTCTGGAATATCGATGAAGAAGGAAACTGGGAAGTAGATCCGGAAGCAAAAGAGCAGATCTTAGCAGAGAAATGGTCTTATGACAATGCATACTACGAAGAAGGAATGCCATGGTTGTTCGTAAATCAGTCCAGATGGGAAGACGGAGTACATGATTTATGGCCGAATCAGATGTGGTATGACGAAAATAAATGGAAGAGCATGATGATGGAAAATCTTGACGGAACTATCTATGACTCTTCAGCGCTGACGCTTCGTGAGAAGACAGATGAACAGAAAATTGCAGAACAGTCTGTGACAGACGCATGGAAAGCAAACTGGGGAGATGCAGTGATGGCAGACAATGACAAAGAATTTGAGGCTGCATGGAAAAAACTTCAGGATTCTCTGACATCTGCGGGAGTGGATACTTTAGAGCAAGCAATGAGCGATAACTATAAGAAAAATATGGAGAAAATGGAAACGAAATAGTTTCCATTTTCCCGATAAAAATCTGGTTCCAGGAGGCCTGATATGAAAAAGAAAATAAAACACTGGGTAAAGTTGTTTAATAAGCAGCGGCAGTTGTGGCTGCTGTGTATACCGATCATTATCTGGGTAGTAATTTTTGCCTATGTTCCAATGTATGGATTATTGATGGCATTCGTAGATTACGTTCCGGGAATGAAAATTTCAGAATGTGCGTTTGTCGGTCTACAGTATTTTAAGGACTTTGTCATGAGTCCAACCTTTGGCCAGTTACTTAGAAATACATTGGCAATGAGTATTTTGGGATTAACAGTTGGATTTGCAGCGCCGATTATTTTTGCAATCTGTGTTAATGAATTAAATAATAAGAAGTTCAAAACAGTTGTGCAGACAACATCTTACCTGCCACATTTTATTTCGTGGGTAGTTGCAGGAAGTATGATTTTCATTATGCTGTCCAATGAGGGTGTTGTGAATGATATTTTAATGAGAATCGGTCTGATAGATGCGCCAATTCCATTCTTGACGGAAGGAAAATATTACTGGGTAATGTATACGCTTGTCAATATGTGGAAGGGAATCGGATGGTCTGCGATTATTTACATTTCTGCGATGTCAGGAATTGATGAGACACTGATCGAGGCAGGTGCTGTAGATGGTATGACACGTGCGGGAGTGATCAGGCATGTAGTGATTCCGACGATTCTTCCAACGATTGTTGTGCTTTGGATCATCGGTATCGGAGGTATTTTAAATGCAGGATTTGAACAGCATCTTGTATTAGGAAATTCTGCAACGCAGGCTTACTGGGATGTTATTGACACCTACTCTTACAGATATGGTATTCAGCTTGGTTACTATTCAGTCGGTACTGCAGTTGGTCTGATGAAGTCTGTGATCGGCGTTATTCTGGTATGGGCATCTAACTGGTTCTGCCGGAAGAAACTGGATACTTCAATTTTCTAGGGAGGTGCAAAATGAGTCGTCCGTTTTATATTAAGCAGACAAAGAGTGGAAAAGTATTTGATGTCTGTAACGTGATTTTATTAATACTATTTATGGTCATTGTTGTCTATCCTTTTATCAATGTCATCGCAATCTCATTCAATGAGGGTTCGGATGCGGTGAAAGGTGGAATTTATCTTTGGCCGAGAAAATTTACATTGGCTAATTATCAATATGTGTTAAGTAACAGTGATATTTATAGAAGTACGATCGTATCTGTTTTGAGAACAGTGATTGGAACTGTGACAGCAGTTCTTGGAAATGCATTATTAGGATATATTGTAAGTTGTCAGAATTTTGCCGGAAGAAAATTTATGAGGATTTTATTCCTCATTACAATGTACTTCAGTGGTGGATTAATTCCTAGCTACTTATTAATGACAAAATTAGGTCTTGTAGATACTCTGACAGTATACTGGCTTCCGAGTATTTTCAGCGCATATTATATGTTATTGTGCGCTTCCTATATCCAAAATATTCCGCAGCCATTGTTTGAGGCGGCTCGGGTAGATGGGGCAAGCGAGCTGAGAATCTTCACACAGTTTGTACTGCCGCTCAGTAAACCGATGCTTGCATGTATTGCGATCTATGTAGGTGTGGGACACTGGAATTCATGGTTCGATGTCAACTTGTACAGCAAGAGCGGAACGTGGGATACGTTACAGATTATCCTGTACCGCATGTTAAATCAGGCAAGCGCCTTAAAAGATATGACCGACTCTACGATGCTTGCAGAGGCCATGAGAGGAATTCAGCCACTTACCATAAGGGCAGCGATCACGGTCGTCGTAGTACTGCCGATTATTGTCATTTACCCATTCTTCCAGAAGTACTTCACAAGTGGTATGACAATGGGTGCGGTAAAACAATAAAAATAGTTTTAAATCTGTGAAGAACCATACATATTAATGGAAAACCAGGGGGCTTCCGCAAGGAAGTCCCCACTTTTAAATATGCTGATAAGCAAAAATGTCTGCAAGGAGGAAGAGGACTTGAAAGGAAGGATTACATTTACTTCATCAAATGATAAATTAAACAGAGGGTTTGCGTGGGCAAAAGAGCAGGCACTGTCATACAGCCATGAAGGAGATCTGGTAGGAGACTGGTATGAGGCGGCGCTTCCAGGAAGAATGTCTTTTTGCATTCGTGATGTGGCGCACCATGCAGTGGGAGCAGAGATGCTGGGGCTTCGCGGACATACAAAAAATATGCTGCGCAGATTTGTCCAGAATATCGCAAAGAGCAGACAATACTGCACCTTCTGGGAAATCGACAGAGATTACAGGCCATGTCCGGTAGACTATGCGAGCGATGAGGATTTCTGGTACAACCTGCCTGCAAATTTTGAACTGCTGGACGTATGTTTCCGGATGTATATGCTGACCGGGGACAGTGATTATATTCTGGATGAGGATTTTGTCCGGTTCTATGACTGGACGATACGGCAGTACGCTGCGTGGTGGGATCAGGACGGGGATTTCCTCCTGGAAAGAAAATATCCAAATTCACGGCTTGGAATTCCATCCTACTGTGAGGATGACCGGTTTGAAAATGCAGAGGCGCTGGTCGATATGCTGGCGATTGAGATCAGAGGGTATCGCTCAGCGGCAGAGATCTACCGTCTAAGAGGGGAGAAAGAAGCCGAAAAAATGTGTGTATACAGAGCAGAGTCTCTACAGAAGATGCTTGAAGAGCAATGGTGGGACGAGTCTGAAGAAACCTTTTATCAGGTAAAAGAAAATGGTGGGAAACTGTCACACAGCCCGGAAATGGGACACGGCCTCTCTTTATTGTATTATAATGTCATTGAAGACAAGCACAAGAGAAGCTGCCATACAGAGACACTTCACAATTACAGCGTGGAAAACCGTGCGTGCGTGAATGTAGAGAGCATGTCGCATTACCCGGAATTATTCTTCCGGCTGGGAGAGGATGAGAAGGCTTACTACTGGCTGAAAGAAATGATCGATCCGGAACTGGTAAGAAGAGAATATCCGGAAGTCTCCTATGCAGCGGTCGGAAACTACATATGTGGAATTGCCGGGATTCATGTAAATGCTCCTGCAAAGGAAGTAACAATCGCTCCGGCGCTGGCAGAAGAGGCAGAGTGGTTTGAGATCACAAACTGCCCGATGCTCGATGGAGAGGCGGATATCGTCATGAAAGATGGAAAAATAACTTTTGGAAACCGGACAGAACAGAATATTTCCGTAAATGGGAAAATTGTTGAGCCGGGAGCAGTGCTGACAGTAGAGGCATAGAAAGTCGGCAGATAGCTTTTGATGATGAACAGAGAGAAAGGGAAAAATAATGAAAACACCTGAAATCAAAAAGACAGATAATATGAATGTAACGATCGAGACAGCAGAGAGAGAAAAACAGGTTTTTGTTTTCAAATGCTGTTTTACAGCGGATGGTTCCGCGGAAGAAGAAAAAGGATTCAGTGAGCTGACATGGGTATTCCCATATTTAGACTGCGCCGGAGTATGGCATCCAAATTGTGGATTTGACAGATCGATCGATGCGGATTGGGCAGGATATTTCCGAAGCATGACGGCAAGCTCCGCTCCGGTCATGACATTGTTCAGTGAAGATGGAAGAAATAGATATACGGTTGCAGTATCCGAGGCGAAAGAGATCATGGAAATCAGAGCCGGAATCCATGAGGAAGACGGAACTGTTCTTCTGCAGGTGAAGGTACCGAATACCTATGTGACAAGAACGGGCAGCTATGAGATGGAAGTTTTGATCGATCAGAGAGATATTCCATTCTATGAATCAATCGCGGCAATTTCCAAATGGTGGGAAACTGACTGTGGACTGACTCCGATCAATCCGGCGGAGGCAACGCGTGAACCTGTCTACTCTACCTGGTATTCTTATCATCAGAATCTGACAGACAAGGAGATTGAGAAAGAGTGTAAACTTGCATCTGAAATCGGATTTAAAACGGTAATCCTTGATGACGGATGGCAGACAGATGACAATAACAGAGGATATGCATTCTGCGGAGACTGGGAAGTATCCAAGAACAGATTCCCTGACTTCAGAGGGCACATCGAAAAAATTCATGACATGGGAATGAAATATATGATCTGGTACAGCGTGCCATTCCTCGGATACAAGGCAGAAAAGTGGGACGAATTTAAAGATAGAACACTCTACTATATGGATTCGATGGGAGCAGGTGTGTTAGATCCGCGTTATCCGGAAGTGAGAGCGTATCTCGTAAACACGTATGTAGATGGAATGAAAAAATGGAATCTCGATGGATTCAAGCTTGATTTTATTGATCAGATTGTTGAGACAAAAGATACTCCTGCATATCAGGAAGGAATGGATTTTGGGAGTGTACAGGAAGCACTCGACTGTCTGATGATCCAGATCTATGAGGCAATTTCCAAAGAAGATCCGGAAGTTATGGTAGAATTCCGGCAGAGATATATCGGACCGAACATGAGAAGATATGGAAATATGTTCCGTGTGACAGACTGTCCAAATTCTGCAATCCGAAACAGAGTGGGAACAGTTGACTTGAGAATGCTTTCCGGTTCCACTACGGTTCATTCGGATCCGCTGATGTGGCATATCAAAGAGAAACCGGAACTGGCTGCAATCCAGATTATTTCAAGTATTTTCTCTACCGTGCAGATTTCCGTAAAACTGGAAGAGTCCACAGAAGAGATGAAAAAGATGCTGCGATTCTGGGTGGATTTTATGAGAGAGCACAAAGATCTGCTCCAGAAAGAACAGCTCCGTCCGCAGGAACCGCACAACTTATATCCTGTTGTATGGTCTGTCAGTGAAAAACAGGCAGTTGGTGCAGTCTACACAGAAAACAGAGTGATCGCACTTCCAAAAGAAGTGAACGAATACATGATTCTGAACGGAACAAAAGGAAAGAGAATGATTTTGGAATCAGAGCTGGAAGGAATTTATGAGATTGTGGTAAAAGACTGCAAAGGCGAAGAGACAGACAGACTTACCTATGAGGGAAGATTGGAACTGTTCTCAGTGGAAGTTCCGGTGGCAGGACAAATCTACCTTGTAAGAAAATAAAAAAGGAAATTCTGTTAGAAAAAGGAGCATATAGAAAAGATGAAAAAAGAGTTTTTTGAAGGAAACAGAAAAAGATTTTATGAAAGTATGAAAAATAATTCGCTGGCAGTATTCTTTTCCGGTGCGGAGATCCGCAAGTCCAATGATGAATATTATCCTTTCTTTGCAAACCGAAATTTCTTCTATCTGACAGGACTCGAGGAGAAAAACATTATTTTACTGGCAGGAAAAGACAGTGCAGGAAAGGCATGGGAGAAATTATATTTGCTTCCACCGGATCTCATGGCAGAGAGATGGACCGGAAAAAGATTAAAAGCAGATGAGGCAGCCGAACTTGGAGGATTTGCCAATACAGGATATGTGCAGGCGTTTGATGGGGAATTCCACAACTGTGCATATTCGGGAAATTATGAGTATCTGTACTTAGATGCATTTAAATATGAAGAAAATGACATCGATACACCGGTACATCTTTTCCAGAAAAGGGTACAGAATATGTACGCATTTCTCAAAAGAGAAGATGCAAAAGCTATTCTGGGCAGAATGCGCACCATCAAACAGCCATGTGAGATTGAGGCGATGCGCAAAGCAGAACTGATCACATGCGAAGGAATCACACGGATGATGCAGGCGTCGAAACCGGGAATGTACGAGTATCAGTACAAAGCAGAGTTTGACTATGCACTTGGACAGCACAGTCCGGCAGGAAGCGGATTCCCGTCAATCATCTCTGCAGGTCAGAATAACTTCTGCATCCACTATTACAGTTACAAAGGACAGGCACATGACGGAGATATGGTGCTCAACGATGTGGGAGCAAGCTATGACAATCTTGTGAATGATGTTTCCAGAGGATTCCCTTGTAACGGAACGTTCAGTGACAGACAGAAACTGCTCTATGAGTGCGCACTCCGCACTTCTGACCATATGTTTGAGATCATCAAGCCCGGAATGAAGATGTCAGATGTAGATGCGACCGCCCGCAGATATAATTTTGAACAATTAAAAGAAGCAGGTGTCTGCAAAGATTTTGCTGACATCGGAACTTATATGTGGCATGGCGGAGCACATCATGTCGGATATGACTGTCACGATGCCATTGTCACACCGGAGACGATTGCTCCTGGAATGGTATTCTGTGTGGACATCGGTATCTATCATGAAGAATGGGGAATTGGATTCCGGATCGAAGATAACTGCCTTGTGACAGAAGATGGATGTGAGGATCTCTCAGCAATGACACCGAGAACAATTCAGGAAATTGAAGACTGTATGAAAAAAGGACTTTATTAACTAAAACAGGTATGCCTCCTTCTAAACAGATAAGAAAAACTTGCTGATTAGAAGGAGGCATGTTGTGCCTAAGAACATAGAAAAATATTGCTCTCGGACATCAATGAGGAGAAAGAACTTTCTACTCATCAGAAAGCGTGCCGAATTGCTTTCGGTATTCTGTCGGGGAAAGCCCGGTTGCTTTGTGGAAGACTTTGGAAAATGCAAGAGAGTCTCTGTATCCGACAGTATAGGCAATCTCTTTAATAAAAATATCAGAGGTAGCCAGAAGCTTTTGTGCTTTTTTGATCCGATAGTTTAGCAGGTACTGCTGAGGAGACATTTTCAGGTTCTTGTTAAACAGATGAAATAAATAAGAACGAGTAATTCCGATGTAGTCTGCAATATCCTGTATATGTATATTCTGGCTGTAATTGAGCTGGATGTACTGCAAGGCATGTTCCAGGTAAGTCTCCGGCAGATATTCGTGGTGCTTATGACTGACAGAGGCAGAGGTGCTGTAAGATTCTGTCAAAAGTGAAAACAGGGTAAAGAGCAGACCGACTCTGCGGAGTTCATTTGTGATCGTCAGCTGATGTGTATCAAGCATTTCCTGAACAATTGCGGCAAACTTCTCTGTCGGAAGAACACAGTCACGGATATACTGTCCTGTGTCAAATCCGGCCTGTCTGGCATACTGCTTTGCTTTATTTCCTTGGAAGCTGATAAAAGCATAGGTCCATGGATTCTGGCTGTCTGCATAGTAATGTGCACTTGTGTTAGGAGGAATCAGGAAAATCTGGTCAGTCTTCAAATGGTAAGTTTCCTGATCAATCTTGAGATAGCCTTCTCCGTCTAAAATAAAGTGCATATGATACTGCGGACGTTTTTTGGGTCCCCAACTGAAATTAGAAGGACATTTCTGAATGCCACAGCGAGTCAGGTACAGATCATTTGTCTGATGTTCGATATTATCGAGACATTGAAAACCGACAATATCGCGATAGATGTTTTGCTTCATAATAGGCCTCCGTAATAATGATAAGGGATTTGTTAGATATATTGTTTGATGAAAAGAAGAACAATATATTTAAAAATATGATAAAAAGATTTGCAGGAATTGTCAAGTGACAAGGAAAGGGAAAGAAGAGGGCAGAGGGAGATTCCTTACAGCAAAACTTTCCCAAAATTCTAAAGAATTATTTTTTGCAAAAAAAGTGAAGAAAAATTCAAAAATGTATTGACAAATCCAAAAACTTAGTATAAAATAATTTTTGTTGTTAGCGCAACACTGAGTTGCCCAGATAGCTCAGTCGGTAGAGCAGAGGACTGAAAATCCTCGTGTCGCTGGTT